>CAJXSD010000004.1 GCA_913060475.1 uncultured Paracoccaceae bacterium | reverse complement strand
GTCGGGTCTGGACCTTGATGAACGTGGGTTCGGTCGCTACTGATCCCCTAAATTCGAATGACCATAACAAACAAACGGGCGCTTCGGCGCCCGTTTTTTTTATTCATTCGATTTGTCTAACTCTATGAATTTTCCGATCAATGCCAATGCGTCTGGGCTGGACCAATGGGCATCGCCTAACAGGCGTCCCACCTCTTGACCGCTGTCGTCGATCAACAAAGTTGCAGGCAATCCTGCAACGGACAGGTTGCGGGTCAATGCGCCTTTCGGGTCTTGGTGCTTGGGCAAATTGTCGACGTTAATTTCGCTAAAAAATGCATCAATCGCTGCGGCCGAATTGCGCATTGCGGCGATTGTGACGACTTGGAAATCATCGCCCCCAAGTTTGGTTTGCAATTCTGACAGCGATGGCATTTCGGCACGACACGGCGCACACCAAGTGGCCCAAAGATTCAAGACGGTCGTTTTGCCCTGAAAATCAGAGAGGGTCAGTTCAACCCCAGATTGATCGAAAAATACCGTTTGCGCCACTGGTTTTGCATCCGTATGTAAAACCAGTTTTTTCATATCACCCGTTTTCAGATCCGCCAAAGGCGAAAAATCCTGTGCCGAAACAAATGATGCGTTTGCACCGATGGCCAAGGCCGTATAAAGAACAGTTAAACCAGTTAGACGCATAAACCCTCCGAAAGGTAACGAAATGTCAAATAAATCCTCAAACCAAATGTGGGGTGGCCGGTTCGCATCAGGTCCAGACGCCATCATGGAAGCGATCAATGCATCCATCGGGTTTGATCAGCGTTTGGCAGAACAGGATATCCGCGGTTCAAGAGCTCACGCCGCCATGTTGGCAGCCCAAGGCATTATCACAGATAACGAAGCTGCCGCCATTCGGGAAGGCCTGCTCACAGTATTGTCAGAAATTCAGTCGGGAAATTTCGAATTTTCTGCCGCTTTGGAAGATATTCACATGAATGTCGAAGCGCGCCTAAAGGACATTGTTGGCGAACCTGCAGGCCGGTTGCATACGGCACGGTCCCGCAATGATCAGGTGGCCACCGATTTTCGCTTGTGGGTGCGCGACCAATTTGATGCCTTTGAAACGGGTCTGCTGGCCTTGATCAATGCGCTGTTGGTTCAGGCCGAACAGGGCGCAGATTGGGTGATGCCTGGGTTTACCCATTTGCAAACCGCGCAACCTGTGACATGGGGGCATCACATGATGGCCTATGTTGAAATGCTGGGGCGCGATTTGTCACGGGTGCGCGATGCACGCGCGCGGATGAATGAATGTCCGCTGGGATCGGCTGCCTTGGCAGGGACATCATTCCCGATTGATCGCCATATGACGGCGGCGGATTTGGGGTTTGCCTGCCCCACCGCCAATTCATTGGATGCGGTCAGTGATCGTGATTTTGCGTTGGAATTCCTGTCGGTCGCGTCCATTTGCGCAATGCACCTGTCCCGTTTTGCCGAAGAATTGGTGATCTGGTCGTCCGCGCAATTCCGATTTGTCACCCTGTCGGATCGGTTTTCGACCGGATCCTCGATCATGCCGCAAAAGAAAAACCCCGATGCCGCCGAATTGATCCGCGCCAAGGTTGGCCGGATTTTTGGGGCCAACGTTGCCCTGATGATGGTGATGAAGGGGTTGCCGCTGGCCTATTCCAAGGACATGCAAGAGGACAAAGAACAGGTCTTTGATGCCGCCGATAACCTGATGCTGGCCTTGGCCGCGATGGAGGGTATGGTCAAGGATATGTCCGCCAACGTCGATAATCTGGCCGCCGCCGCGGGATCAGGGTTTTCGACCGCGACTGATTTGGCCGATTGGTTGGTGCGCGCGATCAATATGCCATTCCGCGATGCCCATCATGTCACGGGCAGCTTGGTTGCATTGGCCGAAAAACAGGGCTGTGATTTGGCGGATCTGTCATTGGCCGATATGCAAACCGTTCACACATCGATTACCGATGACGTTTATTCGGTGCTAACGGTTGATAATTCGGTCAAATCGCGGGTGTCCTATGGGGGCACTGCGCCGGCACAGGTGTTGGTACAAATCCAGCGCTGGAAAGATGTTTTGAAATGATGCGTGTCATCGGCATTATCTTGGCACTTATCCTAATTTCTGCCTGTGGTATTGACGGGGCCCCCAGACCGCCACAGGTACACTCAGAATAACATTTTCACGAGGCTGACAATGACCCAACTTAGATTTGCATCCGGGATATCCCGTTTGGGCACGGAATCTGCATTTATGGTTTTGGCGCGGGCCAATGCCTTGGCCGCGCAGGGGCGTGACATCATTAACCTTGGCATTGGACAGCCCGATTTTAAAACCCCTGATCACATTGTTCAGGCGGGCATCAAGGCGTTACAGGACGGTCATCACGGATACACACCCGCAAACGGCTTGCCCGAATTGCGACACGCCGTGGCTGCGGATCTGGAAAAACGCCATGGCGCATCGGTCAATCCCGATAATGTCATTGTTGTGCCAGGGGGCAAGCCGACCATGTTTTTTGCCGTTCTGATGTTTGGCGAAGCGGGCGCGGAAATCATGTATCCCAACCCCGGCTTTCCAATCTATGAATCGGTGATTAAATATTCCGGCGCGACCCCCGTCCCAATTGAGCTGCGCGAAGAAAACGGGTTTGCCTTCGATGCGGACACAGTGTTGTCGCAAATTACCGAACGCACACGGTTGATTATCATCAACAGCCCCGCCAACCCAACGGGGGGTGTGACGCCCAAGGCAGAAATTGATAAATTGGTGGCGGGTTTGCAAAACCATCCGCATGTGGCGCTGATGTCTGACGAAATCTATAGCCAGATGTTATACGATGGCCGCGAACATGTCAGTTTGTTGAATTATCCCGAAATTCGCGATCGTTTGATCGTTTTGGACGGTTGGTCAAAAACCTATGCCATGACAGGGTGGCGCATGGGGTTTGCGGTCTGGCCTGATGCAATGGTCGATCCTGTGACACGGTTGTGTATCAATGATCATTCTTGTGTGAATGCCTCGGCCCAATATGCGGGGTTGGCGGCATTAACGGGGCCGCAGGATGCCGTGCATGACATGGTCGCCCAATTTGATGACCGGCGCAACACCATCGTGGCGGCGTTGAATGATTTGCCGGGTGTCACCTGCACCGATGCGGCGGGGGCATTTTATGCCTTTCCCAATATCACAGGCACCGGTTTGACATCGCAACAGGCCCAAGACCTGTTTTTGGGCCAGGCCGGCGTTGCCACCATTTCAGGCACAAGTTTTGGAAAATACGGCGAAGGTTACGTCAGATTTTCCTATGCCAACAGCAAAGATAACATCCTGCGCGCGATTGATCGCATTCGCGATGTGTTAAGATAGACCCGAGGACCCATGGACCATTTCCTATACAAAGATGGCGTTTTGCACGCCGAAGACGTCGCCCTGACCGAAATCGCGGCGGCC
Organism: uncultured Paracoccaceae bacterium; assembly: GCA_913060475.1. Lineage (GTDB taxonomy): Bacteria > Pseudomonadota > Alphaproteobacteria > Rhodobacterales > Rhodobacteraceae > CAJXSD01. Next base: position 142,092 of record CAJXSD010000004.1, on the reverse strand, counting down.
GTTGGCACGCCGTTTTACGTTTATTCCACCGCGACGCTGACACGGCATTTTCAGCTGTTTGATGATGCGCTGGCAGGAATGGACCATTTGGTGTGCTACGCGATGAAAGCCGCGTCCAATCAGGCCATTTTGAAAACCTTGGGCGATTTGGGTGCCGGTATGGATGTGGTGTCGGGGGGCGAATACGCACGCGCCAAGGCGGCTGGCATTCCCGGTGATCGCATTGTGTTTTCGGGTGTGGGCAAAACCGCGGATGAAATTCGCGCGGCCCTAACCGGTGGCATTCGTCAATTCAATGTTGAAAGCGAACCGGAAATGCAGGTGATTTCCCGTGTGGCCGTTGAATTGGACGTGACCGCGCCCATCACCATTCGCGTCAATCCAGATGTTGACGCCAAAACGCACGCGAAAATTGCCACTGGTAAATCAGAAAACAAATTTGGCATTCCCATTTCACGCGCGCGCGAAGTGTACGCAATGGCCGCGGCCCTGCCCAATATCGAAATCGTCGGAATTGATGTCCACATTGGCAGCCAGCTGACCCAATTGGCCCCTTTTGAGGCCGCCTATACCAAAGTGGCCGAGGTGGTCGAACAGCTGCGTGCAGACGGGCATAATATCCGCCGCTTGGATCTGGGGGGTGGGTTGGGCATCCCTTATACCCGATCCAATGAAACCCCGCCTTTGCCCAGCGAATATGGTGCGATGGTCAAACGTGTTCTGGGGCATTTGGATTGCGAAATCGAAATCGAACCGGGGCGTTTGATTGTGGGCAATGCGGGTCTGTTGGTGTCATCCGTCATCTATGTCAAACAGGGCGAAGATCGCGAATTCTTGATCTTGGACGCGGCCATGAACGATTTGATCCGCCCCGCAATGTATGAGGCGCATCACGATATTGTCCCTGTATTAGAACCTGCCGCGGGTCAGGAGCAGACCAAATATGATATCGTGGGGCCGGTCTGCGAATCCGGTGATACCTTTGCCAAGGGGCGCGATATGGCGCGTCTGGCGTCGGATGATTTGGTGGCCTTCCGCTCGGCCGGTGCCTATGGCGCGGTGATGTCCAGTGAATACAATTCGCGCCCCCTAATCCCCGAGGTTTTGGTAAATGGCAGTGACTTTGCCGTGATCCGTGCGCGACCAACCTTTGACGAAATGATAAATCGCGATACTATTCCTATGTGGCTTGCATAAACCGCAAAGGAGGACGTGGCTGAAACCTTTTGACCACCTAGAGGATTTGCCAAGGGCCAAACGGGCCATCTGGCGCACCTACCTGTATCTGTGGATCAGGGGCGGGGTTGTTTCGTTTTGGCCAATGTTTGGCGTTTTGTGCGTGACCTTGGGCCTGTTTGCGCTGTTGCGCGACATGCCGCATGTGGTGTCGGCGACTGCGCTGGGCATCGTGGGCACAGTGGCGATTGTGATCGCGGGCCTTTGGGGCGTCTATCGGTTTCAACGGCCACGGTTTTCGGCGGCGGTGAAACGGGTTGATGAAACCCTGCCCAATCGGCCGATTTCATTTTTGTCCAACCCGTCCTATGCGGCAGCGGGGCCATCCGCCGATGCAGACGCCTTATGGCACAGGCATTTATCATCGCTTAGGTCCGAGGCAGAGACCGCAAATCCCGCGCAGGTCACCATTGGTTTGGCCCATTATGATCGCGCCGGTCTGACATTGGTTGCGGTTTTGGTTGCGACAGTCGGGGTTTTGTTTGGCAATTTTGGTTCGCCCGCATCGCCCAGCCAGGCGACACCATCCCAAACGATTGCTGCTGCATCATGGGACGGCTGGATCACCCCGCCGCCGTATTCCGGATTGCCGACGCTTTATCTGAATGAATTGCGGGGGCTGGATCGCATTGAGGTGCTGCAGGGCAGTGTTGTTGATATACGTCTTTATGGTGATCTGACCCTTGATGCGGTGACGCACACCCTGTCCGACGCGTCCCCCCAGCCTGAACAGGGCCGCGGCACAGATGTTCGGTTTACGATTGCGCAGTCGGGCACATTGGCCATATCGGACAGGACCTGGGCCATCGCATTGCGTGCCGATCAGGCGCCTGTCATTTCGACATCGGGACAATTTCAGACGGAATTTTTTGGTGAAACCACCTTGGATTTCATGGCACAGGATGATTTCGGGGTCACGGCGGCAACAGCTGAATTGAAACTGGATTTATCGCGTGTGGATCGTCGATTTGGATTGGTGGCGGATCCAGATTTCGAACAGGTCCAGAATTTTGATCTGCCTTTGCCATTTAACGGTCAAACCCGTGATTTCACCCTAGACTGGATCGAGGACCATTCCCAATCCGCCTTGGCGCATTTGCCCGTGACGCTGACCCTGCGCGCGCGCGATCAATCTGACCAAGTGGGGCAGATTGTGATATCGGTCGATGCATTGCCCGCGCGTAAATTCTTTGATCCGATGGCGGCTGCGGTGATCGAACAGCGCCGCGATTTAATGTGGTCTCGCGACAATGCAAAACGCGTGGCCCGTATGATCCGGGCGCTGACCTATGATGCCCAAGGCGCGTTCCGCAAAGAAAGCGATTATTTATCGCTGCGCACCATTTTGCGCGAATTGGAACGCGCGATTGACACCGACACCTTGGACACCGCCCGCCCCGAATTGGCCCAAGCCCTATGGGATTTCGCCATTTCAATAGAAGAGGGTGATGTCGATGATGCGCTGGAACGTATGCGCGCCGCGCAAGAACGGTTGTCACAGGCGATGAAAAACGGCGCCAGCGACACAGAAATCGAACGCCTGATGCAAGAGCTGCGCGAGGCCAATGAAAATTATCTGCGCCAACTGCGCCAACAGGCTGAACGCGACCGCCGTGATAATCCGGATCGCGACTTTGCCCAGGGATCGCCCGAGGATATGATGCAAATGGATCAGGCCGATTTGCAGGCGATGATGGATCGTATTCAGGAATTGATGGAACAGGGCCGCATGGCCGAGGCACAGCAAGCGTTGCAAGAATTGCAGCAGATGATGGAAAACATGCAAATCGCCCAAGGCGGGCAGGGTGGCGAAGGTCAAGGATCCCCCATGGATGATCTGTCGCAAACCCTGCGCGACCAGCAACAATTGTCTGATGATGCCTTTCAGCAATTACAAGACCAGTTCGCCCCCCAAGGGAACCAGCAGGGTCAGGGCCAAGGGCAAGGCCAAGAACAAGGGGATGGGCAAGGTGATGGTCAGGGCCAAGATCCCGAAAATGGCCAGCAGGGTGGCGAAGGTTCGAACCCGTCATTGGCCGATCGCCAAGCGCAGCTGTCGGACGAATTAGAGCAGGGCCGCAATCGGTTGCCTAACATCCCAAATCAGGCCGGACGCGACAGCGCCCAAGCGCTGGAGGACGCCCAAGACGCCATGCGCCGCGCAGAACAGGCGTTGCGCGACGGTGATCTGGACCGCGCGCTGGATGAACAGGCCGATGCCATGGAAACCCTGCGACAGGGGCTGCGCGATATGGATCGCGCCTTGGCCGAGGCAAATCCGGATCAACAGGGTCAAGGGCAGGCCGCCACTGATCAGGGTGGCGATCAGCGTGATCCATTGGGCCGACCACAGGGGCGCGATGGCCGTTCAGGGACGGCCCAAGCGACAGGCCCCGCCCAGGATTTTGCGCGCCAAGCCCAGAAATTATTGGGTGAAATCAGAAAACGCGCCAATGACAATCAGCGTCCCGATGTGGAACGCGATTATCTAAAGCGTCTGTTGGATCAGTTCTAGGCCAACCATCCCGAAACAAGCGTTACGATGGACGCTGCAAACACGTTCAACCCATCGCGTATCGTGTCGACCGATAATACGAAAACTTGCAGGGCCATTTTTGTTTGTGGAATGGCCTCGGCCACGGCGGCCGCATTTGAATACAGCCAAAAACCAGCAGCTAACACGATAAAGGCCAGAATAAACCCGGATCGCCGGTTTGATTTTTCTTTGGGTTCCTCTGAGGTATCCGGGGCGCCCAAAATCGTCACATCATCCCCATCGTCCTGCAAAGATGATTTCAGATCATCTGGATCGGGCAGGGTGTCGCCTTGGACTTGGTCAGCGGTATCGGCGGTTTGATTATATAAATCGTCCAAGTCATCCAGATTTGGGGGATAGATTTTTTTGCGCTTGGGCTCGGGGGATATGACGATCTCATCCAACTCTTCGGCATCTTGCGCGGTTTGGGTTTGTGCATCGCTCTGCGGTGTTTGTTCTGCCACATCCGGGATGGCCTGACCGGTTTCGGTGTCCTGGTCTTGTTCTTGTGCCGCAAGACGCGCGCGTTTTTCGCGCTCGGCCTCTTCTCTTAGGACGTTTGCAACCTGCGGATCCAATTTCCGTTTGGGCAATTTCGGTTTAACGGTGGTTGCATCATCACCTGTATCCTGCGTCTTGGTGTCTGGCGCGATGTCTGTCTCTGGTGCCGGCTCTGGGATGGTGTCTTGCTCGGATGTGTGTGCAGGGTCTGACCGCCCCAAGGATTCGGTTAATTGACGTTCGAAATCCAGATCATCGGACTGAGCCGCCGTAGTGGGGGCGTCGGTGGATGTATCCGGGGCAGAGGCGGGTGTGTCATCGGCATTCTTATCCCGTACAGGTGGGGCCGTGATCGGTGCGGTTGGTGCCGCCGCCGCCGTGTCGATTGTGCCCGATTGAAACCACGTATGATCGCAGGCCGAACATTGTACATCACGGCCATTTTCGGGAATGGCATCCGCGGGTACTTGGTATTGCGCTGTGCAATTTGGGCAGGTCAATCGCATTCGGTTACATCCCTGTTCATACATCTGTGACAGTTAGTTTAAGGAAACAAATAAATCTGTTAAAGCACTAATATAAGATAATTATAGGATTTTCTTGAACGAGATGTTAAGTCACAACACACAATGATGCAACCAATCTTGGGGTTTGAACGGTGATTGATCTAGATGGCGCTGCCTACAGTTATGGTGGCGGGGAACTTTTGTCGGATATGTCACTGGCCATTGTTCAGGGCGGGTTTTATTTTCTGACCGGACCATCTGGCGCGGGCAAGACGACGTTGTTGAAATTATGCTATGCCGCGCTGTTCCCAACCAAGGGCGCCATACGCCTGTTCGGACAGGATGTCACCACCATGTCACGCGATGATATTGCGCAAATTCGACGCCGCATTGGTGTTGTTCACCAAGATTGCCAATTTATTGATCATCTGTCCGTTCAGGAAAACATTGCAATGCCCCTGTCCGTATCCGGCAGCGCGACCCTGGCCGAGGATGCCAATCTGAAGGAACTGATTGCTTGGGTCGGCTTGACCCATCGTGCCAAGGCATTACCGCCGGAATTATCGGGGGGCGAACGCCAACGTGCGGCATTGGCGCGGGCGATTATTATGTCACCCGATATTATCATCGCCGATGAACCCACAGGCAACGTCGATTGGGAAATGTCTGAACGTTTGTTAACCCTCTTGGTCGAGCTGAACAAATTGGGCAAAACCGTTGTGATCGCCACACATGACCTAAGCCTGATCCGGTCTGCAAAATCACAGGTTCAGGCGCGGATTTTACGGATTTCAAACAAAAAATTGCAACTGGCGGGGGCCAATTTATGATGTCGCTGCTGCGTGAAATATTGGAATTGATCCGCCCTGATTTCCAGCGCGATCGCGTGGTGCCCAGCACAGGGGTGACCGCCCGTTTAACCGGTTTTACCGCTGGGGCCATGGGGTTTTTGGTGGTCTTTGCGCTGGCTTTGTCGCTGGCGGCGGACCGATTGGGGCAACGGTGGTCGGCTGCATTGGCGCAAACGGCGACTGTGCGCATTTCTGCCCCCGCGGACCAAGTGGAAATGCAGGTTGCAGCCGTTCTGGACATCCTGGCCACCACGCCGGGTATCCAAACGGCCCGTAGTCTGACAGCCGAGGAACAACAAAACCTGTTGCAACCGTGGTTTGGGACCGATCTGCCGTTGGAGGATTTGCCCATCCCCCGCCTGATCGACATTACCGAGGATGAAGCGGGCTTTGACGCGGCGGGTCTGCGGTTGCGTTTGGCCGCCGAGGCGCCAGGCGCGGTGTTGGATGATCATGCGCGTTGGCGCAAACCCCTGGTGCAGGCGGCGGGGCGTTTGTCGTGGTTGGCGATGGTGTGTATTGGGGTCATCGGTCTGACAACGGCAGCTATGGTCATATTGGCCGCCCGCGCCGCATTGGCGGCAAATGCGCAGGTGATTGCTGTGCTGCGTTTGATCGGGGCCAAGGATCATTATATCGCGGCTGCCTTTGTACGCCGCTTTACGTTGCGGGCCTTTGTTGGGGCAAATGTCGGTGTGGCGCTGGCGGCACTTGCCTTGTTTGCCCTGCCTGGGGCGGCGGATCATGTCGCGGTTCTGTCCGGGCTTAGGTTTCAGGGTCTTGAATGGGCCGCGTTGATCGCTGTGCCGCCTGTATTAGCGCTTGTCGCATTGCTGGCAACACGCTACGCAGCGATGAGAGTATTAGAGGGATTGTCGTAATGGGATATGCCATCCAATGGGTGCGGTCGTTGTTATTCACCGTTCAAATGTATGTCATGATGGCGTTGATGGGAATTGGCTGTGCGCCCATCGTTTTGCTTCATCGTAAATTCGCCTATCGTGTCGTGCGTGGATATTCCAAATGGGTGATGTGGACCGCGGGCTGGATGATTGGTTTGAAAACCGAGGTGCGCGGCACAGTGCCAGACCGCGAAATCTTGGTCGGTGCAAAGCACCAAAGTTTCTTGGATATTTTGATGATCACATCCGTGACCCCTAAACCCAAATTCATTATGAAGGCATCCCTGCGCTGGGCACCTGTTTTGGGATGGTATGGCAAATGGCTGGCCTGTATCCCCGTAAATCGGGGGCGTCGCGCCGAGGCGATAAAATCTATGATGGAACAGGTTAAATCCGGCAAAATGCCCGGGGGTCAGTTGATTATTTACCCCCAAGGCACCCGCGTGGCCCCGGGGGTCAAGACACCCTACAAAGTGGGCATCAGCGTCATATACGAAGAAACAGGACAAGAGTGTTTGCCCGTGGCCTGTAACGTGGGCGTGTTTTGGCCCCGCATTGGAATTTACAAAAAACCGGGCACTGCGGTGGTTGAATTTTTACCCATCATTCCAGCCGGTTTGAAACGTGATGAATTTTTGAAAACACTGGAACAACGTGTTGAGGCACGTTCTAATGAATTGATGTTAGATGCAGGATTTGACCCAAATTGACTATATTCAATCCGTCGATGAATTAACAGAACTCTACAATGCGCCCTCTGCCGCGGCGATGGACAAGGTGGCGCGCGAAATAACACCCCTGTATCGTGATTGGATTTCGGCGTCACGGTTTTGCATCTTGGCCACCCATGCGCAGGGCCGCGTTGATATCAGTCCCCGTGGGGACAATGGCCCTGTCGTGGAGGTCCTGGATCCGCATCATTTGGCGCTGCCCGATTGGCGGGGCAATAATCGTTTGGACAGTTTGCGCAACATTCTTTTGGATGGGCCGCTGTCGATAGTGTTTCTGAACGCGGGTGTTCAGGACGTCGTGCGCGTGATTGGCCATGGTCGCATCACGCGTGATAAAAATATCTGTCACCGATATGCGCAAAATGGACACCATCCAAAATCGGTTGTCATCATACGGGTGCAACAGGTCTATGTGCATTGTGCCAAATCAATTGTCCGCGCAGGCCTGTGGGCCCGCGATGGCACCCTAGATCTGCCCAGCATTGGCGATTTCCTGTCCGAAGCCAAGGGCGGTGCGTTTGATGGCACAGAGTTTGATCAGGCCCTACAACGTCGAATTCCATCAACATTATGGGGGGATGAATAAATGCCAGCGTTAAAACCAACCGACCATTACGCCGATGTCATTTGGCTGGGTGCGGTCACAACGCCGGACGCCGGGATCACATCCGACCCGCTGGACGAATTGGACCTGACCTTTGCCGGACCTCAGGGCGATACCCATGCGGGTCTAACGCGCCCATCGTGTTCGCGTGTGACATCGCAATATCCGCGGGGGACAGACATTCGCAACACCCGCCAGATCAGCATTCTGTGCGCGGATGAATTGGATCGGATCGCCGCAGTGATCGGTTTGGACAAAATTGACCCATCGTGGTTGGGGGCCACCATGGTCGTGCGTGGCATCCCAGATTTTTCGCATGTGCCACCCTCGGCGCGGTTGCAATCGCAATCTGGCACCACTGTGACGGTTGATATGCAAAACCGCCCCTGTCATTTACCGGCCCGCGTCATCAGCGCAATTGACCCACAGGCGGGCAAGCGGTTCAAATCAGCGGCCGCAGGTTTGCGGGGGGTGACCGCTTGGGTGGAACGGCCTGGGCGACTCAGGCTGGGGGATCGGCTGCGGTTGCACGCCCCCGACCAGCGGGAATGGGCCCCAAATTCATAGCGCAGGCTGAAAACCTGTATCCTATGGGAAACAAAACTGCGACCGCTCGCCGCAACAAGCGCGGGAAATGTCGGAAATGCGGCCTAGAGCGTGCATTTCTGTCGCTATACACCCCCTTGTACGAAACGGCCGCCCATGCGGACACAGCCATGCGGACACACCCATACGGACACAAGGGACCAGCACCATGAGTTTTAAGACAGATATTGAAATCGCACGCGAAGCGAACAAAAAACCAATCCAAGAGATCGGCGCCAAATTGGGCATTCCGACCGAACATTTGCTGCCCTATGGCCATGACAAAGCCAAAGTCAGCCAAGAGTTCATCAATTCGGTACAAGACCGCAAGGACGGGAAATTGATCCTTGTGACCGCGATCAACCCAACCCCTGCGGGCGAAGGTAAAACCACAACCACCGTGGGTCTGGGCGATGGCCTGAACCGCATCGGCAAAAACGCGATGATCTGTATCCGCGAAGCGTCGTTGGGTCCAAACTTTGGGATGAAGGGTGGCGCGGCCGGTGGCGGTTATGCGCAAATCGTCCCGATGGAGGAAATGAACCTGCATTTCACAGGTGATTTCCACGCGATTACCTCTGCCCATTCCCTTTTGTCAGCAATGATCGACAACCACATCTATTGGGGCAATGAATTGGAAATCGACACACGCCGCGTTGTTTGGCGCCGCGTTGTTGATATGAACGACCGCGCATTGCGCACCATCACAGCGTCACTTGGCGGTGTGTCCAACGGTTTCCCACGCGAAGCAGGCTTTGACATCACTGTGGCATCTGAGGTTATGGCCATCTTGTGTCTGTCCAAAAATCTAGAAGATCTGCAAGAGCGTTTGGGCAATATGATCGTGGCCTATCGCCGCGACCGCAGCCCAGTTTTCTGCCGCGACATCAAAGCAGACGGCGCCATGACCGTTCTGTTGAAAGATGCGATGCAGCCGAACCTAGTGCAAACTTTGGAAAACAACCCTGCGTTCGTTCACGGTGGCCCATTCGCAAACATCGCACACGGCTGTAACTCGCTTATCGCGACACAGACTGCGTTGAAACTGTCTGACTATGTTGTGACAGAGGCGGGCTTTGGTGCTGATCTGGGTGCTGAAAAATTCATGAACATCAAGTGCCGCAAAGCGGGTCTGGCCCCGTCTGTTGTTGTTCTGGTGGCAACCGTGCGCGCAATGAAAATGAACGGTGGTGTGGCCAAGGATGATTTGGGCGCGGAAAATGTGGATGCGGTGCGCGCAGGCTGTGCGAACCTAGGTCGTCACATTGAAAACCTGAAATCATTCGGTGTTCCTGTTGTTGTCGCGATCAACCACTTTGTCAAAGATACCGACGCTGAGATCGAAGCCGTCAAAGCATTCGTCGCAGGCCAAGGGGCCGAAGCGATCGTATCCAAGCATTGGGCACTGGGGTCAGAAGGGTCCGAGGACCTCGCAAAACGCGTGGCAGAAATCGCAGACGCGGATATGGCAAACTTTGCCCCGATCTATGCAGATGACATGCCTTTGGCAGATAAGATTCAAACCATCTGTAAACGCATCTATCGCGCGGACGAGGCATTGATGGACAAATCCGTCCGTGATCAGTTGAAAAAATGGGAAGAGCAAGGATACGGCAATCTGCCCGTCTGTATGGCGAAAACGCAATACAGCTTCTCGACTGATCCGAACCTGCGTGGGGCACCAACCGGTCACAGCGTTCCGGTCCGCGAAGTGCGCATCAGCGCCGGCGCCGGGTTCATTGTTGTGGTCTGTGGTGAAATCATGACCATGCCTGGTCTGCCCCGCAAACCCGCAGCAGAAACAATCTGTTTGAACGCCGACGGCCAGATCGAAGGTTTGTTCTAAAAAAATTGCGGCCCTTACGAGGGCCGCAATTCTGTTCTGGGGTCACGCACGACCCGCATATCGAGACAAAGGGAAAAATGATGGCAGCCCATATCATTGATGGCAAAGCATTCGCGGCAACTGTGCGCGGCAAGGTCGCAGACCACGTCGCCAAACTGAAAGATGAACACGGAATTACCCCCGGTCTGGCTGTTGTGCTTGTCGGCGAAGATCCCGCATCCCAAGTTTATGTCCGATCCAAGGGAAAACAAACCGTAGAAGTTGGCATGACATCGATCGAACACAAATTGCCCGCCGACACAGACGAGGCAACCTTGCTCGCGCTGATTGACACACTAAACACCGACCCCGAGGTGCATGGAATTTTGGTGCAACTGCCATTGCCCAAGCATCTGGACGAAGATTTGGTGATCAATTCGATTGATCCGGCCAAGGATGTGGACGGGTTCCATATTTCTAACGTAGGCTTGTTGGGAACGGGTCAGAAATCAATGGTGCCCTGCACGCCGTTGGGCTGTTTGATGATGCTGCGTGATTATCATGGGTCGCTGTCCGGTATGGATGCGGTTGTGATCGGGCGTTCAAACATTGTGGGCAAACCCATGGCCCAGCTGTTGTTGGGCGACAGTTGCACCGTGACAATCGCGCATTCACGGACCAAGGATTTGGCCGATGTCGTGCGCCGCGCCGATATTGTTGTGGCCGCTGTCGGTCGCCCCGAAATGGTGCCCGGCGATTGGATCAAACCCGGGGCCACCGTGATTGACGTCGGTATTAACCGTATCGAAAAACCCGATGGGGGCACGCGATTGGTGGGCGATTGCGATTACGCATCCTGCGCCGAGGTTGCCGGCGCAATCACACCCGTCCCCGGTGGTGTGGGCCCTATGACCATTGCCTGTCTGTTGGCCAACACTGTTACTGCATGTTGTCGCGCCAATGGGTTGCCCGAACCCAGCGGATTAACCGCATAGCCGGACCTGCAGCGCAATGACAGATGCCCGATACGGATGTGTCGGGCATTTTTGTTTATCGTGGCATGGGGATGGGCTGCGCCGTTTTGCCGGTCAATATCGCAATTGCCCCATCGGACATCAAATCGCGCAATGGGGGGCGATCGCAAAACAAGCCGCCCGTATAGGTGCCATAGGGCGGCATAATCAGCCGGCTTTCATCCACCAAAAAACAGGGCCGCGACAGGGTATGACCCCGCAGGGTGATGCGCGCCTTGGGGTGGTAATGGCCTGATATTTCGCCACCATCAATACCCTGTTCCGCAATATGGCGGAATGTGATTTGATCAATTCGGATACTGCCACGGGTGTCCCCGCCCAATTCCACGGGGCCTGCATCATGGTTTCCTGTAATCCAACTCCAGTGCCGCCCCGCCTGTAATCGGGTCAGGCACATATGATCGTCGTGATCCAGTGCCTGCATCGCGGCCAGATCATCAAAACTGTCGCCAAGGCAAATCACATGGGCGGGATTGTGTTTGTCGATGTCTTGGCCCAGCCGCAGTAGTGTATCGCGAATTTCATAGGGGGGCAGACTGGGGCCCCCCAATCGCATCAGGCGTTCGGTTTTACCCAAATGCAAGTCAGATACAATTAATACACGGTGGACAGGCCACCACAGGCCCCCACTGGCAAGGGCGTGAAACTTTGATCCGCAAAATGCAAATTCATATCCTGACATGCCCCACCAAGTGGCGCGAAACCTTGCCAAATGCAAGGGTTATTGCGCCAGCCCCGCTTCGCGAAACAGGGCGCGGGCCTCTTGGTCGATCAGGCGTTCGATGGCCTCGCCACCAACCGATATGCGCCCAGCCTCAAGGAACAGGGGCGCGGCAAAGGGGGATACATGGGGCAGGGCATTGTGAATGATCCGACCTTGGACACGGTTTAACATCTGTTCGATCCGGCCAAAATCAACCAATCCAGACAGGGCATCTTGTTTTGCGACCCGCAGCAGCAAATGATCGGGATCGTATTTTTGCAACGTGTCGTATAATATATCGGATGAAAATGTGGCCTGCCGTCCCGTTTTGCGCAGGCCAGGCAGGTTGCGTTCAATCAATCCTGCAATGGTCGCCACGGCACGAAAACTGCGTTTCATTACGGCATTGGTCGATAGCCACGTTTCAAACCCTGTCTGTATGTCCACAGGATCAAATAATGGGGCAGGGTCGGTGATCGGCTCTAGCCCCCAAATCAGCGTACCATAATCATTTGTGACAAAGCCTATGGGCGCTTTGCCGAGTTGTTCCAAACGATGGGTCACCAGCAGTCCCAAGGTTTGTTGTGCATTACGCCCCGCAAACCCAAATACACACAGATGATGGCGCCCTTGGCGTTCAAAGGTTTCCACCAGCAAACTGTCGCGGCGCGGCAGGTTTGACAATTCGGCCTGTTTTTGTAACCAATCTTGGGTGTCTATGGGCAGATCTGCCCACTGGCCCGTTTCAAACAGTGTCAAAATCCGATCGCAGAGTTGCGTCGATGTGGCAAATTTGGTCCCCATAAAGGTGGCGATTTTCGGTTTTTTACGGGCATCGCGCGATACCTCGACCACCATTTCGCGTAGGGATTCAAACCGCACCACCTGTCCGCCGATCAAAAATGTGTCCCCCGGGGTCAGCGTCGCGGCAAAGCTTTCCTCAATCTCGCCCAAGGGTTTGCCGCCGCGCGATTTGTGCAGGCGCACCTTTAGAGTATCGGTGTCTTGGATTGTACCGCTGTTCATGCGGATGCGATTTGCGCTGCGCGGATCGCGCAAAACATAGCTGCCATCGGGCATCTGTTTCAGACGGTGCCATTGGTCATACCGTTTCAGCGCATAGCCGCCGGTGGTGCAAAAATCCAAACAATCGTCAAAGGCGGCGCGGCTGATGGCGGCATAGGGACCGGCTGATTTGATTTCGCGATACACGGCGTCTGGGTAGAATGGACCGGAACAGGCGCACAACAAAATGTGTTGGCATAATACGTCCAATGGTCCCGTCGGTTTCGGATCGCCGTCTAAATCATTTTCGATCACAGCCTGCAGGGCGGCGTGACATTCCACAATTTCGAATTTATTGGCGGGCACGATGATCGCCTTGGATGGTGCATTATAGCGGTGGTTGGCCCTACCAATCCGCTGGACCAAACGTTTGACATTTTTGGGCGCACCGATCTGGATCACCAAATCCACATCGCCCCAATCAATTCCCAAATCCAAACTGCCCGTGCAGACAATCGCCCGCAATTGCCCTGACACCATGGCCTGTTCCACACGCTGGCGCTGGTCGCGATCCAATGATCCGTGGTGAATGGCGATGGGCAGGTTTTCGGTATTCGCCAGCCACAGGTTGTGAAAAAATATCTCGGCCTGGGCGCGGGTGTTGTGGAAAATCAATGTGGTTTTGTGTTGTTTGACGGCGCGCAACACGTCATCAATCGCGTAAATCGCGCCTGATCCCGCCCATGGGGGTGGTGTGTTTGTGGCCAGCATGGAAATATCGGGCGTTGGGCCGCTTTCGGCGATGTGTATGGGGCAATCTGACGGGGCGGCCGCCAAAAATGCGGCGATCTGTTGGGGGCGATCCACCGTCGCAGACAGGCCAATCCTACGCATATCAGGGGCCAAGCGTGCCAACCGTGACAGGGCCAGCGCCAATTGATCGCCACGTTTGGTATCGGCCAAGGCGTGGATTTCATCAATCACCACGCGCTGCAGGTTCCCAAAGATGTGATCCGCGTCGGGATACGACAGCAATAAGGCCAAGCTTTCAGGTGTTGTCAGCAAAATGTTTGGGGGGGCGGCCCGTTGGCGGCGTTTGATGGCCTGGGATGTGTCGCCCGTGCGATCCTCAACCGTGATGGGCAGCGCCATTTCAGCGATTGGCGTGGCAAGGTTGCGCTTGATATCTGTTGCCAATGCTTTCAGCGGGGATAAATAAATTGTGTGCAATCCAGTGTGATCGCCACCCGCCAATTCGATCAGGGTCGGCAAAAACCCCGACAGGGTTTTCCCCGCACCGGTTGGCGCAATCAAAACCTGGGCGGGCAGGTCTGCAGTGGCGATCAGGTGTTCCTGATGCGGGTGCAACCGCCATTTTCGACGGCCGAGCCAATTTTGAAATTGCGCGGGCAGCTGTGTCATGACTGCTAGGTAAAATACCTGCGTCCAAAAACAAGCGTTAAAGCGTATTCAACGCCAATGCATAGTAAAAGATGATGGATGATCCCAGTGCCAGCCCCATCGGGATGAAACGTCCCGCGTTCCATGTTTTCCATTCAGGCGTATATTTTTGCAGCGGCGTCATGCGCAAAATAATGACCAGCAAAACGGCAGAAATCATCGCAGCCACCAAAATGATCATAAAATCGATCCAGTCACTATAGGCGACAAACAGGCCAAGGGCGGGAAAAATCTTGGCATCGCCCCCGCCGAATGCGCCAAACGCAAACAGCGTAAAGGTAATGACCAAAATCCCGCCTGAAATCGCAAAGCGCCATAAATGCGTGTCAAACGGCATCACAAAGGGACCGACCACCGCAAAAATTGCCACAGTTGCCAGAAACGTTTTGTTTGTGATCAACATGGTTTTCAGGTCATTCCATGCAATCCACAAACCCAACAGGGTCAAGATTGGCAAAAATGTGTAAATTTCAGTGGTCGAGAGATTCATGTTCGGGCCTTATGAGTTTTCAAGTGCTTCTAGGCTGCGTTGCGCAGATTCAAAGTATTGTGGGTGTGTTTCAACCGCTTCTCGGAACAGGGATTTTGCGGTTTGAATGTCCCCTTTCTTAACGGCGGACAGACCCATCGTGTTTAACAATTCCGCGCGTTCAATTTGCGTCAGATTGATCACGGGCAGGGTGTATTTGCCTTGGGCGGCGCGGGCCAGGACCAGGTTGTTTTTCACCGTAAACCGGGTGCTGTCCTGTTTTAGGGACTGCATAAATAACCGTTCGGCCCCAATAAAATCACCACGGGTTAATTTCGAATAGCCCCAGTTGTTCAATGCACCTGCGGGCTGTGTGGTCAGTCCCACCGCCACCTCATAAAACGCGTCCGAGCGTTTCCATTCCTTGCGACTGTCGGCAACCATAGCTTCAAGGCGATAGCGATCATAGGTTTCGACGGTTGGCGGGATCTGATCCAAAACGGTTTTGGCACGATCCCATTCGCTGTTTCTGATAAGGCTTTCGGCGTATTTCAGTTTATCGGCATCCGTTGCGTCTGGATGGGCGACGGTTTGCGCCCAAATGGCCACCGCCTCTTGCGGGCGTTGTGCGCGGGTCAGGGATATACCCAGACCGCGCATATATTGGATGTCATCGGGATTTTCGCGCAAGGTGCGTTGAAAAAAAATCACCGCCTCATTTGGATCGGCAACGGTTAGCATCACATCGGCCAGATCACTTTCGGCGACCACGTTGACGTCTTTTAGGTTTTCATCAACCTGATTTTGATTGCCCATTTCGCAGCCCATCAAGACCAGACTTGTGGCGCAAGCCAACCCTAACATTGTTGTCCGCATTTTGGATCCTTACTACTCGCCCTATGGGAACTGCTCGTCCGAGATTATTTTTAATCCCTGCGGCAGTCGCTCTGTTTCGTTATTTTGCGCAGAATAGACCGAATTTTCGTATTTTTCGACTGCCTCGGCCAAATTTTTCCGTATTGAGTCATTTTGGCCATTGTCCAGTGCCACCGCCTTGGTAAAGATTTGCACAGCGTCTGCAAACCGCCCCTTGGCCATCAGCGCGATACCATAGTTGTTCAACAACCCGGGCCATTCGGGTTCAATTTTCAACGCCCGTTCAAATAGGCCCAAGGCCTGATCCATTCGGCCCAAACGGTAATTTGCCACGCCCATCGCGGACAAATTTTCCCCCGTGAACCCGTTTGTTGCTGCGGCACGGGTAAAGGCATCTAACGCCAGTTCATATTCACCGGCATACATCAGCCGTTCGCCCACAACCATTGCATCCGCCTGTTTTCCATTTGGGTCAATATCAGGGGCAAAGACGCCAGTATTTTGTGGCGTTTGCGCACAAGCGGTCGCAAACAACAGGGCCAGAAATGCAAACTGTTTCATTGTTTAGAACATACCACCGATATTCATACCTGTCAGCTGAACAACCGACGGGGTCAGCAGGATCATCATCAGCGGTGGCACACTTAGCATCATGGTTGTGATGGTCATTTTTGTGGGCAACTTGTTGGCCTTTTCTTCTGCGCGCATAATGCGTTTGTCGCGCATTTCGGCGGCATAGACCGTAATCGCGTCTGAAATCGATGTCCCGAACGTAGCAGCCTGAACCATAACGGTGGTAAAACTTTTGATATCAGGCACGCCAGAGCGGTCGCCAAAGTCTGCCAAAACGGCAGAACGCTCTTTACCCGCCTTTAATTCGTTTGCCACGATGGACAGTTCTTGGCCCATTTCGGGGCAGTTGAATCCGATATCGCGGGCGACGCGGTTGATCGTTTGGTCCAGGGATTGGCCCGCTTGGACACAGATCAACATCATGTCCAATGTATCCGGAAACCCATCTTGCAAGGCTTGCTGGCGGGCTTTGACCATGTTGTTCACCTTGTATTTAGGATACAAATATCCAAACGCTCCCGGCAAGGTGATATAGATCAACATATTGTTAACCGTTTGTTTTTCCGCTGACAGGAAAAATTCATAGACAAACCAACCCAATGCCAAACCCGCAAGGCCCAGACTGACTTGGGACAGATAATACCAGCGTACGGCGTCCAGCGACCGATAGCCCGCGGCCATCAATCGTCCGCGAATTTCGCTCAGCTCTTCTGCGTCTTGGGGTTCCAGCAAACCGGAATATTTTTCCAAGAATTCGTTTTCGGATGTTTCCCGCAGGGCCAGCGGTTCGTTCGACCGTTTGGTCCATGCCAGATTTTTTACGTTGGCCTCTAGCTTGTTTACAGGGTCTTTCTTCTCTTCGCTCAGCGCCCAGTATCCGACCAGTGCCAGCAGCGCAAAAAACAAACCAAAGACAATCAAAGGCCCCTGTGGTCCTAATGAAAACTGCGTGATTTCGATGATCGTTTGCAATGTTTCCATGGGATTATACCTTAATATCGACCAGACGGCGCATCACGATAAGATTTGCGATCAAGAAACACAAGATAACTGCGACCAAAATGTAAAACCAAGATTTTTCCATCACTTGGTCGAAATACCCGGGCTGGATCATGTTGATGATAAACGGCACCAAAATCGGGAACACAGACAAGAAATTGCCAGACCATTTCGCCTCGGCGGTGATGGCTTTGACCTTACGAAACAGCTTGAACCGGTCGCGAATAACCTTGGCCAAGCCGGCCAAAACTTCGGCCAAGTTACCACCAGATTGCTGTTGAATGGCCACAGCCACACTAAGAAACCGCAGATCCGGAATTTCCAGACGTTCCGCCATATCGTTCAACGCCTCGCCAATATCGCGGCCATAGGATATTTCGTCCGATACAAACCCGTATTCTGTCCCCAAGGGATCTGGGCTTTCTTGTGCTGCGACACGAAAAGCCGAGGTAAAAGGATGCCCCACACGCAGTGACCGCACCATCAATTCGATGGAATCTGGCAGCAGTTCTTGCATCAGGTCAGACCGTGTTCTGGCCTTGTTCAAGACCCATGCATATACGCCACCGACGGCGACGACTGCGGAAATACCCAAACGAAAGGCCAATGATGACCCCGTGCCCAACGTCAGACCAGCAAAGCAAAGCCCAAA
This sequence comes from uncultured Paracoccaceae bacterium, assembly GCA_913060475.1. Taxonomy (GTDB): domain Bacteria; phylum Pseudomonadota; class Alphaproteobacteria; order Rhodobacterales; family Rhodobacteraceae; genus CAJXSD01. Next base: position 124,043 of record CAJXSD010000004.1, on the reverse strand, counting down.
TGCCGCGATGATAATCAGCATCATTTTTGCAGGCGGAATCGCCATACCCGCACGCTGTAACTGTGCCGCTAAAATCCCATAGATCGGGATTTTCTTGGCTGCGGTATGCAAATCCTGTTCTTTGCGCAGTTTTTCCATGGTGTCTTTTGCGCTCATACCGGCGCTGATCATGGCAATTCTGCGGTTTACTTTGCTATTGGCTTTGACGGATCGGCCAAATAAAACCAGATATGCGCCCTCAAACAGAAAGAAAATGGACGCAAAAACAATCAGATATACTAAAGCTTCCATGGTAACTCTCTAGCGTCGTGTCGGTTCAAAAATTTCCGAAGGCAAATCATAGCCCCACATTTTGAAACGGTCGGCAAAATGGCTGCGCACCCCGGTTGCTGTGAAATGCCCCAAAATTTTGTTTTCCGGGGTCAATCCTGTACGTTGAAAACGGAAAATTTCCTGCATGGAAATAACTTCGCCCTCCATGCCGGTGATTTCGGTGACGGACACCATCCGGCGGGACCCGTCTTGCAGGCGGCTGGCCTGCACGATCAGATGGACCGCGGATCCGATTTGGCTGCGCACCGCCTTTAGCGGCATTTCAATGCCCGCCATGGCCACCATGTTTTCCATACGGCTTAACCCGTCGCGCGGGCTGTTGGCGTGGATTGTGGTCATGGACCCATCGTGACCTGTGTTCATCGCCTGTAACATGTCGATGACCTCTTCGCCGCGGGTTTCGCCAACGATGATGCGGTCAGGGCGCATCCGCAATGCGTTTTTCAAACAATCGCGCGGGGATACACCGCCGCGTCCCTCTGAGTTGGGGGGCTTACTCTCCATCCGGCCGACGTGTGTTTGTTGCAGCTGCAATTCGGCCGTATCCTCGATCGTTAGGATGCGTTCGTTGTTATCAATAAAAGACGACAGGGCATTCAGGGTTGTTGTTTTACCAGAACCCGTCCCGCCTGATACGACTACATTCAAACGGGTCGCAACGGCCGCCTCAAGGTATAATGCCATCGCTTCGGAAAAGGCGCCGAAATCGACCAAATCGCGAATACCCAGTTTATCCTTTTTGAATTTACGAATGGAAACCAGCGACCCGTCAATGGCAACAGGCGGGATCATGGCGTTGAAACGTGATCCATCGGCCAAACGGGCGTCCACATAGGGGTTGGATTCGTCCACACGCCGCCCAACAGCTGACACAATCTTGTCGATGATACGTTGCAAGTGGCGGTCATCTTTGAATTTGACATCGCTTAGCAGCAATTTACCGTTGCGTTCGATGAACACCTGTTGTGGTCCATTGACCAGGATATCGGCGATTGAATCATCCTTTAACAATGGCTCTAGGGGGCCCAGGCCGACCACTTCGTCATATAGGTCGTTTTGCAGGGTGGACCGATCTTCTCGGTTCACAACGAATGCATTTTTTTCCAAATGTTCGTTCATGATTGCGCGAATTTCTTCGCGCAGTTCATGTTCTGCGGCCTTTTCGATGGCGGCCAGATTCAGCCTGTCCAGCAAAACACGGTGCATTTCCAGCTTGATTTCGGCCAAACGTTCGCGGCGTTTTTCACCTTTGTTGCTTTCAACGGCTACGGCCGCGATGGGGGTGGCAGCCATCGGTTTTGGGGCGACACTGGCGACCGCTGTCGGGGTCTTGGTAACGCTTGCAGATTTTTGTGTGTCCTTAAATCGTGAAAACATTCCCAATCTCCGCTCTATGCTGCTTTCAATTCTTGGGGCAGCTGATCATACAGGGTTTTCACCATCTTCAGCAAATCTTTGCGCAGGGGGTTTTTTGCTGCGGACTGTGCCAAACTATCACCTTGGTCGCAGCTGGTCGTGACCTGCTTGCCGCCATCGGGCAGTAGAAATTCGAATTCAATCCCTAATGCGTCTGACAGGCGTTTGATCCGCGATTTACCACCCAGATCCGTGAATTTCGGAGCACGGTTCAAAATATAGCGCATTTTGCTATAGGGTTGTTTTTCCTGCTCTAGCAGATTGATCATACGAATGACGTTGTTCGTACACCGCATGTCTAAATCCAATACGGCAATGAAATCATCGCTTTCGCGTAATACTGTATCGGTCCATGTTGTGACGGACTTCGGCATGTCAACGATGATCAAATCAAAGTGGCGTCGTGCAAGGCGGAAAATGCGATCAATATCTTCGCCGTTCACCAAATCATAGGGAACAATTTCTGGTGGCGCGGTCAGAACAGAGAGATGTTCTGACATTTTTGTGATCGCTTGGGAAAAACTATCCTCGTCCAAGCCTTCGGTATCGGACAACATTTGCAGAACCGCGTTCTTTGATTCGACGTCCATATAGGTCGATAAGGATCCAAATTGCAGATCCAAATCAATGACCAGCGTTTTCAGTGGGACAGATTTTTTGTCAGGATGAGAAAATTCCCATGCCGTATTCGCGGCAATCATGGACGATCCAACACCGCCTGCCATGCCTTGAAATGTCATGATGACGCCATTGCGTGACAGAAACGGTGCGCCGGTGGCGTAGTCGATCACCGGCGCTGGTGTCAGCGCCTTGTCAACCGCCAGACGCAGTTCATCACGGGGCAGGGGATAGGGCAAAAACGCATCTGCCCCGGCCTTTAACAGGGCATGCAATACAATCGGGCTTACGTTATCGGCAACGACGATGACCTTGATCCCGCGGTCCGCCGCATCGTTCACCAGATTGGTCAAACGGTCCGTGTGTTCCGAATTGGTGTTGTTAATGGCCAGTGCGATAAATTCAACATGCTTTCCATCAGGCTGGGTAAAGAATTTCAGTGCATCCTCGACGCCCAAATCGCCCCAGGCCTCGCCCAAAAGCTGCTCCATATCTTCGATCAAAAGATCAAAGTTCTCGATCCCATCGCTAACAGTGCACGCGCGGATCGCATCAGCCGGAGCGTCTTTTTGAAACTTAATCATGTTTTTCACCACATTCATTTATCGGGCGGGCGCATATTCAGTTGCGCCCTATAATATTATCAATTTGATCAATGATTGCGGCGACAATAGGGCCAAATAATTTCCAATCTGTGAAATTCTATCGCCGAAATCAGAACTGGTTACGCATAGGTTGTCTTTCTCAGATAATACTATTCTTATCCGCCGGATCCAACATATTTTCTATATGCACCAACGGAATACTGGCCATCGAATACGCGTTTTTGTGTTTTGACATATCCGCTGACCTCGGTGACCGTACGGCGGTTGCGACGCTCTGGATCGGTGGTTTGAATGATTGGGCGTTCTTCGCCATAGGAAATCACGCTCTCAATACTGTTGCGTGGGATCCCCAAGGTTTCAAAATATCGCACAACGGCCTGAGCACGGCGCAGGCCTAACGCTTTGTTATGCGCGGCGGGGCCGGTTAAATCGGTATGGCCATAAACGCGATAGCGCAGTTCTGGGAATTTTTTGATCCAGCGCGCCTGAGCATCCAAAATCCGCTTGGCTGTATCATCTAACGCTGCACTGTTTAGATCAAAATTGATCATATCAGGCACCTTGTTCGAAAATTCTTGGGCAACGATACGTGAATAATAATCCTGATCCGTCATGACGCGCAGGTTATGAACAGTAGCGCGGCCCACATCCTTGGTAATCAGTGTGCCAGCCTCAGTCATGAATTGATTATATTGGGGGTCGCCCCCGCACATGCCGATACCAAACCAGCCAGTGCTAGGATTGGGACCAGCGTCTTAGATTTGCTCTGTTTCATAATCATTCCATCACATAACCATAAGAACTGTTAAAATCTTGTTGCGCAACTTCGGCCGCACCGCGATTGTTTGCAGGGGCTGTGGTTTTTCCGAACAGGAATAGGTCTTTTTCACTGGGGGGGCGGATGCGATCTGTGGGCAGTTGAAATGCCTCGCCCTGGACAGGGGACACCAGATGCGCCGTCACGATAATCACCAATTCCGACTGTTTGCGCGAATAATCTGCGCTGCGGAACAATGCGCCCAGAATTGGCACGTCACCCAACCATGGAACCTGCCCGTTCAAATCCTGGAAATCGTCTTGTAACAGGCCCGCAATGGCAAAGCTTTCGCCGTCGCGCAATTCGACAGTGGTCGATGTTTTGCGCGATTTGGTGCCGCTGACGGTATAGGATCCTGTCGATACTGATGCCGAACTGTCCAAAGAAGAGACTTCGGCCTCAAGCTCAAGGTTGATCGTGTCATTTTGCAGAACAGTCGGGGTAAAGCTCATGTTGACGCCGAATGGTTTAAATTCGATCGCCACGGCACCGTCCTGCAAGACAGGGATAGGATATTCGCCACCCGCCAAGAAGGATGCAGATTTACCGGATAATGCGGTCAGATTGGGTTCAGCCAATGTGCGCACAAACCCTTTGGTTTCCAGCGCCTCTAGCATAACGGCAACCTCTAGCGCCCCGGCATTGAACCCCAAAACGGCTGTCCCGTTGGATGCCCCGGCCCCTGCCGAGGATCCTGATAACATCGTCCCCTGACCAGCGGTTGTGGATCCGGCCCCTGTGCCCGCATTCAAGCCCAGGCCATTGTTCAACAGATTGCCCTGCAAGGCGACCGAGGATGACAGCGATTTGGCGATGGTGCGCTGCATTTCGGCAAATCGTACCCGCAACATAACCTGTTGGACACCGCCAACGGTCATCAGGTTCGATACCTTGCCCGATGCATAGCGTTCGGCCAGGCCCAGCGCCTGATCCAAGGCGGTCGTGCTGGACACCGTTCCTGACAATACGACGCCATCGTTCGCTGTCCGTACTTCGATTTTTTCGTTCGGCAAAATCTGGCGCAACCGAATTTTGAATTCGCTGATGTCTGGTGTCACCTTGACGTCAACGTTTGAAATCAATCGGCCCTGCGCATCCAGCAATGTCAGGGTCGTTTGGCCGGGCGTTTTACCCAGAACATAGACCGTGCGATCCGATAACGTTGAAAAATCGGCAATGGATGGGTTCGCAATACTTAGCTCGGCAAAGGGTACATCGCTTTCGACAACAATCGCGCGGTTCATTGGAACGTCTATGCTGCTTTCGCCGCCATTCCGGACAATTTGCAACATTTCCGCGCTTGCAGCCGTTGCAATTATACCGGTACACAAAGATAGGCCAATCGCGGTGGCCTGCATTAGTTTTTTAATATTCATGTGACCTGCCCTCTTTGATCACGCCTCAATTTAAGGGGTCTTTTGCCCCATTTCCTTAAATGTGGCCCATTTTTCGTTTTTTTGCAAGCATCAATACTGACAAAGGTATGGGGTGTGTCCGATACTAACCCACGGATTAGTTTTGATTTTTGAACACAACCCATGGAATCTTCGGCTCTAGTTGACCGGGCAGGGGATGTTTGTGATGACTACATCCGCGCCACGGCGGCTTTTGACGGTGCAGGTGGAGGTTTCAGATTTCTTTTGATCGCGCGACAATCCTAACAAGGCGTGTTGGCTGACTTCGACCATTTCGGTACGTTCGTCCGATAAACCAATCAGCGTTGTGGATAGGCTGCCGCTGCTTTGCGCCAGGGTCAATGTGGCGGCCTGCGTGGGGGTGACGGCCACAACGATTGTGCTGGCCAATCGTGGGGTGCCGCCGTTGTCATCGGCCACGTAATCTTGGTCAACTGCGATAATTTTCACACCCGTTTCGATCAGGCGCGTGATTTGGAAAAATTGTTCTTCTTCGTCGTCATCGTTTACATCACGAACACGCGGGGTTGCGGTCCAGTAAATGTCAACGCGATCGTGGGGGCGCAAAAATCCGGCAACACCTGTGATGGCATTGACCTGAATGGCATAGCCGCGCATGCCGGGTTCCAGTTGTGAAATCAATCCAGCGGTTGCCCCGGGCTCGGTGACCTTGTTTACCAAGATCGCTTCGTTCACGTCGATACCGCGCAGGGCAACGCGGGGTTTGTCGCCGTCGTTATACAGGGGATTTTCTGTTGAAAACACGCCCTCGGGTAACGCGCCCTTGGGCCATTTTACGGTGCGCACGTCATCCATACTGATTTCTTCGCCATAGCGGATATCGCGCACAGCCACATAAACATCAACTGTGTCGATGGGGGCGATTGTAACTTGTTTTTGCGCATCGGACTGGGCCTTGGCCAAGGCCTGTTGATAGGCGCCGACATAATTTTGCACGATATAAACTGCGATCCCTGCCAGGGCGATGCCGACCAGTAAAATCAATGTAAAAACGTTACGCATGTTTGAACCTTTCAACAGCGGTGACAGGATGGTGTGTCACCCTACACTATCGCAATGCGATTTGATTGCGCAAGAATTAGGTGTGTTTTAGGGGCGAAAATCAACACAAACGGGAAAGCCTGCCTCTGAAACAAGACTCGGCGCCAATGGCGCCGAGTAGGACATTTCTATCATCAAGCGTGTCTTAAACTGCTTGTTGATTAGTTACATGTGTTTTGGAACAAACAATCGTTGAAGCCATCAACTTCAGCCTTGGTTTCATTCGCCAGATCAGATGTCACACCTTTGATGATGTTGTAGGATGTGATGGCCAATACAACAACGCCGGCTGTCAGGATAACCCAGTCGATTGTTACCGCACCGGATTCGTCTTTTGCAAAATTTTTGATCATGTTCAGCATTTTAGTTCTCCAAATAATAAGCTTCGATGTGCTCGTCGCAACTCCCCCCACCCGTGTTTGGATGGCCGCGCTGCTTGGCGTGGTCTCCTTATCGCCAGAGATTAAGGCACAAATTTGACGCAAAGGGGTTAATCTATGGTCGAAAGGATATAAATATGGGAAAATGTATACAAATTTGCATAAGCTACGGTGATCAAAGGCAAAAAATGTGCTTTTGCGCCTAAGTTATGCATGTCCAAGGTGGATTTTGTGGCAAAACACTGTCAAATTCACCGACATAGCCGGACAAAAGGGGTGGAATTTGATCATTTTCAACAGATTCGCGGTGGCAGCCTGTGTCGTGGCGTTTAGCGTCACGGGGGGCTTGGCCCAGCAAAATGACATCAAACCGAAATTTGGCAAACCCCCGCCTGCCAATACGACCAAGCGGATTACCGTGTTTATCGAACCTGTCGCCCCGCCAGAGGCATCAACCGTTCCCGAACCGTCCCCCGATCCCCAGCCTGACGCCGGTGCACATGCTGCATGGTTTTGGGGGGAAATTCCCCCACGCGGGCGTGACGGTTTCGCCGCCAGTGATCTGGACGCAGCGTTGCGCATCATTCAGGCGCGTGCACCGCAATCGATCGTACCAACGGCCCAGGATATTCAGGACATGGTGCAGCGTTGGAACCCCCAGATATTGATGTCATCGGGTATCAGCAACATGTCGCCTGCGTTGGTCGCGGCCGTGATGTGGGTCGAAAGCCGCGGTAAATCCGATGCCATCAGCCCCGCCGCGGCCCAAGGGTTGATGCAGTTAATTCCCGCAACGGCGGACCGGTTTGGGGTGGCGGACCCCTTTGATCCCCTGCAAAATGTGACGGCGGGGGCCAGATATCTGGCGTGGTTGTTGGATAAATTCCAGGGCGACCCGATTTTGATGTTGGCAGGCTATAATGCCGGTGAAAATGCCGTCATTCAATCCGGTGGGGTGCCCGATTATGCCGAAACCCGCAATTATGTCCCCAAGGTTCTGGCGGCCTATTCCATTGCGCGGATGCTATGTAAAACGCCGCCGATCCTGGTGACCGACGGCTGTGTGTTTCAATTGCCCGATGGGCAATAGTTAGGCAACAATCGTCGCCTGTGTGGCATCGCGCAGGTCCTGTTCGCTGACCCCGTCCGCGCATTCGACGATTTTCAAACCGCCCTCGACCACGTCCAGAACGCCTAGGTTTGTGATGATGCGGTTAACCACGCCTTTGCCTGTCAGGGGCAGGGTGCATTCGCGCAAAACCTTGCTGTCGCCATGTTTGTTGGTGTGGTCCATCACCACAACCACGCGTCCGACACCGGCCACCAAATCCATTGCACCGCCCATGCCCTTGACCAATTTTCCGGGGATCATCCAGTTTGCCAGATCGCCGGTTTCAGACACCTCCATCGCGCCCAGAATGGCCATGGCAATTTTGCCACCACGGATCATTCCGAATGATGTCGCGCTGTCGAAATAGGCGGTCTGGGGCAGTTCGGTAATGGTTTGTTTGCCTGCGTTGATCAGGTCTGCATCCTCGGAACCCTCAACCGGAAAGGGGCCCATGCCCAACATCCCGTTTTCAGATTGCAGCGTCACTTCGATACCGTCGGGGATATAATTTGACACCAAGGTGGGAATGCCAATGCCCAGATTGACGTACCATCCATCCTCTAATTCCAATGCCGCGCGGGCGGCCATTTGATTACGATCCCATGCCATTCTCAAATCTCCTTATGCCGCGGGGCGCGTGGTGCGCTGTTCGATGCGTTTTTCATGGTCACCCTGAACGATGCGATGCACATAGATGCCGGGCAGATGGATATGGTCGGGGTCCAGTGATCCGGTTGGAACAATCTCTTCGACCTCGGCCACGCAGATTTTGCCACACATCGCCGCCGGTGGGTTAAAGTTGCGGGCGGTTTTGCGGAAAATCAGGTTGCCCGTTTCATCCGCTTTCCACGCTTTGACGATGGACAGATCGGCAAACAGACCCGTTTCCATGATATAGGTTTCACCATTGAAATCTTTGTGCTCTTTGCCCTCGGCGATCACGGTGCCAACGCCTGTTTTGGTGTAAAACCCAGGGATCCCCGCACCCCCGGCCCGCATGCGTTCGGCCAAGGTGCCTTGGGGATTGAATTCCAATTCCAGTTCACCCGATAGATATTGCCGCATAAATTCGGCGTTTTCCCCCACATAGGATGAAATCATTTTTTTCACCTGACGGGTTTGCAACAAAATGCCGATGCCGAAATCATCGACGCCTGCGTTGTTGGATGCAAATGTCAGGTCTTTGGTGCCTGCCTCTTTGATGGCTTGCAACAACAGTTCTGGAATGCCGCACAATCCAAATCCACCCGACGCGATGAACATGCCATCGAATAAAATACCGTCTAGGGCTTGGGCTGCGGAACCATATACTTTCTTCATGGTGACCGTTCCTTGTAATTTTAACTGGCACACTTGTGGCGTGATTGACGGGCACTGTCAATTCACAGTGGTCGAAATTGGGGGCCGAATGTGCCTATGCCACCCGCAGGATAATGACACCGCACAGCGTGACGCAAACCGCAATGATTTTCGCCCGGGTCACTGGTTCGCGAAAAAACACAATGCCAATTAACAATGCCACAATCATGCTGGTTTCGCGCAGGGCCGTGACCAGCGCAATGGGCGCCTGCGAAAAGGCCCAGACCACAATGATATAGGCCGCATAGGATGCCGTCCCCCCAAGCGCAAAGGATTTCATCGTGGGGCCTGCGACATCGGTTATATTACGCCGCCGCCAGATCAATGCGTGGATGAAAAACACGCTGGCCGATATCAAACACGACGCTGAAAAAAATCCCAAAGGGTTGCCAGAGATTTGTGCGCCCAGTCCATCGACCATGGAATATCCGGCAATAAAACACCCTGTCAGCATCGCCCAGACTGTCGCGCGGTTGCTGTCCGGGGTTTTATGACGGTGGGATACCCCCAGGCTAAGGATGCCCGCAATCATCAAAAAGACCGCCAAATACTGGGTCCCCGTGAATGTTGTCCCAAGTGCAAAAACACTGATCAACGTCACCAATAATGGGGCTGTGCCCCGCGCGATTGGATAGACCTGACCTAAATCACCTGTTTGATACGCCTTTTGCAGGGACATCGGATAGGCCAAATGGAAACACGCGCTGAGTGCGACCAAATGCCAAACATCTGGGGATGGCAGCCCAACAAAGGCAAGGCAGATCAATGACGCAGGAACATGACCAAACATCACGGCCACGACCGCCGATTGTTTATCGGCCCCGGATTTAACCAGCGCATTCCAACAGGAATGCAAAACCGCGGCCAATAAAACTGCGGTAAAGATTGTGATATCTATTTTATGCCCAGCCTGTAAAAATCTGCCCCATCCGATGGGGCAGATTATTCACCAATCATTGAAAATGAACAGGATTATTTGTCTTGTGCCGTTTTCTTGTCTGTGGTTTTTTTGGCCGTTGTTTTTTTGGCTGCGGCCTTCTTGGGGGCGGCCTTTTTCTTGGGCGCTTTGGCGGCTTTGGCGGCGATTAATTCGACGGCCATGTCCATAGTCACATCCTTGGGATCAACGTCCTTGGGCAGGGTCGCGTTTATTTTCCCGAACTTGATATAAGGACCATAACGACCATCCATAACATTGACAGGGCCGCCATCTGTCGGGTGTTCGCCCAATTCTTTTAACGGTGTTGCTGCCGCACGGGTTCCGCCGCCGCGGGCTGCCTTTTTCGCCAATTCCTCCATCGCGCGGTTCATGCCGATTGTGAACACTTCGTCCACGTCCTTGATGTTGGCATAGGTGGACCCGTGTTTGATAAACGGACCATAGCGACCAAGGCCTGCCTCGATCATGACGCCATCTTCGGGGTGGGGGCCGATTTCGCGGGGCAGGTTCAGCAGCTGCAACGCTTTCTCCAGATCCATATCGCCCTTGGTCCACCCCTTGGGCAGGCTGGCGCGGGGCGGTTTGGGTGCATCTTTCGTGGCCTCGCCACGTTGAACATAGGGGCCAAAGCGGCCAGATTTCACGGTGATAACGTCACCGTTATCTTCGCCCAGAACCATATCACCATTATCATCGGCATCCCCCGATAAGGGCCGTGTAAAGGTACATTCAGGATAATTCCCACATCCAACGAAACCGCCGGTGCGTGATGATTTCAGGTGTAACTGCCCGTTCCCGCACTGTGGGCAAATCCGCGGGTCACTGCCGTCTTCGCGCGGAGGATAGAGCTGCGGGGCCAGCGCATCGTCCAAGACATCCAAGACCTCGGTAATCCGCAATTCGGATGTTTCCGAAATCGCCGCCGAAAAATCACGCCAGAATTTATGCAGGACCTCTTTATAATCCTGTTCGCCTGCGCTGATGTGATCCAGCTGATCCTCAAGCCCTGCGGTGAAATCATATTCAACATAGCGCTTAAAGAAATTCAGCAAAAAGATCGTCACAATGCGGCCTTTATCCTCGGGGAACAGGCGGTTTTGTTCTTTGCGGACATATTCGCGTTCTTGGATCGTCGAGACGATCGACGCATAGGTCGATGGACGCCCGATGCCCAACTCTTCCATCCGTTTGACCAACGTGGCCTCGGTATAGCGTGGTGGGGCTTGGGTGAAATGTTGTTCAGGGATGACGGCGTTTTTCGCAACACCTTCGCCCTGCATCAATTGGGGCAGGCGTTTGTCGTCATCATCCAACACGGAATCGTCGCGGCCCTCTTCGTAGACGCGCAGGAAACCATCGAATAACACAACCTGACCGGTGGCCCGCAAACCAACCTGGCCATCGGCAGATCCGATTTCGGCGGTGGTCCGTTCCAGGCGCGCGGCCTCCATCTGGCAGGCGATGGTGCGTTTCCAGATCAAATCATACAGTTTGCGTTGGTCGGCATCGCTGATTTTCAGTGCGCCCGCATCCTTGGTCATGTCTGTGGGGCGAATACATTCGTGGGCCTCTTGGGCGTTCTTCGCCTTGTTTTTATACATGCGCGGCGATTTCGGGACATAGTCTTCGCCATAGCGGTTTTTGATCGCATCCCGCGTGGCCATGACTGCCTCGGGCGCCATGTCGATGCCGTCTGTCCGCATATAGGTGATGTGCCCTGCCTCATACAGGCGTTGTGCCGCCGACATGGTTTGGCGCGCGCCAAAGCCGAATTTGCGGCTGGCCTCTTGCTGTAGGGTCGATGTCATAAAGGGCGCGGATGGGTTGCGTGATGCCGGCTTGGCCTCGACCGAATGAATGGTCAAATCGCGGCTGCGAATGGCCTGAACGGCCAGATCGGCCTGCGTTTCGTTTTTCAGGTCGTGTTTGTCCAGTTTCTTGCCAGCTAGGCTGACCAAACGGGCCTCGAACTCTTGTCCGCGCTTGGACCCAAGCAGGGCCTTGACGGACCAGTATTCTTGTGCGCGAAACGCCTCGATTTCCATTTCGCGTTCGACGATCAGGCGCAGGCAAACGGATTGCACCCGTCCCGCAGACCGCGCCCCTGGCAATTTACGCCACAAAACGGGCGACAGGTTAAAGCCCACCAAATAATCCAAGGCGCGTCGTGCCAGATAGGCATGAACCAAGGGGGCATCCACGTCGCGCGGGTTTTTCATTGCCTCGGTCACGGCGGATTTGGTGATTGCATTGAACACAACGCGGCTGACGGCTGTGTCTTTCTTGATGGCGCGGCGTTTGCGCAGGGTTTCCTCTAGGTGCCAACTGATCGCTTCACCTTCGCGGTCGGGGTCGGTGGCCAGGATCAAGGTGTCGTCGTCTTTCAACGCATCTGCGATAGCTTTGACGTGCTTTTTGCTGTCGTTTCCGACCTCCCACAGCATTTCAAATTCATTGTCAGGGTCAACGGATCCGTTTTTTGCAGGCAGGTCACGCACGTGCCCATAGGACGCCAAAACGATATAGTCGGACCCCAAATATTTGTTAATGGTCTTAGCTTTAGCTGGGGATTCTACGACAACAACAGGCATTCCAATTCCTTTCGACTCGGACCGAGCTCTATGGCGGCGGAACATGCCGAGTCAGCGGATGGTTTGTCAATGCCCGTTTTATCAAATCGAAAAATCTATCAAATTGGACAGGTCAGTGTTTTGCGGCCAAGGCAATCAATCCGCCGGGCATGCGTTGGATGTGCCCTTCGATTTCCATGTCAATAAACAGGCTGCCCGCTTGGGCGGCACTGATCCCGAGATCGCGGATCACTTGGTCTTCGCTGACTGGGGTGGGTGACAGTTGATTTAACAACGTGGTATGCAATTTGGCGGTGTCGCGCAGACTGCGTTTGGGTTCGGGTTGGGGTTGGGGTGGTTCCGACACAGGCGGTGTGTCCGATAGGGGGGCTAGCGCCTCAATCACGTCTGCGGCATGTCGGATCAACGTGGCCCCATCGCGGATCATCATGTTACAGCCTGACGCGCGGGCATCAAAGGGATGACCGGGTACGGCGAACACGTCACGCCCCTGATCCAATGCATTGCGTGCGGTGATCAAGGATCCAGATTTTGCCGCGGCCTCAATCACGATGATCGCACGGCTTAGTCCGGAAATAATACGGTTGCGGATGGGGAAATGACGTGCCTTGGGCTGGGTCCCAAAGGGTTGTTCAGATAGTAACATACCCTGTTCCCAGATGGATCGCATCAGTTGTGTGTTTTCGGTGGGATAGGGCACATCCAGCCCGCCGCCCAAAACCGCAATGGTTCCTGTGCCCAAGCTGGCCCCATGCGCGGCCGTGTCGATCCCGCGGGCCAGGCCCGAGGTGATCACATATCCCTGTTCGCCCAATTCGGTTGCCAAAAATCGTGCGGTTCGCATGCCCAGCGATGACGCATTGCGCGCCCCGACGATGGACAGGCTGGGCCGATTGAACAATGTCAGATCGCCGCGCGCCCAAAACAGTGGCGGCGCATCGGGCAAGTCATTTAATAATGCGGGGTAATCAGGCGCACCGCGACAGATAAGATGTGCATTATATTTCTGCCCCAATTGCAATTCGCGTTCTGCCACGTCATTCGGACAGACAGTATATTGATCAATGCCAGCAGCACGGGCAATTTCAGGCAAATGGTGCAGGCATTCCTGTGCGGATCCGTGTTCCGACATTAATTTATAGAATGTGGAAATGCCAACCCTTCTGGATCGTAAGAGACGAAGCCATGCCAACCGATCCGCTTCCTGGGTGGGTGGGATTAGGGGGTGAGCGGAAGAACTAAATAAATCGGTCATCACAACTCCGTCTGCTTACAGGAATCACCCTAACCCATTATTGGTTAATTATGGATTAAGCTGACCCACCGACCGTCAGACCCCCAATCAAAACGCTGGGCTGGCCGACACCGACGGGCACCCATTGCCCCGCCTTGCCGCAGGTCCCCATGCCAGGATCCAGCACCATATCGTTACCTAAACCGCGAATGTGTTTTAACGCGGTGGCCCCATCACCGATCAGAGTTGCGCCCTTTAGTGGTGCGCCGACGGTGCCATTTTTGACTTCATAGGCTTCGGTACAGGAAAACACGAATTTTCCATTGGTAATATCCACCTGACCGCCGCCAAACCCAACGGCATAGATCCCATCGGCCAGATCGCCCAATAATTCCTGAACCGTTGCATCCCCAGACAGCATCATGGTGTTGGTCATGCGGGGCATTGGGGCGTGTGCGTAACTTTCACGGCGGCCATTGCCGGTGGGGGCGACCCCCATCAATCGGGCGTTTTGGCGGTCCTGCATGTATCCAACCAACACACCATCGTCGATCAGCACATTGCGGGCCGATGGGGTGCCTTCGTCATCGACGGAAATGGACCCGCGTCGATTGGGCAATGTGCCATCGTCTACAACGGTGACACCCTTGGCGGCCACCTGTTGTCCCATCAATCCCGCAAAGGCGCTGGACCCTTTGCGGTTAAAATCCCCCTCTAGCCCATGGCCCACAGCCTCGTGCAGTAAAATTCCGGGCCAGCCTGGGCCTAGAACGATATCCTTGATGCCAGCGGGTGCCGGTTTGGCATCCAGATTGACCAAGGCAATCCGCAGCGCCTCAAGCGCTTGGGGTTTCCAGGCCTCGGGTGCGATCTGCCCGGACAATTCATAGCGTCCACCGCCACCGCATGACCCGCTTTCGCGTTTGCCATTGTCTTGGACAATGACACCTACGGTTACGCGGGCCATGGGGCGTATATCGGTCCAGATGCCGCCTTCGGGCCTTAGGATGGTGACCTCTTGGCAGCTGGTGCCAATGGATGCGGTCACTTGGACCACACGTTTGTCATAACTGCGCAGAAAATCGTCAATTTCCTTTAGAACATCGACCTTGGTTGCGAAATCAACCTCGGCCGTGGGATCAAAGGCATCATAGAGACTGGTATTCGTGCGGGCCGGTGGCAGGGCCATTTGTGCGGCCGATCCACGCGCGGCCAGTCGCACCGTGTCCTGGGCCCGTTTCAGGGCCGAGACGCTGATTTCCGTCGAATGCGCATATCCTGTAATTTCGCCACAAACAGCGCGCAGGCCGAATCCTTCGCTGGCATCATAATTTGCCGACTTAAGCCGTTGGTCATCCAGCATCAGCGTTTCACTGGACCGGCGTTCAAAAAACAGCTCTCCGTCATCTGCGCCATGGGTCGCCTGCCGCAGGATATCCAGCGCAACCTGTTGTTCTAAATGGGTTTCAAAGGGTCGGAATTCTGATTTTGACATTGGACTGCGGCCTTTGTTCTGTTTTTAGCGCGACATAATGCCCTTGGTTTCAAGGTGATGTCATTGGCATTTATTTCTTTATCTCTTGTCATAAATATGTTTTTAAGGCGCCAGAATACAATGGGATTCCGTCCAATGGGTGGATTTTCATTCAGGGAAACAACCGATCAGGGTATAAAATGCGACTGAAGATGCTATCAGGCCTTGCGGCCGCCGGTCTAGCTGTACCTGCCTTTGCGCAAGACAGCAGTGAAATTATTGGTACACCAACTGACAAAGCTATGGGGTTTCAGCCAGCCGCCACGGAATTGGCGCGCGACCTGCAGTGGTTGGACGGAATGATCAACGTGATCATTATCGCAATCGTGTTGTTCGTGACAGCATTGTTGGTTGTGGTCATGGTGCGTTACAACCGCCGCGCCAATCCAAATCCTGCGTCCTTTACGCACAACACGCCGATTGAAATCTTGTGGACTGTCGTTCCAATTTTGACATTGCTGTTTATCGGTGCCTATTCGCTGCCGATTTTGTTCAAGCAACAAGAGATCCCAGAGGGCGAAATTAATATCAAAGTGACAGGCTATCAGTGGTACTGGGGCTATGAATACACTGACGAAGGTTTCGGTTTCGACAGTTTCATGATTGGCGCATTTGACGACAAACGCATGAGCCCAGAAGTCGAAGCGCAGCTGATTGATGCCGGTTATTCCCGCGAAGAATTCCTGTTGGCGACAGACACACAGGTGGTTGTTCCCGTAAACAAGGTTGTCGTAATGCAGGTGACGGGTGCTGACGTGATCCACAGCTGGACCATTCCCGCCTTTGGCGTCAAGCAAGATGCTGTACCAGGTCGGATCGGTCAATTGTGGTTCAAAGCCGAGAAAGAAGGCATCTATTTCGGCCAGTGTTCCGAATTGTGCGGTAAAGACCACGCATACATGCCAATCACTGTCAAAGTGGTCAGCCAAGAGGAATACGACCAGTGGCTGAAAGACGCAAAAGAAGAATATGCGTCAGCGCCTGTTTTGGATGCCACATATCAGGTTGCGTCTGCGAACTAAGATGTCACGCGTCCCCGACGTATGATTGGGGACGTGTCTAAACCATGGGTCACGCGCATGAGCGATACAAGCTATCAGAATATCCCAACAACATCAGACGCCGAATTCGGCGATTATTTCGCGTTGTTGAAACCACGTGTGATGACGTTGGTTGTATTCACCGCTTGGGTTGGTCTGTTGGCGGCGCCAGTTGCGGTGCATCCCTTTGTCGGGTTTGTGTCGATTTTGTTCATCGCGCTGGGCGGTGGGGCATCTGGCGCATTGAACATGTGGTATGACGCAGACATTGATCGGGTGATGCGTCGCACGCAAAAACGCCCCATTCCTGCGGGCAAAGTGACTGAGGACGAAGCCAAGGCATTGGGCTTTGCATTGTCTGGTATTTCGGTCTTGATGCTGGGGTTGGCGTCCAACTGGTTCGCTGCCGCCTTCTTGGCCTTTACCATATTCTTTTACGTTGTGATTTACACAATGTGGCTGAAACGTTGGACGCCACAGAATATCGTGATCGGTGGTGCGGCAGGTGCATTTCCCCCCATGATCGGTTGGGCCGTTGCCACCGGTGGTGTTTCCATCGAAAGCGTTTTGATGTTTGCACTGATTTTCATGTGGACACCCCCACATTTCTGGGCCTTGGCCCTGTTCATGCGCAACGATTATGACAATGCCAAGGTGCCGATGCTGACCGTAACCCACGGTCGCCGTGTGACCCGCAACCACATTTTGGGATATACTGTTGTTCTGGCCGTTTTGGCCATTGCTGCTGGGTTTACCTCGATTGGTGGGTATGTCTATCTGGGCGTGGCAATCGTTTTGAACGCGATGTTCCTGTGGGGTGCGGTCAAAATTTGGCGCCGTGACGAAGAGGTCAGCGAAACGGATAATTTCTTGGCCGAACGCAAGTTTTTCAAATTGTCCTTGGCCTATCTCTTTTTGCATTTCGGTGCAATTTTGGCTGAGGCCTTTATCGACCGCTACTTTGGGGTTTTGGCATGAGTATTCATAAACCACACGAATTGCATAACCGCCGGTCTGGCCGCAATATTGGGTTGGGATTGGTGCTGATTGCTTTTGTCGCGATCGTTTTCGGGTTAACTGTTGTCAAAGTGACAGGCGGAAACGTGTCTGCTGCAATAACTGGAACAACGGGTCAGTGATGGATAATAAACGCAAAACAGTTCTGCAAACAGTCAGCTTGGTCGTCTTTATGGGCGCGCTGGCATGGGCGTCTGTGCCCCTATATGATTGGTTTTGTCGTGTCACAGGGTTTGGCGGCGTAACCAACACCGCGCAAACGGGGTCTGATGTGATTTTGGACAAAACCATCAAGATCAGATTTGACGCATCATTAGACCGTGACATGCCATGGGAATTCAAACCTATGGAACGTCAGGTCGAAATGCGAATCGGCGAAACCGGAATGGTATTTTATGAGGCGTATAATCCCACCAGCCGCCCGGTTGCAGGAACAGCGTCCTATAACGTCACCCCCTATGAAGCAGGCAATTTTTTCACGAAAATTGATTGTTTCTGTTTTGAACAGCAGGTATTGCAACCCGGTGAACGGGTCGAAATGCCTGTGACGTTCTTTGTCGATCCCGAAATTGTGGATGACCGCGATGCAAAATACACCAAGGTCATTACACTGTCCTATACATTCTATGAAACCGACCTGCCGCAGGAAACCGCACAAGCGGATGTTGCGCAGGACGATAAAACAACCTTAAACTAAGCCTCCAATGAGGGAAAACTATGGCACACGTTAAAAATCACGACTATCACATTTTGGCCCCGTCTTTGTGGCCGCTCTTGGCGTCTGTTGCAGCATTTTTGATGCTGTTTGGCGCAGTATTGTTTTTCCACGATGGTGGACCCTGGTTGGGTTTGATCGGTTTTGTTGGCGTATTGTACGTTATGTTTGGCTGGTGGGCTGATACAGTCAAAGAAAACCAAGCGGGCGATCATACACCTGTGGTTCTGATTGGTCTGCGCTACGGTTTTATCCTGTTTATCATGTCCGAAGTCATGTTCTTTGCGGCATGGTTCTGGAGTTTCTTTAAGCACGCGATGTACCCAATGGGCGAAATGAGCCCGATCGTCGACGGTGTTTTCCCGCCTGCGGGCATCGAAACATTTGACCCATGGCACCTGCCACTGATCAACACGCTGATCCTGCTGTGTTCAGGCGCGGCCGCCACTTGGGCGCACCACGCGATTGCACATGAAAACAACCGCAAAGACATGATCAACGGTCTGGCGATTGCGGTGATCTTGGGTCTGATCTTTACCGCGTTCCAGGCGTATGAATACAGCCACGCAGCCTTTGGATTTGCGGGAAACATCTATGGTGCAAACTTCTTTATGGCGACCGGGTTCCACGGGTTCCACGTGATCGTCGGCACGATTTTCCTGTTCATCTGCATGCTGCGTGCAATGCGCGGTCACTTTACACCAGACAGCCACCTGGGCTTCGAAGCGGCCGCATGGTATTGGCACTTTGTTGACGTGGTCTGGCTGTTCCTGTTCGCAGCGGTCTATGTTTGGGGCCAATAACACGGTTTACGACTTGATGCTGACGGCATCCTGTCGCATAAACACAGCGCGCGGGCTATCCCGCGCGCTTTTTCATTGGGGCACCTTGTGAAACGACTTTTGTTTTTGATCATCGTCGCGGTTGTTGGAACCGGCATTCTGTTGTCATTGGGCAAATGGCAATTGGACCGGCTGGCGTGGAAGCGTGCGATTTTGAATGAAATTGAAACGCGTATTCAGGATGCACCGATCCCCTTGCCGGCCACTGTCGACCCCAGGGTTGATGAATATCAGGCCATCGACGTGACCGGCACCCTGACCCCGAATTATGTGCGGGTTTTGGGCGGGTTAAAAAACATCGGCGCTGTTCACAAAATCATTACGGTTCTGGATACAGGTGACCGCCGTATTTTGGTTGATTTGGGGTACACCAAAATTGATGATGCAGTGCAGCTGCGCCTATCGGGGACAGTCCAGATCACTGGTAACCTGCATTGGCCCGAAGAAACCGACAGTTACACGCCCGCGCCAGATGTGGCGGCCAACCTGTGGTTCGCCCGCGATGTTGATAAATTGGCCGCCCACCTGAATGCTGAACCGATCCTAATCGTGGCCAAGGAATTGACCCCGACCATCGATGGGCTGACCCCTTTGCCCGTCGATACGGCGGGGATTCCAAATGATCACTTGAACTATGCCATTACATGGTTTTCCTTAGCCGCGGTTTGGGCCGCGATGAGCGCCCTGTTTTTCTGGCGCACCCGACAAAAGGTATCTGAAAAATGATGTATGTTTCGACCCGCGGCACAGCCCCGGTTTTACCGTTCCAAGATGCAATGCGCACCGGTCTTGCGCGGGATGGCGGGCTATATGTGCCGCAGTCCATTCCGCAAATGTCCCACGCCGATATCGCGGCACTGGCGGGCCTGAGTTATGAAGAGATTGCGTTTCGTGTGATGCGCCCATTCGTAGGCGATACCTTTACCGATGCCGAGTTTGGCGACATCATCACCAAGGCCTATGCTAATTTCGGCCATTCCGCACGCGCGCCCTTGGTGCAGTTGGATAACAACCATTTCCTGTTGGAACTGTTCCACGGACCAACTTTGGCATTCAAAGATTTCGCAATGCAGTTAATCGGCCAATTGTTCCAAGTGGTCCTGACACGTCTGGGCGAACGTATTACCATTGTCACCGCGACCAGCGGTGACACAGGGTCCGCCGCGATGGAGGCATTTCGCGGGCTGGATGCGGTGGATGTGTTCGTCATGTTCCCCCATGGCCGCGTGTCCGAGGTCCAGCGCAGGCAGATGACGACGCCATCCGAATCCAACGTGCATGCCTTGGCCGTGGATGGGCATTTCGACGACTGCCAAGCGCGTCTGAAAGACATGTTCAATGATTTCGAATTCCGCGATGGTGTCAAATTGGCGGGTGTAAATTCGATCAACTGGGCACGCGTTCTGGCGCAGGTGGTTTATTATTTTTCATCCGCTGTTCAGCTGGGCGCGCCGCAGCGCAAGGTCAGCTTTACCGTGCCGACCGGAAACTTTGGTGATATTTTTGCAGGCTACATTGCCAAACAAATGGGGTTGCCGATTGATCGTCTGGTCGTGGCCACCAACCAAAACGATATTTTGCACCGCTGTTTGACAACAGGGGCCTATCAGACCGGCGATGTGTCACCATCGATCAGCCCGTCGATGGATATTCAGGTCAGTTCAAATTTCGAACGGGCTTTGTTTGATGCCTATGATCGCGATGGCGCGTCGGTTGTTCAATTGATGGAACACCTGAAAACCCAGGGCGGTTTTGACCTGTCCCAGGGTATTTTGGACCGGCTTCGGGATCATTTCGACAGCGGTCGCGTGTCCGAGGATGAAACGCTGGCTGAAATCACCGCGTCCTTTGCCAGCCGCGCGGAATTGCTGTGCCCCCATTCCGCGATTGGGGTGCGTGTGGCGGATCAACAACGCGATGTAAATACGCCCATGATCACCCTGGCCACGGCCCATCCGGCCAAATTCCCTGACGCGGTCGAACGCGCCACGGGCGTGCGTCCACCGTTGCCTGCACGGATGGCGGATCTCTATGACCGCGATGAACGCGTCACCCGCGTGGCCAACGACCTAGAGGCGTTAAAAGCTATCGTGAAAGAACGGATCTAAAGCGTGAGCATACAACATCATACTTTGGCCAATGGTCTGAACATTGTGACCGAACATATGCCCGGATTGCAGTCGGCCTCTATCGGTGTCTGGGTGGCGGCCGGCGGGCGTGACGAAACGGCGGACCAAAACGGGATCGCCCATTTCTTGGAACATATGGCGTTCAAAGGCACGAAAAACCGATCCGCTATGCAAATTGCCGAACAGATCGAGGATGTGGGCGGCTATATCAATGCCTATACATCGCGTGAAACCACGGCCTATTATGTGCGTGTGTTGAATGACGATGTCCCGCTGGCGGTAGATATTTTGTCCGATATATTACGCAATTCCGTGTTTGATCCCCGCGAAATCGAGGTCGAGCGTGGGGTGATTTTGCAAGAAATCGGCCAGACATTTGACACACCTGACGATATCATTTTCGACTGGCTACAGGAAACGGCCTATCCCGATCAATCCATTGGTCGATCAATTCTTGGGCCGGATGCCAATATCAAACGCTTTGGCCGCAGTGATTTGGAAAATTTTGTCGCCCAACATTACGGCGCAGGACGTATTGTTTTGGCGGCTGCGGGTGGAATTGATCATGACAAACTGCGTGATCTGGCAACGCGCGCCTTTGGCGATTTGCCTGCTGTGGCCGCCGCAGCGGATCCCATGCAGGCGCAATTTGCATCTGGTGAATTTCGCAAAGAGCGTCAGCTAGAGCAGGCACATTTTACCTTGGGCTTTGAAAGCCCAAGTTATCGTGATGATGCAATTTACACAGCCCAGATCTATGCCATTGCCTTGGGTGGTGGAATGTCATCGCGTCTGTTTCAGGAAATTCGCGAAAAACGCGGCCTGTGTTACAGCATCTTTGCGCAGGCGGGGGCCTATGTTGATACGGGCATGACCACGATTTATGCGGGGACCTCTGGTGATCAATTGGCGGACCTAAGCCGTTTGACCATTGATGAATTAAAACGGGCCGCGGATGATTTGACGCAGGCCGAATTGGACCGTGCCCGCGCCCAGATGAAAGCGGGCCTGTTGATGGGGTTAGAAAGCGCATCAAACCGTGCCGAACGTTTGGCGCGCATGATGCAGATTTGGGGTAAAATTCCGGACCTGTCTGAAACGGTTGACCGAATTGACGCGGTCGATCTGGACAAATTGCGCACCTATGCGCAGCATGTCGCGACCCAGGCCAAGGTGACGACCGCGCTTTATGGTCCGATTGCGATGGCACCAAGTTTAGAGGAATTGGAAACCAGACGGGCGGCCTAGATGTTTCTGTTCAAGAAAAAGGTACAGATTGATACGGACCGCCTGATCCTCAGGCTGCCGCACCACGCCGATTTCCGCGCATGGTCTGCATTGCGATACGCCAGTCAGGATTTTCTGACACCGTGGGAACCCACATGGGCGCCGGATCATCTGTCACGCAAATCTTTTGCCAATCGTGTTTATTGGTCGCAACGTTCTGTCAACGAAGGCACAGCGATGCCGCTGTTTCTGGTACGCCGCAGCGATCAACAGTTGATGGGGGCCATCACCCTGGATCCAATCCGCCGTGGGCCTGCGCAAACGGCCACCATGGGGTATTGGATTGGCCAGCAATTCGCCCGCGAAGGATATATGAGCGAGGCCATTTTGGCCCTGGTCCATTATGCCTTTGTTAAATTGGACCTCAGCCGCATTGAATCCGCCTGTCTGCCCGATAACGTCCCATCCCGTGGGGCATTGGAAAAATGTGGGTTCAAATACGAAGGCGTGGCCCAAGCCTATCTGCAAATCAATGGTCGTTGGCGCACGCATGTGCTATATTCCTGCCTACGCGCGGACCGGCGCGGCAAAACAAACGTGGGATTGGCCTAGGAGGTGATATGCTGAATGCTGCTGATGCCAGTTTTATTTCGGACTTGGCCGAACAGCTGCCCGCCGATATTTTGTCCCCGGTCACACCCAGATACCTTGAGGAACCCCGCGGCAAATGGCAGGGCCAAGCCGCAACCGTTGCCCGCCCGAAATCTGTAGAACAGCTGTCGAAAATTTTGGCATTTTGTAACGCGCGCCGCATTGGTGTCGTGCCCTATGGCGGGGGGACCGGATTGGTGGGCGGCCAAATCATGCAATCGGGGCCCATGCCGGTATTGGTGTCGCTGGAGCGTATGAACCAAATCACCCAAGTGTTCCCATCAGAAAATGTTATGGTGGTACAGGCAGGCGCGATTTTGGAAACGATCCAGACCGCCGCTGCGGATCATAACCGGATATTCCCGTTGTCAGTGGCATCCCAAGGGTCCGCGCAAATCGGTGGCAATCTGGCGACCAATGCAGGCGGGGTCAATGTGCTGCGCTATGGCAATGCGCGGGATCTGTGCTTGGGCGTTCAGGCGGTGTTGGCCGATGGATCCGTCTATGATGGTTTGACCCGCCTGCGCAAAGACAACACAGGCTATGATCTGCGCAACCTGCTGATCGGGTCCGAAGGCACGCTGGGCATCATCACCGCCGCTGCGCTGAAATTATTCCCGCAACCGGCCAGTATTGGAACCGCATTATTGGCGGTGATTGGTCCCAAGGCCGCTGTTGATCTGTTGGCATTGGCGCGCGATATCGCAGGCGAGGGTGTCAGCGCCTTTGAGTTGATATCGCGCATGGGTGTCACGTTTTTGGGCGAAACCCTGCCCGAATTTCCCATACCGATGGATCCCTGTCCTGACTGGATGGTTTTGGTCGAATTTGGGCTGGGTGCAGATGCCGATGCGGCCCTGACAACCCTGTTTGAACGGGCCCATGACCACGGGTTGGTCCAAGACGGGATTATCGCCAGTTCGCAATCACAGCGCACCAGCCTGTGGAATTTGCGCGAAACGATCCCGACGGCCAACCGTTTGATCGGATCCATCAGCAGCCATGATATTTCCCTGCCCATTTCCGCAGTGCCCGAATTCATCGAAACAGCGCCCGACCATATCGCGAAATTGGGTCAGTTCCGGATCAATTGCTTTGGCCATTTGGGGGATGGCAATTTGCATTACAACGTCTTTCCGCCACAGGGCCGGGACAAAGCCGACTTTGCCAACATCGCCGCCGCCGTTCAGGGCGTTGTTCATGATCTGGTGATGCAATACGATGGATCGTTCAGCGCCGAACATGGGGTTGGCCGACTGAAAACCGCCGATCTGGAACGCTATGCGAACCCGACCAAACTGACCATGATGCGGGCGATAAAATCGGCGCTGGACCCGAATGGGATCCTGAATCCGGGTGTGATTTTTTCAGGCGACTAACCCGTGGCCTTGGCCTGTCGGCGCAGATGCATGCGGTACAGGATTGGCGCCAAGACCCGATCATAAATCATCCGCGACAGGGGCAGTATCAGGGGCCGCGACACCACCCAAGCCAAGGGCCGATACCGCGGCATCATCCGCCAAATCACGACAAAGGCATCCACCCCTGCAATCACTTGGCCGTCATGCAACACATGCAACCGCCGCGCCGCCTGATCCGCCGTCACGCCATAGGGGGCGGGATCAACGGTGTTCAGATCGTCAAAGCCAAAGGGAATACCCCGCGCGGCGGCATAGCGTTGGTAATGACAGATTTCCGCATTACAAATCGGACAGTCAGCGTTGTAGAGGATGCGTGTGGTCATGGAGAATAGATGTAGCACCACGCCCCAACTTCAAGGCTATGTTTGGCGCTAAGTGTGTTCAATGCTTGCCCCGCGAATGTAGGCGAGTCATTGATACAACTTATGGGTATTTATTTCTTGATCGGGTTTAGGTTTTGATTGTATTGTAAAAATACTGCTAAAAGTAAATTTTTTTGAGTACGAGGGTGTTTTGAAGCAAACCGATTACGAAAATCATCCGGTACATGACAATCTTCAGGGAATCCTTAATAAGCTAGATGACGATGACAGCGGCGACAGTGATGTCAGAGAGTTGAAAGCCAATTTGGACTACATGTCTTGGATGCTTAGTCAAAGTGACGTAGCCCTACTAAAAAAAGACGATTTGGACGGTGCTAATCAGGTATGTGATCGGATTGCCGACTACAAAAATGGCTCGATGGGGGCATCAGCGGCGTTGCAGACTATCTTGCCCTCACTGACCACTTTTTACACTAAATTACCCTATCCCCGTGTTTGAAAAATATTTCGATCTGAAGCAAATGAACAGCTCGAATTGCTTAGACAAGAAGCCGATGAATTAAGAGAGAAATTCGCAAACGCAACTAAAGAGCTACAGATACAATCTGTCGAGTTTGCGAACACTGCCAATGAAAAACAGAAAGAAAATACAGACAGCCTAGATACGCTAAAGACCCAGTTATCAGAACTTAAAGGCAGCTTTGATGCGCTACTAGAGTCCGAAAAAAAACGTTGGAACTTAGAGGTCAACGCAGTCTTCGATAACAAGAAGGAAGCACTTTCCGAAGAAATTCGGGGGAAAATTGCAGAAATCGACAAACAACTTGATGAATTTGCTGCCAAAAATGGTGAATTAGACAAATTGCTCGAAGCTTCTGGGAAAAAGGCGTTGGCGGGGGGATTAGCCGGGGCAGCAAACAAAGAATTAACCCAATACTACATATTTACGTGGATCTCAGTCGTGACGTATCTATCGGCTGCATCATTGCTGGTTATATTATTTTTCCAATATGTAAACACAACAGAAACGTTTCGTATTTTGGATTTTATCCAGCGACTACCGCTGTCCGTTATTTTTGCTTTGCCTGCGCTGTACTTTTCAAGTGTTGCGCGCAGCCATCAAAAAACTGGGCAGCGCTATAGATCACTAAGTCTGCGCGTTGCGTCATTTGCGAGCTATGTCAAAAACATCGATGGCACTATTGCCGAAGATGAAATACGACTGAAAACTGAGTTATATAAGGAGCTAGCCTCCGAGTTCTTTAAAGAGCCCAAAGAACCAGAAAGTATCAAAATCGGTCGACGTGATTTCACCGAGGTGATTGAAAGTATCGCGACAAAAGTTGTTGAAAAGATACCGGGTTCTGGAAAGCCCTAGTCAATCGTCAGATTGACACGCGCCGACCGCCCCCATGGGCGGCGCGTTCCGCTTCGCCCGCGGTCGGCTTGGGACATGTAAGATAGGTTGGACGCGTTTTTAAGGCGTATGGTTTCTGCCACGAAGTCAGCTTAAACTATGTTCTGTTTGAGCCGTGCTAAACGCGCAAGACATTTCGGTGATTGCTAAAATTGATCCACTTGATCAATTTTTATCCGCGATCACCCCCCACAAATCATATTCCCCTGCCTCATCCACCTCGACCGTGACGATATCGCCAACGGACAGGCCTTCGAAACCCTCATCAATAAACAAGTTACCGTCGATTTCGGGGGCGTCGGATTTTGTGCGGCAGGTGGCGCCGTCTTCATCTATTTCATCCACGATCACATCCATGACGCGGCCGACTTTGGCGGCCAATTTCGCCTCGGATATGGCTTGGGCCTTTTCCATGAAACGATCCCAACGCTCTTGTTTCACATCATCAGGCACATGGTCGGGCAGGTCGTTTGACCGCGCGCCATCCACGTTTTCATATTGAAAACATCCCACACGGTCCAGTTGCGCCTCATCCAGCCAATCCAGAAGGGTTTGGAATTCCTCCTCGGTCTCGCCCGGATAGCCGACAATGAACGTGGACCGCAGGGTGATATCGGGGCAGGCATCGCGCCACGCTGCGATTTCATCCAGCGTTTTGGCCGCCGCCGCAGGGCGGGCCATGCGTTTCAACGTCTCGGGGTGCGCATGTTGGAACGGGATGTCCAGATAGGGCAGGATCAGCCCATCCGCCATCAACGGGATCAGGTCGCGCACATGCGGATAGGGATAGACGTAATGCAGCCGTACCCATGCGCCTAGCGATCCCAAGTCCCGCGCCAGATCCGTGATATGGGCGCGGTGGCCGCGATCTTGGGCGTATTTGATATCAACGCCATAGGCCGAGGTATCTTGGGAAATCACCAACAGCTCACGCACACCACTTTCGACTAGCTTCTCAGCCTCGCGCATGACCGCATGCGCCGGGCGCGATTGCAGGCGCCCACGCATGTCGGGGATGATGCAAAACTTGCATTTGTGGTTACAGCCTTCTGAGATTTTCAGGTAGCTGTAATGGCGCGGGGTCAGTTTGACGCCCGATGCAGGCAGCAGATCGACAAAGGGATCGGGGTTCGGCGGAACAGCGGCATGAACGGCGTCCAAGACCTGTTCGTATTGATGCGGGCCGGTGACGGCCAACACGCGGGGATGGACCCCGGTGATATACTCCGGCTCGGCGCCCAAACAGCCCGTGACAATCACGCGACCGTTTTCTGTCAACGCCTCGCCAATCGCCTCAAGGCTTTCGGCCTTGGCGCTGTCCAGAAATCCGCAGGTGTTCACGATCACCGCATCTGCGCCCGTGTAATCGGGGGAAATGCCATAACCTTCGGCCCGCAGGCGGGTCAGGATGCGTTCGCTGTCCACCAATGCCTTGGGACATCCCAGCGACACCATGCCGATGGTGGGCTGGCCCGCGCGAATGGCGGTTTCGTTGGCATCACGGAGCTTGGCATTCGCCAAATCGGGGCGGAGGTTTGGTGGGTTCGTTGTCATGCGCGTTCTATACATTGGAATTTCAAACCGGGAAAGCGGTTTGATCAGGGTAGCGCAGGATTTACAATCTATACGAAAGTCCAAGAATCGTGTAGTTTGATCAACGTGGTTCAGGGGTGCGCCATCATATGCAATATGTCTGGCACGGGTTTTTCCGTATTTTGCCAAATTGCTGACGTATTTTCTCAGTATCCCAAACCCAGAGATGAATCGTTTTGGGCCTGTGTGCCCGCTGAGGACGTAGCGTTTGAACAAGATTAAATCATATGTTTCTGCATTTTGGCGGGATCAAACGGGGTCAATGACGATTGAATTCGTCATCTGGTTTCCCGTTCTTGTCGCTTTGTTCATCTTTTTTATATACTACTCACAGTTTTTGACCCGACAAACGTTGATTTTGAACCAAATGCATCAGGTCGCCCGGGCCTATTCCGCTGGTTTTTTCTTGGATACGGTGACAGCCAAGGCATTCATCGACGATTATCTAAGCAGAGCGGCAGACCATTCCGATAACGATTTGTTGTCATCCACCGTCACGGATGCCAATGGATTTGTGATGATCGAGGTGGTTTTGCCTATCTTGGACACCAGTGGATTTTTTCGATTTTTTGTCGACAAAGAAAATGGAATGTTGACCACCACCCTGCAGGTGCGGTCCCCGATTGAGGGGCGGTCATGATTAACCTGATTAAATCCTTTGTTTCTGACGAACGTGGTGTGCTGACACCTGGCGCGTTCATATTTTTTCTGGCCGCTTTTGGTGTGTTTGGTTCTGTATTATCGCTCAGCTATTTAACCATTCAAAAAGAAAACCTGCTGGCCGCGGCGGAACCTGCGGCCATGGCAACAATTCGCGCCATACACGAAGGGCGGCGCGGCGCCCCGATTGATAGCATCGAAGACGCCAAGAAATTTGCCAAAGCTGCAGTTGTTGCATTTTCCGATGGAACGGGCCTGGACAAATTAATGGGACCTGCTGATATCCCCGCCGTCAGCGAATTTGCAGAGAGTGTGATTGACGTCAAATTGTTCCCACTTATCGAAACCGACCTCTACGACGTGATTGCCGATTCAGAGCCCGGCGCACCGGTGTTAGAAGATGAAGGAACACCCGTCGCCGAACCGACGTTTGCCGAGGCGACAAATCTGTCCGAGGTCGCGTTAGTTGTTATAGAAGTCCACTTTACCGAAGCCCGTAAAAGTTCGCTGTCGGCCGGTTTTTATAACTTTCTCTCTCCGCGGCATAATTTACGCACGCAAACCTTGGCCATGGCCTATGTTCCCAGCTGCATGAAAACAGGGGTCTATAGCGCGTCCGAAATTTATGTTCGCAATAACTTGGATGCTGTTGGACCGTCCTGCATCCGGACGGACCGCATGTGGTACGAATTAATGGGGGGCAAGGCCGCGGATCATTCATTCAATATTCGCGTCGATGGTGCGATCAGCATCAGAAATAAATTGGCCGAAGGTTATTACGCAACAGTTGACCCTGATAATCTGGACAGCGACAACGTAAATCAGGTCGAGATTTCTGCACCCTACATGGATGGTCTGGATCCCAAAATTCCGGCGAAACGTGTTCAATACCGGACTTGGCGTGCCAAGGAATTGTACGACTTTGACACCGTATATAAGGGATTTGCGACACGGAATGATCCAAAATTTCGCCCCAATTATTTGAATTATGATAGCGAGGGAAACCTGAAAGAGGTAATACGTTTTCGGCCAACTGATGCAGTCTCGGATGCCGCTGAACCCGGTGTAAACACCGTAAAGCCTGCCGACTTTTCTACGAATAACGTGAATATCGTGTCAAATTGTGGCGATGAGAATGATGAAATTCGGTTGCAACCGGGGCACTATGATCACTTTGTCATGTTGACCGAATGTCGTTTGATCGTGTCAGATGAGGCAACATTTGAAAACGTAACCATCATGACCAAAGCCGAACCAAAATATGTCGAGCAGGACACCCTGTTTACCGATATCTTTGGAAATCTATCCAAGGTCGTGTGGTATCCTTCGATTAGGTTCCAAGCCAGTGATGTCGGTAACTATGAGAACAGTTGTAATGCGAAATCCGGCCTTAAGCAAAAGGGTATCGTGTTTTGGGCTGGTCGTGGAAATATCCAGTTCGAAAACACACTGTCCGCCTATAATACGCAATTTATCATGGGTTCGTTGCCCCGCAAATCTGGAACCGGAGAAGAGATCGCCATGAATACCGCGATCGCAGGTGCGCTGGATGCAAAAAACAACGGTGAGATTGTCAATTCATTCCGCGATATCGTTAAACTGCGGGGCAGTTCAATCACTTCGATTTATCCGACGCATTTTTATGACACCCTTTATATGGAGGGGTGTTTGAATGAAAATGTCACCAACAGGTATTTCCGTCCCTATTTTAAACCGCTTAACCTTCTCAAGCCAACAGGTGGTGTAGCCTATTAACCTGTCCAAAAACGTCATTTTATGTCGGGCGTTGGGGTTGATTTTACGAAAATGAATTGGTTTTTTGGTCCAAACAGTCGGAGGACGGACCATGCGCTTTTCCGCGCTAAAAATATTGCAACAGGGTCTGACGGGCAACAAAGGGTGGACGCATCATTGGCGCGACCCTCAGCCCAAGTCGGAATATGATATTGTTATCATTGGTGGCGGCGGTCACGGACTGGCCACGGCCTATTATTTGGCGAAACGTCACGGCCTGACCAATATCGCAGTCCTTGAGAAAGGTTACATCGGCGGCGGCAACGTTGGCCGCAACACCACGATTGTGCGGGCCAACTATGGCATGCCGGGGAATTCGGAATTCTACAGCCATTCGCTGAAACTGTGGGAAGGGTTGGAACAGGACCTGAACTACAATGTCATGCATTCCCAGCGGGGTATTATCAATCTGTTCCATTCCGACGGTCAGCGCGATGCCTTTGCGTGGCGTGGCAATGCCATCCGCAATCAGGGCGACGATGCCGAATTGCTGGATCGCAATGACCTGCGCAAAATGCTGCCCTATCTGAACTTTGACAATGCGCGGTTTCCTGTGCGGGGTGGGTTGTTGCAGCGGCGCGGTGGGACTGCGCGTCATGATGCGGTTGTCTGGGGGTTGGCACGCGGCGCCGATCAGCGCGGCGTTGATATCATTCAAAATTGCGAAGTGACTGGCATTGATATCGAAAATGGCAAGGTCAAAGGTGTGCAAACATCCCGCGGTGCCATTCGCGCCAAAAAGGTGGGCATCGTCGTTGCCGGCCGATCCGGTCAGGTGGCCGCAATGGCGGGCATGCGTTTACCGATCGAGAGTCATATTTTGCAGGCCTTTGTCACCGAGGGGATCAAACCGGCGATTGATCATGTTGTTAGCTTTGGCATGGGGCATTTTTACATCAGCCAATCGGACAAAGGTGGGTTGGTGTTTGGCGGCGATTTGGATTTTTACGCCAGCTACGCGTCGCGTGGAAACCTGCCCATGATGGAACACGTGATGGAGGCCGGCATGGCCCTGATGCCCGCCATTGGCAAGGCCAAAGTGCTGCGCAGTTGGGGGGGCATTATGGATATGACGCCCGATGGCAGCCCGATCATCGACAAAACGCATGTTGACGGGCTCTTTATCGATTGCGGCTGGTGTTATGGCGGGTTCAAAGCTGTGCCGGGATCTGGCGATTGCTTTGCCCATTTGATCGCAACCGATACCCCGCATCCCGCCGCTGCGCGGTTCCGGTTGGATCGGTTTAAAACTGGTGTCGGCCTGATGGACGAAGAGGGCACAGGCTCTCAGCATAATTTACACTAGGGGGTGGGTGATGCGAATTAAATGCCCAATCTGCGGTGATCGCGATATGCGTGAATTTTATTACCAAGGGGCCGCTGTCATGTTGGATCGCCCTGCGCCCGGCGCAGGGGATCAGGTCTGGGATGATTATCTACACAATCGGGATAATCCTGCGGGCGATACCCGTGAATTATGGCACCACGGTGCAGGCTGCAGCGAATGGGTTGTTGTGACACGAAACACCCTAACACATCAAATTTCGCACACGGCCTTGGCCCGTGATGTCAAAGGGGCATCATCATGAGGATTTCAGGCAAAGGTTTGGTGAAAAACGCCACCCAAATCGCATTCGAATTCGATGGCGCACAGGTGCATGGCATGGCGGGCGATACGGTCGCATCCGCACTGTTGGCCAATGATATTCGTTTGGTCGGGCGATCATTCAAATATCACCGCCCCCGCGGAATTTTAACCGCCGGATCCGAAGAGCCAAACGCCCTGATTACTGTCGGGCGCGGTGCGGCGCAGGATCCGAACGTGCGTGCGACCCAACAGGAAATTTATGACGGTTTGCAGACCGCCAGCCAAAACCGCTGGCCATCGTTGAAATACGATGTGTTGTCGGTGAACAATCTGGTGTCCCCGTTTTTAGGGGCAGGGTTTTATTACAAAACCTTTATGTGGCCCGAAAAGTTTTGGGAAAAACTGTACGAACCCTTTATCCGGCATGCGGCAGGATTGGGTGCGTTGTCGATGCAGGCCAATACCGATAAATATGACCGCGCGTTTGCCTATTGTGATGTTTTGGTTGTGGGCGCCGGCCCGACAGGCTTGATGGCGGCGAAAACGGCCGCCTTGGCGGGATTGGACGTGATCCTGGCGGACGAAGATTTCCTGCTGGGGGGCCGCCTGAACGGGGAAACCTATGACATCGACGATCAGTCAGGGTCCGCTTGGGCGGCGCAGATGGTCCATGATCTGTCACAGTTGGATAATGTGCGTATTATGGCGCGCACAACGGTGACAGGGGCCTATGACCAGGGGGTCTATGGCGCATTACAGCGTGTGGGCCACCACGGTCCGCGCCGCAACCCTGATGCACCCTTGGAATGTTTTTGGCGCATCACTGCGAAACGTACCATTTTGGCGGCCGGTGCATTGGAACGCATGATTGCGTTTCCCAATAACGATCGGCCCGGGATAATGACCGCATCGGCTGTGCGGACCTATTTGAACCGCTATGGCGTTGTGGGCGGGCAAACGGTTGCGATTTTTGGCAATAACGATAACGCCTTGCGCACCGCGCAGGATTTGTCGGACGCCGGTGTGCATATTACGGCCTATATCGACAGTCGCCATGACGCGAATGTGACGGGCGATTTCCCGATTTATCGCGGGGCAACGGTCTGCGATACGGCGGGGGCCTTGGGTCTGACATCGATCACGATCCAACACGCTGGCGGCACTGACAAAATCGCGACTGATATTTTGGGGGTATCGGGGGGGTGGAACCCCACTGTTCACCTGACATGTCACATGAACGGCCGGCCCACATGGTCAGATGACATCGCCAGTTTTGTGCCAACCCCGGGTGCGATCCCTGGGTTAACCGCCGCCGGATCGGCTGCGGGCCATATGTCAACACAGGACTGTCTGCAATCCGGTATTGATGTGGCATCGGCCGTGATTGCCGATTTGGGACGCACCGCCCCGCAACTGTCCGCACCACGGGCCGAAGGGGCCAGCTATCAGATCAGCCCCCTTTGGGCCGTTGCAGGCAAAGGGCGGGCTTGGCTAGATTTCCAAAATGATGTGACGGTCAAGGACATCAAACAGGCCGCGCAGGAAAATTTCCGGTCGGTCGAACATATGAAACGCTATACGACCCAGGGGATGGCAACCGATCAGGGCAAAAATTCGAATGTTGCGGCCTTGGCCATATTGGCCGATGTCACGGGGCGTGGGATCCCTGAAACAGGCACAACAACATTCCGCCCACCCTTTGCGCCCGTGTCAATTGCGGCGATGGGGCAGGTGGGCCAGGACAAAGGGTTCGCGCCTGAACGCTTTACCACATCACATCAGGCGTCGGTGGACCGCGGCGCCCCCTTTATTGAGGCAGGCCTATGGCATCGCCCCAGTTATTTCCCGATTGCAGGGGAAACCACATGGCGGCAATCCTGCGACCGAGAGGTGCAGATGGTGCGCAATGCTGTTGGTATTTGCGATGTATCCACCTTGGGCAAAATTGACATTCAGGGACCTGATGCGGCCAAACTGTTGGATTTTGTATATACCAATACATTTTCCACCCTTAAAATTGGGCGCACCCGATACGGATTGATGCTGCGCGAAGATGGCCATGTCTTGGACGATGGCACCACCGCGCGATTGGGGGAAACCCATTACGTGATGACCACGACAACCGCCGCGGCGGGACTGGTCATGCGCCATTTGGATTTTGTGATGCAGGCATTGCATCCCGAATGGGATGTTCATATTCAATCGGTGACCGACCATTGGGCCCAATTTGCAATCGCTGGACCCAAGGCGCGGGAATTGTTGCGCGGTGTTGTGGATCAGCCGCTGGATAATGAAACCTGGCCCTTTATGGCCTGTGGTCCTGTGACACTGGGGTCGGTTCAGGGGCGTCTGTTCCGCATTTCATTCAGCGGTGAACTGGGGTTCGAATTGGCCGTGCCTGCGCGATATGGCGATGCGCTGTTTCGTGAATTGTGTGCGCGCGCCGAAACACTGGGCGGCGGCCCCTATGGTATGGAGGCGCTGAACGTTCTGCGCATTGAAAAAGGGTTTATCACCCATGCCGAAATCAATGGTCGCACCACTGCGTTTGATATCGGTATGGAAAAAATGATCAGCCCCAAGAAAGATTGCATCGGCAAAACCATGGCCGCCCGTCCCGGATTGACCGATCCGATGCGGCCGCGCTTGGTCGGGTTAAAACCTGTGGGCGATGTGAAACAAATTTTGGCGGGTGCCCATTTGTTTAACCCTGATGATGAGGCGGTGCGTGTAAATGACCAAGGGTACATTACATCGGCCTGTTATTCACCAACATTGGGGCATTCGATTGGTCTGGGGTTTTTGAAAAACGGGCCTGATCGTATCGGGGACCGTGTGAAAATGGTTGATCATCTGCGCGATGTTGAAACCCTGTGCGAGGTGATCCATCCCATCGCATTTGATCCAGAGGGAGGACGCCTGCGTGGTTAATTTGTCGCCAATATCAGCAACCCAAGGTGTGTTGCCCGTCACATATGGAACGCTAGAGCTATGTGAAATTTGCCCCGATCATATCACATCACTGGCCGCCTATCGGGGGCAGTCGGATGCATTGTCGGCTGCATTGAAATCGGCGCATGGGATGGCTCTGCCTGCGGTCAATCGTGTCACTGGGCGGGATGGGGCCCGCGCCATTTGGTTTGGGGCCAGCGTTGTGTTGGTGGGCCCTGCGCCGGATGCCAGTTTGGCCCAACATGCGGCTGTGGTTGATTTGTCGGATGGCTGGTGTCAATTGCGACTGTCGGGCGATCGGATTGACGATGTTCTGGCCCGACTGGCCCCTGTTGATTTGCGCTGGGCCAACTTTGGGCGGGGGCATGTGGCGCGCAGCCAGCTGGTGCATGCCAATGTGGCCTATCACCGCCTGTCGGAAACCGCTGTCGATATTTACGGGTTTCGGTCCATGGTCCATAGCATTGTTCATGAAATCACCCGCGCCATGGCATCGGTCCATGCGTTCGGGCATCAATGATATTTGCGTTGGCATCTGGACTCTGACCGCAACAGCACCGATATTTAGGGCATGAGCCTGCCACCCGGATTCTTGGATGAGTTACGAACACGCGTCACCCTGTCAACAGTGGTGGGGCGCAAAGTTATGTGGGATCGTCGCAAATCCAATCAAGGCAAAGGCGACATGTGGGCCCCTTGCCCGTTTCACCATGAAAAAACCGCGTCCTTTCATGTCGATGATGGCAAAGGTTTTTATTACTGTTTCGGCTGCCAAGCCAAGGGCGATGTGATCGGTTTTGTCAAAGAAACCGAAAATGTCGGTTTTATGGAGGCGGTTGAATTATTGGCACGCGAGGCGGGCATGACCATGCCCCAAGCCGACCCCAAAGCCCGTGAACGCGCCGATCGTCGGACCCAGTTGGCTGATGTGATGGAGGAGGCAGTCAAGTTTTTCCGCATGTCACTGAAAACCGCCGTGGCAGAAAATGCGCGGCAGTATTTGGCCAAACGCGGTTTGGATGCCGCCGCCTTGGATCGGTTCGAAATCGGCTTTGCCCCCAATTCGCGCGATGGCATTTTGCAAGCTTTGACAGGGCGCGGCATTGCGGTGCAGGATTTGATTGATACAGGCATGTGCATAAAACCGGATGACGGCGGACAGCCCTATGATCGGTTTCGCGGCCGGATCATGTTCCCAATTCGCGACGCACGCGGGCGCTGCATCGCCTTTGGTGGGCGATCAATGGACCCGAACGCGCGGGCGAAATACCTGAACTCCCCCGAAACCATGTTGTTTGACAAGGGGCGCAGCCTGTACAACCATGCCCCTGCGCGGGGCGCGGTGGGCCGTGGGCAACCCCTGATCGTGGCCGAAGGGTATATGGATGTGATTGCCCTGTGTTTGGCCGGTTTTGAAGGCGCTGTCGCGCCACTGGGCACCGCCATTACCGAAAACCAGTTGAATATGGTCTGGCAAATCAGTCCTGAACCGATCATCGCCCTGGATGGGGACAAGGCGGGGCTGCGCGCAGCCTATCGTTTGATGGATCTGTCCTTGCCGCATTTGCAAACGGGCCGCGCGCTGCGCTTTGCCCTAATGCCCGAGGGGCAGGATCCCGATGATCTGATCCGTGCCAAGGGGCCCGGCGCAGTTCAAACCGTATTGGATCAGGCGATGCCATTGGTTGAACTGCTGTGGCAGCGCGAAACCGAGGGCCAGAATTTTGACAGCCCCGATCGCCGCGCGGCCTTGGATAAACGCCTAAGTGATGCGCTGCACCAGATCAAAGATAAAACCCTGTTTTCCCATTATGTGCAGGCGATCAAGGATCTGCGCTGGGCGCATTTCAGGTCTGCCCCCTCGGGTGGATTTCGCGCCAAACCGACTGTGGCCAAGGCGCAGCCCACCACGCGGGCATCGGCCTTGGTTCAATCCCAAGAGGATGTGGCGCAATACCTACGCGAAGCTGTCATTGCCGCAGTCTTGATCAAAACGCCGCAAATCATTCCGGAATTTTTGGATGAATTGGTCATGATTGATTTTGATCACGCCGACCATGCCGCGATTTTGCGGTTATTGGTGACGCATGTTCCGGCGGATGAACAGGCAGCAAACGAATTGGTGTCCCAAAATTTAGGGGCCGCTGCCCTTGAAAACCTGTTTCGGCAAAGCCACCTTAGTGTTGTTCCGACGCTGCGACGGGCAGGGGATTTGGAAATTGCGCGCCTGACATTGCAAGAAGAGCTGGCCAAAATGGCCACAGACCGTGGATTGCGTGCGGAATTAAACGAATTTACATCAATCAGCCCGGATGAATTGGACGATGTGATGTTTTATCGTCTGGGGCAGGCGGCGGATGCGCGCAATCGTGCCACGCGCCCAGACCAAGAGGACACGGCGCATTATGATCTGGGGGAAAATGGCGCACGAATCAATCGCGAAGAACGCGATAAACTTGACGCTTTGTTAAAAACAATCACGTATAGCAAGAAAAATTAACAGAAAATTTGCGCAAATCCCCAAAAAAACGGCCTCAGACGGGTGCGCGAATCGAATTGAAAGGGTAATGATTCTATCACGCGAATCACGCGCCCGGTAAAGGAAGACGGAATGGCAGCTGCAGACGAAGACGACAAAAAGACTCAGGATCAAGACGGCGAAATCTCTCTTGATATGAGTCAGGCCCAGGTCAAGCGGATGATCGCCGAGGCGCGCGAACGCGGGTACATTACCTATGACCAGCTGAACACCGTGCTGCCACCTGATCAGGTTTCGTCTGAACAAATCGAAGATGTGATGTCGATGTTGTCCGAAATGGGCATCAACATCATCGAGGATGAAGATGCCGAGGACGAAGATCAGGGCGCGACCGAATTGGTCACGACCGGTAACAAGGATGTTGCCGTTGCGTCGTCTGAAACGGAAAAACTGGATCGCACGGATGATCCTGTGCGCATGTATCTGCGCGAAATGGGATCTGTCGAACTGCTAAGCCGCGAGGGCGAAATCGCCATTGCCAAGCGGATCGAGGCCGGTCGTAACACGATGATCATGGGCCTTTGCGAAAGCCCGCTGACGTTCCAAGCGATCACCATCTGGCGTGAAGAATTGCTAAACGAAGATATTTTGTTGCGCGATGTGATCGACCTTGAGGCGACCTTTGGTAACCAAATGGATGGCGAAGAGGGGGGCGTGGAAAGCGTCCTAGACGCCAGCAAGATCAACACCAATTCAGATCAAGCCAAGTCTGACGAACCCGAATATGACGCAGACGGCAATCCGATTTCGTCTGATGATGATGACGACGATGATGATCAGTCGAACATGTCCTTGGCCGCGATGGAGGCTGCACTAAAGCCGCGCGTTTTGGAAACGCTGGAACGGATTGCGATTGATTATGAACGGTTGTCCGAAATGCAAGACAGCCGTATTTCCGCCACCCTGAACGAAGGTGACCGGTTCAGCGATTCCGAGGAGCAGACCTATCAATCGCTGCGCTATGAAATTGTGCAGTTGGTGAACGAATTGCATTTGCACAATAACCGGATTGAGGCATTGATCGACCAGCTCTATGGCATCAACCGCCGTATCATGCAGATCGACAGCAGCATGGTGAAATTGGCCGATCAGGCCCGGATCAACCGTCGCGAATTTATCGATGAATATCGCGGGTATGAATTGGATCCGAATTGGTTGGACCGGATGGCCGAAAAATCGGGTCGCGGCTGGCAAATGTTCATCGAACGGTCCCGCGAAAAAGCTGAGGATCTGCGATCAGATATGGCGCAGGTCGGTCAGTATGTTGGTTTGGATATTTCGGAATTCCGCCGTATCGTATCCCAGGTGCAAAAGGGCGAAAAAGAAGCCCGTCAAGCCAAGAAAGAAATGGTCGAGGCCAACCTTCGTTTGGTGATTTCGATTGCGAAGAAATATACAAACCGCGGTCTGCAATTCTTGGATCTGATCCAAGAGGGCAACATTGGTTTGATGAAGGCGGTCGATAAATTCGAATACCGCCGCGGCTATAAATTTTCGACCTATGCGACATGGTGGATCCGTCAGGCCATCACGCGATCCATTGCGGATCAGGCGCGGACCATCCGTATTCCTGTGCACATGATCGAAACGATCAACAAACTGGTGCGCACGGGTCGCCAGATGTTGCACGAAATTGGCCGCGAACCCACGCCCGAGGAATTGGCAGAAAAACTGCAAATGCCATTGGAAAAGGTCCGCAAAGTGATGAAGATCGCCAAGGAACCGATTTCACTGGAAACCCCGATCGGCGACGAAGAAGACAGCCAACTGGGCGATTTCATCGAGGACAAAAATGCGATTTTGCCGTTGGACAGCGCCATTCAGGAAAACCTGAAGGAAACGACAACCCGCGTTTTGTCGTCGCTGACCCCACGCGAAGAACGCGTTTTGCGTATGCGCTTTGGGATCGGGATGAACACGGACCACACGTTGGAAGAGGTGGGCCAACAATTCAGCGTGACCCGCGAACGCATCCGCCAGATCGAAGCGAAAGCCCTGCGGAAATTGAAACACCCCAGCAGATCGCGCAAACTGCGCAGTTTCTTGGACGAATAAACCTTAAAAATCCCGCCCGAGTGCGGGATTTTTTGCACCCTATTTGATAGAAGATTTCTATCAAATAACGAAATAATGATATTGATTTGATGCGTAATCGCCAGCATGACAGACCAAACCATGAAAAGGCCTGTCATGACTGAACTTAACTACTCTGACGATGATTTGCGTCACATCATCGACCAACACCTAAGCCTAGAAGGGCCGATGCTGCCTATTTTGCACGCACTGCAGCATGCGTTTGGTCATATCCCTGCGCGCGCGCGTGATTTGATTGCGGATGCCCTGAATATCACCAAGGCTGAGGTGCATGGTGTCATCAGCTTTTACCACGATTTTCGTGATAATCCTGCTGGCAAACATATTGTTAAAATCTGTCGTGCCGAGGCCTGTCAATCGGTGGGTGCGGATGCTTTGGCAGAATCGACATTGAAAAAACTGGGTCTGGATTGGCATCAAACGACACAAAATGGAAATGTGACGATTGAACCCGTCTATTGTTTGGGCCTATGCGCCTGTGGTCCGGCCGTTATGGTGGATGACCGCGTGGTGGCCCGTGTGGATGATGCAAAAATGGACGATATCCTGAAAGGGGCTGGCGCATGAAAATCTATGTTCCTTTAGACAGTGTCGCCGTGGCCTTGGGCGCGGATGAACTGGCCCACAACATCGCGACCCAAGCGGCCGCGCGTGGGATCGATGTCACAATCGTGCGCAATGGATCACATGGCATGGTTTGGCTGGAACCTCTGGTCGAGGTCGAAGCAGATCAGGGCCGCATCGGCTATGGCCCTGTGTCCCCGGACCAAGCTGCGGATTTATTGGATGGCAAATTGCCCAGCCTTGGGGCCGTTGCGGATATTCCCTTTATGGCGCGTCAAACCCGTCTGACATTTGCGCGTTGTGGCATTGTTGATCCACTGGATGTAGCGGATTATCAGGCGCATGGTGGCTTGGCGGGGCTGCGCCGTGCCTTGGGGATGTCCCAATCCGAAATCGTGGACGAGGTGACAAAATCCGGTCTGCGCGGTCGCGGCGGTGCGGGGTTCCCCACCGGGATCAAATGGAAAACCGTGTCCGAGGCGCAGGCAGATCAGAAATATATCGTCTGTAACGCCGACGAAGGCGACAGTGGTACATTTGCCGACCGTATGATTATGGAGGGCGACCCCCTGTCCCTGATCGAGGGAATGGCCATCGCTGGCGTTGGCGTTGGGGCCACCCGCGGGTATGTGTACCTGCGTTCGGAATATCCCGTGGCCATCCGCGTGATGCGGGCCGCGGTTGACGCGGCGCGTCAGGCGGGCGTGTTGGGTCGTGGTATTTTGGGATCTGACCGCGATTTCGATATGGAAATTCGCGTGGGTGCCGGTGCCTATGTCTGTGGCGAAGAAACGTCCTTGCTAAATTCCCTAGAGGGCAAGCGTGGTATCGTGCGCGCCAAACCGCCCTTGCCCGCGCTTGAGGGGTTCTTGGGCCGTCCAACGGTGGTCAATAACGTGATTTCGCTGGCATCTGTCCCTGTGATTTTCGAAAAGGGTGCTGACCATTATGCCAGCTTTGGCGTGGGGCGGTCGCGCGGTACGGTGACATTGCAGATTGCGGGCAACGTCAAACAGGGTGGTTTGTTTGAAACCGCCTTTGGCACCACATTGGGCGAGGTTGTGAATGACATTGCCGGCGGCACCGCATCGGGTCGTCCGGTCAAGGCGGTACAAGTTGGCGGGCCCTTGGGTGCCTATATGCCTGTGTCGAAATTTGACACCCCCATGGGGTACGAAGAGTTTGACCAAAACGGCGGCTTGATCGGGCACGCAGGCATGGTGGTGTTTGATGACAGCGCGGATATGCTGAAAATGGCCCGCTTTGCGATGGAATTCTGCGCGGTTGAAAGCTGTGGCAAATGCACACCCTGCCGGATCGGTGCGGTGCGCGGTGTCGAAACCATCGACCGGATTGCCCAAGGTGACAGCAGTGCCACCGAATTGCTGACCGACCTATGTGAAACAATGAAAGACGGGTCACTTTGCGCGTTGGGTGGGTTTACGCCATTCCCCGTTATGTCCGCGCTGACCCATTTCCCTGATGACTTTGCTACCCATAAAGAGGCCGCAGAATGAAAGATTTTATAATTCCTTGGGATGATGATCGTGATCTGGGCACCCCCGCGGCCCATGGTGAACCGGTAACATTAACCATCGATGGGTTTGATGTGACTGTCCCCGCAGGGACATCTGTGATGCGTGCGGCGGCCCTGGCCGATATTCAGGTGCCCAAGCTATGCGCATCAGACAACCTTGAGGCATTTGGATCCTGCCGGTTGTGTGTCGTCGAAATCGAAGGGCGTCGGGGCACACCTGCGTCCTGCACAACACCAGTGGCCCCGGGCATGGTGGTGCATACGCAGTCGGAAAAAATCCGCAAAATCCGCAAAGGCGTGATGGAGCTTTATATTTCTGATCACCCGCTGGATTGTTTGACCTGTGCGGCAAACGGCGATTGCGAACTGCAGGATATGGCGGGGGCCGTGGGCCTGCGTGATGTGCGGTATCAGGCGCCCGAGGGTGGTGAATTGGCCAACCATTTCGCCGTGCGCAACACATCTGGCCAAGCCAATCCAGAATGGCAATGCAAAGACGACAGCAACCCATATTTCACATATGATCCGTCAAAATGTATCGTCTGTAACCGCTGTGTGCGCGCCTGCGAAGAGGTGCAGGGCACCTTTGCCCTAACCATCGAAGGGCGCGGGTTTGACAGCCGTGTGTCGCCCGGTGGGCCACTGGATAATTTCCTGACATCGGATTGTGTCAGCTGTGGGGCCTGTGTGCAGGCCTGTCCAACGGCCACATTGCAGGAAAAATCAGTGATCGAACTGGGAACGCCGGAACGATCCGTGGTGACAACCTGTGCCTATTGCGGGGTGGGCTGTTCGTTCAAGGCGGAAATGCAGGGCGACCAGTTGGTGCGCATGGTGCCGTTCAAAAACGGCAAAGCGAACCGCGGTCATTCCTGCGTCAAAGGGCGCTTTGCCTATGGATATGCCAACCACAAAGACCGCATCTTGAACCCGATGATCCGTGACAGCATTGACGAACCTTGGCGCGAGGTATCATGGGACGAAGCCCTGACATTCACCGCGGATAAACTGCGCGGCATTACCGAAAAATACGGTCGCAAATCGACAGGTGTGATTACATCCAGCCGCTGCACCAACGAAGAGACGTTTTTGGTGCAAAAACTGACCCGCGCGGTGTTCAAAAACAACAACACAGACACCTGCGCCCGCGTGTGCCATTCGCCCACCGGTTACGGTTTGGGCCAAACATTTGGTACATCCGCTGGGACGCAGGATTTTGACAGCGTGGAACATACGGATGTTGTCATTGTCATTGGGGCCAACCCAACCGATGGTCACCCTGTTTTTGCGTCGCGTTTGAAAAAACGTCTGCGCGCAGGGGCGAAATTGATCGTGATCGACCCACGCCGCATTGATTTGGTGAAATCGGCGCATATTGCGGCATCGCATCACCTGCAACTGCAGCCCGGCACCAACGTGGCCGTCGTGACCGCATTGGCCCATACCATCGTGACCGAAGGTTTGATGGACCAAGAGTTCATTCAGACCCGCTGTGACTGGAACGAATTCCAAGAATACGCCGAATTCGTATCCCAAGATCGCCACAGCCCCGAGGCCACCGAATTGTTGACGGGTGTCCCCGCCGCTGAATTGCGTGCCGCGGCGCGTTTGTTTGCGACAGGTGGCAATGGTGCGATTTACTATGGCCTGGGCGTGACCGAACATAGCCAAGGGTCCACGACCGTTATGGGGATTGCCAACCTGGCCATGCTGACAGGCAACATTGGCCGCCGTGGCGTGGGTGTGAACCCATTGCGCGGGCAAAATAACGTGCAGGGGTCGTGTGACATGGGGTCGTTCCCCCACGAATTGCCCGGCTATCGCCATGTCAAATTGCCCGAGGTGCGCAATATTTTCGAAACGGCTTGGGGCGTTGAAATTGATCCTGAACCCGGTCTGCGCATTCCAAACATGTTGGATGCCGCCGTTGATGGCACGTTCAAGGCGCTGTATTGTCAGGGTGAAGATATCTTGCAATCTGACCCCGATACCAAACATGTGGCCGCAGGTCTGGCCGCGATGGAATGCGTGATCGTGCATGATCTGTTCTTGAATGAAACCGCGAACTATGCGCATGTGTTCCTGCCCGGATCGACGTTCTTGGAAAAGGATGGCACATTTACCAACGCCGAACGCCGGATCAACCGCGTACGCCGCGTGATGGCCCCGCGCAATGGCTATGCCGATTGGGAAATCACCCAGATGTTGGCCAACGCCATGGGCGCGGGATGGAATTACACCCACCCCAGCGAAATCATGGCGGAAATTGCGGCAACCACACCGTCATTCGCCAATGTCACCTATGATCTGCTTGAGCAAAAGGGATCGGTTCAGTGGCCTTGTAACGATAACACCCCCGATGGTACACCATTGATGCACGTCGATGGATTTGTGCGCGGCAAGGGGCGGTTTATTGTCACCGAATATGTGGCCACCGACGAACGCACGGGTCCACGGTTCCCATTGTTGCTGACCACGGGGCGGATTTTGTCGCAGTATAACGTCGGCGCACAAACGCGTCGCACCGATAACGTTGTTTGGCATGATCAGGACGTGTTGGAAATTCATCCCCATGACGCGGAAAATCGCGGCATCAATGATGGCGATTTCATCAAACTGGCATCACGGTCAGGCGAAACCACATTGCGGGCAAAAATTACCGACCGTGTGGCGCCGGGGGTTGTGTATACCACATTCCACCACCCAGATACGCAGGCCAATGTGATTACCACCGATTATTCAGATTGGGCAACCAACTGCCCCGAATATAAGGTGACGGCCGTTCAGGTCAGCCCGTCAAACGGCCCAACTGATTGGCAAGAGCAATACAACGCCCAAGCGGCCCAGTCGCGGCGTATCCTGCCCGCG
The DNA here is from genome assembly GCA_913060475.1 of uncultured Paracoccaceae bacterium. Lineage (GTDB taxonomy): Bacteria > Pseudomonadota > Alphaproteobacteria > Rhodobacterales > Rhodobacteraceae > CAJXSD01. The sequence continues at coordinate 79,657 of CAJXSD010000004.1, read as the reverse complement.
GCGGAATAAACCATGACACGTGCGCCCAGTGTTCTGGCGCAGGGCTTGTCCATCACATCTGATGGGCAAGCCACCGTTGCATATGATGTGCCGAATGAAACGGCTGTTGCGGTGTCCGTAAATGGCACAACACATGCCGTGATGATGGCCACACCGGACAACCTGCGCGATTTCGCCATTGGCTTTGCCCTGACCGAAGGGATCCTGAGCGACATGGCGCAGATCGAATCCTTGGACATCATCGATCATCCAAACGGGGTTGAGGCACAGTTTTGGTTGACCGAAGAAACCGCCCAGCCATTTTTGGCCCGCCGACGTGCGATGGCGGGACCTGTAGGGTGTGGTTTGTGCGGAATTGACAGTCTGGATCAGGCGGTTCGAACTTTGCCACGGGTTGGCGATGATACGGCCCATTTTCCAGCGGATCTGATTGTATCGGCCTGTGATGATTTGCAATGCCAACAGCCTCTGCATGATGTAACACATGGTGTCCACGCGGCTGGATTCTTGACGCGGGATCACGGGATCACCATCGTGCGCGAAGATGTGGGCCGCCACAATGCGCTGGATAAATTGATTGGCGCATTGCGACAGTCAGGCGTTGATCCGGCAACGGGGGCCATTGTGTTAACGTCACGGGTTTCCGTTGAAATGGTGCAAAAAACGGCACTTGCGGGGTGTGGCATGATCATCGCGGTATCAACCCCGACATCACATGCGCTGGACCTTGCGCAATCTGCGAACATTACATTGTGCGCCATCACGCGCGCGGGGCAAACCGTGTGTTTTGCCCATCCACACCGACTAGAAGGAAACAGCTAACATGGCCCCCGAAAAAATGATCCGCATGGCCAATCAAATTGCCACGTTTTTCAAAACCCAACCCGGCACAGATCAGTCGGACAAGGTCGCCGCACATCTGCGCGATTTTTGGGAACCGGGCATGCGGCAACGGTTAAAGGATTATATTGCCGCAAATGGTGCGTCAGAATTGGATGATATTGTGGTGCAAGCAGCCAAACAGCTGTAACGCAACTGGACCTGACCGGAAAACCATCGCCGATGCGTCAGCGGTGGTTTTTGTTGTTTTGGTGCATCGAACATGGTTCACTTGATCATAATTTTGTTGGATAGGTTTTAGTGATCATGTTGAAAATGTTTATGTTCGCGGCGCTTTCTTGCGTGCCGACGCTGGTTGGGGCGGGGTGTTACAATAACGACGATTTATCAGGTCCATTGCGCCGATTTCAGGTCTGTTTGGACGGAAATTGCATCGAGGATATATTGTTATGGGAATGCGGCAACACATCATGGTTGGGTGCAGGATTTGCCAGCGGGTATCAGGTCAGCTGTGAGGTGGCCGTGCAAGGCAGCGGCTATGACACAGTGTCATCCGCGACCAAATGCGTTCGCAAAATAAACGATTTCCTTTTATCCGACACGATCATGAATCATTTTACATGCACCCCCATGGATGATGGCGGATATGGCTGTGAATGGTACGATAATTAGAAACCATCAAGGCATAGAGCCGTTAAATGTGTGTCGAAAACGATGGGAAAAATGGTGCTGCTGAGTAGGATTGAACTACCGACCTCTCCCTTACCAAGGGAGTGCTCTACCACTGAGCTACAGCAGCACTCTGTGGGCCGCTGATTAGACGGAATTTCGCCAATGTGCAAGACTAATCTGGACGCTTTTTCCGCATTATTGTAAAGATAATCCATGACGAGCAGTAAAATAAACACAAACCCACAAAAAACAGCAAAAAACCGCGATGATCGGTTGAAAGCCGCGTTAAAAGCGAACATGGCCAAGCGTAAAGCGCAGGCCAAAGCGCGCGCGCAAGACACTGTGCAAAGTGATGAGGCGAAAGGGAACGAATAAATGGATTCGATTTTAGTCAGAGGCAATGGCCCACTGAACGGACAGATTCCGATTGCAGGGGCAAAAAACGCCTGTTTGACTCTGATGCCCGCTACATTGCTCAGTGAAGAGCCGCTGACATTGACCAATGCACCGCGGTTGTCCGATATCAAAACCATGTCCACATTGCTGGCATCCCTCGGGGCTGAGGTCAGCAGCCTGAATGACGGTTTGGTCTTGGCTATGTCGTCGCATGATTTGAACAATCTGACTGCCGATTATGACATCGTGCGGAAAATGCGCGCGTCGAATCTGGTCTTGGGTCCGCTCTTGGCGCGGGCGGGGCAAGCGGTCGTATCGCTGCCCGGGGGCTGTGCGATTGGGGCGCGGCCGATGGATTTGCATATTTCCGCGCTGGAATCATTGGGTGCAGAGATTGACCTGCGCGATGGGTATCTGCACGCCAAGGTCGCGGGCGGCCGATTAAAGGGGGCTGTGCACGAAATGCGCTTTGCCTCGGTCGGGGCGACCGAAAACTTTGTCATGGCGGCGACCTTGGCCAAGGGAACGTCTGTCTTGAAAAACGCAGCGCGTGAACCCGAAATCGTTGATTTGGTCCACTGTCTGCGCAAAATGGGCGCCCAGATCGACGGCGAGGGCACGTCAGAAATCACCATCCAGGGCGTGGACCGATTGAACGGTGCCACGCATCCTGTTGTGGTGGATCGGATCGAATTGGGCACCTATATGCTGGCGCCTGCCATCGCGGGGGGCACGGTTGAATGCTTGGGTGGTCGATTTGATTTGCTGCAGGCATTCGTCGATAAATTACATGACGCGGGCATTGATGTCAGCGAAACGGAAAATGGGATTCGTGTCACACGGACCGGCGGCGATATCCATGCAGTTGACGTCAAAACCGAGGTGTTCCCCGGATTCCCAACCGATCTGCAGGCACAGATGATGGCAATGCTGTGCACCGCCAAAGGTGTGTCAAATCTAGAAGAAACCATTTTCGAAAACCGATTTATGCATGCGCCGGAATTGATGCGTATGGGGGCCAATATCGACGTCCATGGTGGCACGGCCAAGGTAACAGGCGTTGCCAAATTAAAGGGTGCGCCTGTGATGGCGACAGACTTGCGCGCCTCTGTGTCCTTGATTTTGGCCGGTCTGGCGGCCGAGGGGGAAACCAAGGTTAGCCGAGTGTATCACCTGGATCGTGGCTATGAAAAACTGGTTGAAAAACTGTCAGCTGTTGGGGCCCATGTTGAACGGGTGTCTGAATAATGATGGACGCTGAATTTTCTGATGGCGCAGAACGCCCTGTCAATCTGGGGGCCTTGGATGCGGATGATCTGGGCGTGATTTCTGCGCTGGTCCAGGATGCGGTTTTGCCTGCCACAGAAATCAAATGGTTGCGCCGCGATCGCAAATTGGCGCTGTTGGTCAATCGTTTCCGTTGGGAAGATGTGGATCAGGCCAAATCACAACGCCGCCCCGTCGAACGTGTGCAGTCCTTGGTTGTGATCAATGATGTAAACGGCGTTGCATCGCAGGGGGTCAATCCGCGTGATGCAGATGTGATCCTGTCGATTCTGTCGCTGGACTTTGATGGTGTTGCGGATGGTGCGGGGGCCTTGACGATCACATTGGCCGGCGATGGTGCCATTCGCGCCAATGTTGACGCACTTGATGTCACGCTGCGCGATGTAACGCGGCCCTATATCGCGCCCTCGGGCAACGTGCCGCAACATAATCTGTGACCTTGGTCTTGTGATGGGGCGGCAGGGCTTGTATGCCTGACCCATCAACGAAAGCGATGTGACATGCCCGTATTTCTGAACGCCCAAGATCCCGAATTTGAAACCCAGTTTCAGCAATTGTTGTCCGCCAAACGCGAAGACAGCCCCGATGTCGATGATATCGTCGCAGGGATTATTGCCGATGTGCGCGCCCATGGCGATACGGCTGTTTTGGAATTAACAGCGAAATTCGACCGAATGAACATTACAGCGGATCGATTGCGGTTTAGCGCACATGAAATCGACGCAGAAATTGCCAAGGTATCTGCCGTTGATCGCGCCGCGTTGGAAATGGCCGCGGATCGCATCCGTGCCTATCACGAACGGCAAATGCCCAGCGACGCCTATTGGACCGATGAAATCGGCGCGGAATTGGGCTGGCGCTGGACCCCTGTTTCCGCGGCGGGCCTGTATGTGCCGGGGGGATTGGCCAGCTATCCGTCATCGGTGTTGATGAATGCCATTCCAGCCAAGGTTGCGGGCGTTCAGCGTCTGGCCATTACGGTGCCCACCCCCGATGGCATTTGTAACCCATTGGTGTTGCTGGCTGCGAAATTGGCAGGTGTTGACGAAGTGTACCGTATTGGCGGCGCGCAGGCGATTGCGGCGCTGGCCTATGGCACGCAAACCATCGCACCGGTTGATAAAATTACGGGGCCTGGCAACGCCTTTGTTGCGGCGGCGAAACGGCGCGTGTTTGGCAAGGTAGGCATTGATATGATCGCGGGTCCATCGGAAATTTTGGTGATCGCGGATGGTGACAATGATCCCGATTGGATCGCGCTGGACCTGCTTAGTCAGGCCGAACATGACGAAAGCGCGCAATCGATCCTGATCACGGATGATGCCGAATTCGGCCATCAGGTGGCGCAGGCCGTGGACAAACATTTGCAAACGCTGGACCGACGCGACATCGCGGGCCCCAGTTGGCGCGATTATGGCGCGGTGATCACGGTGCCGGATCTGGACGTGGCTGCACAGCTGTCAGATCGTATTGCGCCCGAACATTTGGAATTATGCGTGGCCGATCCTGTGGGCTATAGTCAACAAATCACCCACGCCGGTGCCATTTTCTTGGGGGCATGGACGCCCGAGGCGATTGGCGATTATGTGGGTGGCCCAAATCACGTCTTGCCAACTGCGCGTTCAGCACGGTTTTCCAGCGGCCTGTCAGTGATGGATTTTGTCAAACGCACAACATTGGCGCGGATGACGCCGGATGCGCTGCGTGCCATTGGGCCTGCGGCAGAAACATTGGCCACATCCGAGAGTTTGCAGGCCCATGGTTTGTCCGTGACGGCACGTTTGCAAAAATTAAATCGCTAAATCTATGTTTTGGCATGCGGGATGCATTGTATTCCTGCGTGGGTTGGGTTTAGCTGATATCCAGATTGGAATTGAAACATGAGCCGTATTGCACATATCGACCTTGATGATCGTAACTTACCGCCGCCCACGCCTGAGATCGAACAGGAACGGCGCGTGGCGATTTTTGATCTGCTTGAGGATAACACATTCGACCTGCCCAAACGCGATGATCGCATCGTGCCCGCCGGTCCGTACAAAGTTGCGCTGTCCATCCGCGAAAAGCGGCTGGTGTTCGATATTGCGACTGAAACCGGTGAACGTGCCGTTGAATTCCATCTGTCGCTGTCGCCCTTTCGTCAAGTTGTAAAGGATTACTGGGCCATCTGCGAAAGCTATTATGACGCGGTTAAAAACATGCCTCCTAGTCAAATCGAAACGATTGATATGGCCCGCCGCGGCATCCATAACGAAGGCGCGCGCGTTTTGGCCGAACGGCTAGAGGGTAAGGCCATTGTTGATAATGACACGGCACGCCGGTTGTTCACCCTGATTTGTGTTCTACATTTCGGGGGTTGAACGTGTTGCGGGACATGCCACAATCTGTCCTGTTTTGCTGCGACCACAATGCGGTCCGATCCCCTATGGCCGAAGGGATCATGAAGAAATTTTACGGCACTGACACCTATGTTCAATCCGTTGGCGTCATGAATGATCTGGAAATCGACGGGTTTTCCATTGCCGTGTGTCAGGAAATTGGCGTTGAACTGTCACGTCACAGGTCGCGCAGTTTCGACGAAATGGAACAATGGGGGGATGATTTATCATCCTTTGATTTAATCATTGCGCTATCACCAGCCAGCCAGCGCCGCGCATTGGAATTGACCCGATTTTTTCACCTAGATGTCGAATATTGGCCAATTATGGACCCAACTGGGCTAGGGGAAACCCGCGAAACCAAATTAAATGCCTATCGACAAACCCGCGATCAAATCGCGGAACAATTGATTGCACGCTGGGGCACACCGCAGGGGGATTAGGATGCAGATTATCGAAACCTATTTCAACGCGTTCAACGCAGGTGACGTTGAGGGCATGTTAGACTGTTTATCCGACGATGTGGCGCATCATGTGAACGAAGGTCAGATTCGGATCGGCAAGGAAAAATTTGCCGCTTTTTGTGCGCATATGAATGTGTGTTACCGCGAAAAACTGACCGATATTGTGGTGTTTTCAAATGCCGATCAAACCCGTGGTGCGGCTGAATTCATCGTGAATGGCACCTATCTGAAAACCGATGGCGATTTGCCTGTCGCGCAGGGGCAAACCTATCGTTTGCCGGCGGGATCGTTTTTTTCGCTGAGTGATGGGAAAATCACCCGCGTTGTCACCTATTACAATCTATCTGATTGGATCGCGCAGGTGTCATGATTGACCTGCGTGTTTTAACCGGTGATGCGCTGACGGCCGTTTTGGATGATGTGGCCGCGTTGCGGATTTCTGTGTTTCGCGATTGGCCCTATCTATATGACGGCGATATCGACTATGAACGGGGCTATCTGCAAACCTATCGCGACAGTAATGATGCGATTTTGGTGGGGGCCTTTGACGGCGATCGGCTGGTGGGCGCATCAACCGGCACGCCGATGGCTGACCATGCCCAAGATTTTGCAGATGCATTTGCACAGATCGACTATGATTTGAACGACCTGTTTTATTGTGCCGAATCCGTGTTGTTGCCTGAATATCGCGGGCAGGGAATTGGCCACGCCTTTTTCGAATATCGCGAAGCACATGCGCGCAAATTGGGGTTTGATTATGTCACCTTTTGCGGTGTCATTCGTCCCGATGATCATCCCCTGCGACCCAAATCATATCGCCCGTTGGACCCGTTCTGGACCAAGCGGGGATATGAAAAACTGACGGGTGTGACCGCGCAGTTTCACTGGAAAGACGTGGATCAGCCCGAACAAACGGGCAAATCCTTACAATTCTGGATCAAACCGGTTTAGGCGATATCCTGCATTGCGGTTAAAAATGCGCGAATTTCGTCCATGGAATTATAGTGGCACATGGACACGCGCACACAATCTGACCAGCCCAACGGATTTAGGATGCCGCCGGAATAATGGTCCGCTTTGCGTGTGTGGGTGCGGATGCCGCGTTCATTCAGTGCGGTGACCAATTCCGCGGATGGACGGCCTGTGATGCGAAAGGACACCAATCCTTTGCGTGCAGGGTTGTCCGTGCCGCCGATGATTTCGACATTCTCGATATCTTTCAACCCCTTAAGGTTGCCGATCCCGTGGATCATGGCATCGGTCAATTGGGTTTCATAGGCCAAAATGGCGCGGCCTGCGCCCACCAAACGGTCACGGCGGTTGTCGGATGGGGCCACTTGGGCGCCTAGCCAATCCAGATAATTGACCACATCGGACATTGTGGCATAGCTGCCCGTATCGCGCGTGCCCAATTCCCAGTTTTGGGCGGGCCCCCCGATCAGGCATTCATGATCCAATGCGGTCAATCGGTCCGAGACCCATGCAAAACCATACCCGTGGCGTGAAAACATTTTATAGGGTGAAATAGCATAGCCATCGATATCATAGCTGTCGATGTCCAATGTGCCATGGGCCGCGTTTTGCACGCCGTCCACGATGATAAAACAATCGGGTGATGCGGCGCGGATGGCGGCCACGATCCCGGCCAAATCAACCCCCATACCCGTGACGGGCGAGGCATGCAAAATGGTGGCCACACGGGTATTGTGATTGACCACATCCGCATAGGCCTGCGGCGTGACCAGACCGGTTTCATTATCGTGGTCCACGGTCAAATACGGGCGATCTGACACCTTGGCCCAATGTTGCAATGCACTGCGGGTCGCGGGGTGTTCAAAGGTGGATCCAACCACATGGCCCCCGTCCGGGGCCCCAACCGTTGCTGTGCGTATCAACCGGAACAACAACTCGGTGCCGCTTTCGCCGACGAAAAATTGGCCGCTTTGGGTGCCAAATAAATCGGCGGCGTCTGCCTTTGCCTGTTTTATGATATCTACCAGGGCATGGGACGCGGCGTTATCGCGCCCCTGATTATCGGGGATCGCCGCGAATTTGGCGGATGTCTCTACCACGGATTTCAGGGTCAAGGCCCCGCCGGCATTTTCGAAAAACACCCGATCCCCCGTAAAAGGACAGCTGTCAACATGGGCAAACCGTTCGCGGATCGCGGGCAAAATATTTGAAATAGGGTCGGACATCTTGAAACCTTGCTTAGGACCTGAATTATCTTATCCATATCCACATTTAGCCCAAAGGCAATGGGGGTCCAGATTGATTTTTTATGAGCCTTGCGTTGCGGGGGCATCGGTGTAATCTGCTGCCAAAGGGGAAGATATGTCAGATTTTGTAACACTTTATGAAATGGGGCCGCGTGATGGCCTGCAAAATGAACGCACGCTGATTGCAACGGCGGACAAGGTCGCATTGGTTGACAAACTGTCCGATTGCGGGTTTCGAAATATCGAAGTCACCAGCTTTGTCAGCCCTAAATGGGTGCCCCAAATGGCAGACGCTGCGCAGGTCCTGGCGGGCATTTCACGCAAAACGAATGTGGTTTATGCGGCGCTGACCCCGAATGAACGTGGGTTTGAAAACGCATTGGCCGCTGGTGCGGACGAGGTGGCCATTTTCGCATCCGCATCCGAAGGGTTCAGCAAAGCCAATATCAATTGTTCCATCGCCGAGAGTATTCATCGATTTCAGCCTGTCATGACCGCAGCGAAATCTGCGGGTCTGCGTGTGCGCGGATATGTATCATGTGTCACCAATTGCCCCTATGACGGGGCGGTCGCGCCAAAATCCGTGGCGCAGGTGGCTGCGCAGCTGATGGATATGGGCTGTTATCAGGTGTCCTTGGGTGATACGATTGGGGCGGCCACCCCAGACACCACCCGCGCGATGTTGGATACCGTTTTGGCCGATATTAATGCCGACCAATTGGCGGGGCATTTCCACGAAACCCAGGGCCGGGCGATTGAAAATATTGCCGTGTCACTGGATATGGGTCTGCGGGCGTTTGATGCGGCTGTGGGCGGCTTGGGCGGCTGCCCCTATGCCCCCGGTGCGCAGGGCAATGTTGCGACAGAACAGGTGGTCGATTTTTTACAGGCCCAAGGGTTTGAAACGGGCATCGACCGTGAACGATTGGCCCAGGTCGCAACCTTTGCGAAAGGATTACGCGCATGATGAACACGTTTGAAACATTAGCGGTGACGCGTGATGATGCCGGCGTGGTGTCTGTCGCATTGGCCCGCCCCGAAAAACGCAACGCAATGTCAGGGAAAATGATTGCGGAATTGACGCAATTTGCCGCGACCGTGTCTGCCGACAGCAGCATGCGCGCCGTGATCCTATCTGGGCAGGGGGATGTATTCTGTGCGGGTGCCGATTTGGGGTGGATGCAACAACAAATCGAGGCCGATCGCGATCAACGCATGCGCGAGGCGCGAAAATTGGCCGATATGCTATTTGCGCTGAACACCTTGCCCCAGCCTGTGATTGGGCGCGTGCATGGTGGTGCCTTTGGCGGTGGGGTTGGGCTGTGTAGTGTGTGTGATGTGGTCATCGCGGCGCAGGGTACCAAATTTGCCTTTACCGAAACGCGATTAGGTTTGATCCCCGCAACGATCAGCCCCTATGTGTTGGCGAAAATGGGCGAACGCAATGCGCGCCATGTGTTTATGTCGTCACGTGTGTTTCCGGCCGATCAAGCCATGACATTGGGTTTGGTCAGTGATGTGGTGGAACCCGATCAGTTGGATCAGCGCATAGGCGATGAAATTAAACCATATCTGTCGGTGGCACCTGGTGCGGTTGCCGCGTCCAAGGCCTTGGCGCGATCCTTGGGGCCGCGAATTGATGCGGCTGTCATCGATGACACCATCACGCGCCTTGCCGACACCTGGGAAACAGAAGAGGCGGCACACGGGATTGCATCGTTTTTAGGCAAAACCAAACCACGCTGGGCCTAGGAGTTTACCTGCGCTGAACAGATTTTAGATGATCCAACACCAATGCCCCCATCGGTGTGGGGCGTTGTGTTTTCGCGTCCACTTGGACCTGCGCGAAAAACCCAAGCGCAAAGGCGCGATCATCATCATTGCGAAACAGTCCAACATCATAGCGCCAAGATGTGCGCCCGATATGCGTCACGCATAGCCCCAGATGGATTGTGTCGGGATAGGCCGCCTGTGCCAGATATTTGCAGCCGCTTTCCACCACGAAAAATTGCACATCCGTCAGATCGAAAAATCCACGCGCGCGCTGCCAATTCGTGACGGCCGTGTCTATCAGCGAATAATGCACAACATTATTCATATGGCCATAGGCGTCATTATCCATCCACCGTGTGTCCAGTGTTTGGAAATCGAAAAAATCGGATCGGTGGTCTGGGGCTGTCTGTGTCATGGTGGCATATTCAAACAAGGGGACAAAAATAACAATCTCTTTTTCGTGACGTAGGGTCACATGCACATTTTGCAAACCCCGTTCTAATATCCCCCCAATTTCCCAAGCAAGAGGCATAGGCATGGAGTTTTCCGAAAAAACAGTTGCGATTGTAACAGGGGGTGCATCGGGGCTGGGCGCGTCCACAGTGCGCGCGTTATCTGCCAAGGGTGTGCGTGTCACCATATTCGATATGAACGCAGACGCGGCTGAACAGGTGGTCGCAGAAACAGGGGCCCGCTTCGAACAGGTCGATGTGACCAATTCTGATCAGGTCGCGGCATCCGTCGCCAAGGTGGCGCAGGACGGCGGATTACATTTGGCAGTGAATTGCGCCGGTATCGGCCCAGCTGCCAAAACCGTATCGCGTGATCAGGCCCATGACGCAGGTTTGTTTTCCAAAGTGATTTCCGTCAACTTGATCGGCACCTTTAACGTGGCCTCGCAGGCGGCGATGTGGATGACACGCAACGACCCGCTAACGGCAGATGGCGCGCGGGGGGTGATTGTCAACACCGCGTCCGTGGCCGCCTATGACGGGCAAATTGGGCAGGTGGCCTATGCCGCATCCAAGGGTGGCATTGTTGGCATGACCCTGCCGATGGCGCGCGATTTGGCACAAACGGGCGTGCGTGTTATGTCCATCGCACCCGGTTTGTTTCTAACCCCACTGCTGGAATCATTACCGCAAGAGGTTCAGGAATCGCTGGGCCAACAGGTGCCGTTCCCGTCACGACTGGGCCATCCGGCTGAATATGCGAAAATGGTCTGTCATATTTTCGAAAACGATATGCTGAACGGCGAAACAATTCGACTGGACGGTGCCATTCGCATGGCGCCGCGGTGACATCACTGGGTGCGCAGCATGCGGAAAAATGCTGACGCACCCCATCCTGCCACAACCGCAATGGCCAAGGACATTAGCGCATATAAAAACGGCTGTTCATGCGCCAGGGTGTATAGGAATTCTTCGATCCCCACTTTGCGGACATCGATGACCGTTTCAAAATTTGAAACAACCTGCCGGTCGCGCGTCAAAAAAATGCGTGTTTTGTAATCGCCCGCCGTCAAATTGGCCGGCATGGGGATGCGTGTTTGAAACAGCGTGTCTTGGTCCAAAATCACACCATTTTCATAGATCCCGTATTTGCCCTGCGATTCACGAATGCGTTTTAGCGCGTCATTAAACAGGTCCGTATCCGTCACGCGGGTGTCCACTGCACGGATGGCACGGGGAATGGATATGCGATGGCGCAGATCCTCGGTATCGGAAATAATGTCGCCCCATGCCATCGATGTGGCGACAGCATAGAAACTGGGCGCTGCGTCAACTTCGATTTCGTCGGTATTCATCCAGATCCCGAATTTGCGTTCCTTGCGACGTACCTTGACGCGTTCATTGGGGCCAACGATGGTCACGATCACGCCCAATGCGCCCTGCGCCTGCGGTGCATCGCGTTTGATCGCACCAAAAATCAAGATTTCCGATCCGTCAAAATTTGCGGTAATTTTGACTTCGTCATGGTTCATGCCCAAAACGATATTTTCCGCCTGCGCTGCGGATGCAAGGAACAGGATCAGGGCGCAAACAATACGGATCATGGCAGGATGGCCACGCGACTGATCGAATACAGCTCTGTAGGTTCAATCAGTAGTTCCAATGCGATTTTGAAACAAACCAGTAATACCATAGTGGCCAACAATATCCGCAGCTGTTCCGCCTTAAGCCTTGCCCCGATTTGTGTGCCAAATTGTGCGCCGATCACCGCACCCAGTAATAACAATATCGCCAAAACCACGTCCACCGTCTGGCTGGTGACGGAATGCAGGATGGTGGTGAATGCAGTTACAAAAATGATCTGATACAGGGATGTTCCCACAACAACCTTGGTCGGCATATGCAGGACATAAATCATTGCGGGGATCATGATAAATCCCCCGCCAACGCCCATGATGGCCGATAGGACGCCCACGCATAATCCGACGATCAAAGGGGGGATCACCGAGATATACAGGCCAGATGTTCGAAACCGCATTTTGAATGGCAGCGTTTCCACCAAACCCCGTTTGCGGCGTGGGGCAGGGGTATAGCCCTGTTTTTGGCGGCGCATGGCGCGCAGACTTTCGATAAACATCAGCCCACCGATGACGCCCAAGAACACCACATAACATAGGCGAACCAGCAGATCGACCTGACCCAGTGATTTCAGGTAATTAAATAATATAACACCCAGTCCGGCGCCGATCAAACCGCCGATCACCAATATCGACCCCATTTTGAAATCGACGGTTTTACGCTGTAAATGCGCCAAAACTCCGGAAATGGACGATGCTACAATTTGCGTGGATTGCGTGGCCACCGCGACGGCCGGCGGGATGCCAATAAAAAACAAAAGAGGGGTCAACAAAAACCCCCCACCAACGCCAAACATACCCGACAGAATGCCAACGATTCCCCCCAGTCCAAGGACCAGGAAAATGTTCACCGATACTTCTGCTATGGGTAGGTAAAACTGCATATATGATCTATCGCAGTCTGGATCGAAAAAGCAAGGCCTGCGGCGTAATTTTGTCGCAGGCCTAGATGTTATCTATCGTTCTTTTACATAGGGTTCGCCGCCGGCGCGGGGGGGGATGGCTTTGCCAACAAACCCGGCCAGGATGATCACCGTCAGAACATAGGGCAGAGCATCTAGCAATTGCACCTGGACATGGAACCCTAGGTATTTTTCGATCAGGTCAGGACGCAACGCCAAAGCCTGCAAAAACCCGAACAGCAAACAAGAATACAGCGCATACCAAGGCCGCCATTTGGCAAAAATCAGAGCGGCAAGCGCGATATAGCCGCGCCCAGCGGTCATATCTTTGACGAACCCGGCCTGTAATGCCGTCGCCATATAGGCGCCTGCAATACCGCACAACACGCCGCAGATCATCACGGCGCTATAACGCAGTCCAACCACAGAAATGCCCGCGGTGTCGACCGCTTCGGGCGCTTCTCCGACGGCGCGCAGCCGCAGGCCAAAGCGGGTGCGGTACAGAACCCACCAGGACGCTGGTACGCATGCCAGTGCCAGATAAACCAAAATCGAATGCCCTGAAATCAATTCCGCATAGATGGGCCCCAGAAATGGCAGACCCGCAAGCGCATTGGTAAAGGGCAGGTCCAGCGATTCAAATCGTGCGCCCCCAAACAACGACGGGGTTCGGCCGCCTTGCTGGAACCAGCTTTGGGCGACCAATACGGTCATGCCTGCCGCCAAAAAATTGATGGCCACGCCGGAAATCAATTGATTCCCGCGAAATGTGATCGAGGCCAATCCATGCAGCAGAGACAACGCCAAAGACGCTGCAATCCCCGCCAGTAGTCCCAAGAACACAGATCCCGACACAAATGCCACGGCCGCTGAAAAAAACGCGGCTGCTAACATCTTGCCTTCTAGCCCGATGTCGAAAATGCCGGCGCGTTCTGAAAATAACCCTGCAAGACAGGCCAGTAACAGTGGTGTTGCCAAACGTAATGTCGAATCCGATACGGTTAACAAGTCGATAAAAAATTGCATGGCTTTACCCCTTGTTCCGGTTCAGTTTGATAAACATTTTTTCCAACGGCGCGCGCACCATGTTATCCAGCGCACCCGTGAACAAAATGACCAAAGCTTGGATCACAACAATCAATTCGCGTGGGATGGATGTCCACAACGCCAATTCTGCCCCGCCTTGGTACAAAAACCCAAACAGGATGGATGCCAATACCACGCCAAACGGGTGGCTGCGCCCCATCAGAGCCACAGCGATGCCGATAAATCCAGCACCTTCGGTCATGTTCAAAATCAACCGTTCACTTTCACCCATTGTGGTGTTAATGGCCATCATTCCGGCCAAACCACCAGAAATCAGCATTGATACCACGGTAATTTTGATCGGATTGATCCCCGCATATTTGGCCGCCGATTCTGACTGGCCAAAGGCGCGTATTTCATAGCCCAATTTCGTGCGCCATATCAGCAACCACACAAACACAGCAGCCAACAGCGCGACGACCAAGCTAACATTCGCGGGCGCCGCTTTGGAAAAGCTGATGCCAAGCGGTGTTAACAAATCATGCAATGTGGGCAAATGTGTGCTGGCTGGAAAACTGGCGGTCGCGGGGTCCATCGACGATGGCGGGCGCAAAATGTTTACCAACAAATAATTCAACAAAGCTGCCGCGATAAAATTGAACATGATCGTCGTAATCACGATATGGCTGCCACGCTTGGCCTGCAAAACAGCCGGAACATAGGCCCAAGCGGCCCCCAAAAGGGCAGCCCCAACGCTACAGCCGATCAGTGCCACGGTCCAATGTGGCCAGGGGATATAAAGCGCGACCAGAGCTACGCCCAAACCGCCCAGCATGGCCTGTCCTTCGCCACCGATGTTAAACATCCGCGCATGGAACGCCACAGCCACGGCCAAGCCCGTGAACATAAAGTTGGTTGCGTAATATAACGTATAGCCCCAACCATAGGTCGACCCGACCGCGCCGGACACCATCATTTTAACGGCAGCCACCGGGTCTTCGCCGATGCCCAGGATCACCAATCCTGAAATTGCAGCAGCTAAAAACAATGAAATTAATGGGATCAGAACAATGTCTGCCCAAGCTGGCATTTTTTGCATTATTGTGCCCCCTCTGCGATGCCGGCCATCATCATACCCAATTCTTTTTCATTGGTTTGATCTGGCAAACGTTCGCCCATGATGCGGCCGTCAAACATTACGGCAATGCGGTCAGACAGTGACATGATTTCGTCCAATTCAACGGACACCAGTAAAATCGCCTTGCCCTGATCGCGCAGTTCAATGATTTGTTTGTGAATAAATTCAATCGCGCCGATGTCCACGCCCCGCGTGGGCTGTCCGATTAACAACACCTCTGGATTTGCCTCGATTTCGCGGGCGACGACGATTTTTTGTTGATTGCCGCCTGAAAAATTCTTGGCCGAGAGTTTGGGGTTGGGGGGACGAACATCAAACCGTTCCATTTTGTCCGACGCATCCGCATAAATCGCGCGGTTGTTCATCAAAATGCCGGATTGATACCGGTCCTTGCGATGATAGCCAAAGGCGACATTTTCCCAGGCCATGAAATCCATGACCAGACCTTCGGTTTGGCGATCTTCGGGAACATGGGCAATGCCCGCGGCGCGGCGGGATTTGCCGTCGCTGTTGGGGCCAGTCAGGGGTAATTCTGATCCCATCATGCGCAGGGTGCCGGTGGCGGGCATGTAACCGCCCAGAACCTCTAGCAATTCGGATTGCCCGTTGCCTGCAACGCCTGCGATCCCTAACACTTCGCCCGCGCGCAGGGACAGGGAAATTCCCTTGATCCGTTCTACGCCTGCATCGTCACGAACCCGCAGGTTTTCAATTTCCAGGATCGGTGCGCCCGGTTGCGCGGGTTGTTTATCAACGCGCAACAACACTTTGCGGCCGACCATCAATTCGGCCAGATGTTCGGGATTGGTTTCAGCCGTCTTAACCGTTGCCGTCATTTGTCCACGACGCATCACGGACACCGTATTCGTGATATCCATAATTTCGCGCAGTTTATGCGTGATTAGGATGATGGTTTTACCCTCTTCGCGCAGACGGCCCAGAATGCGGAACAACTGGTCCGCCTCGGATGGGGTCAAAACGCCGGTGGGTTCATCCAAGATCAAAATATCCGCCTGGCGATACAGCGCTTTTAGGATTTCGACCCGTTGCTGATGTCCCACAGATAAATCTTGGATCAACGCATCTGGATCAACATCTAATTCGTATTCCTCGGCCAAATCTGCCAAAATTTTGCGCGCTTTGCCCAAGGACGGGCGTAGTAATGCGCCGTCCTCTGCGCCAAGAATGATGTTTTCCAGAACGCTGAAATTCTGGACCAACTTAAAATGTTGGAAGACCATCCCAATGCCCGCTGAAATGGCGGCTTGGCTGTCCGGAATTTGAGTTCGCTTGCCATGGATGAAAATTTCGCCGGCGTCCGCTTTGTAAAAACCATATAAAATGGACATCAGTGTGGATTTGCCCGCACCATTTTCGCCGATAATCCCATGGATGGTTCCCGGCATTACCCGAATTGAAATGTCTTTGTTTGCTTGAACTGGGCCAAAGGCTTTTGAAATACCAACAAGCTCAATGGCTGGGGCGACAGTTTCCTGTCGCCCCTGAGATTGCACCGCTGCCATTTTTTATTCTACTGGGCAGCTGTTGTCTGACATGTAGTCATGCACAGTGATTTCGCCGGCCCCGATTGCAGCTGCGGCTGCGTCAACGGCGGCTTGCATATCTGCGCTGACAAGGGATGCGTTATTGTCATCCATCGCGTAGCCTACGCCACCATTGGAAAGACCCATAACGTTAAACCCTGTTTCCAGATTCTCACCTTGGGTAAAGGCATCATAAACGGCATTGTCCACGCGTTTCATCATGGATGTCAGAACTTTACCTGGGTGCATATAGTTTTGGTTGCTGTCGACGCCGATGGACAGAATGCCTTCGTCTGCGGCGGTTTGCAGAACACCAACGCCTGTTCCGCCTGCCGCTGCATAAACAACGTCTGCGCCTTGGGCGATTTGTGCTTTGGTCAATTCAGATCCCTTGACCGGGTCGTTCCATGCGGCAGGTGTTGTGCCGGTCATGTTTTGAATGACGGTTGCATTTGGATTGACCGCTTTGGCGCCTTGGACATAGCCGCAGGCGAATTTACGGATCAACGGGATGTCCATGCCACCGATGAACCCAACGGTGCCTGATTTCGACGCTTGCGCCGCCATCATACCGACCAGATATGACCCTTCGTGTTCGTTGAACACAACGGAACGCACGTTTGGTTTGTCAACGACCATGTCGATGATCGCGAATTTTGTGTCTGGATATTCATCCGCAACGGTTTCCAACGCTGATGCAAAGGCAAAGCCCGCCATTACGATTGGGTTTGCGCCCGCTTCTGCGAAACGACGCAGAGCCTGTTCACGCTGCGCTTCGGATTGCAGTTCGATTTCACGGAATGAATTGCCTGTTTCGTCAGCCCAGCGCTTTGCGCCAGTGAATGCCATTTCGTTGAATGATTTGTCGAACTTGCCGCCCAAATCGAAAATCAACGCAGGTTCAGCAATCGCTGCGCCCGCGCCAACAACCAACGCTGTTGTCGCGCCTAGCAATTTTTTCATAAATGTCATGGTTCTCTCCCACAGATTACAGACTCAGTCTGGTTCTTTTAATTTTGGATACGGTATTTAGGACGTTATCTGGGCGAATGGTCAACCCGTTTTTCTCACCTGACGCAAGGTCAGCTTGGGTTTTCGTTTGATTTCAATGATTTTGATAACACAAGGGCATCAGTAAATGCGCCATTTTGGGTTTTATAATACTTTTTTCGGGTCCCAACATGGTGAAATCCACGAGCCAAATAAAATGATTTGGCCACTGTATTTTCGGTGCTGACCTCTAATACGATGCTTTCAGCACCCTTGCTGATGCAGATCTGTTGGAACTGGTCCAAGAGGCTGCGTCCAACGCCACTGCGGCGGGCATTTTGATCGACGATAATCATATGCAATTCGGCCTGCTCCATGACAACTGTTCCAATGGCAAAACCAGTCGTTTGTGTCACAACAACACAGTTAGGATCAGCTAGCGCCCTGGCATATTCTTGGGCCGTCCAAGGTCGCTGGTCAGGTCCTGATTCGTGGTGCAGGTCGGCCATTTTTTCGGGGGTCATGTCAATCGCTGGGGGACAATGTCGCGTGACGGTGCTGCGTCTGCGGGTTTGATGTAAAATGGTACCGGACGGCTGTTTGGGTGGCCCTGTAACAGGCGGTGGCGGCCGACCTGTGCGATGTGTTCGACCAATGTTTGTGCGTTCAACGGCGGTAAAACGGGCAGTCCCAATGCTGCAGCATCGCACGGCGCGCCCAGTTTGGCGCTATCTGTGCCCTGATCACGTGCGGCAAAATAAACCTGATCGCGGGGGGCGCTGACCGTGGCCACCACATTTGCGTCAACCGTGGCCCATGCCGCATCAAACTGCGTGACCCCAATCGCCGGAAGAGCGCGGGCCAGTGCCAAGCCCCGCGCCAACGAGACCGAGATACGGATCCCCGTAAAATTACCAGGTCCCGTTCCAACGGCAATGGCGTTGACAGTGTTCCAAGTTTGCCCCGCCTGTTCTAGGACATCATCCAACAGTAACGGGATGGTTTCTGCTTGGCCCTTGGCCATCGATCGCACGATGCTGGCGCGAATTTGGTCCCCCACAAGAACAGAGGCCGCGCAATGCGCGGCCGATGTGTCAAATGCGATTATGACGGGGTCACAGGCCAACGGGGCGCACCTCGGCCACTTCGGGGATGTAATGGCGCAGCAGATTTTCGATGCCCATTTTCAACGTCATGGTGGATGATGGGCAGCCCGCGCAGGCGCCTTTCATTTGCAGATAAACGATGCCCTTTTCGAATCCATGAAACGTGATGTCGCCGCCGTCTTGGGCGACTGCGGGGCGGACGCGGGTGTCTAGTAATTCTTTGATCTGGCCTACGATTTCGGCATCTTCGCCATCGTGGTTATCGCCGTGTTCTGCAGCACCTGCACCGATCAACGCAGGCTGACCGGATTGGAAATGTTCCATAATCGCGCCCAGTAGCGATGGTTTGATATGATCCCAGTCGACATCATCCAATTTGGTCACGGTCACAAAATCCCGCCCCAAGAACACGCCGCTGACCCCGTTCACAGCAAATATGCGCTGCGCCAAGGGTGATGCGTCTGCCCCATCGGCGGATGGGAAATCAGCTGTTCCATCCTCAAGCACAGTCAAGCCAGGTAGGAATTTCAGTGTTGCCGGGTTCGGTGTGGATTCGGTTTGAATAAACATGATGCTGCCTCCGCAAGTTGCAACAGATATGCAAGCGCCGCCCTAGAATGTCAAGTTCTTAGAATAGTTCTAAGTCAATGCTTCTAGTTGGTCTTTGGTCAGATTGCCAGGCACAATAGTTATCGGGCAGGGCAGGGTCCCTGCGTTTTTTGATAACTGGCTGACCAGGGGGCCGGGGCCTTTTTTGTCGATACCCGCCCCTAAAACCAGAATGCCAATTTCGGGGTCAGATTCGATATGTGCCAAGATTTCGGTAACGGCCTCGCCTTCGCGGATGTGCAGTTCGGGATTAATGTTTTGCCGATCCCGCATCCATTTGGCGAACACCTCGTAATGCGCCTCGATTCGTTCGCGGGCCTCTTGGCGCATAATGTCGCCAACCCCGATCCAGTGATTGAATTCATCCGGGGGGATCACCGACAAAATCGACACGCCGCCCCCTGATTTTTTCGCACGCATGGCGGCAAACCGCATCGCGTTCAGACATTCGCGACTGTCGTCCAATACGACCAGAAATTTACGCATCTGCGTCCCCATTCTTAGCGATTTCGCAGGGGGCAGTGTGCCGTCAGGTCCCTAGCTGTGTCAAGTTAAAGGTTGGGGCGCCTCGGACAAAAGCGCATCCAAGTCTAGCGGCGCGTTGACCATTTGCAAATTGCCATCTGCATCGCGTGGCCATTCGTGTTCGGGGCGGTCCCGATATAATTCGACGCCATTTCCGTCGGGGTCGTTGATATAGATCGCTTCGCTGACGCCATGATCGGCGGCCCCCTGAATTGGAATGCCCGCGGCCACAACCCGTCGCAAGGCATCGGCCAGATTTGCGCGATCGGGATACAGGAATGCGGTGTGATATAGGCCAGGGTACCCCTGTGGGGCCGGGCCTGCGCCCAGACTGTCCCATGTATTCAATCCGATGTGGTGGTGATATCCACCAGCCGACAAAAACGCGGCCCCCCTGCCATAGCGTTGGGTCACCTCAAATCCCAAGACGCCGGAATAAAACGCGATGGCACGCTCTAGGTCTGATACCTTTAGGTGGATATGTCCGATGCGGGTTTGGGGATGTACGGGTGTCATTATGTGTCCTTGGGGTGTTGTGAATTCATATACACCCTGAACTATTGCGCAAATAAACAAAAGCCCCGCAAATGCAGGGCTAATGTGCAAAAATAAACAAAGGGGCGGCGCAGGTTAGCGCACGAACCCCACAATGTCATAGGCCTGTTGCAAAACGGGCTGCGCGATGGCGCGTGCGCGTTCTGCACCGCGGGCCAGAATGCGATCGATTTCCGCTGGATCCGCCATCAGGCGCGACATTTCCGTGGAAATCGGGGCCAGTTTGTCGACCGCCAAATCCGCCAGCGCGGGTTTGAATTTGCCCCAACCGGCCCCCGCATATTCGGCAATGACCTGCTGGGACGTTTGATCGGACAGGGCGGCGTAAATATCGACCAGATTGCGTGCCTCGGGTCGGCCTGCCAGTCCGTCCAAGGTGTCTGGCAGTGGTTCTGGATCGGTCTTGGCCTTTTTGAATTTCTTGGCAATGGTGTCGGCATCATCGGTCATGTTGATGCGTTCCATATCGCTTTCGCCGGATTTGGACATTTTCTTGGCCCCATCGCGCAGGTTCATAACCCGCGTTGCGGGGCCTTCGATGACGGGGTTTGTTTCGGGGAAAAAATCCACCTTGAAATCGTGATTGAATTTCTGCGCAATATCGCGGGTCAATTCGACGTGCTGTTTTTGATCCTCGCCCACAGGGACATGGGTCGCATGATAGAGCAAAATATCCGCCGCCATCAGGGATGGATAGGCATATAGGCCCAAAGATACCTTTTCGGCATTGCTGCCCGCCTTGTCTTTGAACTGTGTCATGCGGTTCATCCAGCCGACACGGGCCACACAGTTAAACAACCATCCCAGTTCGGCATGTTGGCTGACTTGGGATTGGTTAAACAGGACAGATTGTTCCGGATCGATGCCCGATGCGATGAACCCTGCGGCAACCTCGCGGGTGGTGTTGCGCAATTCGGTTGGATCCTGCCAAACGGTGATCGCATGCAGATCGACCACGCAATAGATGGTTTCAAAATCGCCACCCTGCATATCAACAAAGCGTTTGATCGCGCCTAGGTAATTGCCCAAGGTCAAACCACCCGATGGTTTTATCCCGGAAAACACGCGCGGGGTGAATTTGGCGTTTACGTCTGTGGTCGCCGCATCAGTCATCTATATTCTCCGACTAGAAGTTTTGTTGCAAACCGTCTAACCCTAGGGCCATACCACGTCAAGCAAGAGGACCCAATGGATCAAAATCGCCCCCAACCTATCCTGAACCCAATGCCGTCGGTCATTATGGGATTGTTCGTCTTTATCGCCGGGATCGAGGTAATTTTCGTTTTGGGAAATATGGGGATCTTGGGCGACGCATCCGCCATCGGATGGCGCAATGCTGCGGTCAGCGATTATGCGCTGACGCCTGCGGTTTTGGGGTGGATGTTAGAACAGGGACAATATCCGACCGAATTATTGGTCCGTTTTGTCAGCTATTCGTTTGTGAATGCGTCCACTGTGGGGGCAGGGGTTGCCATTGCATTGTTGTTGGCCATGGGACGTATGGTTGGACAGGTGTTTGCCGAATGGGCCATTTTGGTGATCTATTTTCTATCAACAATCGCAGGTGCCTTGGCGTTTTCGGTGTTTGCCCCTGATACGCAATGGCTGTTTGGCAGTTTCGTTGGAATTTATGGATTGATCGGGGCCTATTCTTTTCTGAACTGGGTGGCATTGCGTGCGGGCCAAGGGCCGCAGGCGCAGGCGTTTACGTTGATTGCCATGTTGATGGGCGTGCAGTTGGTGTTTGGGATGCTATTTGGCTCCAACGCAACATGGATCGCCGATTTGGCGGCGTTTGTTGTGGGGTTTGGCGTATCGTTTTTCGTGGCCCCTGGGGGATTGCGCCGCATTTTGGCGGCCATTCGGCGGGATTGATGCGGGCTTAGCCGCGGCGGCGTAGGCTGGATTTGATGTCGTGCACGTCAAACGCACCCAATCTGCGTCCGGCTGCGCCATAGACCACCACGCCCAGGATGATTAACCCCAGCGCCAAGGCGATCCGAATGGGGGCTTGGCCGGCATAGCCCTGCCCAAGGGTTGCCACACACCACAGGCTGCCCCCCATGATCGCGGATGCGATACACATCCTTAGGATACGGGATTTTACTGTCGGGCTTAGGCGCGCCACATCGCCAAATCTGCGGGCAGACCCCGCCAAAAGGGCGACCATCACCCATGATGATAGGGTCGTGGCGACCGCTGCCGATATCCAGCCCAGCCAAGGCATCAGGCCCAGTGCAAGGGCCGCGTTCACGATCATCGACCACACAGCAAAGCGAAACGGTGTTTTGGTGTCTTCGCGGGCAAAAAACAGCGGTTGCAACAGTTTTTGCAAAATGAACGCCGGCAAACCCAGACCATAAATCGCGGTGGCCAACGCGATGGCCACAATGTCGTCGCGGCCTGTCGCACCATATTCATACAGCATAGAGGTCAATGGAACAGGGATCACACACAATGCGACCGCCGCAGGCAGCGTCAGCGCCAGGGCAATTTCGGTGCCGCGATTGAATGCATCTTTGGCCCCTGCATCATCATGTGTTTGCAGTCGCTTGGACAATTCGGGAAGCAATACCAATCCCACGGCGATGCCAACAACACCCAAAGGCAATTGATACAATCGATCGGCACCATACAACCAACTGACCGCACCGGTGTATTGTGACGATACCAATTGCCCCACCAATAAATTGACCTGCACCACCCCATTGGCCAAGGCGGCCGGAACCGCAATGCGGATCAGGTGTTTCATATCAGGCGACAGGCGGGGCCGCGATAGGGTGATAGGCAGGCCAGCCTTGTGACAGGCGACCCAGACCATGACCAGTTGCACCACGCCTGCCACGGGGATTGACCAGATCAGATAGGATATATGCCGCCCGTCCATGACCCATGACAGCCCCAGCGCCGCGATCACCAAGATATTCAAAAACACAGGTGCCGCCGCGGCCACGGCAAAATGGCCCTTGGCATTTAACGCCCCCGACAACAGCGCGGCCGAGGAAATCAACAGGATATAGGGAAACATGATGCGACCAAAATCGACCGTCATATCAAAACGCGCATCCCCTGCAAACCCGCTGGCCGTGATCCAGACAAGGGCGGGCATAAAAATCATCGCAACGGCCGTCAGGATCAATACGGTAAATGCCAATCCCCCCATCGCCTGATTGGCAAATCCGATCGCATCGCGATCATCGGCCAAACGTTTGGAAAACATCGGCACAAATGCCGCGTTAAATGCCCCTTCGGCAAAGAAACGGCGAAACATATTGGGCAGGCGAAAGGCCGCGACAAAGGCGTCCATTACCGGACCCGCGCCAATCAAGGCAAACAGCAAGATTTCGCGAACCATGCCCAGCACACGGCTGAGCAAGGTCCAAAATCCCACTGTCATGATGGATCGCAGCATATGTTAACCCTATATGTTATCCTTGGGCGCGTTCGACGCCCTTGGTGATGGCGTCGCGCAGATTGCGTTCGATGGCGCGTTGTTTGGTTTCATTGTAAAACTTTAACCCAAACATGTCTTTGACGTAAAACGTGTCTACCACCTGTTCGCCATAGGTCGCAATAACGGCCGAGGCAATATAGATGTTCATATTCGCCAAAGTGCGCGTCAGATCGTATAACAAACCGGGGCGGTCGCGTGTATCAACCTCGATGATGGTATAGATTTCGGATCCATCATTATCAAACGTGACCGAGGTGGACACACGAAACGCCTTTTCGCGTTTTTTGAATTTGTCTTTCTCTTGGATCGCATCACGGGCGATCACTTCGCCTTTTAGGGTTTTTTCGATCATGCTGCGCAGGCGGGGCAGGCGGCTGCTTTCATAGGGGCCTTCGTCGCCATCCTGAACCCAAAAGGCCGCCGTTGCATAGCCGTCTTTGGACGTATAGGTGCGGGCGTCAACAACATTTGCCCCCACCAGGGCCAAGGCACCGGCAAGGCGTGAAAAAATACCGGGGTGATCAACCAGCGCGAAACAGATCCGCGTGGCGTCGCGTTCAATATCAGGGTGCAGATCCAGCCGAATTTCATCGGTTTCAATGCCGCGCAGCAGATTGGCAAAAACCACATGCGCGGTCACATGCAACCCCTGCCAATAGGGGGCATAGTGGCGGTCCATTTCTATTGTCAGGTCCGCGTCGGGCCAATCGCCCAATGCCTGTTGCAGGGCTGTTTGCGCCTCGGCCCCACGGTTTTCGCGGGTCACGGCCTCCATCCCGTCCTCTAGTACCAGTCGGGTCTGACGATAAAGCGCGCGGATCAAAGCCGCTTTCCAGTTGTTCCACGTGTTTGGACCAACGCCGCGAATATCGCAGACTGTCAACACGGTCAGCAGGTCCAGCCGTTTCACAGTTTTCACAGCACGTGCGAAATCGCGAACGGTGCGGGGGTCTGCGATATCGCGTTTTTGCGCCATGTCGGACATCAACAGGTGATAGCGGACCAACCATTCGATGGTTTCGACCTCGTCTGTGGATAACCCCAACCTTGGGGCAACTTTGCGGGCGATTTTTGCGCCCAGGATCGAATGGTCTTCTGGGCGGCCTTTGCCAATGTCGTGCAACAGCAGGGCCACATAGATCACCTTGCGATTGATCCCCTCGGCCAAGATGGACGACGCGATTGGCAATTCCTCTTGCAATTCGCCGCGTTCAATTTCGGCCAAGTTCGAAATACATTGGATCGTGTGTTCGTCGACCGTGTAGCTGTGATACATATTGAATTGCATCATCGCCACAATCGGTTCAAATTCGGGGATAAAGGCCGACAAAACCCCCAATTCGTTCATCCGCCGCAATGCGCGTTCCGGATTGCCGTGTTTTAACAGCAAATCCACAAAAATGCGCTGTGCCGTTGGATCATTGCGCATGTCATCGTCGATTTTATCCAAATTCGCAGAAATTAACCGCATGGCATCGGGGTGGATCAACAATCCAGTGCGCAGGGCCTCTTCGAAAATACGCAGAATGTTTAATTTATCCTGAATAAAGGTTTCGGGCGATTTCAAGGCCAAGCGATTATGTACCACGCGATAGTCGGGGGAGATGCGGGGACGTTTGCGGAAAATTCGTTCCAACAGGGGCGCATCCTTGGCATGCGTCGCCTCAAGCGCGGTTAGGATAATCCGCGTTAAATCCCCAACACGTGTGGCGTGGCGGAAATAATCTTGCATGAATATTTCCACCGAACGGCGCCCTTCGCGGTTCGCGTATTGCATCGATTGGGCCACTTGGACCTGTAAATCAAACGACAACTGTTCGGTTGCCCGCCCCGTCAGCAAATGCAAATGGCAGCGTACCGCCCACAGGAAATTTTCGGCACGGACAAATGTGGCGTATTCGTCGGGTTGGAACACGCCCTTGGCCACAAGTTCGGCGGTAGTTTCGACGTGGTGGACATATTTTGCGATCCAAAACAGCGATTGCAGGTCGCGCAGGCCGCCCTTGCCCTCTTTTACGTTGGGTTCGACCATATAGCGTTGGCCGCCCTGTTTGGTGTGGCGTGCATCGCGTTCGGTTAATTTGGCCTCGACAAATTCGCGTTCGGTGCCTTGGAACAGGTCCTGTGTCAGGCGGGTGTCCAAATCCTGCGCTAGGGGTGCTTCGCCGCAAATGTGGCGATGTTCCAACATAGCGGTGCGGATGGTGAAATCCTCTTTGCCCAGGCGGATGCAATCGGACACGGTGCGGGTGGAATGCCCCACCTTTAATCGCAGATCCCACAGCATATATAGCATGCTTTCGACCACGGTTTCGGCCCATGGGGTCACTTTGTACGGGGTCAGAAACAGCAAATCGACATCGCTGAACGGGGCCATTTCGCCGCGTCCATATCCGCCGACTGCCAAAACCGATAATTTTTCGCCCTCGGTCGGGGTATGAACAGGGTGCAAATATGCGCTGGCTGTGACCCAGACAGATTTCACCAAACAATCCGTCAACCATGTATAACTGCGGATCGCCTGCGTGGCAGATCGCGGATTTTCGATAAAGGCCGCTTTTATCCGATCCATTCCCGCTTTGCGGCGTGTGCGCAGATCGGAAATCACCAATTTGCGCAGATCATCGGCCGGCATGTCACCGGCCTGTGCCAAGGTCGCGTGATAAAATGCACCCACATCAAAGATATCTTCGGGCGGGCAAATCAGACCGCCTGAATCCAAGGTTGGCGTGATGCAGTCGGGATTAAAATCCCCCGATTGAGAAGGCGCGTGGGGCAGGGTCAAGGATCGTTACCTGTTTTTCGATGATTTGTGCAATCGACAATGCTCTTTCGTTTGTGCCGTCATTTTTCAAGCGGAAAATGCCATCGACGCCTTGGAACCCATTCGGATTGGTTAAATTTTGTGCAGATAGCACCGCTCCGCCGTCACCGCGTCCGATTTGCGTGATAATCGACACCGCGTCATAGGCCAAGCCCGCCAAATTATGCGGCCGTGTCCCATTGCCCAATTCGTATCGGGTTGCAAAATTTTCGCTGCCAGCGGTGTCAGGCACGGCGAACCAACCATTTTGAACACCGGGCAGATCCAACATCTGTGCAGGGACATCCCAGCGTGCCAATCCAGCATACTGAATTTCCATCGGGTCCAAACCATTTTCAGGCAGCAACTGCGCCAATAATGGCAGCGCCCCCGAACTGGTCGAGGTCAGCAGTAACAAATCAGCCTGTTCAATTTCGACCGCTGCACGGATCATCGGGATCGCATTTACAACCGCCGTTTCGTTGAATTCAAATCCTTGTTCGCTGACAATTGCGACGCCTGATTTCTGGGCCGCTTTGCGAAACGCTTGTAGGCCGAATGTGCCTTCTATGTTGTTGGGGTACACGACAACGGCGCGCGACTTGCCTTGGGCTGCGGCGAATTCCAATAACCGTTCGGCTGTGTTATCGAATGTCTTGCCCAGAACATACAGGTTACCACCGGCGATTGTGGGGTTGTTGGAAAAACTGATCACATTCACGCCATCATCTGCAACCGCAACGGCCGCCGCATTTGACGTTTCAGCCCGCAATGGGCCCAGAATAATTTGCGCCCCGTCGTCAACCGCCTGCTGTGCCATCTGGGCGGCGATGGCTTCATTACCGGCGGTGTCATAGACCCGCAAATCAATCGCGACATCGGGTGATTCCTGAACGGCCAGTCGCGCGGCATTTTCCAATGATTGCGCGAGATCTGCGATATCTGCATCTGATTTTGGCACCAACAAGGCCACCGGAATTGGTTTTGTCCGATCCAGTTTTGGCAGTTGCACGGCAGGCATTTGTTCACAGGCCATCAGCCCCAACAACGCCCCGACCGCAAAAACCTTGCGGATGCCTGAAAACCCTGAAAGAAAGCTGTTTACCATTAATTCGTTTCCCATTCCCATTACCACGTGTCTTGGGTGACGATAGAATCCATATCCGAAAGGGTCCAGCCATGAATCACAAACACGTTAAATTAGCTGCTGGATTGTATTTTGTTGCAACACCGATTGGAACGGCGCGGGACATTACTTTGCGGGCCTTGGATATATTGGCCAGCGCCGACATCATCGCCGCAGAAGATACGCGCAGCATGCGCAAGCTGCTGGATATACATGGCATTGCGCTGCGCGAACGGCCGCTGATTGCCTATCATGATCACAGTGGCGACCGCGTGCGGGAAAAAATCACGCAGTGGATTGAACAGGGCCTGTCTGTCGCCTATTCCTCTGAGGCCGGAACGCCCCTGATCGCGGATCCCGGCTATCATCTGTCCAAAGATGTCGCTGCACAGGGCCACTTGGTGACCGCAGCACCAGGCCCCAGCGCCTGCATCACCGCGCTGACCCTGGCTGGATTGCCGACGGATCGTTTTTTGTTCGAGGGGTTTTTGCCCAATTCCAAATCACAACGCCGCAAAAAGCTGGCTGATCTGATGGATATACCGGCAACATTAATCTTTTATGAATCGCCCAAACGTTTAGCGGCGATGCTGGCGGATGCCGCGGATGTCCTGGGCGGCGACCGTCAGGCCGTGTACATGCGCGAACTGACCAAAAAATTCGAAGATATCCAACGCGGCACACTGGCCGATCTGGCCCAGCGGTTGGCCGGCCAGACCGTCAAAGGGGAAATTGTGGTTCTGATTGATCGTGCAGATTCATCATCTGTTAACCCCGAGGATATAGAAACACAGCTTAGACAGGCGCTGGATCAAATGTCTGTGCGCGATGCGGCGGATGCCGTGGCACAGGCAATGGGCCGGCCTAAACGTGAAATCTATCAAATGGCCTTGGCACTTGGATCAGGTAACAACCGGTAAACTTTCTTATCATCGTGGGCAGGTCGCGGAAACCGTCGCGGAACAGGCCTATCTCGGGATGGGTGCGCAGATTTTGGCAAAACGCTGGCGTGGTGCGGGCGGCGAAATTGATTTGATTGTGCGCCTGAATGATACGGTAATTTTCGCCGAGGTCAAAGCCGCCAAGGATCATGACAGCGCTGCTGCGCGCATCACGGCGCGCCAGGCACAGCGGATATTTGCCAGCGCCCAGACATATTTGACCGAGACGCCCGACCAACATCAGCGGTTCGATGCGGTTTTGGTGGACCAACGCGGTGTGGTGGAAATTCGCGCCAATGCCTTGGCTGATTTTTTGATGATGTAAATGCCCATTGATAAATTGGGTCAGACAGGTCATTTAAGGGTTAAACACTGGCTTGGGGAATTCGATGAAGATAGCTTTCCAAATGGATCCGATTGGATCGGTCAATATCAACGCAGACAGCACCTTTCGCATCGCAGAAGAGGCGCAGGCCCGCGGTCATGAACTGTTTTATTATGGACCCGATCAGCTGGCATTTGACCAGGGTCGTTTGACCGCGCGCGGATATCCCATGCAGGTCCAACGCGTCGCAGACGCCCCTGCAATTTTGGGTGAAATGACGACCGTCGATTTGGCCGATTTCGACGTGATTTGGTTGCGTCAGGACCCGCCGTTTGACATGCACTATATCACCACAACGCATTTGCTGGACCTGGTGCATCCCAAAACTTTGGTGGTCAATGACCCGTTTTGGGTGCGCAATTTCCCCGAAAAACTGTTGGTCTTGAAATTTCCTGACTTGACACCCCCCACCATGATTGCACGCGATATCGACAGCCTGCGTGCGTTCAAACAGCAGCACGGTGATATCATCGTAAAACCGCTGTACGGTAACGGTGGCGCAGGTGTGTTCCGCCTGACCCAAGAGGATCGCAATCTGTCGTCCCTGTTTGAATTGTTCACTGGATTTTCCCGCGAACCGTTGATTGCCCAGAAATATTTGCCAGCGGTGACACAGGGCGACAAACGGGTCATTTTGATCGACGGCGAACCCATCGGTGCAATCAACCGTGTGCCCGCCGCCGGTGAAACGCGATCGAATATGCATGTCGGCGGCCGCCCCGAGAAGGTCGAACTGACCGCGCGCGACCGCGAAATCTGTGCCGCCATTGGTCCCGTTCTGCGCGAGCATGGCCAAATCTTTGTCGGGATTGACGTCATCGGGGATTACCTGACCGAAATCAACGTCACATCGCCCACGGGTATTCAGGAATTGGAACGTTTTGACGGAATCAACGTGGCCGAAAAAATTTGGCAGGTGATTGAGGCCAAGCGCGCCTAGGGTGCCGTTTGCGGCATTCGGAAACTGATCGCTTCGGCAAGGTGGTGTTTTTCGATCTGTGGTGCGTCATCCAGATCGGCAATCGTTCGGGCCACCCGCAAAATGCGATGGTAACCGCGTGCCGTTAATTTCAGCCGTTCGGCGGCCATGTCGAAATATGTTGCGGCGTTGGGGCACAGATTGATCAGGTGTTCCAAATCCGCGCCCTGTAAATCCGCATTTGTTATCACCTGCGCGCGCCCGACATAGCGTTCGCTTTGCCGTGTTCGGGCAGCCAAGACGCGGGATGCGATGTCTGCGCTGGCTTCGCTGGGTTGCGTGTTGGTCAAATCGGGATAATGCACCGCCGGCACATCAATACGCAGATCAAACCGATCCAGCAATGGTCCCGAAATACGGGCCATATAATCCTGACCACAGTGCGGCGCGCGACTGCAGGCCTGATCCGGATCGGGCAGATATCCGCATTTGCAGGGGTTTGCCGCTGCAATCAGGCTGAATTTACAGGGTTATTGAATATGCGCGTTGGCACGGGCCACAACCACTTGGCCCGTTTCCAATGGTTGACGCAGGGTTTCCAGCACATTACGCGGGAATTCGGGAAATTCGTCCAAAAACAGAACACCATTGTGGGCCAACGAAATTTCCCCGGGCTTTGCACCGCGTCCGCCCCCCACGATGGCCGCCATTGACGCCGTGTGGTGCGGATCACGAAAGGGGCGTGTGTGTTGCAACCCGTCCGCCCCCAAGGTCCCCGCAAGCGAATGGATCATAGATGTTTCCAACGCTTCTTGGGCGGTCATTGGGGGCAGGATCGATGGCAACCGCGCCGCCAGCATCGATTTGCCAGATCCCGGCGTGCCGACCATCAAAACATGGTGCCGCCCTGCCGCCGCAATTTCCAACGCACGTTTGGCGCGCTCTTGTCCTTTGACATCGGACATATCGCGGCCAGTGGGGGCAATGTGGCTGCTGCGCGGCGTGGCGGGGGCGAGGGTTGTTTGCCCCGTCATATGATGGATCAGGCCCATCAGGGTTGGAGCGGCGATTACCTTGGTTGCATCAATCCAGGCCGCCTCTGCGCCGCAGGGGGCAGGGCAAAACATGTCTTTGCCTAATTCCGCGGCCTTAAGGGCGCTGGGCAATGCGCCCGAAACCGGATTGATCCGACCGTCCAGCGATAATTCACCAATGGCAATGGCGTTCGACATCCTCGGGGGGCACAATATCCAGGGCGGCCAACATGGCCAAGGCGATGGGCAAATCCAGATGCGCCCCCTCTTTGGGCAGATCAGCGGGGATCAGATTGATGGTGATCCGTTTGGAGGGCAGCGCGATCGACAATTCCCCCAGTGCCGCGCGAATACGTTCGCGGGCCTCTGATATGGCTTTGTCGGGCAGACCCACGATGGTGAAATTGGGCAACCCATTTGCCACCACGCATTCGATTTCTACCAATCGTGCCTCAATCCCTTCAAAGCAAACGCTATATGCACGTGTGATCATCTGGCCCCCTTGGGCTAGGTGTAGAATGCGAAAGGTTGCTAAATCGTTAATGGTTCATATGAAATTTTAATCGGCTTGAATATTTCCACAGAAAAATCTGCAAGTTGGTAATTTTTTTCATCCTTTTTGATCCAAGGCGCGGACCCAAACGTAAAGAAATTAAAAAAATAACAAACGTTTGGTTGAAACAGTCCTTAGGGGAACTAAGATGGCTCTGGATAACAGTAATGTAAGTTCGCTTTCTCGTCGCGCTATGAAGGCCGAAATACTGGATGCGGAAACAGAACGGCAGCTGGCCTATGCATGGCGCGATCATCGTGATGAACAGGCGCTGCATCGTCTGATCAACGCCTATATGCGTTTGGCGATTTCCATGGCGTCTAAATTCAAACGATACGGCGCCCCCACAAATGACCTGATCCAAGAGGCAGGTCTAGGGTTGATGAAGGCCGCTGACAAATTCGACCCGGATCGCGGGGTTCGGTTTTCCACCTATGCCGTCTGGTGGATCAAGGCGTCGATCCAAGATTATGTGATGCGCAATTGGTCATTGGTGCGCACAGGGTCCACCAGTTCGCAAAAATCCCTGTTTTTCAACATGCGCCGCGTTCAGGCCCATTTCGAACGCGAAGCCTTGGCGCGTGGTGAAACGTTGGAACGTGACAAGCTGCACGAGCTGATCGCAGAAGAGATCGGCGTGCCACTGGGCGATGTGCAAATGATGGATGGACGTCTATCAGGGTCGGATTATTCGCTGAACGCCACGCAATCCACAGACGAAGAAGGCCGCGAATGGATCGAATTGATTGAAGACGAAGGCAGTCAGGTTGATCTGATCGTCGAGGACAAGCACGATACAAATCAGCTGCGCGGATGGCTAAAGGATGCGTTATTTGCCCTCAATGATCGTGAACGGATGATTGTGCGCGAACGTATGTTGGTTGATAGCCCCCGTACATTAGAAAGTCTGGGTCAGGAATTGAACCTGTCCAAAGAGCGTATTCGCCAGCTTGAGGCAGCGGCATACGGAAAAATGCGAAAATATCTTGAAAAAAATTCGAACGAGCTACATCACTTTTTGTGATGTTTAGGAAATCCTTCTTAACTCTCGTGTGCTTAGTGTCCTGTGCGGTCAGTGCGACTGCGCAGGACATTTTTTTGTTGGGCGAAATTCACGACAATCCTACCCATCATGACATTCAGGCCCAGTGGATTGATCGTATCGCCCCCAGCGCGGTTGTCTTTGAAATGCTAACGCCCCAGCAGGCTCAGGCCGTGATGGACCTGTCAAACCGCAGCACGGATGACATTCGCGATGTGACCCAGTGGGATCAATCGGGGTGGCCCAGCTTTGACATATATGCGCCGGTGTTTGATGCGGTGGGTAACCGTCCAATTATCGGGGCAGGTGTGCCACGTGATGATATGCGTGCTGTCATGGCGCAGGGCGTTGTGGCGTCATTTGGGGCGCAGCAGGCGGCGCAGTTTGGTTTGGATCAGCCATTGGATGCGGGTCAGCAGATGCAGCGTGAACAGGCGCAGTTGGTGGCCCATTGCAATGCAATGCCCGGGGAAATGTTGCCCATAATGGTTGATCTGCAGCGGTACCGCGATGCCGTCTTGGCGCGGGCCGCCGTTGCGGCATTGGATCAATTTGGCGCGCCGGTGGTGGTGATCACGGGCAATGGCCATGCCCGCAAGGATTGGGGCGTGCCCGTCTATATCGCTGCGGCGCGACCCGAATTGAACGTCTTTGCCCTTGGCTTGTACGAAGCGGGTGCTGCCGATTTTGGCCAGTTTGATCAAACCCTAACAGCCGAACCCGTGACACGGCCCGATCCCTGCGCGGGTTTTACCGCAGGGGGGTGAAAACGCGCTTGCACAGGGTGCTGCTATCCCCATACTGTTAGGGGTAAACCAAGAGGGCGAGCACATGCTAAATGGCAAACGAATTCTGTTGATCATCACAGGGGGCATTGCGGCCTATAAATCGTTGGACCTGATCCGCAGGCTGCGCGATGCGGGTGCGGCTGTGACGCCTGTGATGACGCGGTCGGCCGCGGAATTTGTCACGCCTTTGTCTGTGTCATCGCTGGCAGGACAGGCGGTGCATCAGGATTTGTTTGACCTGACACAGGAATCGGAAATCGGTCATATCCAATTATCCCGTTCGGCCGATTTGATCGTGGTGGCCCCGGCAACGGCCGATATCATGGCCAAGGCTGCGCAGGGTCATGCCAATGATTTGGCAACCACAGTATTGTTGGCCACGGATACGCCGGTCCTGATGGTGCCCGCGATGAATGTGCGCATGTGGGACCACCCCGCAACACAGCGCAATGTGTCCCTGTTGCAGCAAGATGGCGTGGCCTTTGTCGGGCCCGATGTCGGCGGTATGGCCTGTGGTGAATTTGGGGCGGGTCGGATGTCTGAGCCCGCCGAAATTCTGGCTGCGATTGCCGCGCATTTCGGGCCCAAGCCACTGGCGGGGCGGCGTGTTCTGGTCACCTCTGGTCCGACACATGAACCGATTGATCCGGTGCGCTATATTGCCAACCGGTCATCGGGCGCACAGGGTGCCGCCATCGCGACAGCGCTGCGCGATTTGGGGGCCGATGTGATTTTTGTCACGGGGCCGGCGGATGCGCCAACGCCGCAGGGCGTTACGGAAATTTCCGTGGAAACGGCCGCGCAAATGATGGCAGCGGTTCTAGATCACCTACCTGTTGATGCGGCCGTTTTCGCAGCAGCGGTCGCCGATTGGCGCGTTGAAAATGCGTCATCGCACAAAGTGAAAAAGGTGGCCGGCGCCTTGCCCGAATTAAGCCTGACGGAAAATCCGGATATCTTGGCGCAGGTATCCCAGTTGCAGACCGGTCGTCCTGATTTGGTGGTTGGGTTCGCCGCTGAAACGAACGATGTGATCGAAAACGCCAAGGCCAAGCGCCAGCGCAAGGGGTGCGATTGGATCGTGGCCAATGATGTGTCGCCCGAAACGGGAATTATGGGTGGTTCAGAAAATCAGGTCAGTTTAATTACGGGGGCCGGTGTCACCCCATGGCCACGTCTAAGCAAAACAGAAACAGGGCAAAAATTGGCCCAATCGATTGCCGATCATTTTAACACTGCGGAGCCCCGATGATACATTTGGAAATTCAATGGGCCGAGGGTGCGGATCAAACGCTGGACCTGCCCAGTTATGAAACATCAGGATCTGCAGGCGCCGATTTGCGCGCAAATTTTGCGACAGACCTGCGCGGCAATGGCGTAACCTTGGCCCCCATGCAGCGCGCGTTGATCCCGACGGGGCTATGCATGGCCGTCCCCCAAGGATACGAGGTGCAAATTCGCCCCAGATCCGGTTTGGCCCTAAAACAAGGGTTGTCCATCCCCAATGCGCCCGGCACGATTGACAGCGATTATCGCGGTCAGGTCGGTGTGATCGTGATTAATCTGGGCACGGAAACTGTTCACATCGCACATGGTGACCGGATTGCACAAATGGTTGTGGCCCCTGTGGTGCAGGCCCAGTTTCAGGTTGTGCCGTCCCTAAATGAAACTGCCCGCGGGTCGGGCGGGTTTGGATCAACGGGGAAACATTAATGTTTGCGATTTTCGCAGGGGCGGTGATTTGGTGGATCGTGGCGCGACGATTTGGCGTGCCTGCACGCGTTTTGTGGGTCATGCTTATCGTTGTTTATGTGGCGATTGTTGCGGCGCATTTTGTGTTGCCGCCCACATCGCCGTTGATCATGGCGCTGGGCGGGGATGTGCGGTTATGGGCCGTGATCGGGTTATTTGCCGTGATCATCGCAGGCTATGGCCGTGGACTGGCCTATCTGAAATCGCGATCCATTTCGAACGATGTGGCAGCGCAGCCAAAAACAGGCACATTTTCAGACACAGAATTAAACCGCTATGCCCGCCACATTGTCATGCGTGAAATTGGCGGTGCGGGGCAAAAGAAAATAAAAAACGCACGCGTTCTGGTCATTGGTGCGGGTGGTCTGGGTGCGCCTGCGTTGCAATATCTGGCTGCGGCGGGTGTTGGAACCATCGGGGTGATTGATGACGATGTGGTGGATAATTCCAACCTGCAGCGACAGGTCATTCACCAAGACGCAGCCATCGGTACGCCCAAGGTTTTTTCCGCACAATCCATGATGCAGGCGCAAAACCCCTTTATCACGGTGCAGCCCTATCACCGACGATTGACCGCCGACATCGCCGCCGATCTGTTTGCGGAATTTGACATCATCATCGAAGGGTCTGACAATTTCGAAACCCGTTATCTGGCAAATGCCTGCGCCGTGAAACTGGGCAAGCCGCTGGTTTCTGGCGCGCTTAGTCAATGGGAAGGCCAAATCAGCACCTTTCATCCTGCGACGTCTGGCCCCTGTTATCAATGTGTTTTCCCGCAACAACCCGCCGCAGGTTTGGTCCCCAGCTGTGCCGAGGCTGGCGTTTTCGCGCCGCTGCCGGGCGTGATTGGTACCATGATGGCAGGCGAAGCGATCAAGCTGATTTTAGGGGCGGGTCAACCTTTGATCGGTGAAATGATGATTTATGACGCACTCTATAGCGATGTGCGAAAATTCCGGACCAAGGCAGATGTGAACTGTCCGATTTGTGGATCGGGCGATTTAGCAGACGCTACACTGAATAAGGGATCGTGAGAGATGACAAATATATTGTTACAGCCATGGAATACGCCGTTTGATATTCCCGCCTTTGACAAAATTTCGGATGACGATTTTTTGCCGGCCTTTGAAATTGCGTTGGAACGGAATTTATCCGAAACGCAGGCTATTGCGCAGCAAGAGGCGCCTGCAACCTTTGCCAACACCATTGATGCCATGACGTCGGCTGGACAGGACCTAACCCGTGTCTTGTCTGCGTTCTATGCAATGTCTGGCGCACATAGTAACGAAAAACGCGAAGTGATCATGCGTGAAATGTCGCCTGCTTTGGCGGCACATTCATCGGCAATTTATGCGATGCGCCCTTTGTTCGATCGGGTCAATACGCTTTATGAAAATCGTGCGGATTTGGATTTGACCGCAGAGCAGATGCGCGTTTTGGAATTGACACATCAACAATGGATACGCGCCGGTGCAGGTCTGACAGGTGCGGCCAAAGATAGGATGAAAGAGATCAAGCAGCGCCTGGCCACCCTAGGAACCCAGTTTTCGCAAAATCTGTTGTCAGATGAACGCGATTGGTACATGGAATTGCAGCCCGAGGATTTGACAGGACTGCCGCAGTTTCTGGTCCGTGCCGCACAGGCGGCAGGGGCAGAACGTGGGGTTGATGGGCCGATCATTACGACATCGCGGTCATTGTTGATGCCATTTTTGCAATTCAGCCCTAATCGCGAATTGCGCCGCCAAGCGCAGCGGGCATGGGCCAACCGTGGCGCACGCGGCGGCGATACAGATAACCGCGCGATTGCCGCGGAAAGCATCAATTTACGTCACGAAATGGCGCAGTTGCTGGGATATGAAAATTTTGCCGCCTATAAACTGGAAACAGAGATGGCGAAAAATTCTGACAATGTGCGCCAGCTGTTGATGGACGTTTGGGGCCCAGCGAAATCGCAAGCATTGGCAGATCAAGAGATCTTGACGCAAATGATGCGCGCCGATGGGGTGGATGGCCCATTGCAGCCATGGGATTGGCGGTATTATTCCGAAAAACGCCGCCAAGCGGAACATGATCTGGACGAGGAATTGGTCAAACCCTATTTCCAACTGGATCGCATGATTGATGCCGCCTTTGATTGCGCCAATCGCCTGTTCGGTTTGGAATTCGAACCCGTTGATGTGCCGCTGTATCACCCCGATTGTCGTGCGTGGGCCGTCACGCGGGGGGGCGAACATATCGCGATTTTCATTGGCGATTATTTTGCCCGTGGGTCCAAGCGGTCGGGTGCGTGGTGTTCGGCCATTCAGGCGCAGGCGAAATTTCCCGCTGTCCAATCACCGATTGTGGTCAATGTCTGCAACTTTGCCAAGGATACGCCCGCGCTATTGTCGGCCGATGATGTGCGCACCTTGTTCCATGAATTTGGGCATGCCCTGCATCAGATGTTATCGAATGTGACCTATGAAATGGTGTCCGGCACATCGGTGCCCCGCGATTTTGTGGAATTGCCCAGCCAGCTGTATGAACATTGGGCCATGGTGCCAGAGGTCATGCAAAAACATGCGTTGCATCGTGAAACGGGTGCGCCAATTCCGCAGGATCTCTTGGATCGGGTGATCGGGGCACAAAATTATGACATGGGGTTTTCGACCGTTGAATTTATCGCCAGCGCCATGGTGGATCTGGAATATCACCAAGGTCCGTTAACGGGTGACGTGATGGACCGCCAGGCCGAAATCCTGCGCGATATGGGCATGCCCACGGCCATTGAAATGCGCCATGCGACACCCCATTTTGCCCATGTGTTTTCTGGTGGTTACTACGCCAGTGCCTATTATAGCTATATGTGGGCCGAGGTCATGGACGCCGATGCCTTTGCGGCATTTAGCGAACGACAAAACCCCTTTGACGCGGACATGGCTGCGTCGCTGGAACGCCACATTTTATCCCAGGGTGGATCGCAGCTGCCCCAGGATTTATACATCGCATTCAGGGGTCGTTTGCCCAAGGTAGATGCGTTGTTACGGGGCCGCGGTTTGGCCGCCTAGGCGCACTAAAAATTTTTGAAAAATCTATGGGGCCGGGTGTTGACTCGGCCCTTTTGCTTACCTAACTATGCAGCGTTAGCACTCACACGGGGTGAGTGCTAATAGGTCGAAAGATCTAAACATAGGTTATATTGCTAAGGAGCCTCAGAGATGGCATTGAAACCGCTTCACGATCGTGTGCTCGTTCGTCGGGTAGAAAGCGAAGAGAAAACAGCTGGTGGTCTGATCATTCCAGACAGCGCAAAAGAAAAACCAGCCGAAGGTGTTGTCGTAGCATGTGGCGAAGGCGCCCGCAAAGACAGCGGCGAATTGATCGCTATGGCAGTTAAAGAAGGTGACAAGGTTCTGTTCGGTAAATGGTCCGGCACAGAAGTTACCGTCGACGGCCAAGAGCTGCTGATGATGAAAGAAAGCGACATTATGGGCATCCTATCCTAATTCGCAAACACACTAACGAAATTTATTTAGACGAGGAAATGCACAATGGCTGCTAAAGACGTCAAATTCGGCACAGACGCACGCAATCGCATGCTGCAAGGTGTCAACATCCTAGCGGATGCTGTAAAAGTAACACTGGGCCCCAAAGGCCGTAACGTTGTTCTGGACAAATCGTTCGGCGCACCACGCATCACAAAAGACGGTGTATCTGTTGCCAAAGAAATCGAGCTAGAAGACAAGTTCGAAAACATGGGCGCACAGATGGTAAAAGAAGTCGCGTCTCGTACAAACGACGAAGCGGGCGACGGTACCACAACTGCGACCGTTTTGGCCCAAGCCATCGTAAAAGAAGGCATGAAATCAGTTGCAGCGGGTATGAACCCAATGGATCTGAAACGTGGCATCGACATGGCGACCGCCAAAGTTGTCGAAGCAATCCGCGACATGGCGCGCCCTGTTGCAGACAGCGACGAAGTTGCCCAAGTTGGTACAATTTCCGCCAATGGCGAAGTCGAAATTGGCCGTCAAATCGCAGACGCGATGCAAAAAGTTGGCAACGAAGGTGTGATCACCGTCGAAGAAAACAAAGGTTTGGAAACAGAAACAACTGTTGTCGAAGGTATGCAATTCGACCGCGGTTACCTGTCACCATACTTTGTGACCAACCCAGACAAAATGACTGCAGAGCTAGAAGACTGCATGATTTTGCTGCACGAGAAGAAATTGTCTTCGCTGCAAGCGATGGTTCCATTGCTGGAATCTGTGATCCAGTCGCAAAAACCATTGTTGATCATCGCAGAAGACGTCGAAGGCGAAGCGCTGGCAACTTTGGTTGTCAACAAATTGCGCGGCGGTTTGAAAATCGCAGCTGTCAAAGCACCTGGTTTCGGCGATCGCCGCAAAGCCATGTTGCAAGACATCGCAATCCTGACAGGCGGCCAAGTCATCTCAGAAGATCTGGGCATGAAGCTGGAAAACGTCACGATGGACATGCTGGGCACTGCCAAGAAAGTACAGATCACCAAAGACGAAACAACAATCGTTGATGGCGCTGGCGAGAAAGCAGAAATCGAAGCACGCGTTTCACAAATCCGCGCACAGATCGAAGAGACATCCTCTGATTATGACCGTGAAAAACTGCAAGAACGCGTTGCCAAATTGGCAGGTGGTGTTGCCGTTATCCGCGTCGGCGGCATGACAGAAGTCGAAGTGAAAGAGCGTAAAGACCGCGTTGATGACGCGCTGAACGCGACACGCGCAGCCGTCCAAGAAGGCATCATCGTTGGTGGTGGTGTTGCATTGGTCCAAGCCGTCAAAGGTCTAGAGGGCCTAGAGGGTGCAAACAGCGACCAGAACGCAGGTATCGCAATCGTACGCCGTGCGCTTGAGGCACCTTTGCGTCAGATCGCGGAAAACGCAGGCGTTGACGGCGCAGTTGTTGCCGGCAAAGTTCGCGAAAGCACCGACACATCTTTCGGCTTTAACGCACAAACCGAAGAATATGGCGACATGTTCAAATTCGGCGTGATCGACCCAGCCAAAGTGACCCGTACCGCGTTGGAAGATGCGGCATCCGTTGCCGGTCTGTTGATCACAACAGAGGCGATGATTGCCGACAAACCCGCCAAAGACGGCGGCGCACCTGCAATGCCCGACATGGGCGGCATGGGCGGCATGGGCGGCATGATGTAAGCTGCCAAGCTGAAAAATTTTAGAAAGGGCTCGCTTAGGCGGGCCCTTTTTGTTTACAGAATTTGGGAAATTTGGTTTGATGATCACATTGTTTTGCCCGTCACACCCACATTCATGATGAATAATCCAAAGGTGATCAAACAGATCATACACTTTCTGCAAACGGCGTGTTCCAGCATATCGGCGATTGAACGGGGGCTATGCGCAGGCCTATTGTTTTATTACAGAAAACCCACCTGTTAAATAGCTGGTGTCCGCAGCGTCATCCAACAGCTGTATATTTGCCTCACCACCGATAACTGAATCACCATCATAGAAATCGCCGACCAATTGGCCATAACTGCTGGAATCGATGCCATTCCATTCCAGATTACCATCAAGCGAGACCTCAAACTGCCAGTCGAGTTCTGGGTCGGCGTTTCGGTTTATCGAACCCCCGAAAATTTCAAACTGGCCATCGATTGGTGTGGCGTATTCATCAATGAAATTATTGGCTTGACCTGAAATGGATGTGTTATTGAAATCAATACTCATCGACAATTCGCCCAAGGCGCCATCTTGCGGCGTACCAAGAGCCAAGTGACCAAAGTACATGGCGCTGCCGGTATCTGGAATGGATGGTGCCGGTGTGAATTTTGCGTTGCTAAGGGCGTCCAGCGACTCTTGTGCGTCCAGCCCAATTTCGCCTAGATCGCCGCTGGAGGCAGCTTCAGAAAATTCTCGAATGACTTCTTCATAGGGTTCAGGTTCGACAGGAATCAAATTACACGCGGAGATTAATAGGCATGGTGGGATTAAATATATTGTTTTCATTAGAATGTCCCATTTTGAATGCGAGCAGAATAAAATCCAGTTTAGTAGCGGTCCACGGCAAATTTGTTAAACGTGATACAATTTTGTTTTGATTTTGACCTTTGGTTTGGTCGGTGATATCGGCAAGATAATTCAGGATTGGAACACCGATGCAGCTGACATTTCATAATTCTCAGGTCTTATTTGACGGCGATTTGGTCCAAAGGTCGTTTTCTGCCGATGGGGGTATCATAACCGTTGACGCCGTGGGGCGGCGAATTGATCTGTCTGGTTTTATGATCTTGCCGGGGATTGTCGACATACATGGCGACGGGTTTGAACATCATCTGGCCAAACGGCGTGGGATGTTGAAAGACATCCAAACTGGCCTGCGCGCGGCCCATGCGGAATTGGCGTCAAACGGGATCACCACCGCCGTCATGGCCCAGTTTTTCAGCTGGGAAGGCGGCATGCGTGGCCCCGAATTCGCCGGTGTGTTGTTGCCCGCACTGCAGGAATTTCAACGCACTGTGCCAACTGCTTTGGTGGCGCAGTTGCGTATGGAAATTCACATGACGGACCAATATGATCAATTTTTGGGTTTGGTGCGCGATTATAACGTGCCTTATGTGGTCTTTAACGATCATTTACCGCACGAAGCCCTGCGCAAAGGCAAAAAACCCCCGCGCCTGAATGGCCAAGCATTGAAAGCCAAACGCAGCCCTGACCAACATCTGGCCATGTTGCAGAAATTGCATGATCAACACACGCAGGTTATGGCCGGTTTGCCTGCATTTGCCACCCGTTTGCTGGATCAGGGGTGTCGGTTGGGCAGCCACGATGATCACACGCCTGAACAACGGGCAACATATGCAGCAATGGGTGCGC
This sequence comes from uncultured Paracoccaceae bacterium, assembly GCA_913060475.1. GTDB lineage: Bacteria > Pseudomonadota > Alphaproteobacteria > Rhodobacterales > Rhodobacteraceae > CAJXSD01. The sequence goes on along the minus strand of CAJXSD010000004.1, from coordinate 37,487 downwards.
ATATCTGCGAATTTCCCGAAACCCGCGCGGCGGCGGCGGCGGCCCGGGGGCCTGTATTAATGGGGGCACCAAATTTTGTGCGCGGTGGATCGCACAAGGATAATGTATCCGCCGTTGACTTGGTGGCTGATGATTTGGTGACAGCTTTGGCCTCGGATTATCATTACCCATCTTTGTGGGCAGCAATGCAGCAAATTGCAGATACGCGCGGCTGGGGCTATGCCAGCAGGCTGGTTTCGGCAGGGCCAGCCGGGGTATTGGGGCTGGATGACCGTGGAACCCTTGCCGTTGGTAAACGTGCAGATTTCATCGTCGTGCATCGCGACAAAATGCAGATTCAAGGCACCTTTGCGGCGGGCAAACCGACGTTTGTGACAGGCGAATTGGCCGAACGTTTTCTTGCCCTGTAAACGCATTGATCGGAACGCCCCGCGGGGCCAGTTATGGCACCGCAGCGCACAAGCGCCCTAAATGGGGGCGCAGGGCGCTACTCTGCCCGTGTAATCACACGATTGAAGTGACCCATTTTGCGACCCACCTTTACATCGGCTTTACCATAAAGGTGTAGGGACACATCAGGGGCTGCAACCAACTCAGGCAATCGGTCCATGTCGTGACCGATCAGGTTTTCCATGACAACATCACTGTGTCGCGTGCCATCGCCCAGGGGCCATCCTGCAACGGCGCGGATGTGTTGTTCGAATTGATCGATTGCGCAGCCATTTTGTGTCCAATGGCCAGAATTATGGACCCGTGGCGCAATTTCATTCACGATCAATCCGGCGGGTGTTACGAACAATTCAACGCCCATCACGCCCACATAATCCAAGGCCCGCAGGATCTGCCCCGTCAGCAATACTGCATCCATCCGCTGGTGCGCGGTCAAGTTTGCGGGAACCGTAGTGGTGTGCAAAATCCCGTCGCGATGCACGTTTTCACCGGGGTCATAGCAGGACACTTCGCCATTCATCCCCCGTGCACCGATTACGGACACCTCATGTGTGAAATCAACAAATCCCTCTAGGATGGCGGGCGCGCCGGCCATATCGTCAAGGGCCGCTGCCACATCATCGGCTGATTTAATGCGGGCTTGGCCCTTGCCATCATAGCCAAAGCGGCGTGTTTTCAAAATCGCCGGCATCCCAATGCGCGTCGCCGCGTCCTGTAGATCCGCCAGCGTATCAACCGCCTGATAGGGCGCCGTTTTCAGGCCAAGATTGTTCAGAAACTCTTTTTCTGTCAATCGATCCTGGGACACGCGCAGCGTTTCACGATTGGGATGGATCTGGCAAAATCCCTCTAGGATATCCAGCGCCGATGTCGGGATGTTTTCGAATTCATAGGTAATCACATCAACCGATTTGGCAAATTTTTCCAACGCAGCCGCATCATCATAGGCGGCTTGAAAATGATAATTTGCCACATGGGATGCAGGGCAATCGCCGCCGGGTTCGAAAATACAGGTTTTGAATCCCAAACGACTGGCCGCAACGGACAACATGCGCCCCAACTGTCCGCCGCCCAGAATTCCAATTGTCGCGCCTTGTTTCAGCATTTATTCGTCTTTCGGTTCGTCTGGGATCGACGCAGACAGCGCTGCGCGCCACGCGTCCAATCGCAGGGCCAGGTCGGCGTCCTGTAATGCCAAAATACCCGCGGCCATCAAACCAGCATTTGCTGCGCCCGCGGCACCGATGGCCATGGTCGCGACGGGGTATCCTTTGGGCATTTGCACGATAGAATACAGGCTGTCGACCCCTGACAGTGCCTTGGTCTGGACCGGCACGCCAATCACGGGAACGCGCGTTTTTGACGCCATCATTCCGGGTAGGTGTGCGGCGCCGCCAGCACCGGCAATAATAACCTGCAGTCCCCGATCCGCGGCCGATTTGCCATAGTCCCACAACCGATCAGGGGTGCGATGGGCCGATACAATCTTGGTTTCATAGGCGATGCCCAATTCGTCCAGAATATCAGCAGCCAATTTCATGGTCGGCCAATCGGATTGGCTGCCCATAATGATACCGACGGGGGGTGTGTGTGACATGTTCATCGCCCTGTTGCCCATATAAAGCCGGCACTATAGTGATCTGGCTGATTTATGCAATAATATCGGGGGTTAATCTGTCCTCGATCAGGGCGATTTTGTCCTTCAGCATCAACTTTTTTTTCTTGAGGCGCTGCAAGGTCAGCTGATCTGCCGTGCCCTTTTCAACCAATGCCGTGATCGCGTCATCCAAATCACGGTGTTCCTGGCGAAACACCTGCAATTCAAAACGCAGGACATCATCTGATTTCATCGAAAATTCTGTTGGCGCGTTCATTGCGATCCTCTGAATCATTGAGGGTCCATAATACAAAACACAATGCGGTCTGCATAGCCCTTGCATTTCGTAAAATTCGGACCCATATTTTTATAAGGCCGCCAGACTGGGGCCAGAATTCTGGACTGTCGCTTGAATAAGGACGTGTCAATGACAAAACTGACATTGGGAACATACCCACATATGCTGGGTTTCGAACAATTGGAACGCCTGCTGGAACGCGCTGCGAAATCCGGCAACGAAGGTTATCCCCCCTATAACATCGAACAAACATCAAACCGGTCCTATCGCATTACGCTTGCGGTTGCCGGGTTTTCGGAAAACGATTTGGCGATCACTGTTGAGGATCGGCAATTGGTCATTCGGGGACGTCAGCGCGACGATGTACAGGACCGTGTGTTTTTGCACCGCGGCATCGCGGCCCGCCAGTTTCAGCGATCATTCGTATTGGCCGATGGTGTGGATGTGGGCGACGCGATCATGGAAAACGGATTGTTGCATGTCGATTTAACAATCAACATGCCAGACACCGTTGTGCAAACGATCAAAATAAAACGCGGGGGATAACATGGCGCAGGCAAATCTAAATCAATCGGCAAAACACGCGGTCGTCTATGTCAAAGAGGTCGCGACCCAAGACCTGCCACAAGATATTCGTGAAAAATTGGCCAGCCAAAACAAAGTTTATGCCGTGCACAGCGAGGCAGGGGAACGGTTGGCATTGGTACGGGATCGAAAACTGGCGTTTATTTTGGCGCGCCAGAATGATTTGACGCCGGTCACGGTACATTAATTCAAATCGCTAAACGGCCCAAGTCGGCGCTGGCACAAAACATTTGCGTGTTGCGCTGTTTTGCGACACCTTGGTGGTATGGAATATCAATGTGATTGGATCGATGCCTTTACAGATCAGCCGTTTGGTGGAAACGGCTGCGCTGTCGTGCATGACGCCTTGGATTTGGGCGAAGATCAGTGCCGTGCCTTTGTGCGTGAAACATCGCTGACGGAATGTACATTCGTGGGCGCATCGCAGGTCGCCGATTTTCGGGTGCGGTATTTTCTGGCGGGCGGTGAAATTCCGTTTGCTGGGCATCCAACACTGGCCACGGTGTTGTCATTGCTGCATCGCGAAAAATTGCCCGGTTTGCGGATCACACTTGAAACAGGGGCCGGTATTATTCCAATCGAGATCGATCAAAGCTTTGGCCAGCCGCGGGTTATTATGACCCAAATCGCGCCAGAGTTTGGACCCAAAGTTGACCCTGCGAATATTGCCGCGATTGGGGGGATCGATGCACGCGATATCATCGGGACACCGCAAATTGTGTCAACGGGCCTGCCGTTTTGTATTGCGGTCGTGAAATCCCATGATGTTTTGCGCCGACTGGCATTGCAGCCCAAACCTCTGGCTGCGTTTCAAAAGGCGGGTGCCGCCCTTGGTGTTATGGAGCCGTTTTGGGTGACATTACAGGGCGCAACAGATATTGGGGATACGTTTTCGCGGCTGTTGATGGCACCGCCCAATCCGCCAGAGGATCCGTTCACAGGGTCAGCGACGGGGGCGATGGCAGCCTATCTATGGCACTACGCGTTGATTGAAGAGCGTAATTTTATCGCGGAGCAGGGGCATTGGCTGGGCCGGCCAGGGCAAGCCCAGGTTCAGGTTTTGGGACCGCAAAAGCAAATTGCAGGTGTGCGGATTGCGGGAACGGGCCATGTTTTGATGAGCGGTACGCTGATGTTGTAATGGTCAGCGCAGTGTCGCGCGCCGGTGTGGTTTGCCGCTGTGGGAGCCTCCGGCGGGAGTATTTTTGGCAAAAATGAAAGATACGGTGTTTTGAGAATGGGGCGCGGTGGAATTCTGGGACGCGCCCCCGTTGGTTTTAGTCTTGCCCAGCGAGCCAGCGTTCTGCGTCGAGGGCCGCCATGCAGCCCATTCCGGCGCTGGTGACCGCCTGGCGGTAATGGATGTCGGTCAAGTCACCTGCGGCGAAGACGCCGGGAATGGATGTGCGTGTCGTGCCGGGTTCCACCCAGACATAGCCGCCGGAGTGGGTGTCCAATTGGTCTGTGACCAGTTCCGAGGCCGGCGCATGGCCAATGGCAACAAATACACCTTTGCATGGAATTTCGGTGGTTTCGCCGGTTTTGGTGTGTTTGACGCGGATCGCCTCGACGCCTTTGGGGTCAGATGTTCCGATGACTTCGTCGAGTTCATGGAACCAAAGTGTTTCGATTTTTGGGTTTTTTATCAACCGATCCTGTAGGATTTTTTCGGCACGCAGGGTGTCGCGGCGGTGGACAAGTGTGACCTTGGAGGCGAAGTTGGTGAGGAACAGGGCCTCTTCTACTGCGGTGTTGCCGCCACCGATGACCACGATTTCCTGGCCACGGTAGAAAAAGCCATCGCAGGTGGCGCAGGCAGAGACGCCAAAGCCTTTGAAGGCATCTTCGGACGGGAGGCCCAACCATTTTGCGCGTGCGCCTGTGGCCAAGATGACGGCATCGGCGGTATAGGTTGTGCCGCTGTCGCTCTGCGCCACAAAGGGGCGTTGTTTGAGGTCAAGTGACGTGATGAGGTCTGTCACAACGTCGCAGCCCATGGCACGGGCATGTGATTCCATATTCACCATCAGTTGGGGGCCTTGGATTTCGGTTTCGCCGGGCCAATTTTCCACTTCGGTTGTGGTGGTTAATTGGCCGCCGGGTTCCATACCTTGGACCAAAATGGGTTCCAACATAGCGCGGCTGGCATAGACGCCGGCGGTATAGCCTGCGGGGCCGGAGCCGATGATTAAAACTTTGGTGTGGCGTGTCTGGGACATATCGGACCTATTCGTTAAATCTGCGTTGCGTGACATATAGTCATTTGTCGTCTGTACGAAAAGAGTGGATTTTTACGAGGTGGGCGACGGTTTAGGGGTGCAAAAGAATGTTGCGCTGATGTGAAATAATATTGCGCATGGATGGCGTTGTGTTATAACAAGCTGAAAAATAAGGAACGCAATTTGATGCCTTTGACAAGACTTGACCCAATTGATCGTTTGATTTTGTCTGAATTGCAGGCCGACGGTCGCATGACGAATGTGGAATTGGCCCGTCGTGTTGGGATATCTGCGCCGCCCTGTTTGCGTCGCGTGCGTGCCTTGGAAGAGCAGGGGTTTATTAAGGGCTATCACGCCCGCGTCGACAGCCGTGCGCTGGGGTTTGAGGTGCAGGTGTTCGCAATGGTCGGATTGCAAAGCCAAGCCGAGGCAGATTTGCGGGCATTTGAAGAGCGCTGCCAGTCATGGCCATTGGTGCGCGAATGCCACATGTTGAACGGCGAAGTCGATTTCATGCTGAAATGCGTGGCGCCGGATTTAAGCAGTTTCCAAAGTTTCCTGACCGAAGATTTACTGCGTGCGCCGAATGTTGGATCGGTCAAGACATCGCTGGTTATTCGTGGTGAAAAGAATGAACCCGGCGTGCCCTTTGACGTTTTAGAAAGCCGATTGGCCCAAGACGCCTGACGGGTCAGTCACAGGGTGATACAGGATATTAACCTGCCGTAATCAGCCTGGCCCAAATGCGTTGATCGACGATAGGAATAAAACCGCTGCGCGTCCGAGTAGGTGCAGTGACCTGTCCAGACTGCACGACGCAATCCCAGGGCGTCTAGCCTGTCTTTGCCAAACATGGGTAGGTTAAATTGATATTTGTCGCGCGATTGCCCTGCGCTGAAAAATTGATCAAACGTTGGATCGGTGGCCAAGAAATGGTCGCGAAATTCGCGGCCCACTTCGTAAGCGGATTGCGAAATACACGGTCCTATGACGGCCACAATTTGGTGGCGTTCCGCGCCTAGGGTTTCCATTTTTTCGATTGTATCCGTCAGAATGCCATCCAATGCCCCGCGCCATCCGGCGTGAGCGGCCGCTATGACGCCGTTTTTGGCGTCATGAAACAGAATCGGTTGGCAATCTGCGGTTAGCACCGTCAGGGTCAGGCCCGACACATTTGTGGCGATTGCGTCTGCCTTGACGGGGGCGGTTAGGGCGGATTCAGCGATGATACACTCTGACGAATGGACTTGGTGGACGGATATGAGCGGGTGATCCCCCATCGCCTGCTGAACACGCTGGCGGTTGATCGCAACAATTTCGGTTTGATCTGAACTGCCTGTGCCACAGTTTAATCCATCAAAAATCCCCGACGATGCGCCGCCGCGGCGTGTAAAAAAACCGTGTCGGATGGGGCCAAGTGCATCGGACGTTATGATTTCTAGTGTCATGGTTCAAACCCTACGGGATGATTGGTAGTTTTTGGAAACAACGCCATAACTTTGAACAGTGTCCCCATTTCATCAGGGTGCGTCAAGCGGCGATGTGCCTGGATGTGTTGATCCAGGGCATCGCCTGATAAGTTACGGGCCAATGTTTGCGCGCGTGCGGTGATGCCCAGCCGTTCCAGCCAGACACCTTGGGGGGTGAGGCGCGAATAGGCCGAGGGTGTGGCCTGTGCCAATGCTTCGAAATCGACCTGTGCGGTGATGTCGGCCTGTCCCGGGGTCTGCAGTGGATCACAATAGGCATGATTGCGCAGGGCTTGCAGCGTATCCCCCAAGGACCGCCAGTCGCCATAGTCAAAAATCAGGGCCAGACCGCCTTGGGCGTTTATGACCTGTCCGATTTGGGCGCATATTGTGGCCGCTTGTGGGCAAATTTCGACGATGTCGCCATCTGATGTGTCGTCCATGCGGGCCGTCAACTGGGGCAAATCTGTTGGCGATTTGGTCAGGCCAAAACACAATGCATCCTGTTGCAAACCAACGGTGCGTTCATGCCAGTGGCCCCCGTTTCGTTGGAATTGGCGTATGGGCAGTGCGTCGAAAAATTCGTTCGCCACACAAAACAAAGGGGCATCATCCAATTGGGCCACATCACTGATCCAGGTGATATCATAGCCCGCAAGCGTCTGTTTTTGAATGTCCCGCAGCTTGGGCGATGCTTCGCATAGGGTCATTGTCATCGCGGCATGGAAACCGGGGATGCCTGCGGTTGCACGCAGAATATCGGCCATTAATGTGCCCCGGCCTGGCCCCAGTTCCAGCAGCGTACTGCGCCTTGGCTGGCCTGCGTCGATCCATGCCTGGGCCAGGGCCAGACCGACCAATTCGCCGAACATTTGCGAAATCTCGGGGGCTGTGATGAAATCGCCACCACTGCCAAAGACCGTCGATTGGGTATAGTAGCCATGATTTGGATGAAACAGGCAGGTCGCCATATACTGCGACACGGTCATAGGGCCGTTGGCGCGAATGTCGTTCGCAATAATCTGTTCCAATGGCGTCATCGTCGTAGTGCCCTGATGACCAAAGCCAAACCCACTAGAATCATCGGGATCGATAACACTTGGCCCATTGTTAAACCGATGCCCGAAAATTGGACCGCATATCCTATCGGGTTGTCCACGCTTTGGAATTGTGCGTCGGGCTGACGGAACAGTTCAACAAAGCTGCGTGCCACCCCATAGCCGATGAAAAACACACCCGTAATCAACCCCGTTTTCATCAAAGCCTGACGCCTAAATGCCAAAAATGCCAACACGATCGCCAGTAGCATGCCTTCTAATGTGGCTTGGTATAATTGCGACGGGTGGCGGGCGCATAGCCCGATGATATCACCGCAGCTTTGCGCCGCCTGGCCGGGGAAAATAACCCCCCACGGCATATCGGTCGGACGCCCCCACAGTTCGGCATTGATGAAATTCGCCAATCGGCCCAACATCAACCCCAATGGCACTGACAGCGCGACCATGTCAGCCCCACGGCCAATCGGCACATTTTGTGATTTGAAATACAGATAGGCGGCCAGGATCACACCGGCCAGTCCACCATGAAAGGCCATGCCGCCTTGCCACACCTTGATGATATCCATAGGGTTTTCGGCGTAATAGGCGGGTTGATAAAACAAAACAAACCCCAAACGGCCCCCCACCACAATTCCGATCACTGCGTAGGTGATGAAATCTTCGATCTGGCGGGGCGACATAGGGGGGGTGTTGTCCGGCCACAGATGGGGCCGCGTACTGGCTGCGACCATGATCCGCCATGACAGCAAGATCCCCACGATATACGACAGGGCATACCAGCGCAGCGCAAATTCAAAACCGCCCAAGGATATGGAAAATATTTCGGGGGATATGTTTGGAAATTCAATCATGATGGTCCCGTGTTTGCCCATTTTTATGATGTGGTGTCAAGCTAGTGACTTTCGTCATCAGTCCCCTTATATAGATACAAAAGGAATGGAGTGCGAAATGCAAACTAGAAACAAAATGCTTGATGATTTTTCGCGATTGATGACCAACGCCATGGGCGTGGCCCAAGGGGCCAAAGACGAGGCGGAAACAGCGATGAAATCGATGCTGGACCGTTGGTTGGCCGATCGCAATTTTGTCACCCGCGAGGAATTCGAATCCGTCCGGTTGATGGCGCAAAAGGCACGCGAAGAAAACATCGCCTTGGCCGCCCGACTGGATCAGTTAGAGGCCGAGCAGGCGAAAAAGTAAGCGACACAAAAGAATCGATTGAACCGTCCGCAGTCCGTGGGCGGTTTTTTTTGCACCGGGTCTGGGTCGGGCCTGCACCGGGCCCGCGTTGGTGTTCGGAATTTGTGTCTATGTCAGGGTTATCCACAACATATTGTGATGATTTCGAACATTTTGCTTTACTTATCGTCCAAAGCACAGCACCATATCTGGTATGGGGCATTAAAATATTTCATGTCCCTAGAGCAGACACCAAGCGATAGCGGATACTGCCATATCCCATCGCTAGCAACGAAAGGTGGCGCTATGGCATTGACCGATCAGTATCTTGAGGATGACATTCATCCCATCGACATCGTTGAAAACATTGCATCGCATCACGACTGGGAATTCGACAGGATCGAAGAAAACCAAATCGCAATGGCGGTGCAGGGACAGTGGCGCATTTATTCCATCACTTTGGCGTGGTCAGGGGCGGATGAGACGCTGCGGATGATATGCACATTTGAAATGGATCCGCCCGCGGAACGGTTGCCCAAGCTGTATGAAACCGTGAACGCCGTGAATGAAAAATGTTGGGCCGGTGCGTTTAGTTATTGGGCCGAACACAAACTGATGGTGTTTCGCTATGGTTTGGTTTTGTCTGGCGGGCAGGTCGCCAGTGCTGAACAAATTGATACGATGATTTCGAACGCGGTACTCAATTCAGAACGGTTTTACCCCGCGTTTCAGCTGTCTGTTTACAGTGATGAAACCCCGCAACAATCGTTGCAGGTCGCCATTGCAGAAGCGTACGGTCGCGCGTAACAATACCCCAAACAAAGATTGAGGGGCACATGTATTCAGAAATCGAACGCCGCGGATTGGTGTTGCTGGGCTGCGGCAAAATGGGGTCTGCCATGCTGGCGGGGTGGTTGGCATCAGGGTTATCGCCGGCTGCGGTATGGGTGATGGATCCGAACCCGTCCGAATGGGTGCAGGCGCAGGGCGTTCATATCAACGTTGATTTACCCGCGTCCCCGGCAATCGTGATTGTCGCCGTAAAACCGCAGATGATGGGCGCGGCCCTGCCCTCATTGCCGGCCTTGGGCAATGGGGACACGTTGTTTTTGTCAATCGCGGCTGGTACGGCGATTGAAACATTCCAAACCATCCTAGGGCAGCTGACACCGATCGTACGGGCCATGCCCAACACCCCTGCAGCCATTGGCCAGGGCATCACGGCAATGATCGGGAATGCACAGGCCACAGCAGATCATTTGCAAATGGCGGAAAATCTTTTGTCCGCCATTGGTCAGGTGGTTCGGTTGGACGCAGAACAACAGATGGATGCGGTAACCGGCGTGTCGGGATCTGGGCCCGCCTATGTGTTTTATATGATCGATGCACTGGCGCAGGCGGGTGTGGCCCAGGGGCTGTCCCCCGAATTGGCGATGCAATTGGCCAAGGCAACGGTGGCGGGCGCAGGCGCATTGGCGCAGGCAGCGGACGAAACACCCACCCAGTTGCGGATCAATGTGACCAGTCCGAATGGCACAACCCAAGCAGGGCTAGAGGTTTTGATGCACGATACATCCGGCCTGACCCCATTGATCGACAAAACTGTCGCGGCGGCTGCAGATCGATCGCGGGAATTGGCAAATGGCTGAAATTAGCTTTGATGATTTTTTGGCCGTCGATATTCGTGTCGGCACAGTTGTGCGGGCCGAACCCTTTCCCGAGGCGCGCAAACCGGCGATCAAAATGTGGATCGATTTCGGGCCAGAGATCGGAGAGCGAAAAACATCTGCCCAGGTCACCGTCCATTACACGCCCGAGTCATTGATCGGGAAACAGGTCATGGCAGTGGTCAATTTCCCACCCCGTCAAATCGGCCCATTCATGTCCGAAGTGTTGGTCCTAGGCTGCATGGATCCCGAGGGTGGGGTGGTGTTAATCGCGCCCGATCAGGCTGTGCCAAACGGGGGGCGCATGCATTAGGCCGTGTCGCCCACCGCCTGTCGCCAATGGCGGCGGCAGAGGGATACATAGGTTTCATTGCCGCCAATCTGCACCTGGGCCCCTTGGGTGATGGCGCGGCCTTGGTCGTCTTGGCGGATGACCATCGTTGCCTTTTTCCCGCAATGGCAAATGGTGCGAATTTCGCGCATTTCATCGGCCAGTGCCAGCAAGGTGGCCGATCCGGGAAACAGGTTGCCCTGAAAATCGACCCGCAGACCATAACACATGACCGGAATTTTCAGATCATCCACAATCCGCGCCAATTGCCAGACCTGATCGGGGGACAGAAATTGCGCTTCGTCTATGAACACACATGCGCAGGGGCCATGTTCAATGCGGGCCTGAATCTTGGCAAAGAGATCATCGTTTTCTGCAAATGTATCGGCAGGTGTTTGAATGCCGATGCGGGATCCAATCTGCCCCCGACCTGAACGGTCGTCAAAGGCTGCGGTCAGCAGATAGGGTTCCATTCCGCGTTCTTGATAATTATAGGCCGCCTGCAGCAACAGGGTCGATTTGCCTGCATTCATGGTCGAGTATTGAAAATATAGCTTTGCCATGGGGCGTTAATGCCCTGATGGCCAAGCTGATTCAAGTGTTTTTGACGTCTTGTCATTTGCCCCGCCAACTGTGACAAAGGGTCATGTCGATGCAATTGCAAATATATGACGCTGTTTTAACAGATCGCGGGTCAAAATACGCCGTGTCCGGCGCGCCCGCACGGTCCAAATCGGATGCCTTGGCTGTGATTAAACAGCTAACCCGCGACAAAAAATTCGCCAAAGCGACGCACAACACATGGGCCATGATTTCCAGCGACCAAGGCCCCATCAAAAACGATGATGGGGAATCTGGGGCGGGCATGGTGATTTTGCGGATGCTAGAGCGGGACAATATCACCGACCATGTGGTGATTGTCACCCGCTGGTTTGGCGGCACGCATTTAGGCGGCGATCGGTTCCGCCGCGTCCAAGATTGTGTGCGCCACTATCTGGAACATCGGGAATTGGGTTAAAGCCCGTCAAATTCGCACAAGATTTGCACATCCATTCCCATCGATTCCAATTTCTGGCGGCCCCCTAGCGCGGGCAGATCGATGATGAACGAACAGCTGACAATTTCGCCGCCCAACCGTTCGACCAATTTGATCCCTGCCTCGGCTGTGCCGCCAGTCGCCAAAAGGTCATCGACCAACAAAATGCGTTCGCCGGCTGTGATGGCATCGTCATGTATTTCAACGATGGCCTCGCCATATTCCAATGTATAGGCTTGGCTGATGGTGACACCGGGCAGTTTGCCCTTTTTGCGGATGGGGACGAATCCTGTGCCCAACTGATGTGCGATGGCCCCGCCCAGGATAAATCCACGCGCCTCAAGGCCCACAACCTTGTCTATACGCAGACCGGCATAGGGATGCAGCATTTGATCGACCGCCATGCGAAACCCGCGGGGGTCGGAAAACAGGGTGGTGACATCGCGGAACATGATCCCTTCGTGGGGGAAATCGACGATGGTGCGGATGTAATCTTTTACGGTTTTCATATTGTGGATCCTATAAAACGCGGCCAGCGACGGCGTCTAGTTTGGCAACCACATCAGGGTCGCGTTTGTCGGGAGCGGTGATGATGGCATATTCCAACGCTTTGTCACAATAATGGGGGCAATCGTCGCGGGTGGCGCCCAGTAAAGCAGGCAGGCGGGCCACCAGATCGCGGGCTTTGGTTCCGTTGCCTTGCAGGGTTGCAAGGATTTGGTTGATATCGACGGCCCCATGATCGGGATGCCAACTGTCATAATCGGTGATCATGGCGACGGATGCGTAATCTAACTCGGCCTCGCGGGCCAGTTTGGCTTCGGGCATATTGGTCATTCCGATCACATCGGCACCCCAGCTGTCGCGAAACATTTTGGATTCGGCAATTGTGGAAAACTGCGGTCCCTCCATCGCCAGATAGGTGCCGCCTTTGTGGACGGTGATGCCTGCGTCCCGGGCCGCCTGGAAACAGAGGTCTGACAGGCGCGCACAGGTGGGATGCGCGACAGATACATGCGCCACGCAGCCCGTGCCAAAGAATGATTTTTCTCGCGCAAAGGTGCGGTCGATGAATTGATCCACAATCACAAAATCACCCGGTGCCATGTGTTCGCGAAACGATCCGCAGGCGGACACGCTGATGACATCTGTCACCCCCAAACGTTTTAACGCATCGATGTTGGCGCGATAGGGAACCGTTGTGGGCGAATGGACATGCCCACGTCCGTGACGTGGCAAAAATGCCATGTCGACACCCTGCAGGCGACCGGTCAAAATTTGATCTGACGGCGCGCCCCAAGGGGTGTCCTGGGTCACCCAAGTCGGGCTTTCCAGACCATCAATATCATATAGGCCCGATCCGCCGATGATCCCGATTTTTACGTTTCGCATTATGTCCCCCGTTTGGTTAGGATGTTGTGTCGTAATCAACCATACCACCGCCCAAAGGCCAAGCAGATTTCACATTTCTCAAATCTCTGTGAGGGCTGCGGGTTTTCAACCCGTCGCATATGCGTTAAGCAACGCCACCAACACATAGACCAAACAGAAAGACATTCTATGAAAGACGCATTTTTTTCCGCCTTTGCCAAATTGACAGGGGCAGGGGATGCCCAGTCCAGTGACGAACCCTTTACCGCGTCGCGACTAAGGATCGAAGTCCTATCGGGTCTGACTGTTGCCTTGGCCTTGGTGCCCGAAGCGGTCGCCTTTGCCTTTGTGGCGCAGGTGCATCCATTGGTTGGTTTATATGCCGCCTTTATCGTGGGGCTGATTACGGCCCTGATCGGGGGTCGGCCCGGCATGATTTCCGGCGCAACCGGGGCCTTGGCGGTTGTCATGGTGTCCTTGGTGGTGGAACACGGGGTCGAATATCTGTTTGCGACCGTTGTGTTGATGGGTATTTTGCAGATCTTTGCCGGTGTTATGCAGTGGGGAAAATTTATCCGTTTGGTCCCGCATCCTGTGATGTTGGGGTTTGTGAATGGTTTGGCCATCGTTATTTTTCTGGCCCAAATGTCCCAATTCAAAGACCCCGGTTCGCAAACGGGGGCGTATCTGGCGGGGCCTGCGTTGTTTACAATGCTGGGTCTGGTTGCGTTGACCATGGCGATTATTCATTTCCTGCCCCGCGTGACAAAAGTCATTCCGGCCCCCTTGGCGGGGATCGGGATCGTCGCGGGTCTGGTGATCGTCCTAGGGCTGGATGTGCCCCGCGTCGGCGATATGGCGTCTATCCAGGGCGGTTTACCCGAATTCCACATCCCGATGGTGCCTTTGACCTGGGAAACGCTGGAAATTATTCTGCCTTATTCCGTTATTTTGGCCGCGATTGGTTTGATCGAAAGTTTGCTGACGCTGAATCTGGTGGGTGAAATCACGGGCAAACGTGGTGGGGCCAGTCAGGAATGTGTGGCCCAGGGTGTGGCAAATACGGTCACGGGTTTCTTTGGCGGTATGGGCGGTTGTGCGATGATCGGACAATCCATGATCAATGTGAAATCAGGTGGGCGCACACGTGTGGCGGCCACGACTGCGGCGGTGTTTTTGTTGGTATTTATTTTGGTGGGATCACCGATTATTGAACAAATTCCCTTGGCCGCTCTGGTCGGCGTGATGTTCATGGTGGTGATCGGAACATTTGCCTGGAATTCGCTGCGCATTTTGCGCCGTGTTCCATTGACCGATGCCTTGGTCACTGTTTTGGTGACGGTTGTAACGGTCATGTCGGATTTGGCCGTGGCGGTTGTGGTTGGTGTGATTGTCTCTGCATTGGCCTATGCGTGGAACAATGCCCGCCGTATTCATGCCAAAGTGGAACTGTCACAAGAGGGTGAGAAGATTTACCGAATCCAAGGCCCATTGTTTTTTGGATCCACCGATGGGTTCATCGAATTGTTTGATATCGCCAGCGATCCGGAAACAGTGATTGTCGATTTTGACGATAGCCGCGTGGTCGATCAATCCGCATTGCAAGCGATCGAAGCCATTGCGGCAAAATATGAGGCGGCGGGCAAGCGCATCCAGTTGCGTCATCTAAGCCGAGATTGTCACAGATTGCTGACCAAAGCGGGGCATTTGATGGTCGATAGTGATGATGATCCAGATTACGAGCTGGCGGTGAATTATTCTGTGCGCACGGGTATTCTGGAAAGTGGTCATTAGGCGAACGATTCGGCAAAAGAAAGCCCGCACTGGGGGATCGACCCCCAATGCGGGCTGTTACATGCCTGCGGCAGTAACGCGCCAGGTGTTACCGGGCGCTTAGAGGCCCAAACACCAGCGCATGATTGCCTTTTGTGCGTGGAGGCGGTTTTCTGCTTCGTCGAAGATCACTGAGTTTGGTCCGTCCATGACTTCGGACGTGGCTTCGTCATCGCGATGCGCGGGGAGACAATGCATAAACAGCGCATCTGGTTTGGCCTGCGCCATTAATGCGGAATTGACCTGATAGGGGCGCAATTGATTGTGCCGCCGTTCCCGCGCCGATTGTGGATCATGCATGGACACCCAGGTGTCCGTTACCACCAAATCCGCCCCGATGACAGCCTGAGCAGGATCGCGTTCGATTGTGACGTCGACGCCGAGCGATTTGACTTGTCTAAGCAATTTATCGTCTGGGTCCAGTGTTTCTGGGCCTGTAAAAGTAATGTCAAAGCCAAATTGCCCCGCGGCATGGGCAAAGCTGGCAAACACATTGTTTCCATCGCCGGACCAAACGACTTTCTTGCCGGCAATGGGGCCGCGGTGTTCTTCGAAGGTCATGATATCGGCCATGATTTGGCAAGGGTGCGTGCGATTGGTCAGGCCATTGATCACGGGCACAGAGGCATATTCTGCCATTTCGTGGAGCGTTTGCTCTTCGAAGGTGCGGATCATGATCAGATCGACGTAGCGCGATAGAACGCGGGCCGTGTCTGCGATGGTTTCGCCGTGGCCAAGTTGCATATCTGCTCCAGAGAGAACCATGGTTTGTCCCCCCATTTGGCGTACGCCCACATCAAAGCTGACACGGGTACGGGTCGAGGGTTTTTCAAAGATCAGCGCCACCATTTGACCCGCAAGCGGTTGATCCGCGTCTGGCGTGCCCTTGGGCAGGGATTGGCGGGCCTGTTTCATGGCGCGTGCGGTATCAATCATCTGGCGCAGATCAGATTTCGAGGTGGTATGGATGTCTAGAAAATGGTTCATAAGAGTGTCTTTCGTGGTGTGTTCCGGGGCTTTGCCCCCTTGGCGACACATGAATGTGCCGCCAATTCCCCCAGAGTAGTTTGGCAAAAATGAAAGCTAGGGTGTGAGAGATTTTGCGGCAGCGTCGAGGCGGTCGATGGCCGTGCGAATGTCTGTTTCGTCGATGTTAAGCGGCGGGAGGAGACGCAGAACATTGTCGCCTGCGGGCACGGTAAGGAGGTCCTGTTTGTAGCAGGCTGATACGAGATCTGTGTTTGGGATGCGACATTTTAGACCAATCATCAGGCCCAATCCGCGTTGGCATTCAAAGATATCTGGATTGGTGTCAACGAGGGATTGCAGGCCTTGGCGGAAGGTTCCTGCACGTGCATTGACCTGATCCAGAAATTCGGGTGTGTTGACGATATCCATAACCGCATTGCCCACGGCGCAGGCCAAAGGGTTGCCGCCATAGGTGGAGCCGTGCGTGCCGGCGGTCATGCCGGAGGCCGCGGTTTCGGTAGCAAGGACCGCGCCCAAGGGGAAGCCGCCGCCGATGCCCTTGGCGACCATCATGATATCTGGTGTTATGCCCGACCATTCGTGGGCAAAGAGTTTGCCGGTCCGTCCCATGCCGCATTGCACTTCGTCAAAAATGAGCAGAATTCCGTGGTCATCACAAAGTTTGCGCAGACCCATGAGGCATTGCGTGGGGATGGGTCGGATGCCGCCTTCGCCTTGGACGGGTTCGATGAGGATGGCAGCCGTGTTTTCGGTGATTGCGGTTTGAATGGCGTCGTGGTCGGCCCAGTCAATGTGAACGAAACCGGGCAAGAGGGGGCCAAACCCCTTGGTCATTTTTTCAGATCCGGCGGCGGCGATACCTGCAGAAGAACGGCCATGAAAGGACCCGTTAAGGGTGATGATTTCTGTACGCTGTGGAGCGCCTTGGTCGAACCAATATTTGCGGGCCATTTTTACTGCCAATTCGCAGGATTCCGTCCCTGAGTTTGTGAAAAACACGGTATCCGCAAAGGTCGCGGCAACCAATTTATCGGCCAGCGTTTGCTGTTGTGGAATTTGGTACAGGTTTGAGACATGCCACAATTTTTGCGCCTGTTCCGTCAGGGCCGCCACCAGGGCGGGGTGGGCATGGCCCAACGCGTTTACCGCAATGCCTGCGCCCAGATCGAGAAAGCGTCGGCCGTCAGCCTCGGTTAACCAAGAGCCTTGGCCGGAGACGAAATTCAACGGGGCGCGTGCATAAGTTGGTAGAACAGAGGCGATCATTCGGTGATCCTTGTGGTTGTGCCAAAACGACATTTATGGCGAAATTTAGACTGTGTGTTGAGAAATATGAAACGGTTGACTGTATAAACGCGACCAAGCGCACATGAGATCATGCGCGGAGTCGGCGTCGTACGATTGTGGTGGTCAAACAGGTCATGCATTGTCGGATACCCTAAGGGAAACAAATATACAAGTGCAAGTTTACGTCGTGGGCCGCGCCAGGGTGAACGCAGAGGTCACGGTTGTATAATCCTGGTATCCCAATCGCGCCAACATTTCCGCCCGCGTGACATCAAATTTTCCGTCCACGATACAGTCATCTTTCAGGTGCACCCCTACGACTTGGCCAAAGACCACGAAATTATTGTCGCCTTGGATTTTCACGATTTGGGTCAGCTTGCATTCCAACGCTGCCGGGGCTTGGGCCACACGAAAACAGTCAATGACCTGACATTTTTCGCGTGCGATATCGGCCAAATCGAATTCATCAACGTCACGGGCCACCGCGGCCGAGGTGGCGTTCATTTCATTTTGCATCTTCGATGACACCATATTGATACAAAATACCCCTGTTTCGCGGACATTCGCAACGCTATCCTTGGTGTCCGTTTGATCGGGTTTTGCCGATGTGGACGCAAACATGACCTGTGGCGGCACGTAGGCCACAGCATTAAAGAACGAATAGGGTGCAAGGTTTGATTGGCCTTGGGCGTTTTGGGTTGAAACCCAACCAATGGGGCGCGGTGCCACGATTGCGTTGAATGGATTGTGGGGCAATCCGTGACCGTTTTCGGGGCGATAAAACATTCCTGTAAACTCCTGTTTGATCTGGGCTTGGCGGCATGTTAGGTCGCTTTATCGAATAATGTAAATGCGAGCCGTGCCGGTGTTTGAAATTCGTCAAGAAACCGTTGCTGACCTGTGGGAGGTCGAGGCGCTCTATGATCTGTGCTTTGCCCCTGGTCGAGAGGCCCTGTCATCCTATCGGTTGCGCGATGACGTGTCGCCCGTGCGCGAATTATGCCTATCCGCCCGAGATGCCGATCAGATCTTGGCCGGCGCGATCCGGTTTTGGCCCATTCGGATTGGTCAGCACATGGCCCTGTTGTTGGGACCCGTGGCGGTCCACCCAACCCGACAGGGCGAAGGTTTGGGCGGCATTTTGATTCGCGAAAGCCTGAAAATCGCCAAAGATTTGGGGTGGGACCGTGTGGTTTTGGTTGGGGACGCGCCCTATTATTCGCGGTTTGGGTTTTCGAAACTTGAGGCGGTTCAAATGCCGCCACCCACAAACCCAGATCGGATCCTGGGCTATGAATTGACGCCAGACGCGTGGCAGGGTGTCACCGGTTTGGTTCAAAAAATCGACCCCAGCGATCCCTAATCTGCTGATGTGTCGAATACGCCACTTAGGGCGCGTTGCAGAATCTGTGCGACCTTGGGGTGTGGTTCGGTACGAAAATCTAGGGGGCGGCACACCTCGATCGCGGCGCGGCCCACACGGGCGGTTAGGGCGCCGTTTATCATTCCTTCGCCAAAGCGGCGCGATAATTTGGCCAACAGTGAACTGCCAAAGACCTGCCCCAGCCAGTCATCCCCAATGGCGACGGCACCGGTTGTGATCAGGTGTGACATAACACTGCGCAGCAAACGCCAACTGCTGAACAGGCCACCGCGGCCCGCATAGATTTCCGCGATGTTGCGGATCATGCGGATGTTGATGAAAAACGCTGCGATCACGTCTGCCATGGCTAAGGGGACCAATGCCGTCACGGTTGCGACCTGTCGGGCGGCGCGTTCAATTTCGCGTGTTGCCTGCGCGTCCAGACGCGCGATGATGGTGCGTTCTGTGTCATCAATAATGGCAAAACTGTCAATTAATTCCGGCTGCATGGCCCTGTGCGTTTTTATTGCCTCCTGTAATTCGGGTCTGGTGCGATACAGCGCGGCGATCTGTGATGTCGTACGGCGGGCCAAATCCGGATCGGAATAGGCGATTGCATTTGCGGCCGATTTTTGCAGAACGGACACGTTTTTCAAACGGCGCAGGGCAAATATATCTTTGAAAATGGCAATCAAAATCGCCAGGGCTGTGGCCCCCAGCAGCGCAGTAAATCCCCAACCCAACCAGATGTTGCGGGCAATCAGTTGGGTTGCAAAATCCCATGCCGCAAGGCTGATGTAACTGACGACACAGGTCAGGATCAGCCCCATAATCCAGCCCCACAGCCCGCGACCCTGCTGCGCCGAAACCGGCATGGGGGCGGGGACAGGGTCTGTTACATCCGCAACCTCAGCAGGGTGGGGATGCGGGGTTTGATCCGATAGCGGAATGATGACGGGTTTATCCTTGGTCATGGGCGGTATCCTATAGCCTGTCGCCGAACAAAAATTCAGCCGCTTGATCCAATCGGATATGCGCGATCCCCCGCCCGGTTTGCAGTGGGCTGGGCGGTGGTGCAAATCCTGCAGCGCTATAGTCGGCGGTGGTCCATTCGGATTTTCCCTGGGTTAAATCGGCCAACAACTGTTGTGGATCTGCGGGCAATGCGCCTGCGTGAAACGCGACATGTTTGCCTGTTTCCAGCAATGTGCCCTGAACCAGATCCAACAGTTTTCCATCGTGTTTTTGTTGCAAATCCGTGGTGCTGCGAACACTGGCGATGGACATAGCACCTGTTTGAACGCCGGAAAACTGCGCCTTGCGCTGGGCCTGATCCAACAACGCCTGCAATGTTTTTGTCATTGTGTCGTGTTGCGATGTCGGAATATGGTCCGCTTTGGTGGCAGCGAATAATATCTTTTCAACGCGATTGCCCAAAAACAAACGACTTAGCATCGAATTTTGCCCCGTGCGAAATGCCTGTAACAGCGCGGCAAGGCTGTTTTGCAGGTCGCGGGTTGCAGCAGGGCCTTGGTGCAATGCGCCAAGCAGGTCCAGCAAAATAACCTGACGATCGATCTGGGAAAAATGATCGCGGAAAAACGGCCGAACAACTTTGGATTTATAGGCATCGTATCGGCGTTCCATTTCACGGTACAGGCTGCCACGTTTGGCGCGGCGATCCAGCGTCATGGGCGCAAATGTCAAAACGGGCGATCCGGCCAGATCACCGGGTAACAAAAAACGTCCGGGCGTCAGGTCTGCCATGCCTGCGATCCGTGCCAGGTCTAGGCTGTGTGTGTAACACTGCGCCAAAGTTTGTGCCGTGGTTTCATCGAAATCGCCGTCAGGATCGCAATCGGACAGGCGGGCCAGATAATCCGTTCCGAAATTATGGCGCGCCATTCGGTCCAACATATCACGGGACCATTGACCAAAGGATTTGTCAAGCAGCGTCAAATCCAACAGCCATTCGCCCGGATAATCCACCAAATCAATATGCTGCACATAGGCCCCGCGCAGACCCGATAAAAACCCATGTGGTTTTATCCTCAGGCTTAGGCGAATTTGGCTGATGCCCTTGGTGTTATCTGGCCAACGCGGTGGCGTTGATTGTAACGCAGCTAGATGCGTTTCATAGGTAAACCGCGGGATCGTATCGTCGGGTTGTGGTTGCAGATACACCAGTTCGACCCGGTTCTGGCCAAAGGCTGTGACATGTTGAAATCGCCCCGCATGCAGCAGATTTGCGATCAAGGACGTCATGAATACGGTTTTACCAGATCGTGCCAGACCTGTCACACCCAACCGAATGGGCGCACCGAACAGGGTGTCGCCGATCTGCGTGCGCATCGATTGCAGCCCATCTTGCATGCCGTCACTGATTGTCGAAAGGACCAATAATTCTATCCTAGTCTGTCTTTTCTTAGAAATAGGTGTTTTTATATGGCTTTCCTAGTGCCGGATTACCCTTTCCAATGGTTTAATTTTGATTTAATCGCATGCTATGCCCAGATACGCGATGAAAATTGAATACCACGGTGCCCCGTTTGTGGGGTGGCAACGGCAGGCTGAACATCCGTCCGTGCAGGGCGCGATCGAGGCCGCGTTGAAAAAATTGGAACCGCGCGATCACACGATTGCCGCGGCTGGGCGCACCGATGCAGGTGTGCATGCCACGGGCCAGGTTGCCCATTGTGATCTGGACAAAAACTGGGATCCGTTTCGATTGTCCGAGGCGTTGAATTATCATCTGAAACCGCAACCTGTTGCGATTACCGCCTGCGCCTTGGTTGATGATGACTGGCATGCCCGCTTTAGTGCGGTTGAGCGCCGTTATTTGTTTCGGATCGTCATGCGCCGCGCCCCTGTGACTCATGATGACGGGTTGGTCTGGCGGGTCAACCATGCGCTGGATCCTGATGCCATGCAGCAGGGTGCAAATTATTTGTTGGGGCGGCATGATTTCACGACGTTTCGATCATCCATATGTCAGGCACAAAGCCCTGTAAAAACATTGGATGAATTGCGAATTGATCCGATAGATGGGCCATCGGGGCCAGAAATTCGGGTTCACGTGCGGGCGCGGTCGTTTTTGCATAATCAGGTGCGCAGTTTTGTGGGAACACTAGAACGGGTGGGATCTGGTGCGTGGTCGCCGGAACAGGTCAAATCCGCGCTTGAGACGCAAAATCGCGCGGCCTGCGGGCCAGTTAGCCCGCCGCAGGGACTGTATTTGGCCCAAGTAAAATACGATAGCGATCCCTTTGAATAAGGACGCTGATCAGATCACTGAAATGTCCCCATCACGCGACCCAAAATCATAAAGGCCCGCGCAGTTCGGGTGTTTGCCAGCGCAGCAAGGTCCGCATCCGAGGCGGATTGGGCAATTTTTGACAAATTGCGGTCAAATAGACGTAAAAAATGGTGCGCCGCATCGCGGAAAATCGGATCCGATTTCATACGCTGGGACATTTTTTCGATCACGTCTTGATCCCGGATCCCGCCCAAAGCATCCATATCACTGCCCCGTGCCCCTTGGGCGAACCGCCGCCACAAATCCGCAGGCGCACGTTCGGGGGGCAGATCATCCATGTAAATCGCATCCTGACTCATCAGGGTCAGGATATCCTGGGCCGCAATCACCAGCTGAGCCGAGCTTTGATCCCGAAGCGCGCGGCGCAAAATTCCAAATCCTGTGGCGTCATTTGCATGCTGCGGGAAATTCAAGGCGTTGATAAAATCCTCGGTACTCAGACTCATGTTCGGGGCCAAGTCTCGGGGCTCTAAATTCAGTCTGGGTTCGTCGATCGTATCAGGCTGAGGTGATGTACCTTTGGAGCTGATGGCAGGCTGCGATGGTACCGCCTTTTGGGGGGCGTCGGTGCCAGTCCGTTCGGCCATGCGATCCAGTTTTTGCAGTAGTGCGGTGTTTTGCGACTGAGTTTTGCGCACATCACCCAGCATCATGTGCAATTGCTGATTTTGATGTGCAAGCTGGCGCAGCGTATTTGCCTGCGATTGCAAAATCCAAATCACGACAGCGCATAGGGCAACACAAATAACAACAATTGCTAACGTAATAATTTCCAGCACCGGTGTGCGCCTTGTGGTTGTGGGGATGGTGGGGCCAGCCAACATCGGGCCGCTGACCCTGCCTTTCGTTCGCTATTTATAAACGATGCTTAGAATTTCATAAGCTTTTTCACCGCCTGGTGTACGCACTTCTACGCTGTCACCTTCTTCTTTGCCGATCAATGCACGGGCGATGGGGGATTTCACATTTAGCAAACCCTTTTCAATGTTGGCTTCGTGTTCGCCAACGATTTGCCATGTTTTTTCTTCGTCTGTGTCTTCGTCAACGACGGTGACGGTTGCGCCGAATTTTATGGCGCCAGACAATGTTGACGGATCGATCACCTCGGCCAGCGATAGGATCCCTTCGATTTCCTTGATCCGACCTTCGATAAAGCTCTGTTTTTCGCGGGCAGAATGGTATTCCGCATTTTCCGATAAATCACCGTGTTCGCGCGCTTCGGCGATCGCCTGAATGATTGCAGGACGTTCGACTGATTTTAATTGCTTTAACTCAACCTCTAATGCGGTGTGACCCGCGCGGGTCATTGGAATTTTTTCCATTTTTGATCCGTTGTTCTGTGTCGTTTCTGAAACTGTGTTGATGACGTGTATCCGACCGGCACCGCCAGTGCAATGCAGCACACCCTTTTCCAGTGCAGATTGCAAGTCTTTGTTGAATATGTGGCGCATCGGGTCACAGAAATTTGCTCCATAGGGGTAATTTATATGCGCGACAGGCACGAATGACGCAATGAAATGCCGCAAAGCGGCATTATGACGCCGCGAACTGATTGACGAAGGGTTGCGACACAGGGTAACCATTTCGGAAATTTATCATTCGCTATGGGGAAATCTGTGATGTCAGGAATTGAACGCGAAACCATGGAATACGACGTTGTCATCGTCGGTGCGGGCCCTGCCGGTTTGTCGGCCGCGATCCGGTTGAAACAACTAGACAGTGATTTGGACGTTGTCGTTCTGGAAAAAGGGTCTGAGGTTGGCGCGCATATTTTATCCGGTGCGGTACTGGATCCATCAGGTTTGGACCGTCTGATCCCCGACTGGAAAGCCAAAGGCGCACCGCTGAATGTTCCGGTAAAAGAGGATAATTTCTATGTTTTGGGCGAGGCGGGCCAAATCCGTTTGCCCAATGCGATGATGCCCCCATTGATGAACAACCACGGCAATTACATTGTGTCTATGGGCAATGTGTGTCGTTGGATGGCCGAACAAGCCGAAGAATTGGGTGTCGAAATTTTCCCCGGCATGGCCTGTTCCGAATTGGTTTATGGCGATAATGGCGAATTGAAAGGCGTGGTTGCCGGTGTGTTCGGCCTAGAGGCAGATGGGACCATCGGCCCCGACACAGAACCAGGCATGGAATTGCACGGCAAATATGTGTTCCTGTCCGAAGGTGCGCGTGGATCCCTGTCCAAAGAGATCATCGCAAAATACAATCTGGACGCCGATTGCGACGTGCCAAAATTCGGCATCGGCATGAAAGAAATCTGGGAAGTCAAACCAGAAAACCACAACCAGGGCGAAGTGACCCACACCATGGGCTGGCCCTTGGGGTGGAAAAACGGCGGGGGGTCGTTCGTTTATCATTTGGACAACAACCAAGTGTATGTGGGCTATATCGTCGATTTGAATTACAAAAACCCACATTTGTTCCCCTATATGGAATTCCAGCGGTTCAAACATCACCCAAAAATCGCCAAGCTGCTTGAGGGTGGCAAACGCGTGGCCTATGGCGCGCGCGTTGTGACCAAGGGTGGGTTCCAATCAATGCCACAGGCCGCGTTCCCGGGTGGGGCATTGCTGGGCTGTTCTGTCGGTTTGGTGAACCTGCCGCGCATCAAGGGCAACCACAACGCGATGCATTCGGGGATCGAGGCGGCCGAGGCAGCCTTTGCCGCGATCACGGCAGGGCGCCAGGGTGATGTGTTGGACGATTATGTCACCGCGCTGCGCAACGGCCCCGTTGGCAAGGATTTGAAAACCGTGCGCAATGTGGCCCCGCTGAACGGTCGGTTCGGCCCCTTGGGTGGATTGACCATCGGTGGATTTGATATGTGGTTCCAAAGCATTTTCAAATTCTCATTGTTGGGCACGTTAAAGCATGGCAAAAACGATGCGCAATCGACCGAACCTGCCGATAAACACAAACCCATTGATTATCCCAAACCCGATGGCAAGCTTAGCTTTGATCGATTGACCAACGTGTCGTTTTCAATGACCAACCACGAAGAATCACAGCCCGCGCATTTGCGTCTGTCCGATCCGAATGTGCCTGTCGCTGTGAACCTGCCAAAATATGCAGAACCTGCGCAGCGGTATTGCCCCGCCGGTGTTTACGAAATCGTCGAAGAAGAGGGCCAAGACCCCCGTTTTGTCGTCAATTTCCAAAACTGTGTGCATTGTAAAACCTGTGATATCAAGGATCCAAGTCAGAATATCACATGGGTCACACCCCAAGGTGGCGATGGTCCGAACTATCCGAATATGTAACCTTTGCCGGCCTGCATCGGGATGATCCGATGGCAGCGCGGGAATTAAAAAAATGCGGGGTCAGGCAATTGTTTGACCTCGCATTGTTTTTTATAGGATGATAGCCTTTGATCAAGGACAAAGGATACCACCATGCGCGCAATCGCCAAGTCTGCCATTACTGCCGTGATACTGGGTAATTTGCTGCTGGGTTTGCCAGCCGCGGCCGATGTTAAATCGGGTGCGTTTTTGGCAGGGCGCGCGGCCAGCATGACAAATGATTTTGCAGCATCGTTCACCTATAACCGGCGCGCGATGATGGTCGATCCTGACAATTTGATCGCGCAGGAAAATTTATTGTTGGCCTATGTGGGGCTGGGGCGCGTGGCGGATGCCATTGAATTGGCGGATCAATTCACCGGCGACCAGCGCGATTGGCAAGTGGCGAAAATCATTCATACCGCTGATTTGTTGTCCCGCGGGGCCTATGATCAGCTGGTTGATTTATTCGATAAGGGCTTTGCCGCTAATCCGTTGGTGGATCAAATGGTGCTGGCTTGGGCACAGGCGGGCAGGGGCGATACCGCAGGCGCGTTGGCCACGTTGGAATTGCTGGGGCAGGAACCTGGCCTGCGGGATTTGTCCATTTTGCAGTCGGCGATGATCCTTTATGCACAAAACGATCCCCGCGCCCTTGAAATTATGGGGGATTTTAAAACAGACCTTGGCGGGTTCGGGCCGCGGCCGCAATTGCTGTGGGCTTTGATGTTGGCGGATGGGGGCGATTTTGATCGCGCGGTTGCGGTGTTCGATGCCTATTTCCCATCCCCCCTAGATCCAGAGTTGATCGAAGTTCGCAAATATTTAGTCAATCAATCCGTTCCTGTGGGGTATTTGCCGCAAAATTTCGCGCAGGCCACGGGTGAAATCTATCACGCGATTGCCACCTTTATTTCAGCAGCTGATATCGATCCCAATTTCATCCTGATCTATGCGCGGCTGGCCCAGTTTTTGGCACCGGACCATGTCCCTGCACGCCTGATTGCGGCGCAGACACTGCAGGAACTGGGGCAATACGACCTGTCGATTGAAGAATTCGCAAAAATTGCCCCCGATCACCCGCAATATCACAATGCGGAATTGGGACGGGCGGATGCACTGGATGCGGCGGGGCAGGATCAGGCCGCGCTGCAGGTCTTGGAAAATCTGATGCGCCGGTTTCCTGACAGTCCGCTGGCGTTTATGGGGTATGCGGATTTGTCCCGCCGCGCCGAAGATTATGACAAAGCTATCGCTGCCTATTCACAGGCAATCGACCTGTTTGCCGCACAAGATCAATCGCGATGGGGGTTACATTACGCCCGCGCCATTTCCTATGAACGATCAGATCAGTGGCCCGCAGCGGAACGCGATTTTCGCAAGGCGCTAGCGCTGAATCCAGATCAGCCACAGGTTCTGAACTATCTGGGCTATTCTCTGATCGAACAGCGCACAAATCTGGACGAGGCGCTGGACATGATTGATCGCGCCATCCGTCAAAGCCCCGATAGCGGATACATCGTGGACAGCATGGGATGGGGTCTCTACCGTTTGGGCCGTTTCCAAGAGGCACTGCCCTATATGGAACGGGCCGCCGAATTGATGCCCGTTGATCCAATCGTGAACGACCATTTGGGCGATGTGTACTGGGCCGTTGGCCGCAAGCTTGAGGCCGCGTTTCAGTGGCGGCGCGCGCTCTCCTTTGATCCCGAGGAGAAGGACATGCAGCGTATTCGCAAAAAACTGGACGTCGGGCTGGACCAGGTCTTGATCCAAGAGGGTCAGGACCCTATTCATCAGGTGGCGGATAATTGATGCACATCTTTGCCCCCGCCAAGGTGAATTTGGCGCTGCATGTGACCGGCCAGCGCGCCGATGGATACCATGAACTGGATTCGGCCGTCGTCTTGCTGAATTGTGGCGATGACATCCATATTTCGGCGCATGACGGGTTCAAACTGACCGCCGATGGTCCGTTTGGGTCCATGGTTCCGCTGGATCGCAGCAATTTGATTGCCAAGGCCGTCGATTTGATGGCGCAGTACCATTCTAAATCGCCTGATGTGCATATTCATTTGACCAAAAAACTGCCCCCATCGTCGGGCATTGGCGGGGGGTCCAGCGATGCGGCGGCAACCTTGGTGGGGTTGGCAGAGTTTTGGGGCTGTGACCTGCCGCCGGTTGATCATATGACGCGGCTGGGCGCGGATGTGCCTGTGTGTTTGCAGCGCGGTACAGTGCGCATGCGCGGCATTGGCCAACAGATTGATCCGCTGGATTGGGCCTGGGCGGGGTGGTATCTGTTGGTTAATCCTGGCGTGGGGGTATCAACGCCTGATGTGTTTCGACGTCTGCCAAACAAATCCAACCCGCCCCTATCTGTTAATAAACAGATCACAACCGACCCCATTGGATGGTTGCGGGATCAACGAAACGACCTGCAGCCACCGGCGGTGGACATTGCCCCCGTCATTCAGGATGTTTTGGATACATTATCGCGCCAGGATGGTGTCGAATTGGTCCGCATGTCTGGATCCGGGGCCACCTGTTTTGCGCTGTTTGATGATTACGATGCCTGTCAGCATGCGGCGCGCAATATTGTCAGCGATCAACCAAAGTGGTGGGTCGCGATGGCGCAGACCTGTTGCGAATGACCCTAAGGTTACACGATCCGATGGACCACATAGTCTGACAAATCGTGCAGCAGCTGGGTTACGTCTGTCTGCGGCAGATTGGTCAATGCGGCCTTGGCGCGGTTTGACCAATCGATTGCCTCTTGGCGGGTGGCCGCAATCGCGCCGTGTTTGTGCATCAGGGAAATTGCATGTTCCAAATCCCCGTCCACCTGTTGGCCTTGTTCAATGGTTCGGCGCCAAAACACACGTTCGTGATCATCGGCGGCGGCAATCGCCTTGATCAATGGTAGGGTCAGTTTGCGTTCGCGGAAATCATCGCCCACATTTTTGCCGGTCGATTTTTCGTCGCCCACGACATCTAGCAAATCATCAACGATCTGGAACGCGATGCCCAAAGCATCCCCATAATCATAGAGCGCCTGACACGCGTCAGGATCAGCGTTGGAAATAATTCCGCCAACCTGTGTTGCCGCTGAAAACAGGGCAGCAGTTTTGCCGCGTACGACCTGCAGGTAAATGTCTTCGGTTGTGGCCAAATTTTGCGATGCAGTCAGCTGCAACACCTCGCCTTCGGCGATGGTGGCGGATGCGTTGGCCAAAATGTCCAAGACCTGCAACGATCCCGTTTCGACCATCAACTGGAAAGAACGCGAAAACAGATAATCCCCGACCAAAACCGATGATTTATTGTCCCACAACAGGTTGGCCGTCGGGCGGCCACGGCGCTGTTCGCTTTCATCGACGACATCATCATGCAGCAATGTCGCGGTGTGAATAAATTCGACCGTTGCGGCCAAGTGGATGTGATAGGGACCATCATAGTCAAATATACGCGCACTGGCCAGCGTCAGCATGGGCCGCAACCGTTTGCCCCCTGCACCGACCAAATGCGCGGTAACCTCGGGGATGCGGGGGGCATGTTTTGATGCCATGCGCTGTTGGATCAATGTGTTCACAGCCGCCAGTTCCTGCTCTAACATGGTGGCTAGGGCTTCGTGTGGTTTGCGTGTTAATTGATCCAATGTCATCCGTATATCCCCTTAGGCCTCGACTTTTGCGTGGTCCCGTTTTAGATCCAATACATGAAACTTTTGCTGAAAACCAACGACGTTGTCCTGATTTCCTATGTGCGCTCAGTCTTGGACGAACATGATATAACCGTGTTTGAGTTCGACGTAAATATGAGTGTTCTAGAAGGTTCGATTGGCGTATTGCCCCGGCGTATTATGGTCGCAGATCAGCATCATACCCAAGCTGTGCGTGTGCTAGAGCAGGCCGGAATAACGATTGAAACGGATGGCTATGCACATCACGCAGGATGATTTTCTGGGGGGCGCGATCCAGTTGTTTCAACCCAGCAAGGGCTATCGCGCTGGTATTGACCCGGTTTTATTGGCCGCAACCATTCCTGCACAGGCGGGACAATCGGTGTTGGAATTGGGCTGCGGCGTTGGGGCCGTGTCGCTGTGTTTGGGGCGGCGTGTGGCCGATGTCGATTTGGTGGGTGTCGAAATCCAACCTGATTATGCCGAATTGGCGCGACGAAATGCAGCACATAACGACCTGCCATTTCAGGTGGTGACCGCCGATATTCAGGCCCTGCCTGTGGGGATGCGCACGCGCCAATTCGATCATGTTTGTGCGAATCCCCCGTATTTTGACAGAAACGAAACCACGCCCGCGCGCGATCGGGGGCGTGAAACCGCGATGGGGTTGTCAGTTGATCTGTCTGTCTGGGTACAGACCGCAGCCAAGCGGTTGAAACCCAAAGGATACGCGCATTTCATTTTTCGTGCTGCAGGATTGGCGCAGTTGTTGGCCGCATTGCCGAAATCCTTGGGCAGTGTGGTTGTGACCCCGATTATTCCACGGGCGGGGCGTGATGCGGTATTGGTGATTGTGCATGCGCGCAAAAATGGTCGTGCTGCGCTGCGGCTCGAATCGCCCATTGTTCTACATAGGGGCGATCATCACGGTCATTTTGAGGATGGATATTCTGATATGGTGAATGCTGCGCTGCGCGACGGGGCACCGTTATTACAGTGGTTTGGCGGCTAGGTGACCAAATTTTGACCCAATTGGCGATATTTTGCCGGACCGCAAAACGGGACTGTGCAGCTGCGGCGTGACAGGCGTTGAAAAATGTGTTGCACTGTAATGGCTAACGATAAGGAGTTCTTAGATGAGTATTGTCAGCCACGTTCAAGAATTAAAGAAAAAGCACGAAGCCCTGTCAACACAAATTGAACAAGCACAGCGATCGCCAGCGACAGACGATATCCACATAACCGAACTGAAAAAACGAAAATTACGCATCAAAGAAGAAATAAATAAGCTGAGTACGTAATTCAGTCAGGCCCCGGATCGGGGCCTTTTCTTTTATGGGGTGGGGACGTTATAGGGAACGCAGGGTGTCGCCAACCGTCAATTTGGGCAGCAATTCAACAATATTATCATGGCGGACCGTTTCACCGGATGTCCGATCCGCGATAATTTCAGCGGCAATTTTCCCGATGTCTTGGCGGCAAGCATCCATCGTTGCCAATTGCATTGGCAAACCTTGCAATAATTCGACACCGTTAAAGCCCGCTAAACCAACGGTATCAGGAATTGAAATGCCTTGGGCCAATAAATGTAACAAACCGCCAGCACCAATCATGTCATTGGAATAATACAGAAAATCCAGGTTTGGTGTCCGTTCCATCATGTCGCGGGTCATGTCACGCCCCTTGGCCAATGCCGACCCGCCCGAATAAAATTCCTGATCCACAATTTCGATGCCGGATCGGGCCAAAGCTTGGGTGAAACCTTCGAAGCGTTTGCGCGCGCGGTGGTCCAGTGGCATTTTGGTACCCATAAAGCCGATGTTTTTGTAACCACCTTTTATGATTGCCTCGGCCATTTGACGCCCTGCGCGGCGATGCGAAATACCAACGGCGCTGTCGATGGGCGTGCCGTCAACATCCATGATTTCGACAACCGGAATGCCCGAATTTTGCAACATCGCCCGCGAAGCATCCGAATGTTCCAAGCCTGCGATAATAATACCCGAGGGTCGCCAAGACAGCATCTGATACAGAACTTTCTCTTCTTTCTCGGGCAGATAATCCGTAATGCCGACCACGGGCTGTAATTCGGTGTCCTCTAACACGGAATTGATGCCCATCATCACTTCGGGGAACACCATGTTGGCCATGGATGGAATAATCACGGCCACCAAATTCACCCGCTGACTGGCCAAGGCCCCTGCAATTTTATTGGGCACATACCCCAATTCTTTGGCAGCTGTTAACACCTTTTCGCGTGTGGCGGGCGATACATCCCCACGCCCACGCAAAACGCGGCTGACGGTCATTTCGGACACACCCGACGCCTCGGACACATCACGCAGGGTTAGGGGGCGATGTTGGTTCTGTGCCACCGATAAATTCCTATCCACTTTCAGTAATTTACGTTAGCGCAAAACCAGCAGCTGGTTCAAGCACAAGTCTGTCTTATATTTTTGCCTTTCGGGATGACATACCTTAACTTTGGCGATAATAAACAATGATCGACCCCGTGGCTCAACTGGATAGAGCAGCCCCCTCCTAAGGGGCAGGTTACAGGTTCGAATCCTGTCGGGGTCACCATATTTTGTACAAATAACAAATATTTATACATCATGTTGTAAAGTATTTGCTAGAGTTTCTATAAAATACAATTTACAATGCGTTTACAAAAAACGGATTATTTTATCCAAGTATAACATAAGATTGAATAAATTTTTGAAAGGGTAAGATCGTGGCCGAACTTACCCTCGAAAATCGTTCGTCGGGGAATTGATCCCCCAGATCAATTCCTGATCCTCCTTACCTCAAAAAGCATGATAGCGGGTGGGGGTGGCGAGGAATGAGATATTCAGCATCTGAAAAGGCGGAAATCATCAAGATCGTTGAGGCTTCGCATTTACCGACCAAACAAACGCTAGCCATGCTCGATATTCCCAGATCAACATTTTATCGCTGGTATGATTTGTGGCTTGAAGGTGGCATCGATGCGCTTGGGGATCAATCACCACGCCCAACATCGGTTTGGAACAAAATCTCCGACGTGCGTCGCCAGGCCTTCATTGAATTTGCACTCGAGACTGAAGATTTGTCGGCGCGGGAATTGGCTATCAAATATACCGATGAGAAGCGCTATTTTATCAGCGAGAGCTCGGCTTATCGTATTCTGCGCGAGGGTGATTTGCTCACGGCACCAGCATACGTGACACTCAGTGCAGCCGATGAGTTCCATGATAAAACCACACGGCCTAATGAGCTGTGGCAGACCGATTTTACTTACTTCAAGAGTGAGCTATTGATGCGCCATTGGTTCAAGCACAATGGCGAACGGCTGGGGCTGGTATTATCTGAGCACGATTTTGGACGATTACAGCCGTTATATTGTGGCGTGGAAGTTATGTTCAACGATGAAAGCCCAAGACCTCACGGATACGCTTGAGCTGGCACTTGAGGCTTCGGGTTGCGACCAAGCCAACCTTATTCACAAGCCCGAGGCAAAATCGAAAGGTGGCATCAGACGATGAAAAACCGTGTGCTCTTGGAAAATTACGATTTGCCAGGTGATCTCGAGAGCCAAATCGGCCAATTTATCGAATATTACAACCATCAGCGATATCATGAGGCCATTTGTAATGTGACGCCAGCCGATAAATACTATGGTCGTGATCAAGCCATCTTAAACGAAAGGAGAAAAATCAAACTCAAAACAATCAAACAACGCCGCTTGTAACACTCGATAAAAGTGGCATGATCAAAACCAAGATGAACCAGAATACTCCGTTAATTAATCACGCGACGTGTCCATAAAAATATGACAACGGACAGTTTGACGGCGAATGCATTTAACAAGACGGTCCGCGGCTTGTTTAGTGTTCTCGGATTTTTTGTTCATCTTCATTCCTTGAGTAGAATACGATGAACCAAAAATCCTCCATTAGCAATTCAACACGTTCTGTCCATAAGGAGCTGACAATTTACAGTCTGTGGTCAAAGAGGGACCAGGAAACGGAAGTGTGGTGCAAGCGCCCACCGCAGATAATGTGAGCGCAACACAGACACATTTTACTTGTCCAAACATGCTGTAACCATTCTTTTACTCTGCAAGAGATATGACCTCTTTACCTGCATGCTCTTCTCCTCATACTTGACACTATCATGTGGAATTACTGTCAATTTCGTTGGAGAAAGCAGAACGTTACCGCGCAATAACCGCACACAAAGAACCAAAAAAGACAGCACCCGCATCCAGAGGCAGGATATTAAAGGACATGATCACCGGTCTGTGACGGCGGTCACAAATTTGTCCGAGGGGCGATGGGTAAATTCGCAAAATCACTATAAGTGGCGTCACTCCACTTGTGGCGAAATTGTCCATTTGCGTGTGTTTGGGCTTTGCTTTATGGGTGTTTTAGTGACGGATATCGCCTATTTTGTGTGGGTCGCGTCACAAATGCGATTTGTATCCAGGGAATACCAAAATGAATAAACAGCATCCCTTTACAATCAGCGCACAGGCGGGTGGGCATGATGGTGCGGTGGCTGATGTTGCGCCGGTTTTACATATGACGTCGACCTATCTGCGCGGGGCAGACAATGTGCCGATGGATCACAGAAATATCTATGGACGTGACCAGAACGACACTGTGCGTCATGTCGAGGCTGTGATTGCGCATTTAGAACAGGCGGCCGAGGCCTTGGTGTTTCCATCTGGCATGGCCGCCATCGCGGCGGTCCTTCGAACGTTTAGACCCGGGCAAACCGTGTTGATCCAGTCGGGCATTTATTGGGGAACCACGCATTGGGTCCGCGACCACTGCGCGCAGTGGGGTATTCACCTGATTGAAGCTGATTTGTCACAGACCAACAGTTTTCCGGCGTGTCATCCTGATTTGGTGTTTTTGGAAATTCCGTCTAATCCATGGTTAAAGGTGGCCGATATTAAATCGGTTCGATCACAGTATCCCAATGCCTGTTTGGTTGTTGACAGCACGGCCGCAACCCCGATTGTGTCGCGCCCATTGTCGTTCGGGGCCGATATTGTCGTGCATTCCGCAACCAAAGCGATGAGCGGCCATTCCGATTTACTGGCCGGCGCGCTGGCCTGTAAAACACCCGATGACAGATGGGTCAAAATCGCCCAGGATCGGCAAGGTGCAGGCGCAATTTTGGGCGCGTTCGAAGCATGGCTGTTGTTGCGGTCATTGCGGACCTTGCCTGTGCGCGTTGTGCAAATGTGCAAAAATGCCCAAGACCTGGCCGAGCGTTTGGAAAAACACCCGCATGTCCAAGGTGTTTATTATCCGGGTTTGATCGAACATCCCCAGCACGCTGTTGCACGGGTGCAAATGGAACATGGATTTGGGTATTTGATGTCCATTTTGGTCCAAGGCGGCCGACAGGCTGCCTTGGATACCTTGGCCCGGTTACAGGTGTTTCAACGGGCAACATCATTGGGGGGTGTCGAAAGTTTGGTCGAACATCGCCACACAATTGAACCGCATACTGGGATTCCCGAAAATCTGCTGCGGTTGTCCATCGGCATCGAACATGTCGATGATCTGTGGCACGATCTGGATCAGGCGTTGCGGGGATCGCATGCCTGATTTTGCACTGGAACAGGCCGCCTATGATGTGGGGTTTACCTGCATTGCCGGCGTTGACGAGGTCGGGCGCGGCCCCTTGTGCGGGCCTGTGACTGCGGCAGCTGTTATTTTGAACCCGGCCGACATTCCGGATGGATTAAATGATTCCAAAAAACTGTCGGCCAAAAAACGCGCGGTGCTATATGATGAAATCCTTGCACGGGCACAGGTGGGCATCGGGCACGCCACCGTTGCAGAAATAGATGACATCAATATACTTCAGGCCAGCCATTTGGCCATGATGCGTGCCATCGAAAACCTGCCGGTTCCGCCTGATTATGTATTGATTGACGGCAATCGGGCGCCCAAGGTGTTGCAAATATCACACGAAACGGTTGTCAAAGGGGATGCAAAATCTGCCTCAATCGCGGCGGCATCGATTATTGCGAAAATGACCCGCGATGCGATTATGGCCGAATTGGATGCCGAATTTCCCGGTTATTTATGGGCAAAAAACGCGGGCTATCCCACCACGGACCATCTAGAGGCCCTGCAGCGCCTAGGGGTGACACCACATCATAGACGTTCGTTCAGACCGGTCCACAATATGTTGTATCAAGAAAAATAATTAACACCTTGAATCAAAAAAGAAATTGACTGCGAATCACCTTTGTTTCATTCTGTCAGGTAATGAGAGCGCAAAAATGCGCCGCATTATTGAGGCAGTAAAATGAAAACAGTGACCAAAGCGAAAGGGGCGCCTGCGCTCCCTCTTAATCGTATTTTGGCGGGCGATTGCATTGATGTGATGAATGGCTTGCCTGAAAATTCAGTGGATCTGATCTTTGCGGATCCACCCTATAATTTGCAACTGAAAGGTGACCTGCACCGGCCCGACAATTCCAAGGTCGATGCCGTAGATGATCACTGGGACCAGTTCGAAAGTTTCCGCGCCTATGATGATTTCACCAATGCTTGGCTGGCGGCGGCGCGGCGTGTGTTGAAACCCAATGGCGCGATTTGGGTGATCGGATCCTATCACAATATTTTCCGTGTTGGCGCATCATTGCAAAACCAGGGCTATTGGATTTTGAATGACGTGGTTTGGCGCAAATCAAACCCGATGCCCAATTTCCGCGGCAAACGATTGACCAATGCCCATGAAACCATGATTTGGGCCTCTAAGTCGGAAAATGCGAAATACACCTTTAATTACGAGGCGTTGAAATCCCTTAACGAAGGGGTGCAAATGCGGTCGGATTGGGTATTGCCCATCTGTAATGGCCACGAACGCCTAAAAGATGACAAGGGCGACAAAGCACATCCCACCCAAAAACCCGAAAGCTTGCTGCATCGCGTCTTGATTGGGTCGACAAATCCGGGTGATGTGGTTTTGGACCCGTTTTTCGGGACCGGCACCACTGGGGCTGTGGCCAAAATGTTGGGCCGTGATTTCATCGGGATCGAACGCGAAGACAGCTATCGCCAAATTGCGCAAAAGCGGATCGACAGCGTTCGTAAATTGGATAATGAATCCCTGATGGTGACGACCAGCAAACGCGCCGAACCCCGCGTGCCCTTTGGTCAGCTGGTTGAGCGTGGAATGTTGCGTCCGGGCGAAGAATTATGGTCGCAAAACGGTCGTTATAAAGCCAAAGTGCGTGCGGACGGCACATTGGTGGGGGCAGATGTTATGGGGTCGATCCATCAGGTCGGAGCCAAGTTGGAAGGCGCGCCAAGCTGTAACGGTTGGACCTATTGGTGTTACAAACGCGATGGCAAAAAGGTGTCGATTGATCTGCTTCGCCAACAGATTCGTGCGGAAATGACCGAACGCCCGAACTAGGGTGACGCAGATTTCTATGTTTGAAAATCAAACGCCTGCAGTCCATTCTGCAGGCGTTTTACGATGATACTGGATCGTAACCTTGTGCGGTAAAATTCACAGAATTGACATTTGACAAAATCAACGCGACGCACCAGCATAGGACGCCAATATTCCCTGTCTGGGGGATAGACGATGGGAACCCGAAATGCTGCCGCCACCATATTTGACGCCGCGTGAAAAACAGATCGTGCCATATCTTGTGGTTGGCGCAACCCGTGCCGAAATTGCGAAATTATTGGGCATATCGGTCGAAACCGTCAAAGTGCATACCCAAAACACGCTGGCAAAATTTGGGGCAACCTCAGTGCGGGATGGTTTTATCGCCCTGCGCGATTATGAGGCATTTTACCTAAAGGGAATGTTCAAATATTTTGTGCATCATGTGGACACAACGATGCGTCTTAGGCCCAATTTGACCGACGCTGATTTGTTGACACGGGTTGACGTGATGTGCGTTGCTGATGAATTGACCAGTTTTAGCGAACAATACGTATCAGATGGGGACTTGCCGGCTGTGATGATCAATGGACAAACGATTGATCCGGTCAAAGTTGCCGCGCGGACCTATAAATTCGGCATTACTCTTTCGCCGCCGTTGACATTTGGTCAAAGCACACAGATCGCCATTAACACAGAATTCAGGGGCGCCTTTGGCCAAGTTGAAGAGGGGCACTATAACCGCATTTCCGAACCGACTGGGCAAATTACCTTTGCGGTCGAATTTCCCCCTGATTTTCATCCCAAAGAGGTGGTGTTTTCCCGGACCCAAGGCACGGCAGAGCCTGAGGAAATCGCAGAGCATCAGGTCTATGATGTGCCAAACCGATATGAAATTCGCGACCTTTCGCCGACCTACATGGCGCTGTACCACGTCAGGTGGCGCCGCTAGCGGGCCAATGGATCAGCGTGGCATCGGCGTTGTTGCATTATTATAGTCTGACCAATCCGTAATGTTCGATATAATTAACCACCTCAAGGTGATAAATCGCGATAATT
>CAJXSD010000003.1 GCA_913060475.1 uncultured Paracoccaceae bacterium | reverse complement strand
CACCAATCTTCAAACGCATATACCACGCTTGCTTACGATGTGATTTGGCGTTGGGAACAGCGACAGCAAGGTTGCGCTTGAACAGCACAAGCGCACCACCAAAGTGCTCCACTCTGTCTTCGTAAAACGCCATAGCAGCAACCTACGTAGCAACCTCAAACGCTACAGATATGCTAATTTCGCTAAACTTGAACGTCAAGCAGCATTGGCTGATGCTACAGCTCTGCTACATACAAAAAGGGCTCGCAATTTCTTGCAAGCCCTTGATTTAAATGACTTATGCAGTCGTTCGACGTTAGCGCTTTGAGAACTGGAACGAACGACGGGCCTTTGGCTTACCGTATTTCTTACGTTCAACAACGCGGCTGTCGCGGGTCAGGAAGCCGGCCGCTTTCAATGCGCCACGCAGAGATGGATCATACAGCTGCAACGCTTTGGAAATGCCGTGCTTGACCGCGCCCGCTTGACCGGACAGACCACCGCCGGAAACGGTTGCCATTACGTCAAACTGATCTTCGACACCGGCAACCTGAAATGGTTGACGCAGGATCATTTGCAAAACGGGGCGTGCGAAATATGCCGCCATTTCTTTGCCGTTTACGGTCACTTTGCCGGAACCGGGTTTGATCCAAACGCGGGCAACCGCGTCTTTACGTTTACCAGTTGCATAAGAACGACCCAATGCATCACGAACGGGTTCACGAGGAGCGGCAACTTCTACAACGGCTTCGCCGCCTGCAACAGTTTCCAGATCGCTCAAGGATTTGATTTCTTCAGCCATTATTTCGCCACCCGAGTGTTTTTAGAGTTCATGGATTTTACGTCCAGCACTTCTGGTTGTTGTGCTTCGTGACCATGTTCTGTGCCTGCGTAAACGCGCAGGTTTGTCATGATCTGACGGCTTAGACGGTTGCCTGGCAACATACGCTTAACAGCCTGGATCACAACGCGCTCAGGATGTGCGCCTTCTAGGATTTGCTGTTTGGTGCGTGATTTGATGCCACCTGGGTGACCGGTGTGCCAGTAAAAGTTTTCCTGACGCTTGTTCCCAGTCATCTGGATTTTGTCCGCATTGATGATGATGACGTTGTCACCACAATCCATGTGGGGGGTATAGGATGCTTTGTGCTTGCCGCGCAAACGCATCGCAACAATTGACGCCAAACGACCCAAAACGATGCCTTCGGCGTCGATCAGGATCCATTTTTTGTCGATGTCTGCGGGTGTTGCAGAGAATGTTTTCATCGAAGGTTACCCTTGGTTTAATAGTTTCCACAGGACGGTTTCGCCGTTCTGATCGTGATGGGCGGGTTATATCTATTGTTTTCGCCTGGTCAAGTGGGTACATCCAATAAAAAACACTTAAAAACAATGCTTTAAAATTTAGGTATTATTTTACCCCCACTTATTCCCCAAATGCGCCGGACTGAACGCGCGTCCACCCGCGGTTGAGGTGGTTTAAAACCCAGACATGGACAAATGTATAACCATGCCTGCCGATCCCCCCACAACGGCGATGCGCAGGAAATTGTACCAATTGGGCATATCGTAAATATCGATACCCCGCGCCAAACTGATCGGAACTGATAACAATAATACAATCCCCAGCACAACATTGCCCCAAATCATTGAGGCTATGGAAATACATGTCATTCCAGCAGCGCCAAGAATTGCGGAACGTTTGAATGAATGGCCGTCACGG
This sequence comes from uncultured Paracoccaceae bacterium, assembly GCA_913060475.1. Classification (GTDB taxonomy): domain Bacteria; phylum Pseudomonadota; class Alphaproteobacteria; order Rhodobacterales; family Rhodobacteraceae; genus CAJXSD01. The sequence goes on along the minus strand of CAJXSD010000003.1, from coordinate 147,572 downwards.
TATGCAACCAATTCCTGACGGGTGGCGAAACGGGTTCGTTTGACGATGTGTTTATCCTGAACTTGCCTGCCCAGCCCCAAAACCCACCAAACGCTGGTCATGATAGTAAAATGGATCGCATAGGAAATCAAAACGTCTGCAAGATCGGTAAAGTCAGCCATGTTGATTGTCATAATACTTGCCTGCAGCACCCCCCAAGACACGGCATTCATGATCCATTCAAATGATAATTTGGGTTTATCAATTGCCATGAATTGGAACCAGACCATGCCGTCCAATGCCATAACCAACAACGGAACAAAGGCCAATGACGCCCACAGGCCCAATCAGGTTATTCAAAATGGGATTTTTCGTCATAGCGCACCAAATGCATATTATGTGCAAAATGGTAACGATCACCTATTGGATGTCAACGCTCTAATTCGCTATCCCAATAGAGGAAATCCATCCAGCTGTCGTGCAGGTAATTGGGTGGAAAACGGCGACCCAAGGATTGCAATTCATGCACCGACGGTTGCCGCGGGGGTTTGCGCAGGTGCAATCCTGAATGGCGCAAACTCTTGGATCCCTTTTTCAGGTTGCAGGGGCTGCAGGCCGCGACCACATTTTCCCAACTGGTCACACCGCCCACCTTGCGTGGGACCACGTGATCGAATGTCAAATCCCCGCGCGACCCACAGTATTGGCACCGAAATTCATCGCGCAAAAATAAATTAAAGCGCGTGAAGGCCACGCGCTTTTGAGGTTTGACATAATCTTTCAAGACGACAACAGAGGGTATTTTTATTCGCGTCGTCGGGCTGCGGACATAGTCATCGTATTCCGCCACGATATCGACCCGATCCATATAGGCCGCCTTGACCGCATCCTGCCACGACCACAGCGACAGCGGATAATAAGACAGCGGCCGATAATCCGCATTCAAAACCAAGGCCGCATGCTGTTTTCGCGATGCGGGTTCGCGTGTAAATTCAGTTCTAAAATCGCCATCCATGGCTGCCCCCTGTCATTGCTAATGGCTGCAGTGTTCAGATCGGATAACACCACTATATATCGTGTATTTCATCTGGCAACCCCCTTGATTTGGGATCAGCGCGACAAAACCACGACTCTATGACAGGGATATGACAGTTACAGGCTCAGTTCATCGCGCAAAAACGCCAAAGCCACGCCCAAACCATCGGGGGCGATGCCGTGTGCCGTGCCTTTTTGGATATGGGCGTAGACTTCGGTAAACTTGGCGGTTTGCAGGGCCTCGGCCGCCTGCGGCAGAGATTGCACGGGAACCACATCATCCTGATCCCCATGGACCAACAAAATGGGCATACGGCTGACCACCTCATCCGCCAGCAATTCAGGTTCTAACAAACGCCCCGAAAACGCAACGATGCCGGCAATCGGGTCTTCTCTTCGCGGGGCAACGTGCAGCGACATCATGGTCCCTTGGGAAAATCCGAATAAAACCACCTGTTCGGGCAAGACATCTTCGTCAACCATCAGTGCATCAAGGAATGCGTTCACATCCTCGGCGGCGGCCATCAGGCCACGGCGCGATTCCTCTTCGCTGCTGCCGTCGATCCAGGGGATGGGAAACCACTGGTACCCCATCGGGCTACCCGCACAATGTTCGGGGGCATCGGGGGCCACGAATAAGGTATCGGGCAAATGTTCCGCCAACGGATCGGCCAGCCCCAGCAAATCTGCGCCATTTGCGCCATAGCCATGTAAAAACACAACAACAGATCGGGTTGATCCCGACAATGGTTCGCGGCGTTCTGCGTTCAGGATGCGTGTCATGTGATGCCCTCTCGTTCTTTGACCTGTTTGTAATAGGCCCAAAGCACGCGCGCTGCAACTGCCCGCCACGGGGACCATGCGCTGGCCAATGCGCGCAATTCACGTTCGGTGGGACGTTTGGGCAGATCGTATAGGATCCGCGCGGCCTCTTGCAGGGCCAAATCACCGGGGGCAAAAACATCGGCGCGCCCAAGGCTGAACATGGCATATATCTCGGCGGTCCAAACGCCGATGCCGGACACTTGGGTCAAGGTTTTGATGATATCCGATGTGGGCATGTCGCGCAGGGCATTATAATCGATATCAGCCGCAGCCAGGGCACGGGCATAGCGAATTTTCTGACGGCTTAACCCACAGGCGCGCAAATCGTCGTCGCTGGCCGCAAGGATGGCGGCAGGATCTGCCATCCCTGCCCCATCGACCCGCGCCCAAATCGCATTGGCCGAGGCGACCGAGACCTGTTGTGATACAATCGCGGCCAACAGCCGGTCAAACCCATCTGCCCGCAACCGCAGTGGAATGGGGCCCAAGCCGGGCAAAATCGCCGCATACCGCGGACAGGTCTGTGCCAACCACGCGCAGCCGCGATCAATATCGGATCGATCCGTTATGACGGTTTCCACCTTGGCCATCCCCCCGCACCCAAAACCAACATAGTATTGACGATACACCAAGAATATCATATCGCAAGCCTTGAATATTATTACAAGGATATCCCCCAATGACCGCCGCAAATGACAGCATCGCCAAACGTAATGTGGCCATTTTGGTCATGGCGCAGGCATTTTTGGGGGCGCAGATGCCGATGATTTTCACCATCGGTGGACTGGCGGGCCAAACGCTGGCGTCTAACGTCTGCTTTGCAACGCTGCCGATTTCGCTGATTGTTCTGGGGTCGATGATCTCGGCCACGCCCATGTCCTTGATCATGCAAAGATACGGGCGCCGCGTCGGTTTTTTCATCGGGGCCATGGGGGGCGCTGCCGGGGGGGCGATTGGGGCAATCGGCCTATATCAACATTCATTCACGATTTTCCTGATCGGATCATTCCTGACCGGCATCTATATGTCGGCCCAAGGTTTTTTCCGGTTCGCCGCGGCCGACACGGCGTCGGATGATTTCAGACCCAAGGCCATTTCATACGTTATGGCCGGTGGACTGGCGTCCGCCATTATTGGGCCACAGCTGGTCAAGGTGACAGCCCAGTCCATGGTGGTGCCATTCATGGGAACCTATTTGGCGGTGATTGCAATTAACATCATCGGATCACTGTTGTTTTTCGCCATTAACATCCCCACCCCCAAACCCCGTGACGCAGATGCGCCTGTGGGCCGCAGCCGGTTGACGATCTTGAAAACCCCCGCAATCGCAGTGGCCATCATTTGCGGGATGGTGTCCTATGCGCTGATGAACCTTGTGATGACATCCACACCACTGGCCGTGGTTGGATGCGGGTTTGAACAAAACACAGCCGCCGACATCGTGACGGCCCATGTTCTGGCGATGTATATCCCATCGTTTTTCACGGGTCATTTGATTGCACGGTTCGGCGTGAAAAAAATCGTTGCGACCGGCCTGATCATTTTGGGCGGGGCCGGATTGGTCGCGCTGCAGGGCGTCAATCTGGAAAACTTCTATATCGCGCTGATTTTGTTGGGGATTGGCTGGAACTTTGGCTTTATCGGGGCGACCACAATGCTGGCATCTTCGCATGATGCATCAGAAAAGGGGATCGTTCAGGGCATGAACGACCTGATCGTTTTTGGCGGTGTCACCTTTGCATCGCTGGCGTCGGGCGGGTTGATGAACTGTTCCGGCGGCGCGCCGGTTGACGGATGGGCTGCTGTCAATATTGCGATGATCCCGTTTTTAACGCTGGCCGGTGGCGCGTTGATTTGGTTGACCCTAAAAACCAAAGAGGCGTGATCAAGCCCTCGGATCGCGTTTGCGCACCCCGATCAGGTCCAAGGCTCGGTCCAGATCATGCGATATACCGCTGTCTGACGCGGATTGTTTGGCCGTGGCTTTGATCTGGTCAAATCGTTTGCGCAGGGCCTGTTTTTCTGCGCCCTTGCAATCGTTCCATGGGCGGCCCTGCAACCCCATGACCAAAACATAATACCCGATGAAATGCGGGCGCACCCCGTTTTCCAGCAACATACGATAGGCCACATCGGGACCCAGGTCCTGCAGCTGCTCGGCGGTTGTCACACCGATTTTGTGAAATTCGGCCTCGGTCGCGGGGCCCAGATTTCGAATGGATGAAATGGCATTCCCCATGATGCGATGCGTTTCCCGACTTTTCCCTAGGCTGCCACTAGACATCGGTCCGCCCAATTTGTCAATTTCGGTCCTTGTGGGGATATTATGGCGTTTTCATTTACAAACAGGTTTGCTATTGCACCTGATAAGACAAGGGAAAGGATCAGGGCATGGTGACCATCACGCTGCACAATTCGATGACACGCCGCAAAGAAACCTTTGCGCCGATCAATCCGGACAATGTGCGCATGTATCTGTGTGGTCCCACCGTTTATGACCGTGCCCATATTGGCAATGCACGCAATGTCATCATGTTTGATGTGCTGTTTCGTCTGCTTAAACATGTCTATGGCGACACCCATGTCACCTATGTGCGCAATTTTACCGACGTGGACGACAAAATAAACGCACGCGCCGCACAAACAGGGCGCAGTATCGGCGAAATTACAGCTGAAACCACCCAATGGTTTCTGGACGATATGGGCGCATTGGGCAATCAATTGCCAACCCATATGCCCCGCGCCACGCAATATATTGATCAAATGATCGCCATGATTTCCGATTTGATCGCAAAAAACCACGCCTATGCCGCCCAAGGCCATGTTTTGTTCGCCGTCGACAGTTATGACCGCTATGGTCGCCTGTCGGGCCGCAACATTGACGACATGATCGCTGGCGCCCGGGTCGAGGTCGCACCCTATAAACGCAATCCGATGGATTTTGTGTTGTGGAAACCATCCCAAGATCACGAACCCGGTTGGGACAGCCCATGGGGCCGCGGTCGCCCCGGTTGGCACATTGAATGTTCCGCCATGTCGCGCGATCTGCTGGGTGCGCATTTTGACATTCATGGCGGCGGGAATGATTTAATGTTCCCCCACCATGAAAACGAAATCGCCCAAAGCTGCTGCGCCGACCCAAATGCGGGTTTTGCAAATGTTTGGCTGCACAACGAAATGCTGCAGGTCGAGGGCAAAAAAATGTCCAAATCACTGGGCAACTTCTTTACCGTGCGCGATTTGTTAGATCAGGGTTATGCGGGCGAAGTGATCCGATTTGTGTTTTTGTCCACCCACTATGGCAAGCCCATGGACTGGACCGATGCCAAGGCCCGCGATGCTGAAAAAACCCTGCGCAAATGGCGGGCCCTGACCGATGGTGTGGCCCCATCTGATATCCCACCTGCGGTGATCAGCACCCTGGGCGATGATCTGAACACATCTGGTGTCATTGCATTGCTGCATCAATATGCCAATGCCGGTGACGCCCCCACGCTAAAGGCCGCGGCCAGCCTGATTGGATTGTTGGGCGATGATATGGGCCATTGGACCGCCCCGACGCATGATCTGTCGACCTATGAAACCGCCCTGCTCAAGGCCCGTGAAACCGCCATGCAGACCAAAGATTTCGCGCAGGTTGACCAGCTGAAATCCCTGTTCCAATCCGCAGGGCTTGAGGTCAGGATGTCAAAAACGGGTGTCGAATTGATCCCCGGCGTTGGATTTGATATCGCCGCATTACCGGACGCCGACACGCTCTAGCCTGCGTCTGGATCCACACGAACCCGGAAAACAAAGTTGAACACCATGAAAGACAGACTGTATATCTATGATACAACCCTGCGCGACGGGCAACAGACCCAGGGTGTTCAATTTTCTATCGAAGAAAAACAGGCCATCGCCAAGGCCTTGGATGCACTGGGCGTCGATTACATCGAAGGTGGCTGGCCCGGTGCCAACCCCACAGATAGCGCCTTTTTCGATGCTCGCCCCGACACAAACGCCACATTCACCGCCTTTGGCATGACCAAACGTGCCGGCCGTTCGGCGGAAAATGATGACGTTTTGGCCGCTGTGATGAATGCGGGCACACCCGCCGTCTGTTTGGTGGGGAAATCACATGATTTCCACGTCTCAGCCGCATTGGGAATTTCGCTGGATGAAAACGTGGAAAATATCCGCGCCTCAGTCGCGCATATCGTCGACCAAGGACGCGAAGCGCTGTTTGATGCGGAACATTTCTTTGACGGGTACAAAGCGAACCCAGATTATGCGGTGCAAACCTTGCACGCCGCATTGTCCGCCGGTGCGCGCTGGATCGTGCTGTGTGATACCAACGGTGGCACCCTACCGGCCGAGGTTTTCGACATTGTGACATCGGTCATCGCCGCTGGTATCCCTGGTGATCGGTTGGGCATTCACACGCATAACGACACGGAAAACGCGGTTGCCAATACTTTGGCGGCGGTGGATGCGGGTGTGCGTCAGATCCAGGGCACATTGAACGGGTTGGGCGAACGCTGTGGCAACGCCAATTTGACATCCATCATCCCAACCTTGTTTTTAAAACAGCCCTATTGCGACCAACTTGACACCCGGATTTCCGTGACCGCACTGGAAAATCTGACACGCACATCACGCCTGTTGGATGATATTTTGAACCGCGTGCCTGCACGACAGGCCCCATATGTGGGCAGCGCCGCCTTTGCGCACAAGGCGGGCCTTCATGCCAGCGCGATCCTTAAGGATCCCACGACCTATGAACATATCGATCCCGCACGCGTTGGCAATGCCCGCATCATCCCGATGTCCAATCAGGCAGGTCAATCAAACCTGATCCGCCGCCTCTCTGACGCAGGGATCCAAGTGGCCAAAGGCGACCCTGCTTTGGGCCGCATCCTGGACACGATCAAGACCCGCGAAGCCGATGGATATTCCTACGACACGGCCCAAGCCAGCTTTGAACTGCTTGCGCGACGGGAACTGGGGCTTTTGCCCAATTTCTTTGAGGTCAAACGTTACCGCGTCACAGTTGAACGCCGCAAAAACAAATACAACAAAATGGTCAGCCTGTCCGAGGCCGTGGTCGTCGTCAAAATTGATGGGGACAAAAAACTATCCGTCAGCGAAAGCATGGATGAAACCGGATCGGACCGTGGCCCCGTAAACGCACTGGCCAAAGCTCTGGCCAAGGATCTGGGCCCATATCAGGACATCATCGACGACATGCATCTGGTTGACTTCAAAGTCCGCATCACCCAAGGTGGAACCGAGGCCGTCACACGCGTGGTCATCGACAGCCAGGACAGCACTGGCCAACGCTGGGCCACCGTGGGCGTATCGCCCAACATCGTCGACGCAAGCTTTGAGGCCCTGTTAGACGCCATCACCTGGAAAATCATGCGTGACACCGCCAAACGGGCCTAACACAATGACACCATATGCGCCCGACGATATAAACGCCTGTGCGGAACACCTGGCGCGAGCAGACCCCAACCGGTTCCGCGCCGTCATGGCCTGCCCTGTCCATCATCGCGCCCCACTCTTTGCGCTCTTCGCGATGAACAGCGAAATCGCACAGGCCCCTTGGGCCAGTCAGGAACCCATGATCTGCGAAATGCGCCTGCAATGGTGGTTTGACGCCCTTGATGACATCGCTTTGGGCAAATCTGTGACAACACACCCGGCGCTTTCTATTCTCTCTTTGGCGCTTGATCCAGCTCTGGCGCGCAGGCTGCAAACCTTGGTCACGGCACGGCGCTGGGACATTTACCGCGATCCCTTTGACACATTGCACGACCACCACACCTATATCCGCGAAACATCTGGCATCCTCTTTGAAACAGCGGCTACACTTTTGCGCACAAACGACCCGAAACGGGCCTGTGACATGGGCACCGCAATCGGGGCGGCAAATTTCCTCATCGCGCTTCCAGCCCTGGAACGCGCAGGCAAAATCCCCATGACCGATGGTCGTCCCGCAGCCATCCGCGATTTTGCAAACTGGGGCCAGTCTCAGATCCCCAAACACCTCGACCGTGCAGGTCGGTTGGCCTGTCTCTCGGGCTATGACGCGAAATTTACGCTCAAACGAATAGCATCAGATCCCAATGTGGTCGGCGACGCGCCACCGCCCCAAAACCCATTGCTCGACCGCCTCAAATTCCTGAAATTTGCGCTCATTGGCCCCTGATACAACCCGATAGGCCTTTCATTTTTGTAAAAATACTCAAACCGCAACGTAATCCAGGGGACCGGGCATCGCTATTGAACGCCCGCCCCAAACAAAACACGCAATAAAAAAACGGGGGACAGGCCCCCGTTTTTACAAATTGCCCAGGTATTCCTGAACTTAGCCGACCAGTTCCAGACCAGAGAAGAAATACGCGATTTCAACGGCCGCTGTTTCAGGCGCGTCTGAACCGTGAACGGAATTTTCACCGACAGACTGCGCAAACTCGGCGCGGATTGTGCCGGGGGCTGCGTCTGCTGGGTTGGTTGCACCCATAACTTCGCGGTTTTTCGCGATGGCGCCTTCGCCTTCCAGAACTTGGACCACAACAGGGGCGGATGCCATGAATTCACACAATTCGCCATAGAATGGACGCTCAGCGTGGACTTCATAGAATTTGCCCGCCTGTGCAGGTGTCAGGTGAATACGCTTTTGCGCAACGATGCGCAGGCCGGCATCTTCGAATTTCGCGTTGATTTTGCCAGTCAGGTTGCGTGTTGTTGCGTCTGGTTTGATGATGCTTAGTGTACGTTCTACTGCCATAACATTGGTCCTTTGGTTCTGGTCGCATACCGACCCGGGATGAATATCAAGCGCAGCCATTATCACGGACATTTCCGATTGAAAAGTGCCAATCAATCCGAATTCGCCCGATCTGGGCTAGGATTTTGACACCAGATCGCCTTTGCCTCTTTTCCTTTGATCGCTGAACCTCTAGTGATGCAGGACGACAAAATGGGCACAAAATGATCAAGTTCGAAAATATTGGATATTCCGTCGCAGGACGCGCCTTGGTTGAACACGCCAGCGCCGCCATCCCCGCAGGTCACAAAGTGGGTCTGGTTGGCCGCAATGGCACGGGCAAAACAACATTGTTTCGCGTGATCCGTGGCGAACTCCCACTAGACAGTGGCAGCATTTCCATCCCCAAGGGTGCGCGCATTGGCGGCATCGCCCAAGAAGTGCCATCGAACGACGTGTCCCTGATCGATACTGTTTTGGCCCAAGACACCGAGCGCGCGGCCCTGCTGGCCGAGGCCGAAACCACAACGGACCCCAACCGCATCGCCGAGGTTCAAACCCGTTTGGCCGATATCGACGCATGGTCCGCCCCTGCCCGCGCGGCCAGCATTCTGAAAGGATTGGGATTTTCCCAAGAAAAACAATCCATGCCCTGCTCTGCATTTTCGGGCGGCTGGCGCATGCGGGTTGCCTTGGCCGGGGTGCTCTTTGCCCAGCCCGACCTTTTACTGTTGGACGAACCGACCAACTATCTAGATCTTGAGGGCGCGATTTGGCTGGAAACCTATTTGGCCCGATATCCGCATACGGTCATTATTGTCAGCCATGATCGCGGGTTGTTAAACCGCGCCGTTGGCAGCATCTTGCACCTTGAGGATCGCAAACTGACATTTTATCAGGGCAATTATGATACCTTTGCCAGAACACGGGCCGCTCGACTGGCCGCCGCAGAATCCGAGGCAAAAAAACAAGAAGCCCGCCGCGCGCATTTGCAATCCTATGTTGATCGGTTCCGATACAAAGCGGACAAAGCCAAACAGGCCCAAGCCCGCATCAAAATGATCGCGAAAATGGAACCCATTTCTACCCCACAAGAGGCCGCCCTGCGCCGATTTACATTCCCCGAGCCTGAGGAATTGCAGCCCCCCATTTTACGATTGGATCAGGCGTCGGTGGGATATGGCGGGGCACCTGTATTGAAACATCTGGATCTGCGGATCGATCAAGATGACCGGATCGCTTTATTGGGTCAAAACGGTCAGGGCAAATCCACCCTATCGAAATTGATTGCCGATCGCCTGACCGCCAGTGCCGGATCCATTGTCCGCAGTTCCAAATTGCGCATTGGATATTTTGCCCAGCATCAGGTGGATGAATTGCATCTGGACGAAACACCGCTGGAACATTTACGTCGCCTAAGGCCCGATCCCGCCCCATCGCAATTGCGCGCGATGCTGGGTGGGTTTGGCATTGGTGCGGAACAGGCCGACACACAGGTTGGCCGATTGTCCGGTGGCCAAAAGGCACGGTTGTCATTGATGCTGGCCACATTGGACGCGCCACATTTGTTGATTTTGGACGAACCCACCAACCACCTAGATATCGAAAGCCGAGAAGCCCTGGTCGAGGCATTGACCCAATATAGCGGGGCCGTCATTTTGGTTAGTCACGATATGCATTTGCTGTCGATGGTCGCAGACCGGCTTTGGTTGGTCAAGGATGGTCGTGTGACCCCCTATCCTGATGATTTGGAAACCTATCGCGCCTCATTGCTTGAGGGGGGTGGATCGTCCCCCAAACCCACCACCGAGAAAATGGCCGCCAAGCCCAAGCGGGCCAGCCGCGATGAAATTCTGGCCTTGCGTGCTGAGGTCCGCAAATGCGAAGATCGGTTGGAAAAATTAAACGATATGCACGACAAATTGTCCACGAAATTGGCGGATCCCGCCTTGTATGAGGATGACAAAATCGCAGACTTGGAAATATGGAACCGTAAATTCGCCGAAGTGACCCAAGCGATCGAGCGCGCCGAAACCCTGTGGATCGAGGCCCAGGAAAAACTGGACACCGCGGAAAACCCAAATTCAAACCAATAAACAAGAGACGTTATATTATTATGGACTATGCATTAATCGCCACCAGCTTTGTCACATTGTTTGTGATTGTGGACCCAATCGGTCTGACCCCCATTGCCGCGGCCCTGACCCAAGGTATGCCGGCAAAGGAACAGCGCAAAATCGCGCTGCGCTCTGTTATGGTGGCCTTTGGCATTTTGGTGGCCTTTACCGTGTTTGGGGATGCCATTTTACGGTTTGCGGGAATTTCAATGCCCGCGTTTCGGATGGCCGGTGGAATTTTGTTGTTCATCACCGCGCTGGACATGTTGTTTGAACGGCGCACCAAACGCCGCCAAGACAGTTCCGGAGAAGAAGATTTCGACGATCCATCGGTATTTCCCCTGGGGATTCCCTTGATCGCAGGACCGGGTTCGATTGCAACCGTCATTCTGTTATCGGCACAGATCCCTGGTGTCTTGGGAATTGCGCTGACCATTGGTGTTACCGCGGCTGTTTTGATCATTGTCTATGCGCTGTTTGCAATCGCGCCGCTGTTGCAACGCGCCTTGGGCAAAACGGGGGTGAATGTGACAACGCGTCTGTTCGGGATGTTATTGGCCGCCCTATCCGTACAATTCGTAATGGAAGGTATTGTCCAATTCGGATTGCTTTCCTAACTATAACGCATGTTCAGTTCAGACACCGATCGATTAATCTATCTCAGCGTCCTGTTGGGGATCACGGTTTTGGCCGTTTTGTCAACACGCGGCAGTTTGCGCCAATTTCTGCGGCCATTGTTGATTTGGCTGGGGATTTTTACGGTCGTTACCTTGGGCTATGGTGCGTGGATGTCAGTCAGCGAACCTAAATCGCAGCAGACGATTACAACCAACGCACAGGGCCATATTATATTGCCACTGCAATCGGATGGCCATTTCAAAGCAACCTTAATCATCAACGACACCCCCGTCGATTTCGTGGTCGATACAGGCGCCAGTGAAATTGTTCTGACACAACAGGATGCGCAGCGCATTGGGTTTAATCTGGATCGGTTGAATTTTATGAATGTGGCCCTGACCGCGAATGGAACCGTGGCAACGGCCCCTGTCCGATTGGCCGATGTGCAATTCGGACCACATCGGGATACAAATGTACGCGCGATGATCAACGGGGGCGATCTGTTTCAATCGCTGCTTGGCATGTCCTATCTGCGGCGGTTCGGGTCCATTGAATTGACACCCGAGGCCATGATCATTCGCCGCTAGCGGGTTTTTTTTCGGCCTTTTTCTGCCATGCTCCGCTGTCTTCGGACCAATATTGCGCGGCGCAATCGGCATCGGTCAGGGTTTTCCATTGCACACGCGCGGTTTGTACGGCCTCGGCATTGTGGCCATCAAACAAAATACAAACACGCTGCGCCTGTTGCACCTCTTGGGCGGTGACCGTGGCCCCATCCAGGGCCATCAGACAGGAAAAATCACCACTTGCCCCCCCTGACAGGGGATCATCGCCCGAGGAAAGGACGATGGGGCACTGCTGCGCCTGATCGTCCCCCGATGTCGCATGGGGTAAAAACGCATCCTCGGGCCACATCCACAGATCGGTATCCAATTGGGACAAACGCTCAGCATTGGGGGTGCGCACCTGAACACGCCACCCGGCCGCCAAGGATTTGTCCAACAAGATGGCCAAAGTCTGCGGCAAAGGTTTGCGTGTTAGGTGATAAAAATAAACGCTGCCCATATTGGATTATTCGAACGTGTCGCGGACCAAACGGTTTAACGCCATAACCCCCCATCCCGTCGCCCCCGAAGGCGCATGGGCGGTTTCCGATTTCACCGATGCCACACCGGCAATATCCAAATGGATCCAAGGTGTATCATCCTTGACAAAGCGTTTCAAAAACTGGGCGGCGGTGATTGATCCCGCAGGGCGGCCGCCCACATTGTTCATATCCGCCACACGCGATTTCAACAATTTATCATAGCCCGTCCCCAGTGGCATCCGCCAGGCCCCTTCGTTTTCGGCGCGGGCCGCCGACAGGAATGCATCACACAGCCCGTCATCATTCGAAAAGACGCCGGCATTTTCGTGGCCCAATGCAATAATGATCGCGCCTGTCAATGTGGCCAGGTCAATCATGGCCTTGGGTGCAAAACGGTCCTGTGCATACCACATCACATCACACAAAACCAAACGCCCCTCGGCGTCGGTATTGGTGATTTCAACTGTATCGCCTTTCATGGATGTTACAACATCACCGGGCCGCGTAGCCGTGCCCGAAGGCATGTTTTCAACCAGCCCGACCAGCCCCACAACATTTGCAGGGGCCTTGCGTTTTGCCAGCGCCATCATCGCGCCTGCGACAACACCGGCACCGCCCATATCCATGGTCATTTCTTCCATGCCCAAGGCGGGCTTTAGGGAAATACCGCCGGTGTCGAAAACCACGCCCTTGCCCACCAGGGCCAGTGGCGCATCGCCAGATTTACCACCATTCCATTGCATCACCACGACCTTGGACGGGCTGGCGGACCCTTGCCCCACCGACAACAATACGTTCATGCCTAATTTGGCCAGATCGTCTTCCTCTAGCACCTCAACCTGGATACCCAATTCGCCCAAGGCGACCAAGCGGTCCGCAAATTCAGTCGTGGTCAGAACATTGGACGGTTCAGAAATCAAATCGCGCGTAAAATGGACGCCAGTGCAGACCGCCAAAACATCATTGATCTGGTCACGATGGTCATCAACACGATTGATCATCACTGTGATTTGACCGTCTTGCGGTGTATCCAGCTGGGTGCGATAGGTATCAAAGCGATAATCGCGCAAAGCGATACCATTGGTGAGTTCTGCCACCTGCTTTAACAGTCCCGCCAGAACCAGTAAATTCTGTCCATTGCGACGCTTGGCCAAACCAACGCCCGCCTTGCGCGCCGTCAGCGCATCAGCGCGGCGATCAAGTTTTACGATATCCACCGCCTCGGCCGCTAGGCCCACGGGATAGGCCAAAACCAAGGCATCTGCGACCGACAGTTTTTCAAACGCCTCACTTTGAACGGCGCGATCAACCGCACCTTTGCACAGGCGGTTCACGCGGCGCGCCACTTTGTCCAGTGCCCCGTCAGATCCAACAAAAATCGCAATACGTCCTGTGACTTGGTCTAAATGATCCAGTTCAATTTCCTGTAGTTCGATTGATTTCGCCATTCTGTCCTACCTTTGGTGTTGTCACACTGCCCTGCATTGCAACGCTTTGCGATTGAAATTACATATTTACGACAATGTATATAATCGAATTTCACACAGGCGCAATTTCTGTCTAACGCCGACACTGCGTAAATTCGCCGATAATCCAAGAATGGAACAGATGGCTAGACTATCACGGCAAAACCTGCAATTCAGGAATAGTAAACCAAACCAGAGATAACGCCAAACACCATGTCCCGTTTCGACCGCTATATCCTGTCGCAGAGCTTTGTGGTTTTTGGTTTCTTTACCTTCGTCTTTTTGGCTGTAATCTGGATCAATCGGGCGATTAAGCTGTTTGACCGATTGATTGCCGACGGCCATTCTGTTGGAATTTTTTTCGAATTTTCTGCCCTGACGCTGCCTGGCGCGATGGCCGAAATTATCCCATTGTCGGCCTTTGCCACCAGCGTCTATATCACCAACCGCCTTAGCAACGAAAGCGAATTGGTTGTGATGCAGGCAACCGGCTTTAGCCCATGGCGCATGGCAAGGCCTTTTGTGATTTTTGGCAGCGTGGTTGCCATATTTGTATCTTTGCTGACCTTGGCTCTGGTCCCGATGGCAGCAGATCAGCAAAGGGTAAGACAGGCAGAAATTTCAACAAATGTGTCGTCAAAGCTGCTGCAATCAGGTGTGTTTCAACATCCCGCACCGGGTGTGACATTTTTTATCCGCGATATCACAAACACAGGGGAATTGGTGGATGTCTATATTTCTGACAGGCGCAGCGCCGCGCAGATTGTGACCTATACGGCCAGCCGCGCCTATCTGGTCCAAGATCAGGATGAGACCCTGTTTGTGATGATCAATGGAATGGCCCAAACCTATGACACAACCCAAGACACCCTAGCCTTGACGCAGTTTGGCGATTTAACCTATGGAATTGGTGGTCTGTTGGCACCGCAAACGGCCGCGACACAACAGGCAAAACATCTGACCGTATGGCAATTTGATCCATCCCTTGAACAGATTGCGCAACGCACGGGCGACACGATCGCCCGCGTCAGCGAAGAATTTCACAGCCGATTTGCAGCACCCGTTTTGGTTTTGGCCACCACGATTTTAGGGTTTGTCACCATTTACATCGCGGGTTTCAGCCGGTTTGGGTCTGGGCGCTATATCGTGTTTGCCATTTTTCTGCTGGTCGTGATCAAAGCCATTGAAAGCGCAATCACCGATCCAACGCGCCAACATGCGCAATTGTGGTATTTGGTCTATGCCCCTTCGTTATTTGGGCTGTTGGCCAGTTGGGTGATGATTGCAATAAATGACAGTGGTGCCCTGAAACGGCGGCGCAAAAAAATGCGGGGGGTCGCATGACACTGCATTTCTATTTCGCGCGCAAGTACCTGTTTTATTTTTCGTCCGTCTTGGCCCTGTTTTTGATTTTCATTTCGATGATCGATTTTTTGGAACATCTGCGGCGCTATGGGGACGACACGGATGTATCGAACGTCATGATATTGGCCGCCCTAAATGTCCCCGATACCGCATACGAAGTGATGCCACTGGTCATGATCCTAAGTTCGGTCTGGATGTTTATTGCCCTAGCGCGGTCCAGCGAATTGGTCGTTGCGCGCAGTGTCGGGCGTTCGGCTTTGCAATTTTTGATGGCCCCCTGCTTGGTCGGTTTGGGATTGGGAATTGCCACGGTATTTTTATTTAACCCGATCGTGGCGGCATCCCAGAAAACATATGATCTTAAACGCCAAGAATTCACCAAGAGCAGTGGATCGGTCTTGTCAATTGGGGCCGAAGGCCTGTGGCTACGCCAAGGCAATTCCACGAAACAAACCGTTATTCGTGCCTCTAACGCCAATTTGGACGGAACGCGATTGTTTGATGTGACAATGATCGAATTGGACGATGCCCAAGGCCCGGTTCGACGCATCCATGCAGCATCGGCCAGTTTGGGAGACGGATATTGGTATCTGGAAGATGTGAAAATTTGGCCCATCGTGCCGGGACAAAACCCACAAAACAGATTGGAAAAACATAACACTTTTCAACTGCCCTCCAGCCTGACTCAGGATCAGATCCGTGACAGATTTGGCGCGCCCTCTAGCATATCCATCTGGAACCTGCCCGCCTATATCGCGACACTGCAAAATTCTGGGTTTTCGGCGCAGCGGTATATTGTTTGGTTTCAAATGGAATTGGCCCGTCCGTTGTATCTGTTCGTCATGGTGTTGGTCGGGGCCAGTTTCAGCATGCGCCACACACGGTTTGGGGGCACGGGTGTGTCGATCTTGATGGCGGTGCTGCTGGGATTTGGGTTGTATTACCTGCGTAACTTTGCCCAGATTTTTGGAAACACAGGACAATTGCCTGCCATCATTGCTGCATGGACGCCACCCTTGGTTGGATTACTCTTGTCTTTGGGCATCATACTTCATACAGAGGATGGATGATGACCAATTTGTTCCGCGTCATTTTCATGACTCTGATCAGCCTAATGGCTGGTATGGCCAGCGCCCAGACCCCAGCCGCGACCGTCGTTGCCGATATGGTCCGTATTGATGCAAACGGCAACTTGATCGCATCAGGCAATATCGATGTGTTTTACGAAAACACGACGCTTAAGGCCGAAAAAATCGTCTACGACCAAGAATTAGACCGTATTTCAATTACGGGTCCTTTGATTTTAATCGACGAAACCGGCAATCAGCTGGATGCAGACAGCGGAACCCTGTCACGCGATTTGCGTGATGGCATTCTGACCAGCGCGCGTTTATTGATGGCCAATCAACTGGAATTGCAGGCCGAAAATATCGCTCGGACGCAAGGCCGCTTTGCCGATCTAAAACAGGTGGCCGTGACATCATGCCAGACCTGCAATGGGCGCGCGCCATTATGGCAAATTCGCGCCGCAACCGTGCGCCATGACACGCAGGCCAAACAAATCTATATGACGGACGCCCAGCTGCGCCTATGGGGCGTTCCGGTAATTTATGTCCCATGGCTGCGTGTGCCTGACCCGTCACTGGATCGGGCGCAAGGGTTCTTGGAACCCTCGATCAAATCGACCACATTGTTGGGATCGGGGGTCAAACTGCCCTATTTCATCCCAATCGGCCAGGACAAAGATGTCACAGTAACGCCCTATATTTCTGATGTGACCCGCACAGTGGAATTGCAATATCGTCAAGCGTTTCACCGCGGGACATTGACCGGACGTTTGGTCCTGTCCAAGGACAGTATCAAACCCGACGACCTGCGGGCACATGCCAAAATTTGGGGCGATTTTGAACTGCCCCGCGATTATGCGTTGAACTTTACGGTCGAGGCCGTGTCAGACAGCCGGTATCTGGGGGATTATTATGACGACACACGCGACGCCGTGCGCAGCCATGTTAGTGTAACCAAAACGGATGCACAGACCCATCGCGAAGCAAACCTGTATCACTATCGGTCGCTGTATGAAGATAACAGTACCTCACCAACGATGCTGACGTTCAATCGTTTTGAACATCGGTTGCCCATGTTGGTATTGGGTCACCCCATCACCATCAGTGCCGAAGCCATGTACAGCCATCGGCGGTCTAATTTGGAAACCTTGGGACGGGACACGGGACGGATCAACTCGGCCTTTGTCTGGCAGGCGCGCCACACCGCTGCCAAAGGGGTGCGGCTGGGTTTGGACATTCAGGGACGTGCAGATTTGTTTTTTATCGAACAAGACGCCGATTACCAAGACCGCATTTTGTCTGTAACCACCGATATGATGGGTCAGATACGCTGGCCGTGGGTTGGACGCATCGGACAATCCCAAACCATGATCGAACCCGTGTTTCAAATCGGCTATGGCATACGCGATAAAAATAATTTTCCCAACGAAGAGAGCACCACCGCAGAATTCGATCAGGGCAATTTATTATCCCTATCACGTTTTCCCGCACCCGATCGGTACGAACGCGGATTACGGGCCGCTTGGGGGTTAAATATGACCACCCAAAACAACCAAGGTATAAAAATTGGCGGCACCATTGGTCAGGTTTGGCGCCAGGATGCCTTGTCTGATTTTTCTAACAGTTCAGGATTGCAGGGCACGACATCGGATTTATTGCTGGCGGGCCATATCACATCTGCACGCGGGATCAATTTGGTCGCACGCAGCCTGTGGAATATGGATCTGCGCACAATCAAAACCGAAATCAGCGGTCAATACACCGGCAAACGGTTCAACATTGATGCAGGATATTCCCAGTTGGAAATCGACGCCCAAGAAAACCGCCTGCAATCCGTACAGGAATGGACCATCGCGAGCGGCTATAAAATGACAGCGGATTGGACAATTTCCAACGATTTCCGCTTTGACTTGGATGCAAAAAGGTTTGCAACCGCTGGTCTTGGCCTGTCATATGATGCACAATGCGCAAACATTGATTTTTCCGTATCCCGCAGGTTTACGGAATCAGGCACATCGCCGCCCCAGACAACCTTTGGCCTTGGGCTTAGGTTAAAGGGGTTCGGCACAGGACGCAGTACAACACAATCACAACCCAGTTGTGGGGGATAAAACATGAAACGAACAACCTTAAAAACAGTTTTGTTTGCCCTAAGCATGGCCATCGCACCCGTTGCCCCCGTGGCAACTGCGCAGTCCCCATTTTCCGCAGCCATCAAAATCGATGAAACCGTTGTGACGCGCTATGAACTGGATCAACGCATCCGTTTTTTGACGGCGCTGAATTTCCCGGGCATTCCGTCACAGATCGCACGCGAACAACTGATTGATGAAAAACTAAAACGCCGCGCCGCGAAAGAGGCAGGCGTCATCCTGGCCCCCGAGGCCCTGAGCGATGGATTGACCGCATTTGCCGCCCGCGGAAACATGGATTTCGAAACCTTTGTCGGCGAATTGTCCAAGGCTGGCATCGACAGATATACGATGGAACAATTTGTCGAAACGAATTTGTTGTGGATCGAATTTGTCCGCGGCAAATTTGGTCGGCAATCACGCGTCACGGATGCCCAATTGGAACGATCCGTCAAGGCCGACAAATCAGGTACCGCGGTTGAGGTATTGTTGACCGAAATCATCATGGGTGCCACCCCCCTGACCCAAGATAGCGTCGCCCAGACCGCGGCTGAACTGGCGCAGATTACATCGATTGATGAATTTTCCCAAGCGGCACGCAGTTATTCAGATGCGCCAACGCGGGATTTAGGCGGCTTGGTCACCTGGCAAAAACTGGACAGCCTGCCCCCCGTTTTGCAACCCTTGGTGTTCGGTTTGGCCCCGGGCGAGGTTACCGAACCGCTGGTCATTCCAAATGCTATTGCGTTATTCCAAATGCGCGGGATCCGCGAAACCGCCTATCGTGCACCGCGCGCGGGTGCGCTGGATTATGCACGCTATAGCGTCCCCGCGGATCAGGCCGCCCGACTGGATGGCATTATCGCGGATACGGTACATTGTGATGATCTATATGCTTGGGCCAAGGGAAACCCTGACCATACCCTAGATCGGCAATCGCAAATTCCATCGGATATTCCCCAATCAATCCAAAACCAGCTGGACCGTCTGGATGATAATGAGGCGGTGAAATTGGATAGCACCCAGTTTGTCATGCTGTGCGCGCGCACTGCCACCCTAGAGACCGAGGCCACAGACCTAGAGGCCATTCGATCCGGACTGCGCAACAAACGCCTAGAAAGTTTGGCCGAAGGGTATTTGGAACAGCTACGCCAAGAGGCACGGATCACATATCCATGACCCCCCCAATTGTCATGTCCTGCGGTGATCCCGCCGGCATTGGCCCCGAGGTTGCCGCCAAGGCATGGGACCAGCTGCGGGCTGACCTGCCCTTTGTCTGGCTGGGCGATCCGCGGCATTTGCCACCCAACACGCCCTTTACCACGGTTACACAGTCGTTGTCCGATGCCCGCAACATCGCAGCATCCGCATTGCCTGTCTATCCCATTCCCTTTGCACGTGATGTGGTTTTGGGCCAGCCTGATGATGCCAATGCAGCCGGTGTGGTTGATGCCATTCGTACAGGCGTTGAATTGGTCAAATCGGGTCAGGCCTCGGCCATTTGTACTGCGCCGATTGCCAAATCCGTTTTGCAACGTGGTGCCAATTTCGCCCATCCCGGCCATACGGAATACTTGGCCCATTTGGATGGGGGCGCTGACGTTGTGATGATGCTGGCCAGCCAAAATCTGCGCGTAGTGCCTGCGACAATTCACATCCCCCTTGACCAAGTGGCCACAGCGTTAACCGCCAATCGGTTAAAGCGCTGCATCACAATCACACATACCGCATTAATGCGCCAATTGGGGGTCAATAATCCGCGTATTTCTGTCGCCGGTCTGAACCCCCACGCGGGCGAAGACGGCCGCATGGGACACCAAGAGCAATCCCTAATCACACCTGTGTTGGATGACCTGCGCGCGCAGGGGATGTCCATTTCGGGCCCATTGCCCGCAGACACTATGTTTCACGCACGCGCGCGCCAATCCTATGACGTCGCGATTTGCATGTATCATGATCAGGCGCTGATCCCCATAAAAACGCTGGATTTCGACACCGGCGTGAATGTCACACTGGGGTTGTCATTCGTGCGCACATCCCCCGACCACGGCACGGCATTTGACATTGCTGGCCAAAACATTGCAAACCCTGCCTCGACCATTGCAGCTTTACAGCTTGCAGCACAATTAGGATCCCAATCAGCATGAGCGGAATTGACACCCTGCCCCCCCTGCGCGACGTCATCGCCACCCACGGCCTAAGCGCACGGAAATCTTTGGGTCAGAATTTTTTGCTGGATCTGAACCTGACGTCGAAAATCGCGCGGCAGGCCGGGGATTTGGAACACTGTGACATTTTGGAAATCGGCCCCGGACCCGGTGGTCTGACCCGAGGTCTGTTGGCCCAAGGGGCCCGCCGCGTTCTGGCAATTGAAAAAGACAGCCGTTGTATCGCGGCCCTGAACGATATCGCACAGGCCTATCCCAACCGCTTACAAATCATCGAAGGCGACGCGCTAGAGGTCAATCCACTGGCCCACCTGACGCCCCCCATTCGGATCGCAGCCAATCTGCCCTATAACGTCGGGACAGAATTATTGGTGCGTTGGTTGACCCCCGAGGAATGGCCACCGTTTTGGGACACTTTGACGTTAATGTTCCAAAAAGAAGTCGCAGAACGCATCGTGGCCCAACCGGGTTCCAAGGCCTATGGCAGATTGGCAATATTGGCGTCTTGGCGATGCGAGGCGAAAATCGCACTGCACCTGCCCCCATCCGCATTTACGCCACCGCCTAAGGTGTCCAGCGCTGTGGTGCATTTGCAAGCCTTGGAAAAACCCAAATTCGAAGCAGATGCAAAAACTTTGGAACGTGTTGTGGCAATGGCCTTTAACCAGCGTCGCAAAATGTTGCGCGCAGCACTGAAAGGTGCAGCCCCGGACATAGAGGATCGTTTGATCGCTGCAGGCATTAAACCCACAGAACGGGCAGAACAAATCCCACTCGAGGGATTTTGTGCACTGGCCCGCGAAATCGCCAAACCCTAAGAATAAGGCGCCCAGGGGCGCCTAAATTCACATTTACAGTTTACTCAGCCGCCTGCGACGGACCATCACTATCCCCCGCCTCCGGTTTTTTCCGGCGTGGGGCACGTGGCTTGCGCGGCTTTTTCGGTTTGTCCGCAGGATCAGCAGGGTCGGCAGGATTAATCGATTGGACGTCTTGGTCGTGGGCTGGCTGTGCATCGTCTAAGATCGGCATAGAATCGACAATTGGCTGATCGTCAGTGTCGGCAAACCCATCTGATATTAAGTTACTGCTCTCATCGACAGGCGCAACTTCACGGTCTTGGCGTTCTTTGTCCCGCTGCGCTTGGCGTTCGCGGTTTTCACGTTCTTGCTGTTCGCGGCGCTGATCCATTTCGCGCTGCGCCTCGCCAAGCAGGCGTAAATAATGTTCCGCGTGCTGTTGAAAATTTTCCGCAGCAACCCGATCATTGGCCAACTGCGCGTCCCGTGCCAATTGATTATATTTTTCAATAATCTGTTGGGGTGTGCCGCGCACTTTGCCCTCGGGGCCCGAGCTATCAAAAACACGATTGATAACATTGCCAAGGGACCGGTTGTTGTTGCGGTTCTGTCTGGACCGCGACCGCGATTTAGATGATCTCATGTAAGCTTTCCAGCCTTGCTAGTCTGATAGTCTAAGGGCAGTGTTGAACCAGAGTGTCACCCAAATTCTACTGCTGTTCGGTAATTTCCGCGTTGGGGTGCTGTGCACAACCTGTCTAACGCTGCGACTTGATAACCCGTAACCACCGATGGCCACAAGTAGAAATTACCACTTTCGTCACAAAAACATGTTTTTTTCCTGCAAAATTGTAAATTACGGCCAATTTGCCACAACAACGCGGTCTTTTCCGTCTAGGTCGGTCAAGACGGCGACATCTCGAAAACCGGCTGCGCGGAACAATTCGGCAACGACTGGTCCCTGTTGCCATCCAATTTCCACCGCAATGCGCCCACCAGCGTTCAAAAATGCCGCAGCCTGTGCAGATATGACGCGATAGGGGTGCAATCCATCCCCCCCCGGGGTCAGAGCAATTTTGGGGTCAAAATGCAAAACATCCGGCTGCAATTCCGCCATTTCGCGATCGGTAATATAGGGGGGGTTCGACACGATCAGGTCATAGCGCCCATCAATCTGATCAAACCAATCCGACTGAACACAGCTGACACGATCTTGCACGCCCAAGGCCTGCGCGTTATGGCGCGCAACATCCAAGGCATCTGGCGATATATCGCTGGCCACAACCTGTGCGGCGGGCCATTCAGCCGCCAAAGTCACCGCCAAAATTCCACTGCCCGTGCCTAAATCCAAAACGCGGGTCGCCGGTTGTGTGACAACTGCCTGAACCAGGGTTTCCGTATCGCCCCGTGGATCCAGAACATCCGCCGTTATCCTGAACCGACGTCCCCAAAAATCGCGGTACCCCAAAATACGGGACACCGGTTTGTGGGCACAACGTTGATCAATCACGTTCTGGAACCGGTCCAAAACATCCTGATCCAAGGTCTGCGATAATTCCAATGTCAAACGCGATGGATCAATGCCCATGGCATAGGAGAGCAGCACCCGTGCATCGCGCGGCGCTGATGCGATTGCGTGGTCGTTTAACCGAGCGATTGCATCCCGCAGAGCGATTTGTGCAATCATTGGTTCATTTCGGCCAACAAGCTGGCCTGAGCATCCGAAATCAGTGCATCCACGATATCATCCAAATCGCCCTGCATGATTTGATCCAGTTTATACAGGGTCAAATTGATGCGGTGATCCGACATGCGCCCCTGGGGGAAGTTATAGGTTCTGATCCGTTCCGACCGATCCCCAGATCCAACCTGAGATTTACGGTCCGCAGATCGTTCATCATGCACCCGCTGGCGTTCCATGTCATAAAGACGTGTTTTTAACACCTGCATCGCAATTTCGCGGTTTCTGTGCTGTGATTTTTCCGAACTGGTCACAACCAAACCCGTTGGAATATGGGTAATGCGGACCGCAGAATCGGTGGTGTTGACGTGCTGTCCCCCTGCGCCGGATGATCGCATGGTATCAATACGCAAATCATTGGCATCGATTTGAATATCGACATCCTCGGCCTCGGGCAATACGGCAACGGTGGCGGCGGATGTATGCACACGCCCGCCGCTTTCGGTTTCGGGGACGCGCTGCACGCGGTGCACACCGGATTCGTATTTCATACGGGCAAAGACGCCGTCCCCTTTGATATGGGCCACAACCTCTTTGATGCCACCCAATTCTGTGTGCTGCTCTTCGATGATTTCAAATGTCCAGCCCTTGGTTTCGGCATAGCGTTGATACATGCGCAACAAATCGCCAGCAAACAACGCCGCCTCGTCCCCACCAGTGCCGGGGCGAATTTCCAGCATGGCCGGACGCGCATCGGCGGCATCCTTGGGCAGCAATGCCAGCTGTAGGGCGTGTTCGACCTCGGGGATGCGGGATTTAAGGCGGGGCAATTCATCCTCGGCCAATTCGCGCATGTCTGGATCGGCCAGCATTTCCTTGGCCTCGTCCAGATCAGACAGCAGCGTTTGATATTCGCCAATCTGTTCCACAACTGGGCGCAATTCGGAATATTCACGCGAAATTTTCGCAATGTCATCGCCTGATGCGCCCGCGTTTAACTGCGCCTCAAGGAATTCGAAACGTTGTTTGATTTGTTCAAGTCTGTCAAAAGGTATCATGCCGCTAACATCACCAAAGATCACCGCTGGTCAAGCCCTAATTACCCCAAAACCTGCGATACCCATGCCTGTAGCCTGCGGCCATTGACGCCCAGATCAGACTGACCAAACCGCAGTCTAGAATAAATACGCAATCGACCATTGCGCCACTGCAACGTGACGTAATCGGGAAACCCCATCCATTTGGTCCGCGCAATAAAGGTGATTTTGCCATCTGCGACCGACCCTGCCAGATGTGTCACGCGATCGCTGGCTTGGATAACATCCACCAAATCAGCAAATTGCGCCTGATCGACAGGGTCAAGAATACGCATGACCCCACCCGCCAAATCCTGATCACTGTCGAAATCAGGCATATCATGCCAACGCTCAACATCGCTGGGCGCCAAACGGATATAGGCCAAACCCGCCACGATCAGGACCAGAATTACAATTTTGAACATGCTTACGCCCCTTATGCTGTGGACACAGGTTGCGCCTGTTCCACCAATCGCGCCAGAAAACTGGCCCCATAGGGTGCGGCATCGTCGTTGAAATCATAGTTGGTATTGTGCAGCCCAGCCCCGTCGCCAATACCCATGAACAAATAGGCCCCCGGCCGCGCCTCAAGCATATAGCTGAAATCTTCGGCCCCCATTTCACAGCCCGATGTTGTATCCACGGCCGCGGGACCTGAAATTTCGCCTGCAACCTTGGCCGCGAATTCAGCCTTGTCGGCATCATTGATGGTGGGGGGATATCCCTTTTCGTATCTTAGGGTCACCTGCACCCCAAAGGACAGCGCCAGACCATCACAAATGGCCTGCATCCGATCAATTACCATCGCCTGAACGTCCTTGGAAAATATGCGCACGGTCCCATTCATATAGGCGGTTTCAGGGATCACATTATCGGTCTGGCCCGCATGAATTTGCGTGATGGACAGCACCAATTGATCAAAGGGGTCCAGATTGCGTGTCACGATGGTCTGGAACGCCTGTGCGATGGCAACGGCCACCATGACCGGATCCTTGGTTTCATGGGGATAGGCGGCATGCCCGCCTAGGCCCGTAATATCCACGTGAAATTCGTCCGCCCCCGCCATCAAGGGACCCAAGGTCGTTTCAAAATGCCCCAAGGCCAGATTGGGCACATTGTGGATCCCATAGACCTGCGCAATGTCGAAACGATCCATCATGCCCTCTTCGACCATGATGCGGCCCCCGCCGATTGCCTCTTCTGCAGGTTGGAAAATCAATGCGACACGGCCGGAAAATTTGCGTGTCTCGGACAGGTATTTCGCGGCACCCAATAACATTGTGGTGTGCCCATCATGACCACAGGCATGCATCGCGCCAACCGTTTTACTGGCCCAGTCCAGGCCGGTTGTTTCCGTCATAGGCAGCGCATCCATATCGGCACGCAACCCGATTGTGGGCCCATCACCCTGCCCGTTGATGATCGCAACAACGCCTGTTTTTGCAATCCCTGTGTGGATTTCATCAACACCGAATTCACGCAGACGGTCCACCACAAAATTTGCCGTTTCAAAACAATCCAGCGCCAATTCAGGGTGGGCATGCAAATGACGGCGCCATGTTTTCATATCATCAGCATAGGCTGCAATTCGATTTATAACGGGCACGCTCTGGACTCCTTTGGTGCAAATTGTCAGGGTGTATATGAACTTGGATACACGGGTGGTGCAATGGGCTTTGACAGTAAATTAATCATGGATCCCCAAGGGGGCATGCCACGTCTTTTGGAAATTATGAAAGCGCTGCGCGATCCCGTCAATGGGTGTCCTTGGGACATCGAACAGGATTATAAATCTATCGCCCCCTACACAATAGAAGAGGCCTATGAAGTCGCAGACGCCATAGAACGCGGTGATTTCGACGATCTGAAATCTGAATTGGGCGATTTACTGTTACAAAGCGTCTATCACACCCAAATGGCCAGTGAAGAAGGCCGGTTTGATTTCGATGACGTGGTCAATGCCATTTCCGACAAAATGGTGCATCGCCACCCCCATGTGTTTGGCGATGAATCGCGCGACAAATCCGCCGATCAGCAAACCCAAGATTGGGAAAAAATAAAAGCGGCCGAGCGCGCCAGTAAAAAACGCAGTGGCGTTTTGGATGATGTGGCCGTCGGATTGCCCGCCTTGATGCGGGCGCAAAAACTGCAAAAACGGGCAGCGCGGGTTGGATTTGACTGGCCCGATATCAGCCACGTTCTGGACAAAATCCAAGAGGAATCAGCCGAATTGGCCGAAGCACGGGACCAAAATGACCCCGATCATCTGGCCGAAGAATTCGGTGATTTGTTATTTGTTGTTGTCAACCTAGGCCGCCACCTGAACATCGACGCAGAGGAAGCCCTGCGGCGTGCGAATTCCAAATTTACAAATCGTTTTAGATACATAGAAAGCGAACTTAATAAATCTGGCAAGACACCAGAACAGTCAAATCTGGCCGAAATGGATGCTCTATGGGATCAAGCCAAGCAGCACCTAAAATAACCGACTTTTTTATTCAGGTATTGACCTGACTATTTTGGTCAGGTATAAGTGGCGCAGTTGCATATCAAGGACAGGCATCCATGACCAAACACATCATAGTCGGAACACTCGCAGGCGCGCTGATGGCCACAACCGCCATCGCGCAAGAGGTGAATATTTATTCCTATCGTCAGCCAGAATTGCTGAAACCTCTGACCGATGCGTTTCACGAACAAACCGGTATCACCGTCAATGTCGCATATCTGGAAAAGGGTCTGATCGAACGGATGAAGGCCGAAGGCAAACGGTCCCCTGCCGATGTGATTTTGACCGTGGACATTGCCCGTCTGGCCGCCGTTGTTGACGCCGACCTGACACAATCTGTGACCAGTGAAACGGTGACACAGAATGTGCCGGCGCAATATCGCGACCCAGACAATCATTGGTTTGGCTTATCCACCCGCGCCCGCATCGCCTATGCCAGCAAAGATCGCGTGGCCGATGGCGAACTGACCACCTACGAAGATCTGGCATCGGACAAATGGCGGGGACGCATTTGCACGCGATCGGGCATGCATGATTACAATATTGCCCTAACATCCGCGGTCATTGCGCACCACGGGACCGAGGCGGCAAAGACATGGTTGCAGGGCGTCAAAGACAACCTAGCCCGCAAACCCCAAGGTAACGACCGCGCCCAAGTCAAGGCGATCTGGTCTGGCGAATGTGATATTTCCATCGGAAACACATATTACATGGGCCAAATGCTGTCCGATCCAGAACAGCAGGCTTGGGCCGACAGTGTACGCATCCTGTTCCCTGTGTTTGAAAATGGTGGGGTTCATGTGAATGTGTCAGGCGTTGCCATGGCAAAACACGCGCCAAACCCTGAACAGGCCGTTGCGCTGATCGAATTCCTAACCTCGCCTACGGCGCAGGAAATCTATGCAGATGCCAATTTTGAATACCCCATCGCCGCAGGTACCGAACCAAATGATATTGTGTCCTCGTGGGGCAGCTTTGTTGCGGATGATCTGAATGTGACCGAATTGGCCAAACACCGCGCAGCGGCACTGCAAATGACGGAACAGGTCGATTTCGACAACTAGGCCCTGTTGTGCCATGGGTCCGCGGCCCCAAGGCACAGCTTTGCGCTTGAAACCGCGCCTATTCCATGCAAGCTAGACGGATTAGACGACTGCCAAGGTTTCACCCCAATGAGAAAAATAATTATCGACACAGATCCCGGCCAAGATGACGCAATTGCCATATTATTGGCCCTTGCCAGCCCAGAAGACATCGAGGTTCTGGGCATCACGGCCGTTGCGGGCAACGTGCCACTGGCACTGACCGAAAAAAATGCCCGCATCGTTTGCGAATTGGCTGGACGACCGGACATGCCCGTTTATGCAGGTTGCGACCGCCCCTTGGCCCATCGGTTGGTAACGGCAGAACATGTGCATGGCAAAACAGGCCTAGACGGTCCCGTTTTGCCAGACCCAACCATGCCATTACAGGATGGGCACGCGGTGGATTTTATTATTGATACGGTCCGAAACCACCCTGCCGGCACGGTCACATTATGCCCCTTGGGCCCATTGACCAACATTGCATCCGCCATAAACAAAGCGCCTGATATCATTGAAAAGATACAAGAAATCGTTCTGATGGGCGGCGCATATTTCGAAGTGGGCAACATCACCCCGGCAGCTGAATTCAACATATATGTTGACCCAGAAGCCGCAGAAATTGTTATGAAATCGGGCGCAAAAATTACAATCCTGCCTCTGGACGTCACACACAAAGCCCTGGTCACGCGTGCGCGCAACGATGCATTCCGCGACATTGGAACCCCTGTGGGTATTGCCGTGGCGCAAATGACGGATTTCTTTGAACGCTTTGACAAGGAAAAATATGGATCCGCGGGTGCACCACTGCATGATCCCACGGTGATTGCCTATTTGATCAATCCTGATTTGTTTACGGGCCGGTACATCAATGTCGAAATCGAAACGCAGTCTGCCCTAACACGCGGCATGACTGTTGCCGATTGGTGGCGCGTCACAGATCGCGCGCCAAATGCCTATTTCATTGGGGATCTGGATGCAGATGGATTTTTCGATTTGCTGACACAGCGGTTGGCACGGCTATGACCAACATCCGATTGGCTGATCCCGACGATTTCAGCAAGATTGATCCGCTGGTTGCGGCCTATTGTGATGAATTTGGTCTGACCCTTGACGGCACAGCCCGCGAGGCGGCGCTGATGCCTTTGTTGCAGGGCAGCCCCATGGGCGTGATTTACCTGATTGGTCCGCCCAGCGCACCGGTGGGCTATGCGATTGTAACATTTAACTGGTCCATTGCGCATGGTGGTTTGCAGGCAATATTGGAACAGATTTTCATGCGCGACAAAGTGCGCGTCCGCGGCATGGGGCGCGAAACGCTGAATAAAATTTGCGTGATGCTGCGCGAAAATGGCGTTGGGTCACTGTCGCTTTCCTTGCCAATCCAGGATGTCCGCCTAGAACGGTTTTTATCCTCGGTCGGGTTTCACAGACGCGACAGCCACGGATTGATGTCACAAAATTTCTAAGGAACCGAAATGGCAGATCTGTCACTGACATTCGATAACAGCTATGCGCGGCTGCCCGAACGGTTTTTCAGCGTTGAAACGCCCGCGCACGCATCTGCGCCCAGTTTGATTGCGTGGAACACAGATCTCGCAAATGACATGAACATCACCGCCCCCGACGACAGGGCCGAAATCGCGGCCTATTTTTCGGGGAATACGCCGATCCCGGGTTCAACGCCGATTGCGCAGGCCTATTGCGGCCATCAGTTTGGGCATTTCAACCCGCAGCTTGGCGACGGGCGCGCAATATTGTTGGGCGAAGTTATTGGCAAAACGGGCGCGCGTTTCGACCTGCAACTTAAAGGATCAGGCCGCACCAAATGGTCCCGTCAGGGCGATGGGCGTGCCTGGCTTGGGCCGGTATTGCGGGAATATCTGGTGTCTGAGGCGATGCACATACTGGGCATTCCCACCACCCGCGCCCTTGCCGCTGTCGCGACGGGCGATACCGTGTACCGCGAAACCCCGCTGCCGGGCGCGGTGCTGACACGTGTCGCCAGCAGCCACCTGCGCGTCGGTACATTTCAATATTTTGCGGCACGCGGGGATCGTGATGGCCTGCAACAGTTGTTCGATTATGCCTGCGCTCGACATTACCCGCAGGCAACCGGCCCCATTGATTTTCTGAAATCTGTCATTGCCAAGCAATCCAAATTGATTGCGCATTGGCTGTCGGTCGGGTTCATTCATGGGGTCATGAATACCGATAATTGCCACATTGATGGAATTACCATTGATTATGGTCCCTGTGCGTTCCTGGATACATACCATCCGCAAACGGTCTATTCCTCGATTGATCAATATGGCCGCTATTCCTATGACAACCAAGCGGCCGTCATTGTTTGGAACATGGGACAACTGGCAAGCGCCCTGTTGCCGTTATTGCCCGATCACCAAGATACCATCGACCATTTGACGGAAATTGTACATGCGATGCCCGATCAAATTGCACAGGCGCGTCGCCAATTTTTTGGCCAGAAATTGGGGATTTCCGATGCAACGCCCGCCGATGACCGGTTGATCCAAGACTGGCTGGACTTGATGCAGAGGCACCAGATGGATTTCACCAACAGCTTTCGCGCGTTGATGGGTGACAAAACGGGCACTAGATTACCTGACACACCGGCCTTTGACGCATGGTATGCCGCATGGGCTGCGCGTCGCGATGCAGATTACGTAGCCGGAATGGCCCTGCACAATCCAGTCATTATTCCCCGCAATCACCAAATCGAACATGTAATACAATCCGCACTGGCGGGCGATATGTCGCCATTTTACGACCTACTGCACGCGCTACAAACGCCTTATGACTTAACACCGGCAACACGGGCCTATATAGATCACCCTAGACCTGATCAGGTGGTACAGGCCACGTTTTGCGGCACCTAAGGGCGGGCATTTATATCCACAGATCGCAGACAGGGCCTTGACCGCAGTGAAATTCGCAGTCTTATGCTGATTTGCAAACCTGCGATCAAGATTGGGACAACATGCAAACGTCAAACCTGCGCGGTATTTTATTAATGATCCTTTCCATGCTTGGATTCGCGATTGAGGATGTGTTTCTAAAACTGCTCAGTGATACAATCCCAGCATCACAATTGTTGGTGCTCACTGGATTTGGCGCGGCCCTCGCCCTGGCCGCCATTGCCAGGGTTCAGGGTGCGCCCATCTATTCCAATCAACTGTGGGAACGCCCCATCATAATACGGACATTGGCGGATTTGGTTGGGGCGATATTCTTTATCTGGTCGATTGTCCTATTGCCGCTGACGATCCTCAGTTCAATCATTCAGGCGATCCCGCTTGCCGTCACTGCAGGCGCAGCGCTGATATTGGGTGAACGCGTGGGCGTTAAACGGTGGACCGCCATTGCGGTTGGGTTCATCGGTGTTTTGATCATCATTCGCCCGACCACCCAAGGGGTCAATATCGGCGCGCTCTTGGCGCTGATCTTTGTTGCGGGTCTGGCGGTGCGTGATCTGGTGACCCGTCAAATCCGAACCAAACTGCCCTCGGTCACGATTTCGATCTATGGCTTTGTCGCTATGGGCACCGCAGGGATTGTCATTGCGCCCTTCTCAGCACCCTATGTTTGGCCAACGACAACAGAAACACTCTGGCTGGCTTTGGCGATCCTGTTTGCGGTGATTGGCTATTATATGATCGTGATTTCAACCCGCATTGGCGATGCATCCGTGGTCGCTCCCTTTCGCTATTCGCGCTTGGTTTTTGCCGTAATGTTATCATTTGTCTTTTTGGGTGAAACCATTGATCCCGTCACAGGTCTGGGCATTTTCATCGTGATTGCCTCCGGCCTCTATACCTTTTGGCGCGAAGCGAGATTGCGCAAATCTCAGCCCAAATAAGTTTGCGCAAACAGGTTGCGCAAACATAGCCACAAATCCTATGTTAGCGGTAACAAAAACATTTCCTTTCCAGCGATCCCATGCTAAACGACCCCCATTAACCCGTCTATCATCAGCAAAGGCACGATTATGACCACCATCATCGATATTCACGCACGCGAAATCCTGGACAGCCGCGGCAACCCAACCGTCGAGGTTGATGTTATCCTAGAGGACGGCACAATGGGCCGTGCGGCGGTTCCCTCTGGCGCGTCAACCGGCGCACACGAAGCCGTGGAAAAACGCGATGGTGACAAAACCCGCTATATGGGCAAAGGCGTGCAAGAGGCCGTCGCCGCAGTCAACGGCGAAATCGCGGACACGCTGGTCGGCTTTGACGCAACAGACCAAGAGGCCATTGATGCCGCTATGATCGAACTGGACGGCACCGCAAACAAAGGGCGTCTGGGCGCCAATGCAATTTTGGGCGTCTCAATGGCTGTTGCGCGCGCGGCGGCCGATGCTCTGGGCCAACCGCTATATCGCTATGTCGGTGGCACATCCGCACGCGTTTTACCGGTACCGATGATGAATATTATCAATGGGGGTGAACATGCCGATAACCCCATCGATATTCAGGAATTCATGATCATGCCCGTCTCGGCAACCAATATCCGCGACGCGGTCCGCATGGGGTCCGAGGTCTTTCACACCTTGAAAAAAGAACTCTCCGCTGCCGGTCTCTCAACCGGTATCGGTGACGAAGGTGGCTTTGCCCCCAACCTATCCTCAACCCGCGACGCACTGGATTTCATCATCAAATCCATCGAGAAAGCAGGCTACAAAGCGGGCCAGGACATCTACCTTGCCCTCGATTGTGCCTCCACCGAATACTATAAAAACGGCAAATACGAACTCACAGGCGAAGGCAAATCCCTCACCTCGGCCGAAAACGTTACCTACCTGACAGACTTGGTCAATGACTACCCCATCATCTCAATCGAAGACGGCATGGCCGAAGATGATTGGGACGGCTGGCGCGCCCTAACTGACGCCTTGGGCGACCGCGTTCAACTGGTCGGCGACGATCTTTTCGTGACCAACCCCACGCGCCTATCCGATGGCATCGCGCAGGGCTGCGCAAATTCAATGCTGGTCAAGGTCAACCAAATCGGAACCCTGTCCGAAACACTCCGCGCCGTCGAAATGGCACACCGCGCCCGCTATACAAACGTCATGTCCCACCGCTCTGGTGAAACCGAGGATACGACAATCGCCGATCTTGCAGTTGCCACAAATTGCGGTCAGATCAAAACCGGCTCCCTCGCCCGCTCAGACCGGTTGGCAAAATACAACCAACTGATCCGCATCGAAGAAGAACTGGGCGAAACCGCCATCTACGCAGGCACATCAATCTTGCGCACATAACAAAAATTGCGCCCTCGACCTCGGGGGCGCATCTGCCTTCATTTTTGCCAAAATACTCGCGCCGCAGGCTTCGCCGCCCTCAACCTGCAATGGCCTTTGCAAATCGGGGCAAACGCGCCTTCTTAAACAACCCCCGACGCGTCCAGTCCTGTTCAAACATACGCAGGGCTTCGGCCACAATTTGATCGGCCACCGCCTCCATTGCCTCTGGCTTGGCAACCCAGGCATCATACAGCAACCGGTCCGGATCGATCCGATCTACGCCCTCTTCCCATAATATATGCTTTGGGAAATCTTTGTTATTCAGCGTGACAATCACATCTGCCGATCCGGCAATGGCCGCAGCCAACACATGCCGATCCGCCAAATCCGGCAGGGCCAGACGCTGCTCAACTCGCTCGGAATAATCAACACACCCCTTGGGCCAATCTGCCCGCAACAGGGCAATTTCCGCGCGGGCCTGCATTTCGCCGTCTGGCCCCAATTTTTGTGCGGATCGGGCCCATTCCTCTAATATCCGTTCCGACCACAGGGGATCCCATGACATCACACGGCAGGCCCCCATCAGCGCCTGTCGCATCACAGTGGGATACAACACACAGGTATCGAACAGAATTTTCATAACCGGAAAAACAGCGATTTCAAATACCCGCTTTCGGCCAGTTGCGGATGCAGCGGATGATCCATGCCCGCAAACCCTGTGTGAAACAGGGCGCCCGATCGTCCGGCCCGCCCAATTCCACGTACACATGCCGTACGAAATTTCTGCAAATCCGCCGCATGGGAACACGAACATAAAACCAAAACGCCCCCCTCTTTGACCAAGGGGGCCGCCAGACGCGCGACACGTTCATAGGCCCGCAATCCTGCCTCTAACGCGGGCTTAGACGCTGCAAAGGCGGGTGGATCGCAAATAACAATATCATAGCTCATGCCCTGTGCGCCCAAATCCGTCAGCACATCAAACGCATCACCACGGCGGGTTGAAAACCGCTCAGATGCGCCCATGGCCTGCGCCCCTTGCGCGGCCAAATCCAATGCAGCGGCAGATCCATCCACGGCCATGGCCTGTGTTGCCCCACCGGCCAGTGCCGCCAGCGAAAATCCCCCCACATGGGAAAACACATCCAACACCTGCGCTCCTTGGGCAATTTGTTTTACGACCGCATGATTGGGACGTTGATCGTAAAACAGGCCTGTTTTCTGACCCCCCGCCACATCGGCCATATAAACCGCACTATTCATGGGCACGGCCAAGGGCGCGGTGGGCATATCGCCCAGCAAAACAGCGTTTTGATCATCCAACCCCTCAAGCCCGCGCGCACGCCCCGAGGCATTTTTAACAATCACCCGTGCACCGGCGACCTCAACCAAGGCAGTGACCAAATGATCCAGTCTGTTTTCAATCCATGCGGCATTTGGCTGAACCACAAAAACATCATCAAACCGATCCACGATCAATCCGGGAAACCCGTCCGCCTCGGCATGGATCAAGCGATAATAGGGCGCATCAAATACCATGTCGCGCAACGCAAGCGCCCGCGCAACGGCACGCTGCATCCATTCATCGTCAACCACGGCCTGCGGATCACGATCCAACACACGCGCCGGAATTTTCGACAGGGGATTAAAGGCGGCCCACCCCAGAAATTGACGCTCGGCGTCTTGTAATTGCACAATTGTCCCGGGCGCAATCGATTTGGTGCGCCGGTCCAAGACCAGTTCATTATCGTATATCCAGGGAAACCCATGCCGGATCGCTTTGGCTGCGGCTTTGGGTTTTAGGCGAACAATCGGGGCATCAACAATCTGTGTCATTCCCTGCACATAGGCCCATTCGGCCCCCTTGGAAAGATCTATCTGCGCTTTGGCCCCACCTGACACTTGATAAAACCATCCAACTATTGTACCAGCAACATAAGTTAGCGCTAACATACACTTCAGATACAGGATATCCAATGCCCCTACACCCTGTCATTGACCAAGTCACCCAGCGGATCATCGAACGGTCCCGCGAAACACGGGCCGACTATATTGCCCGCATGCAGCAGCAGGCCGACCTTGGCCCAAGACGCGCGCATTTATCCTGTGGAAATCAGGCGCATGCCTATGCTGCGATGGGCCATGACAAAACCGCAATGGCCGAAACACGCCAGCCAAATATCGGCATTGTAACTGCCTATAACGATATGCTGTCAGCGCATCAGCCCTATGAAACCTATCCCGAAAAAATTCGCCAATTTGCCCGCAAACACGGGGCAACCGCACAGGTGGCGGGTGGCGTGCCTGCCATGTGTGACGGGGTCACACAGGGGCAGCCCGGCATGGAACTGTCGCTGTTTTCGCGCGATGTAATCGCAATGGCCGCAGGCATATCATTATCGCACAATACCTTTGATACGGCGGTTTATCTGGGCATTTGTGATAAAATTGTTCCCGGTCTGATCATGGCGGCAGGGACATTTGGTTTTTTGCCGTCCGTTTTTATTCCATCGGGTCCCATGCCATCGGGCATCCCGAATGATGAAAAGGCGCGCGTGCGTAAACAATTCGCCGTGGGCGAAGTGGGCCGCGACGAATTGATGAAGGCCGAAATGGCCAGTTATCACGCGCCGGGCACCTGCACATTTTATGGGACTGCGAATACAAACCAAATGCTGATGGAATTTATGGGTTTGCATCTGCCGGGCGCGTCCTTTGTCGCACCAAACACCGACCTGCGCGATGCGTTGACGGATTATGCGGTCCAGCGGGCCAGCGCGATCACGGCGCTGGGCGATGATTATCGCCCGACCTATAAAATCCTAAGCGAAAAAACATTCGTCAATGGGATTGTTGGCCTGATGGCCACGGGGGGATCGACCAATTTGGTCCTGCATTTGCCGGCCATGGCGCGCGCAGCAGGTGTGATCCTGGAACTGCAGGATTTCGACGATCTGTCATCGGTTGTTCCGTTGATGGCCAAGGTATATCCAAACGGTTTGGCGGATGTGAACCATTTCCACGCCGCCGGTGGGCTTAGCTATATGATTGGTCAACTGTTGGATGCGGGATTGTTGCACAGTGATGTGACCACAATCATCGGCGACACGCTGCGTGATTACGCCCAAGAACCCCGTTTGAACAATGGATCAATCACGTTTGTTGACGGCCCCAAGGACAGCCTGAATGACAAAATTCTGCGCCCTGCGGCCGATCCATTTCAGAAAACGGGTGGTTTGAAACAGCTGCAAGGCAATTTGGGATCTGGCGTGATCAAAATTTCTGCCGTGGCCCAAGACCGCCATATCATCCGCGCCCCAGCCCGTGTGTTCCACACCCAAGAGGCGGTGAAATCCGCGTTTCAGGCAGGCGAATTTACCGATGACACAATCGTCGTGGTCCGTTTCCAGGGACCATCGGCCAACGGCATGCCCGAATTGCACGGTCTAACCCCCGTTCTGTCCGTTTTACAAGACCGCGGATTGCGCGTGGCCTTGGTCACGGATGGGCGTATGTCCGGTGCCTCGGGCAAGGTGCCCGCCGCCATTCATGTCAGCCCCGAGGCGGCCAATGGTGGCCCCATCGCAAAAATTCGCGATGGGGATATGATTGAATTGGATGCGGTCGCAGGAACCCTGTCTGTGGTGGCCGATGATATGGACAGCCGCGATTGCGCCACCTGCGATCTGCGCGACAGCTCCGTTGGATTGGGCCGCGAATTATTCGATGTATTCCGCAAAAATGTTGGTCTGGCATCAAATGGTGCCGGCGTCGCCGTGTAGAAAGGATTTATTATGACACCGCAAGCTGCATCAGAGCGCGCGCGCGAAATTTGTTTACTGGCACCGGTTGTGCCTGTTTTGGTAATCCATGATCTGGCGCAGGCCCGCCCCTTGGCCCAGGCCTTGGTCGCAGGCGGTCTGCCCGCGCTTGAGGTGACTTTGCGCACGCCGGTGGCCTTGGATGCGATTGCCGAAATGGCACAGGTCGCCGGCGGCGTTGTCGGTGCGGGCACATTGTTAACGCCTGCCGATGTCCAAGCGGCCAAAGCGGCAGGGGCAAAATTTGGCGTATCGCCCGGGGCCACGGACGTTTTGCTGGACGCCTGCGAAGCGGCCGACCTGCCATTGCTGCCCGGCGCTGCCACATCCACCGAGGTGATGCGCCTGCTGGAACGCGGCTATAGCGTCCAGAAATTTTTCCCAGCCGAAGCCAATGGCGGCGCGCCTGCGTTGAAATCCATCGGCGGGCCCCTGCCGCAGGTCAGTTTCTGCCCAACCGGCGGTGTATCCCTGGCCAATGCGCCCAGTTATCTGTCACTGGCAAACACCTTATGCGTTGGGGGCAGTTGGGTGGCCCCGCAAAACCTGATTGATGCGGGCGATTGGGATGGCATCACAGAATTGGCCCGACAGGCCGCGGCCCTAGCCCGCTGACCCATCCAATGGGGGGCGCGGGCGACTGCGCCATCCCCCGCGCCTGCGCGGTTTATCGGTTGCGGCTAACCCGTCTTGCAGGGTTTGCGTCATGGGATGATCCGGCGCGGTTGGACCATATTTATCCAGCAAATTGGTAATCAGAGATTTTGTATCACTGTCCATCGGAACGCTCAGCGCCCAATCCATGAAAATGGTCCGACATTCCGACGCAGATATCCCGTCAATCCGGTAGGATTCGTAAATCAATCCCTTGGGATCCAAACTATCCCCTTTCATCCGTGTCCTCCTGCGGTGCGGGCAGCGCGGCCTCAATCAAGGATGCGGCCTGCGCGGCACATGTGTTCATGTTGTCTTGCAGATCCTCAAGCGTTGCACATTGCGTCAGCCGTAACAGAAATTCGACGCCATGCGTGCCCGATCGATCAGGATCCAACCTGTCTTCACTTAGAAGTTTTGAGGCCACTTGCAAGCGCCAGAACAACCGATAAGCGTCCAGTAACGACACTTGGCCCTGATCTGTGATCAAATTCAACGCAACACCGGCGCCTAGGCCAGACTGAACATCGCGTTCACTGCGACCGGCAACCAGGGATCCCATTTGCGAAAATAATTCAATGTCTTGTAACCGGCCCGCACCGGTTTTGACCTGCCATGGGTGTGGATCGGTTTTCGCAGCCGCAATCCGGGCGCGCATTTTTGATAGGGCGGCAGCAATATGCCCGATATCGCGATCGCCCAAAATGGATTGGCGAAAGGCCTCGACCTCATCCGCCAAATCCTGTGGCCCTGCAACCACGCGGGCACGGGTCAAAGCCAGATGTTCCCAAACCCATGCATCCTTGGTTTGATAGGATTGGAACGCATCCCACGACGTTGCAACCGGCCCCATATTGCCCGAGGGGCGCAATCGCATGTCCACTTCGTACAGGCGGCCTTCGGCCATGGGGGCGGTCATGGCGGTGATTAACGCCTGTGTCAGGCGCGCGTAATAGGTGCGCGCCGGCAGGGGGCGTTTGCCCTGTGACTCTTCGACACCTTGGGCATCATAGATCACGATCACATCCAGATCAGAGGTGGCATGCAACCGCCCTGCCCCCAGTGACCCCATCCCCATAACAACCGCACCCCGACCAGGGGGCGTGCCATGTTTGCGCGAAAATTCATCGATGACCGCAGGCCAAAGCCCCCGCAACATGGCCTGTGCCAAATCGGCATATTGGGTCGAGGCATCGGTCGCATCGGTGATCCCGCGCAGCAGATGCACACCAATACGGAAATGCCATTCCTTGCCCCAGCGGCGGGCCGTATCCAGTTTACGTTCATAATCTTGCAAAGCGGACAACCGCGTCGACAGTTCCTGCGCCAATGCGTCAACCCCGGGCCAGTCATCCCAAAACGACCCACCAATGACCGCATCCAAAACCTGAGGGTTTTTTGCCAAATGGCGGGACAATGCGGGGGCCGTGCCCAGAATATCAATCAGTAAATCGATCAAGTGCGGATTTGCCTGAAACAGCGAAAACAGCTGAACCCCTGTTGGCAGACCTTGCAAGAAATTGTCAAAGGCATTCAAGGCCTCGGCAGGATTGGCAACCGTGCGCAGGCGGGACAGAAATTCGGGTTTAAGGCGTTCAAAAATCGCCTCGGCCCGTTCGCTGCGAAAGGCGGGGTATGTGGGCCAACGCGACACGATATCATATTCCTGATCGCTTAGCCTTGCGCTGCTTTCCTGTTTTGCCGTTTGTGTGGGGGCAAAGAACCCTTCGGTCAGATCATGGACCTGCGCCAAACGCTCATATAAACCCTGTCGCAATGCGTCCGGTGCCTGACCACACAAACAGGCCAAGCGCGCAAATCCGTCATCATTTTGCGGCAAGCTGTGGGTTTGGGCATCATTGATCATCTGCAACCGATGTTCGATTTGACGATGCGCACGATAATGTGCGCTCAGGGTGTCACAGGTGTCTTGGGTAATCCAGCCCTTGGCCGCCAGAATGGCCAGCCCTGGCACAGTACCCCGCACCCGCAATTCGGGATCGCGCCCGCCCGCGATAATTTGGCGCGTTTGGGTGAAAAATTCGATTTCACGAATGCCGCCCCGCCCCAATTTCATATTGTGGTTTGGCAGGGTGATGGGGCCGCCGGTACCTTTGTGTTCGCGGTAGCGCAGGCGCATGTTATGGGCATCCTCAATCGCGGCGAAATCCAGATGTTTACGCCACACAAACGGTGTTAACGATTTCAAAAACGCAGCCCCCTGCGCCTGATCCCCCGCGCAGACACGCGCCTTGATATAGGCGGCGCGTTCCCATGTACGCCCCAAGCTTTCGTAATATCGTTCGGCCGCGTCAATTCCCATGCACACGGGCGTCACAGCCGGATCAGGGCGCAACCGCAAATCGGTGCGAAACACATATCCATCCGCGGTCAGGTCATTTAGTGTCGCCGACATGGTTTTGGTCGCTTTGATCAATGAACTGCGGGCCTGATAAAAATCGCCGGGATCAAATCGGGATTCATCAAACAGACAGATCAGGTCAATATCAGATGAATAATTCAGCTCGCCCGCGCCCATTTTGCCCATGGCCAGAATGAAATATCCCAGATGCGCAGGATCATGATCGGCCGCGAACCCGGGGATGCGACCGCGCGCCAGTTCACGGCCCACCGCATAGGCCCAGGCCCGTTGGACCGCCAAGTCCGCAAAATCGGTCAGGTTTTGTGTCACCTGTTCCAATGTCCAGACACCGCCCAGATCACACAATGCAGTGGCCAGTGCGATGCGTCGCTTGGCAATGCGTAATTCGCGGCCAATATCTGCGCCATAATCGCGCTGAATACGCCGAAATTCATCGGCCACCGCGGTTTCGGGATTGTCCAAAACCGCCGGCAACCAGTCCGCTTCGCGTTGGATCAAGGTTTTCAGATAGGGGCTGGATCCCCCCACAGCGGCCAGAAAGCCACCCGTTTTCCCATCAAAGGGAACCGCATCACGCAGATCCTGCGCCATGTCTGGATCAAATGGGCAAAGGGCGGTATTGCATCGGTTCATGAATGTCATGGCGTTATTTTCAGCAAAGGGTCCAAAATGAGCAAAAGTTTAAACCGCGTCAAAGCGGCATTGGCCACGGCCGGACTGCAACACACCCTGTTAGAAACGGGTCCAGCACGCACCGCAGAAATGGCCGCAAACCAAGTAGGATGCCAAGTCAACCAAATTGGCAAGTCGATTTTGTTATCCGGGACAGAAACAGGCGATACCTATTTATTTTTGACCGCAGGCGGCAATTCCGTCAACCTGGCCAAAGCCGCCACATTGGCCAACGGTCCACTTGAACGCGCGACAGCACAACAGGTCCGCCTGCAGACAGGGTTTGCAATCGGTGGCGTATCACCCATCGGCCATGTGACCGAGATCCCGATATTTATGGACCCGACATTGATGCATTATGACATCATATGGGTCGCAGCCGGCACACCAAATCATGTTTTTTGCGTATCTCCGCAGGCATTGCAGGAAAAAATATCTGCGCAACTAGCTGATTTTATTTAAGATTACATTAATGTGAAAATAATTTACATTAATCCATTGTAATGCACGGACCGCACCCCCACATCTGTAATGTGAAAACAATTCACATTGGATTTAGGAGAAAATTAAAATG
Organism: uncultured Paracoccaceae bacterium; assembly: GCA_913060475.1. GTDB lineage: Bacteria > Pseudomonadota > Alphaproteobacteria > Rhodobacterales > Rhodobacteraceae > CAJXSD01. The sequence continues at coordinate 106,441 of CAJXSD010000003.1, read as the reverse complement.
ACATCCGCTGCTGAATATCATCGGTCTTTCGTAAAACCATCGTGGTTTGCGCGAACCGAACATTGGCTGGACAGCAAAGGCCGTGGCGCGTGGATCGCAGCCAGCCTTGGCACATTAATCATCGCTTGGCCCGTTGGCCTGGCCGTTACCTTCTATGCAATTTGGAGCAATAAAATGTTTATGAAATCCCGCTGCTGTTCAAAATCGCGCAATCACGGCATGCGCTATTCCTCTGGCAATTCTGCCTTTGATGCCTATCGCCAAGATACATTGGACCGTTTGGCCCAAGAGCAAGACGATTTCCAAGCCTTTCTGCACCGCTTGCGCGAGGCCAAGGATCGGTCCGAATTTGATCAGTTCATGAAAGATCGCGAATCACAGAAACAAGATGCATAATCCCTTGGGGGCGGGTGACCCTGCCCCCCATCTTTGAACACTTTGGAATTTGAAAATGTTACCATCCGCACAAACACATCCTGAATTTTATGCAGGCGTTGCGCCGAAACGCTTTTTCGCTTGGGTTTTGGATATGGTCATCATCATGATCATCGGCGCAATTCTAACGCCGCTGACCGGCTTTACCGCGCTGTTTTTCTTTCCTGTATTTGTTGCTGTGGTTGGGTTTATGTATCGTGTCATAACCCTTTCGAACGGATCGGCAACCTGGGGCATGCGCATGATGTCGATTGAATTGCGCCAGTCAGATGGCAGCAAACTGGAATTCATCAGTGCCGTTTTGCATACCATTGGCCTCTATATCTCTTTTGCGCTGCCGATCGTTCAATTCATCTCAATGCTGATGATGGCATCACAACCAACCGGCAAAGGCGTGACAGACCTAATTTTGGGAACAGTGATGATTAACAAACCCCAATCGGTGTGATAAACTGTGGGCATAGTTTGTTTTCATTGCAACCACGCCGCTGAATTGATACCATCCGCCCATGCGCCATTCACTGCCCATCGTGCCCCAATTTTATGTGACGGCTCCCCAACCCTGCCCCTATCTTGAGCATCGGCAGGAGCGAAAGCTGTTTACATCGCTGCAAATTGACAATGCACAAAGGCTGAATGACTGCCTATCTAAACAGGGATTTCGTCGATCGCAGCATGTGCTGTACCGACCCTCTTGCACCGATTGTGCGGCCTGTATGTCGGCGCGGGTGAATGTTCACGCGTTCAATGCCAGCACATCCCAGCGCCGCATTATCAAAAAAAATGTGGGCCTGACCCGCAGCGTGACATCGCCCTGGGCGACCGAGGAACAATTTGATCTGTTTCGCAAATATTTAGCCGCGCGCCACAATGATGGTGGCATGGCGGATATGGATGTATTCGAATTCGCCGCCATGATCGAAGAAACCCCAATTCGCACCCGCGTGATCGAATATCGCGATGGTGATCAGCTGATCGCGGCCTGTTTGACGGATATTTTGGATGACGGTCTAAGTTTGGTTTATTCGTTTTTTGACCCCGACTATGCCAGTCATTCGATCGGCACCTATGTGATTTTGGATCAAATTGCATTGGCGGCAGACTATGATTTACCATATGTTTATTTGGGCTATTGGGTCCCGGGCAGTCCCAAAATGGGATACAAGGCACGGTTTTCCGGGCTAGAGCTGTTTCGCGGGCAATCTTGGCAAAGCTATGATCCGGCGGATAATTTTGACATAACCCTGCATCCATTGAATTCAACGCCAATCGCAGAACAGGTGGCAAACCTGTCCCTGCCGGAAAAAGATTTGCGTGCCGACTAGCGCGCTCTGGACCTTGGCAGGAACATACCCTATATGTTTAGTCAGGTAATAACACGGAACATCAAAACATGTCTGAGGCTCATCACCCAATCGAGGGAACGCCCCTTATCGCGCCTTCGTCAACGGATCATCCCCTATATGATGCCGTGGTCGAGGCCTGTCGCACCGTCTATGACCCAGAGATCCCCGTAAATATCTATGACCTTGGTCTGATTTACACGATTGACATCAATGATGAAAACGTTGTCCGCGTCATCATGACCCTGACCGCGCCCGGATGCCCCGTGGCCGGTGAAATGCCCGGCTGGGTCGAACAGGCCATCGGTCCGGTGGCCGGTGTTCAACATGTCGAAATCGAAATGACATGGGATCCGCCCTGGGGCATGGACATGATGAGCGATGAAGCCCGCCTAGAGCTTGGATTTATGTAGGATTTAACAATGTTTGGAATTCCTGGCACATCCCCTGTCACCCTGACCCCCGCCGCCGTGCGTCAGATCACCAAGTTGATGGAAAAAGGCGGCCACAAGGGATTGAAACTGGGCGTCAAAAAGGGCGGCTGCGCGGGCATGGAATACACAATGGAATATGTGGATGCCGCCGACCCCCATGACGAAGTCGTCGAACAAGACGGCGCATGTGTGATGATCGCACCGATGGCCCAAATGTTTTTGTTCGGGACTGAAATTGACTATGAAACGGGCCTGCTGGAATCAGGTTTCAAATTCAAAAACCCGAACGTTGTGGATGCCTGCGGCTGCGGGGAATCCATAAAATTTGCCGAATAACCCGAGGCGCCCGTGTTAGGAACCTTTCAGGTGCAGATAGGTTTCGTTAAAACGCTTGGCCAAATGTTTACCTGCAATAATCGGGGTGCTGGACCCGATTGGGGCCACATTTGTATCGTAGTTCGGATTAAAGAATAAGGGCACCGATATGCGTTCTTGCGATGTGCCGCGAACGCGGTGCGGCGTGGCGCGGACCACCCCATCCGTCCACATTTGCAACATTTCGCCAAAGTTTATGATGAATTCGCCAACCTCGGCCCGCACAGGGACCCAGTCGCCAGACGTGGTTTGCGCCTCAAGCCCGTCGATGCCGTCGGTACCCAACAGTGTCACGCAGCCATAGTCAGTATGCGCGGCGATGCCAAAATCCTGATCCCCTGCCCAACTGGGACGTTGGGGGTAAAAATTACCACGCAGCAGCGCCATCGGTTTCGAAAATTTGTCGTCAAAGTAAGTTTGATCCAAATCCAAAACCAGGGCAATCGTGCGCAAAATCTCTAGGGCCACACCATTTGCTTGGGTATAATAGGACGAGATGACAGATTGAAAATCAGCAGGGCTTTGTGGCCACAGGTTCGGGGCATAGACAGAAAACCCCGCCATAGGATCCGAAGCGGGCATTTCAAATCCGCAGTCAAACACCTCTTTGTAATCGGGGTTGGCATTTGGATCGACCTGTTCCGACTGGGACGCGCCCCAACCGCGATTTGAACCGGTTTTGGCCATGTCGACCTGTTGTTTATCGGACAGCGGCAAATGAAAAAACGCGCGATAGGCCGCAAGAACGCGTTGCATCGTGGTAGGCGTAATATCGGTATTGGCCACGATCAGAAATCCGTCGTCCTGGATGGCATGGCGCAATTGATCCAATGTTTGATCATCGCGACAGATCAGTTTTTCAAAATCTATGCGTGGTATCATCAAAGCGCCCCACCTCAGAACAATTATTGCCAAGGCGCATACTTGTGTTACAACGCAGGTTCAAGGGGAATTGATGAGAAAGGTCGATTATGCGCAAGCTTGCCGCAGGAAATTGGAAAATGAACGGAACGCTAGCGGATTTGGAACAGATCCGAACGCTGGCCGCAGACCATCAAAATTCACCGATTGACATCCTGATCTGCCCACCTGCCCATTTGATCCACGCGGCCACCGCCGCAACCGATGCGATGGCATTTGGCGCACAAGACTGCCACGCAAATGCCAGTGGCGCCCATACGGGCGATATCTCGGCGGTGCAAATCGCCGATATTGGCGCGCGCTATGTGATACTGGGCCATTCTGAACGCCGCGCCGATCACAACGAAACGGATGCCGAAGTCCATGCCAAGGCGCAGGCGGCCTATGACGCGGGATTGATTGCCGTGATCTGCATCGGTGAAACACTGCACGACCGCGAAACCGGTAAAACCCTAGAGGTCTTGGGCCAACAACTCTCTGGATCGGTTCCCGCCACGGCGACGGCGGACAATACAGTGATTGCCTATGAACCCGTATGGGCCATTGGCACGGGTTTGGTCCCCAGCACAGACCAGATCGCCCAAGCGCATGATTTCATTCGCACCACCCTGTTGGTGTCACATGGATCCACGGCCCAGGACATGCGCCTGCTGTATGGGGGATCGGTCAAGGGATCGAACGCCGCCGAAATTTTTGCCGTACCGCATGTCGATGGGGCATTGGTGGGCGGCGCCAGCCTGACGGCCGCGGATTTCAGCCCCATTATCACCGCCTTGGAACAGGCCTGATCCAACAGTCCGTTCGAATGTAAAAGGCGCCCGATCCGGGCGCCTTTCGTTTATTTTGTGATGATTTCCGGCCCCATGAAATAGGTGGGCAAGAACGTAGACAGGATCGGGATATAGGTCACCATAATCAAGAACACGAACAACACGGCCAAGAATGGCAATGCGGCGCGCACAACCTTCATCATGGGCATTCCCGCCACGCCCGAGGTCACAAACAGGTTCAAACCTACGGGCGGCGTGATCATGCCGATTTCCATGTTCACCACCATAATGATCCCCAAATGGATCGGATCAATACCCAGTTCAATGGCAATCGGGAAAACCAAAGGGGCCACAATCACAATCAGCCCGGATGGTTCCATAAACTGACCCCCGATCAACAAAATCACGTTCACAATGACCAGGAACATGATCGGACCAAAACCCGCATCCAGCATAGCAGCCGTGATTTGTTGCGGGATTTGTTCGTCCGTCAACACATGTTTCAAAATCAGCGCGTTGGCGATGATGAACATCAATGTCACGGTCATTTTTCCCGCTTCGAACAGGGTGTCACGGGTATCTTTGTGCACCACAGACAGGGGCATTTTCACGATATCTGACGCGATGTGAACGGGGACCGGCATTTGCCCTTTGCGCAGGCTGTCCCAAATGGCCAATACCAACGCCACCCCAAATCCGTACAGCGTCGCGGTTGGCAAATCGATGCCCAGTGTCAGCCAGATTGCAATTCCCAGCGCTACGCCACCCAACACAAAAATGGTTGCGAAATTGCCCGCCTTGGGCGCCACTTTGGCAAAGATACCCATGTCACGATAGACAAAGTTTGCGATCAAAAACGCATAGACGGCTGCGACGGCTGCCGCTTCGGTCGGGGTAAAAATACCGCCATAGATCCCGCCCAAGATGATGATGATCAAAAACAGACCCCAGATGGCGTCGCGCCCTGATGACAGGACCTCGCCCCAGCCTTTCCATTCGCCCTTGGGCAGGTTGCGCATGCGGGCAATCACCCAAATGGCCAGCATCAACATGGTACCCGCCATCAATCCGGGGATGACCCCAGCCAAAAACATCCGTCCCACGGACACATCCGTGGCCGAGGCATAGACCACCATCACAATCGATGGCGGAATCAAAATGCCCAAAGTGCCTGCATTGGCAATGACACCAGCGGCGAAATCCTTGGTGTACCCAACTTGGCGCATGCCAGCGATCACAATGGATCCAATGGCCACAACCGTGGCCGGTGATGACCCTGATAGGGCCGCAAACATCATGCAGGCAAACACGCCCGCAATCGCCAATCCCCCGCGGAAATGACCGACCAGCGCGATCGAAAACCGAATGATCCGTTTCGCCACACCACCCGTTGACATAAAGGTAGATGCCAAAATGAAAAACGGGATCGCCAACAGCGTATAGTGCCCAGCCATCGCCTGAAAAAACGACTGCGCGATTGAGGCAAGCGATGTATCGCTAAGCACCAATAGAAACACAATCGACGATAGACCCAGGGCCACAGCGATGGGGACGCCAATCAGCAACAGCGCGATGATCATCCCAAATAAAATTGCGACTGACATGGATTAGGCCTCTTGGTTTAGATGTTTTGCGTCTTCCACGGCATCTTCTGCTTCGTGGCTGACAATAATGTTTTCTGCGTCGCCTTTGATGATGCGGATGGTGACTTGGATGATCCGAAACAACATCAGACCCACACCAAATGGCAGCATCGCATAGGGAATAAAGCGGGGCAGTTTTTCGTAATGCTCGCCTTCGTTCATTATGGGTTCGATCCAGCGCAAAAATTCAGGGAAGGGAATATCGATGGTTTCATACCATGCACGATAGGATGTGCGTTTCATCTCTTCGAAACCGGTGGGAAACCAGCGCCCTGTTGTTTGCGGCAGGTTGGCAAAATTTGCCCAGTAATCCCATGCCCCTTTGAACAACAAACCCGCATAAATAATACAGACAGCACAGGACGCAAGGATCATGATGCGTTTGATGCGCGTTGGCGCGATATTCAAAATGGCGTCAACACCGAGATTTGCGGTCACTTTGAACGCATAGGCCACACCAAACAGAACCAGCCATGCGAACAAAAACAAAACAGATTCAAGCCCCCAAATCAGGCCGGTGTTAAATCCATATCGCAGCACAACATTGACAAAAGTAATCAATACCATGCCGCCCAACAGCAGCGCGATAAAGGTTTCTTCTATTTCATTGATAAATTTCGCAAACCCCGTTTGCGATTGATCGTCCACAGACATGGCAATGCCCCCAGATAAAATACAATTCACCCGGCCAAAATAATCATGGCCGGGTGATAATCGCGATTAGTGCTTTGCGTTGATTGCTTGTGCAGCGTCGATGTTGTCGGTTCCAACATCACCCGCGAATTGTTCCCAAACAGGCTTCATCGCAGCAACCCATGCCGCACGCTGATCGGCGTCCAATGTCCGAACAACACCACCTGCTTTGATGATCTCTTGCTTGGCTGCTTCGTTTACGGCTGTGGACTCTGCGTTGCGCGCTTCGGTCACTTCGGTCACAATTGTTGCCAATTGATCGCGCACATCTGCAGGCAGACCATCCCACCAATCAACCGATGTCACCAACATATAGTCGATAATACCGTGGTTGGTTTCGGTGATGCCGTCTTGGACTTCAAAGAATTTCTGACCATAGATGTTAGACCATGTGTTTTCCTGACCGTCTACAACACCGGTTTGCAGCGCGCCGTACACTTCGGAAAATGCCATCGGTTGGGGTGAACCACCCAATGCGGCCATCTGCGCCTTTAACACTTCCGAATTCTGAACGCGGAATTTCAGACCGTTTGCATCAGTTGGCAGGTTCAACGCTTTGTTTGCTGACATTTGTTTCATGCCGTTGTGCCAGAACGCCAGACCCAACAAACCGCGACGGGTCATGGACTCTTTCATCGCTTGACCCGTTTCTGAGTTCTGGAATTCGTCAACAGCATTGATGTTTTTGAACATAAATGGCAGGTCAAAAATCCGGAACACTTTGGTAAACTGTTCGAATTTCGACAACGATGGGGCCGCCATTTGAACGTCGCCTTGCAACAAGGCTTCTAGAACTTGGTCATCGTTATATAGGGTTGAGTTCGGGAAAACCTCCATACAGGCTTTGCCGTTCATCTCTTCGTTCACGCGCGACTGCAACAACGATGCAGCAATCCCTTTGGGGTGCTTATCAGTGTTTGTAACGTGGCTTAGTTTGATTACGATTTCGCCGTCATCGCATGCAGCAGAAACCGCACCAGCTGACACGGTAAGGGTCAGCGCCGTTAAAGCAGCGGTAAATAGTTTCATGGAATATCCTCCCGTTTCCATTGATCCCAACTTGGGCTGAGTACACTAGAACCTCTAACCCCACATGTTGCAAACAAAGAGTTTCCATTTTCATCTAATCAATTATATTTATTATATTCAGATACTTACATCGCATCAGGGACACAAGGGCAATCTGTTCCTGCGCACACTGTGCGAAATTTCACACGCACCACAACGGGGTTTGTGCGGATTTCCACACAGCCTAGCGAAATTCCTCTGCACGAATCCCGTGTTTGTTCAGTTTGTCGTAAAATGTCTTGCGCGGCAGTTTTAGGATTTTGATCGCCTCGGCCACGCGGCCATTTGATTTGCGCAATGCGTCAACAATCAGGGCCTTTTCGACCTGCGCCATTTGCTGCGCCAACCCCAAGGTTTCATCAATGTCCGTTTGGGCAAAATCTGCGATCCCCAGCACAAATTTCATCGCAACGCTCATCAATGACCGCGCGTTTCCAGGCCATTCGCGCGCCATTAACGACCCGATCACCTCGGGGCCGATGTCAGGGATGGGCTTTCCCGATTGCTCAGCCGCTTGGGCGACATAGTGGTGAAACATAACCGGAATATCTTCGGGGCGTTCGGACAGGGGCGGGATACGAATGGACAAGGCATTGAACCGGTAAAACAAATCGGGCACCAAGGCGCCGGAATGATCCAGATCTGCCAAGGACAGGTTTGTTCCCGCAATCACACGCGGCATGGGGTCGCCCGATTCCATATGGTCCAGCAACATCAACTGGGTATCGCGCGGCATTTGTTCGATCGCATCGAAAAACACCCCACCATGTTCGCACTGCGCCAACACCTGGGCCAATCCGTCCCGTGTCAACTGCTCAGAGGCACGTTTTTGAAATGCGCCCTTGGATCGCGGCGAACTCAGATGCAGCACTTCGGCGACCTTGGAAATCCCTGTTCCCGCCGCGCCTGTGATTAAAACCTCTGCCTCGATCCCGGCAACAGACCGTATTTTTCTGCGCAGCTGTTCTGCGGCCTCAGATACGCCAAATATCAACCGCGCTGCCGGATCGCCGGTTTCAATTTCATGCATCATGGCCCTGTTTTCCAAAACCACAGATCGTGCCGCACAGGCGCGATGCAAAACGGCAATCATGTCGGCCGGTCCGCAGGGTTTTTCCAAAAAATCAAAGGCCCCTTTGCCGACGGCGCGCACCGCCATGGGAATATCCCCTTCGCCGGATAAAAATACGACTGGCAATTCTGGATCGACCGATTTGGTATAGTCCAGCAAATGAAACCCGTCGCGACCAGGCATCCGAATATCCGACAAAATGACGCCGGCATAGCGTTTGGTGATGTGGTCTTTGGCCTCGACAAAGGATCCGGCCGTGATCACATCGAAATCGGCCAGTTCCAGCGTTTGGGCCACCGCGTTGCGCACGGCCGCATCGTCATCAACCAATAAAACCTGTTTCATGTCTGCTGTGTACCTGTCCAGGGTTTCAAATCAATCGAAAATATCGCGCCATCTTTGGTGTTTTCCCCGCGGATGTCGCCGCCGAAACTTTGGATCAGGCCATAGGAAATTGACAAACCCAGCCCCATTCCATCGCCCTGCCCCACCGATTTCGTGGTATAAAAGGGATCAAAGATTTTTTCCGGCTCGTCAATGCCCGGCCCCGTATCTGCAACCGACACGACCACCGGTTGGTCGGCCCTAGGCGCAGGTTTCAGCGTGATCGTTATTTCGCGCGTGGCAGACTGTGCCATGGCGTCCGCGGCATTGGAAATCAGGTTCACGATGACCTGCCCCAATCGCACCTCGCCGGCGACAACATAGACGGGCATGCCGGGCGCATCCCAATTCAGGCTGATATCATCTTGTGTGCAGCGCACGGCCATCAACTCGACCGCGCTGTCGATCACTGCGACCGCATCCACCTGCCCCACGGGTTCATGTTCGTTTCGCGCAAAAGCCCGCAGGTTTTTGATGATACGGCCCATGCGCTGAGACAGGCTCGCAATATGATCCAGATTGGCACCCGCCTGCTGATTTTTTTCCTGCGCCAAAAATGTCCGTGCGTTGATTGCATATTGCTGGATCGCCATCAAAGGCTGGTTTAATTCATGACTGATGCCCGCCGACATTTGCCCCAGTGCAGAAAGTTTACCCGCCCGCACCAATTCCGATTGCGCCAGCTTTAGCGCGGCTTCGGCCTCCTGGCGTTCACGAATTTCACTGCGCAGGTTTTGGTTCAGGATGGACAATTCAGCTGTGCGTTCGGACACGCGATGTTCCAGTTCTGTGTTTTCTTGGGCCAAGGCTGCGCGCCGATGACCGACAAACAACAACACCAGGCCAAACAAAACGACACTGGCCCCCACCCCGAACGATTGCAACCACGCAACCCGAACCGCGGGCGACAAATCAACCAAAGCCTCGGCACGCATGTCGATGGTCGGCAAATCACTGGAAATATGTAATGCCCGTTTTGGCACATAGGGCCCCCAGTTCAGCGACCAAACCTCATACTGGGCGGCCACCAAATGCGACGCAAAATCCGATCCCGCTGATTTTTGCGGGGGATGCAGGCCCACTTCGTTTTGGTCACGCAACCACCCCAACAGTTCGGAGCGGTTCGAAATAAACACATGCCCGCCTTGGTCGACGAAATACACCGTCGGCCGCGTTCCGCGCCAGCGGGCTTCTATGCGGTCGACATCAACGGTAACGATTAACACGGCGCGAACACCCCGTTTTGCCCCGAAAAACGGCGATGCGTAATAAAACACCCGTTTGCCAAAAACAGGGTCATCCCCATGACCCACCCCCAAGGCGCCCGTTAAGGCACGGCGATAATGGGGGGCGGCGGCGATGTCGCGCGATACCTCGGGCGTGGCCGAGGCCAAAATCGTCCCATCCACCGCAACATAGGTCAGCGTAACGGCCCCTGTTTTATCAGCCGCAGCCCGTAACACATCACGCGCGGCCTGCTGATCCTGCGGGGATGCATCTGGATGGGTCAGACGGGCCAAAACAGGATGGTTGGCCATCAATACCGCAACCTCTTGATAACGTTGCAACTGGGCCTGTAATCGATCCGAGGCCAGGGCCAAATCAGATTGCGCACGCGCATGGACCTGTTCGACCGCACGGACATAGCCCAAATGCCAGACAGCCGCCGCAATTGCCAGTGCCGCGCCGATCAGGGCCCCATAGGCCCAAAAAAACTTAGGGTGTTTGCCAAACATGAATTGCAATCTAGCGCGACTTGGTATGAATTGACCATAGCGAAAGGACATTCCATGCACTCGATTTCACAATCGCCCACAGATCCGGAATTTGTACAAAACCCCTATCCTTTTTATGCCGAAATGTTGGCACATGGGGGTCCTGTGTTTTGGCGCGATTATAACATGGCCGCCGTCTTTGCGCATGATCACATTGCAGCCCTGCTCAAGGACAAACGGTTAGGCCGCGAAGCGTTGCCGGATTTCGCCCCCAAAATCGCGCCGCATCTGGCCCCGTTTTACGATATCGAGGCACATTCCATGCTGGAATTGGAACCCCCGCGCCACACACGGTTACGCGGCCTGGTTTTACGTGCCTTTACATCGCGGCGGATTGCAGCACTGGGCCCCGAAATCGCACAATTGTGCCATGATCTGATTGATGATCTGCCCCGCGATGTCTGTGATTTACTGCCCCAATATGCGACACAAATCCCCGTCATTATCATTGCGCGTCTGCTGGGCGTGCCCGAAACCATGGCCTCTGATTTACTGCGGTGGTCCAATGATATGGTTCTGATGTATCAGGCGCGCCGAACCCGCGCGCTAGAGGATCGCGCCATTGCCGCATCAATCGCATTTCGCGATTTTATGCATCGCTATATCCAAGAAAAACGCCAAAACCCCCAAGATGACCTGATCACACATTTGATCGCCGCAGAAGAGGATGGCCAAAAGCTAACCACGGATGAGCTGATCACAACCTGCATCTTGCTGTTAAACGCCGGTCACGAAGCGACCGTGCACACGATCGGCAATGGTGTCAAAACACTGTTGGAACAGGGATGCATCCCTGAATGGCTGCGCCCCGAAACCATCGAAAACACGGTCGAGGAAATCCTACGCTATGACCCGCCGCTGCACATGTTTACCCGCTTTGCCTATGAACCGGTGGACATCGGGGGGATCACACTGCAACGCGGTGACCAAGTGGCGTTGATGTTTGGTGCTGCAGGCCGCGATCCAAACCGCTGGGATGCGCCGGATCGGTTCGACCCGACGCGCCGCGTCCAAAAAAATACCGCCTTTGGCGGCGGTATTCATTTTTGTGTCGGTGCCCCACTGGCGCGGTTGGAACTGCAAATTGCCATTCCCATCCTGTTTGAACGCTGCCCCAACCTAAACTTGGCCCAAACGCCAGAATATGCCGATATCTATCATTTCCACGGGCTCAAGGCGTTGAACGTCACCCTATAGGGGCAGCGCGGTGGTGGATTTGATTTCCTCCATCGATAACAGGGCGGTGACGTTGTGAATTTTCACCTCGGAAATCAGGGCTTGGTAAAACGCGTCATAGGCACGTGCGTTTTGTACGCGGACCTTTAGTATGTAATCAATGTCACCCGCTAGGCGATGCGCCTCTTGGACCTCGGGGCGTTTGCGCAGGGCGGTCAGGAATGCGTCTTGCCACGCCGCTTCGTGTTCGCTGGTGCGGACCAAGACGAAAAAACAGGCGTCAAACCCCAAACTTTCGGCATCCAGATGGGCGACCGTATCTTTGATGATCCCTGCGTCGCGCATTTTGCGAATCCTGTTCCAGACGGGCGTCTTGGAACTGCCAATTTTACGCGCAATTTCGTCTAGGGACTGGCTGGCATCGCTTTGCAGTTCGGATAAAATTTTTCGATCCATTTCATTTATTCGGACGGTCATTTCGGTTTCACCTGCCATTTTGGAATATTCGGACGTATTGGGGTATTTTTAGAACTATATTCCTTATTTTGCAAGTCATATAGCCTAAATATAGAACATTATTCTATAATGGTCGCAGAAAACACATACAAGGACGACCACCATGAACCACTTTCCTGTTTATTTGAATGTTGAAAATCGAAAAATCGTGGTCTGTGGCGGTGGCGAAACAGCCTTGGCCAAATTGCGCCTGTTGCAAAAAACATCCGCGGATATTCATGTGTATCATCCCAGCCCTGTGGACGATTTGATCGCGCTGGCGCGGGCAGATTTGATTACGCTGCACCGCCGTCATGTTATGGCAGATGATATCGCTGGCGCAGCCCTGTTTTACGCGGCGCATGATGATGACGCGCTGGACCGCGAACAGGCCGCATTGGCCACAAAACTAGGCGTATTTGCGAATGTGGTGGATAACCTTGCCGCAAGCGCCTTTATCACACCCGCGATTGTGGATCGCGATCCCGTCACCATCGCCATCGGATCAGAGGGCACAGCCCCCATTCTGGCCCGCCAAATCAAGGCGCATCTAGAAGAACATCTGGACACCAATTTGGGCATCTTGGCCCAAGTGGCCAAACCATTTCGCGCCATTGCCGACCAGATCCCTATGGGCCCAGCGCGGCGCAAATTTTGGGATGAATTTTATCGCACCATCGGCCCACGCGCGCTGTCGCAAGGCAAAGCCGCCGTGGCAAACGCATTGGAAAAATTGTTCGAAACACATAAATCCCCCGCTGATGCCTTGGGCCATGTCGCCTTTGTCGGGGCGGGTCCGGGCGCCCCAGAATTACTGACACTAAAGGCGCGCAAAGAATTGGATCGCGCAGATGTGGTGATCTATGACCGTTTGGTCGGCACCGGCATTTTGGAATTGGCCCGACGCGAAGCGCGCATGATTGATGTGGGTAAAACCGGTTTTGGCCCCTCGGTCGATCAAGGCACAATCAACGATTTGATCGTCAAACATGCACAGCAGGGCGATTATGTTGTCCGGCTTAAGGGTGGCGATTGCACCGTTTTTGGCCGACTGGACGAAGAGATTGAGGCACTGGCACCCCATGATATCAGCTGGCACATCGTTCCTGGGATCACTGCGGCCTCGGCATCGGCGGCGGCGATTGGTCAATCGCTGACCAAACGGGGGCGCAATACATCGGTACGATTTCTGACCGGCCACGACATGGCGGGGTTTGCCGATCATGACTGGACCAGCCTAGCAGGCGGGGATCAGGTGGCGGCCATATACATGGGGAAAAAATCGTCCCGCTTTATTCAGGGTCGGTTGTTAATGCATGGCGCGCGCGCGGATACGCCCCTGTCCATTATCGAAAACGCATCACGGGCGGATCAAACCATCACATCGGTCACATTGGACCGTTTGGCCCATGTGTTTCAATCCGGTGCGATTGCTGGGCCTGCCCTGATCTTTTTGGGACTACAGCCGCGCGATGCGGTCAATCTGCCGCTTACACAAAAGGAAACAGCATAATGTCGCGCAAACCGATATTCAAAGTGATCACCGCAAATCATCTGACCTTGGGGGATGTGATCTATCTGGACCCTTGGGGGGCCTGGGTGCGCGATCTGCAATCTGCGCAGGTGTTTGACTCGCCCGAACGTGCCCAATCCCGGCTGGAGGCCGCACAAAACCAAACGGATGTCGCCGTTGGCGTTTATCTGGCCGATGTTCATTTCATCGATGGTGCAATCCAGCCCGCCCATTTTCGCGAAGCGTTTCGTGCAACCGGCCCATCCAATTACGACCACGGCAAACAACAGCAGGCAAACCATGTATAAATATTCCGATTTTGACAGTGATTTCGTGCGCGAACGCAACACACAGTTTCGCGCCCAAGTGGCCCGCCGCATTTCCGGTGCGCTTAGCGAGGATGAATTCAAACCGCTGCGATTAATGAACGGCGTTTATCTGCAGCTGCATGCCTATATGCTGCGGGTGGCCATTCCCTATGGCACGTTGAACAGCGCCCAAATGACGACGCTTGCCCATATCGCAGAGCGTTGGGACAAAGGATACGGACATTTCACAACACGCCAGAACATCCAATTCAACTGGCCAAGCCTGTCCGATATTCCCGATATCCTGGACGCATTGGCCAGCGTGGACATGCATGCCATCCAAACCAGCGGCAACACCATTCGCAATGTGACCGCAGATCATTTTGCAGGGGCCGCCGCGGACGAAGTGGCCGACCCCCGCCCCTATGCGGAATGGATCCGGCAATGGTCCACCGATCACCCCGAATTCCAGTTTCTGCCACGCAAATTCAAAATCGCGGTGACAGGGTCGGACAATGACCGCGCGGTGATCCGTGCGCATGATATCGGTCTGCAACTGGTCGAACAGGCCGGAAAACTGGGCATGCGTGTGATCATCGGGGGCGGATTGGGACGGACCCCCATGATCGGCAAGGTTCTAGAGGATTTCGTGCCACTTTCAGATTTGTTGGCCTATCTGGAATCTGTGGTCAGTGTTTGGAACCTGATCGGTCGGCGCGACAACAAATACAAAGCGCGGATCAAAATAACCGTCCATGAACATGGGCTGGACGATATTCGTGCGCGGGTGGCTGAACGATTTGACCAATTGCGGGGCCAGTACCAAGATGCCGCCCTGCAGCTGTTGGATCAGATCAAATCACATTTTGCACCGCCCCCCTATCGCAGCGGATCTGTCACAGGGTTTGATCGTGATTATCGCGCAAACCCTGTGTTTCAGTCGTGGATCGATACGAACACAGTGGCGCATAAAAACCCTGAATACGCCATTGTCACCATCAGCCTTAAGGCGCATGGCCAGACCCCGGGTGATGCAACCGCCCAGCAAATGCGTGTGATCGCCGATGTTGCAAAAACACTGGCCCATGATGAAATCCGCATCAGTCACGAACAAAACGTCATTTTACCCCATGTCCACAAATCCGATTTATTTGCACTGTGGTCCGCGTTGAAATCGGCAGGACTGGCCACCGCAAACATCGGATTGATTTCCGATATCATCGCCTGCCCAGGCATGGATTATTGCGCGCTAGCCACAGCGCGATCCATTCCGGTTGCACAACAAATTGCCCAACGCTTTGACGCGCTGGAACTGGAACGCGACATTGGCCCGATCAAGGTGAAAATTTCGGGCTGCATCAACGCCTGTGGGCACCACCATGTGGGCCACATCGGGATTTTGGGATTGGATCGCGCAGGCGTGGAAAATTATCAAATCACACTGGGCGGGGACGCAACAGAAACGGCGCGCGTGGGCGACCGGACGGGGCCCGGATTTTCCGCGGACGCCATTTTGCCGGCCATTGAACGCATCATCGACACCTATCTGGCGCTGCGGATTGATCGCGATGAACCATTTATCACCACCTATCGACGGGTGGGGCTGGCCCCGTTTCAGGCGGCACTCTATCCGCAAGAAAGGGGCGCCCATGCCGCCGAATAACCAGACAGCACAGGTACGCGATCTAAACCGCCGCAATGCAGATGCAGCGGCACAAGATATTTTGTGCGCCTTATGTGATGGGCAACAGGCGGTGCCTTATGCCTTGGTCTCAAGCTTTGGGGCGGAAAGCGCAGTTTTGCTGCATATGGTGTCTGAAATTAATCGCGATTGGCCGATTATCTTTATCGATACGATGATGCTGTTTCCTGAAACATTGACCTATCAATCTGAATTGGCGTTGAAATTTGGATTGACCAATATCCAACACCACCGCGCAGGCCCGCAAACTGTGACCCGTCACGATCCGACCGCGATGCTGCATCAGTCAGACCCGGACACATGCTGCCGCATTCGCAAAACCGATGTATTAACGGCGTCGTTGCGCCCCTATTCGGGTTGGATTACGGGGCGCAAACGGCATCAGGCGCAAACACGCGGCCACCTCCCCCTTTATGAGGTTGACCCGATCATTGCAGGGATCAAAATCAATCCGCTGGCACATTGGACAGGGCAAGATGTGGCCGCCTATTTTCAGGCCCATGATTTACCCCGCCACCCTTTGGTCGCGCGCGGATATCCGTCGATTGGTTGCACCCCCTGCACCAGCCCCGTCAAAGACGGAGAGGACCCGCGATCAGGCCGCTGGCGGGGCACGCAAAAAACCGAATGCGGCATTCATTTGCCCCCTGCAGCCCCAAAAACACAGCCCCTACCCCAAGGAGAATTGGCATGAGCATTTTAGTCACCGACACCGGGTTTCACCCCCTGTCACATGCGGGCTATGCCCTGATCAAAACACTGGAGGCAGGTACCGATCCGGCCACCTTTGATGCCGATATGTTGAATGCAGATCTGATCCGCATTGAATTTACATCCTTTGCCGATGGGCGCGGGTTTACACTGGCGCGGTTGTTGCGGCTGCGCGGATTTCGCGGGGTGCTGCATGCCTTTGGCCATGTCATTTCTGACCAATACGCCATGGTGCGCAGATCAGGATTTGACGCCGTCGAAATCAGTGACGCACTGGCGGCACGTCAATCGCAACAGGACTGGTTGGCCCGCGCAAATTGGCAGGCCCATGACTATCAGTCGCGGTTGGGCAAATCAGCCTAGCATTCAAAACCAATTCAGCGTATGTACAACAGGATTATAAAAAATGACCGAGCTGGATCCCGTGACCCAAGACCAAATCACCAAAGTACCCACCCTGCCCGACGCCCAAACCGTGACACAGGTTCAACATTGGACTGACCGATTATTTTCGTTTCGTGTGACACGTCCGCAATCCCTGCGGTTTCGGTCGGGTGAATTTGTGATGATCGGTCTGATGGGCGATAACGGCAGACCGCTGTTGCGCGCCTATTCCATTGCCTCGCCCGCTTGGGACAAAGAATTGGAATTTTATTCGATCAAGGTCCAAGATGGCCCCCTGACCAGTAAATTACAACATATTCAGGTGGGCGATGAAATCATCCTGCGCCCCAAACCTGTTGGCACTTTGGTTCATGATGCATTGCTGCCCGGAAAACGGTTGTGGTTTTTTGCAACGGGGACGGGGATTGCGCCCTTTGCATCGCTGATCCGTGAACCCCAAACCTATGAGGACTATGATCAAATCATCCTGACCCACACCTGCCGTGAGGTTGCCGAATTGGAATATGGCCGCCGCTTGGTTGATCATGTGAAATCGGATGAAATGTTGGGCGAACTCTTAGGCCCTGAAAATTTGGCCAAGCTGCATTACTATCCTACCACAACCCGCGAAGAGAGCCCGAAAATGGGCCGCATCACCGATTTGCTGAATTCAGGCGAATTGTTTACCGATCTGGGCATCACCGATTTCGGCCCCGAAACGGACCGTGCCATGGTCTGTGGGTCGATGGGATTAAACACCGACATCAAGGACATCCTAGAACGCCACGGCCTGCGCGAAGGGGCAAATTCCGACCCGCGCGAATATGTCGTAGAAAAGGCATTCGTGGGCTAAACGGCGATAGACGCCACATGACACTACATTACCACCAAATAAATTGGCCGCCCGAAGGGGGCGGCCATTTTGATTTAATACGACATCCGCATAGGTTATTTTTGCAACGCGGCCTTGATTTGGTCCAGAATTTGTTTCAGCTGATCTGGATTATTCTGGGCCTGTTGCAACCCTGCCTTTAACGCCAGTTTGGTCATGTCATTGATGGACGATCCGTCGATCATTCCAGACACTTGGGCTAAATCAAATCCGGCAACACTTAATGGATCGGCGGGCTCTGCCGTTTCTGGCGTTGCATCCTCTGCCGCATCTGCGGCAACAGACTGAACTTTGGTCTCCACGGTTTCAACGGCGTTTTTCGTGGTGTCCGTCACGGTTTCGACAACACTCTGGACCGCATCTTGGGCCGATGTTTCTGCCGCTTGGGTCACCGTTTCCAGGGCGGTACCGACATCTGCGGTTCCCTCAGCAACTAATTTCACTGCGTCTTGGGCCGCCTGTTTTGTATCCGTCACGACATCATCAACCGCCTGTTCTGCCGTTTCTTGCAGAGTTTGCACCGCCTCTTCTACGGTTGCGGGGGTTTCAGGCGCGATCACCTCTTCGACAATTTCCACGGGTTCCGCGGGGGGTGGCGGTGTTTGCGCCTCTTGTGTGATGTCTGGCTGGGTCTGGGCTTGATAGACCACATACCCAATTCCTGCGACGGCCAATGCAATCGCGGCAACAATAATATTTTTCATTTTGCATCCCTTTCATACGCGCGTGCATCAAGACCGCACGGCGCCTGCCTGCGGTTGATACCAAATATGCGGGGACTGCAACGAATTTCATGACGACAGGCACGGGAAACGGCGGATTCTTGCTTGATGTTCTGATAGGCCAAGGGTAGTGTGCGGACATTAATGTTTAAAACAACACAAGGAACAAAACCATAGCTCGCAAACCGCACAATGCGCCACCTTCGCGCGACTCGGGCCCACGGGTCAATGATCGTATCCGTTGTCCTGAAATCCGTCTGATCGGAGCTGATGGCGAAAACGTCGGGGTTGTTACCCCAGAACGTGGCCTGGAAATGGCCGAAGACGCCGGATTAGATTTGGTCGAAATTTCACCAAATGCAAATCCCCCCGTATGTAAGATTATGGACTACGGGAAATACAAATACGAACAACAAAAACGCGAATCTGAAGCCCGCAAAAAACAAAAGGTGATCGAGGTTAAGGAAATTAAATTCCGCCCCGGTACCGATACGCACGACTATGAAGTAAAAATGCGCAGCGTGCTAAAGTTTTTGCAAAACGGTGACAAAGTGAAAATCACCCTGCGGTTCCGCGGTCGCGAAATGGCGCACCAAGATTTGGGCCGCGAATTGTTAGAGCGCGTGGCTGAGGACGTGAAAGACACCGGCAAGGTGGAAAACATGCCCAAGATGGAAGGCCGTCAAATGACCATGATGATTGGTCCACTAGCGAAAACATAAACCCAGCTTGGTTTAGACCGAATGCGAAAACAGGGGACCCGCGCGTTCCCTGTTTTTTTGTCTACCGCGATGGGCTGCGGGATTTGCGCCGCGGCTGTGGGCGGGTTGGAATTTCCTTTAGCAGACCGCCAATCGCCATTTGGGCAAAATCGGTATCATTGGGCGGGCAGCCACAGACCACCCGCGACAAAACCCAATCGGCCCCGTTTAATGCAATGGACCGCGCACATCCTGGCAATCCGATTACGGGTCTGTCACCAAGGTTGCCGTAAAACAACAGATTTCCGGGATCAACCGGCATACCAAATCGCACAACCTGCCCCCCTGCCTGACGCAGGGCGGCGGGTGCAGTATCATTTTCATCCGATGTGGCCGATCCCGTTAGAATTAGGATCAGATCTGTGGTCACGCGGGCCAGGGTCTTGGCCAAGGCCTCCGCGTCATGCGGGCAATGCAACACGTGGTCAAACCCAATGCCCAAGGCATCACAGCGCGCCGCAATGGCGTCGATCCCTACTGTATCGGGTTCAGGGCCGGTATGGGTGCACACCAAACTGGCGGTAGCGCATTGAACGGGCGCCAGCACCACCGCCCCGTGCGCCAAGTCCATAGCCCGCGCCAGATCGGATTTCGGTACCGCATAGCTGATGATTTTTACAGTCGCAATCAATCCACCCATGGCCATTTGTTGATAGGGGGGCACCGTTGCCACCGAAATCATCGGATTTACGGCATTTGCCTGGATCAAACGTTCTGCGTCCAACCGCACAACACCTGCACATTTAGCAATGATATTGACCCGCCCCGTATGCGCCGGCGTCACGGTTACATGGGCTGCGACGGGATCGGGGCAAATGGCGCGCGCAAATTGGGTTGCGGCGTCATCTTCGTGAATGTCATCGCGGTCCAGCTGCGCTGTGACCACCTGTGCGATATTATGCTGTTGCAGCAGGTCAATATCATCTGCATTCAAAACGCACCCCTTGCGCAGGCGGACCGCGCCCAGCGCGATTGAATGGGCCAAAATATGTCCCGCAGCCTCTGCCACGGGTGTTGGACCAAAAATCATTTGGACACCCTCAGGGTTTGAACAATCTGTCCCAAAATCGACGCGGCAATTTCCGCAGGGGTGGCCGCCCCGATATCCAGACCGACCGGCCCATGAATACGCGCAATATCATCATCGCCGAACCCCATTTCGTGCAGACGATCAATCCGTTTGGCATGGGTCCGCTTGGACCCCAGGGCGCCGATATAAAACACATTAGATCCCAGCGCGATGTGCAAAGCGGGATCATCCAGTTTCGGATCATGTGTCAGCAAAACAATTCCAGTACGCGCATCAGGGTGCAGGGTCTGCAATGCCTCATCTGGCCAATCGGGAATAATGTCGACATCCCCAAACCGCGCCTGCGATGCAAACCCGTCGCGTGGATCAATAATGATGGGATCAATTCCCACCAGTCGCAGCATCGGAACCAATGTCTGTGTAATATGAACCGCCCCGACAATGACCACACGCACAGGAGGGTTATGCAATCCGACAAATGTCTGCGTTCCCTCTTGGATACCAGAGCGGTCGAGACGGAACAAATCATCATATCCCTTGTATGCCAACCGCCGCTGAAACCCATCCAAATCAACCACATAGGCCACCGGCACCCGATTGGCCCGCGCACCAACCAATTCGCGCAACATCTGCGGCGGCAATCCTGCATCGCTGACGGGTTCCAGCAAAACGCGAATTTTACCGCCACAGGCCAACCCGACGGCAAAGGCGTCACCATCAGACACCCCATATTCCAAGACGACAGATTGCCCCCTTTCCAAGGCCTCTTGCGCCTCAAGGATCACGGCCCCCTCAACACAGCCGCCGGACACAGACCCCTGCATATCGCCATCGGCGTTAATGACCATTTGCCCCCCAACACGGCGCGGTGCAGACCCCCAGGTTTCAATAACGGTTGCCAATACCGCCCCCTTGCCCGCGGTGTGCCAGGCCAGCGCGGTTTCGGGAATTTGGTCAAAATTCTGATCTGTGATTTGCATTTAACGATCCTGTTGTTCTGACAGCATGGCCATCAACCTAGATTTTTCACCTGTATCATGCGACACAGAAATGACGCGCGCCAAATCTTCGAGCGATGAAATGGAATGTGCGGCGCGGAAACTGTCGACATAGGGTAACATGGCACGAATTCCCGCTGCCTGTGGGGCAAACCCATCCCAACGCAGCAGGGGGTTTAGCCAAATCAAACGCCGCGCAGACAGCTGCAGGCGCTGCATTTCGTGTGATAGGTTATACTGGCTGTCCCGATCCAAACCATCCGTGATTAACAATACAACCGCCCCCTGCCCCATGACACGGCGCGACCAATCGTGATTGAACCGATGCAGCGCGCCGGCAATGCGGGTGCCGCCCTGCCAATCCTGCGCCTGCGCGCCCGCACGCGCCAGGGCCGCATCGACATCGCGCTGTGCCAAATGGTGGGTGATATTTGTCAACCGCGTCCCAAAGGTAAAGGCATGCAATTTCGCCCAACCCTGTCCTTGATTGTTCGCAACCGCATGCAAAAAATGCAGCACCATGCGACTGTATTGCGACATAGACCCCGAAATATCACACAGCACAACCAAATTTGGCCATTTCAGTCTGGGGCGCCGATAGGCCAAGGTGCCCAAATCCCCCCCCCGCCGCAACACCGTTTGCATCGTGCGGCGTGGATCAATCTGTTTTTTGATATGGCTGGCATGGCTGCGCCGCGATTGCATGGGACGCACGGGCAACCGCAACTGCGCCAGCATTCGCTTGGCCATGGCGATTTCGGCGGTGCTCATTTGTTCGAAATCAAGCGTCTTTAACTTTTCTTGGGCCGAGGTCGTATAAGAGGCATCTACGTCAATCCGCGTTTGATCGTCCTTATCCTCTTGGGGCGCAGGATCGGGGGTGTTGCCATCCAACAGAGCCTCGGCCGCACGTTTTTCTGCAGCATGGGCTTTGCGTTCCTCTTGGACGCCCCGCACCGCCGGCAGCATCAGCGACATCATATGTTCCAAAAACCGCGGATCGCGCCAATACAGCCGAAAAATCTGCGAAAACACCGTTCGATGTTCGGGACGATCGACAAAACAGGCATGTAGGGTCCAATAAAAATCGGCCTTGTTTGTAAACCCGATGGCCTGAACCGCCTGAATGGCATCCAATATCCGCCCCGGGCCAATCGCCAACCCAGCCCGCCGCAAAGCACGCCCGAAATGCATGATATTTTGGGCCAGCTTAGGGTCATCCGGAACAGTAAGGGGCGCGTATTCAGGCATGTGCGATCACGTGTTTTGTAACGTGGTCTTGGCCTGTTCCAACAAACGCGCGGCCTCGGATCCATGAATTTTGGCAATGTCGTCTTGGTATTTCAAAACCGCGCCCAGCGTGTCAGAAATCACCTCGGGCGTTAGGGACACAACATCCAAGGCCAGCAAACATTTGGCCCAGTCAATGGTTTCGGCGACACCTGGTTTTTTAAAAATATCCTCGGTCCGTAATGCCTGAACAAAGGCCACAATTTCACGGCTAAGATCCAGCGCCACATCCCCCGCGCGGGTTTGCAAAATGTCCAGTTCCGTGGCAAAATCCGGATAATCCACCCAGTGATACAAACACCGCCGCTTTAGCGCGTCATGCACCTCGCGGGTGCGGTTTGACGTCAATATCACAATGGGCGGTTCAGGTGCGCGGATCGTGCCCAATTCAGGGATCGTGACCTGAAAATCTGACAAGGCCTCTAGCAAAAATGCCTCAAACGGGGCATCCGTGCGATCCAATTCATCAATCAACAAAATCGGCGCACCACGGTCATCAGGCTGCATTGCCTGCAACAGCGGACGTTTGATCAAAAATTCGTCGGAAAACAGATCGGATTGTAACGCCGCGCGATCTGTTTGGCCTGCTGCCTCGGCTGTGCGAATGGCAATCATCTGCGCTGCGAAATTCCATTCATAAACGGCCGTTGCGGCATCCAACCCTTCGTAACATTGCAGACGGATCAATCGGCGATCCAACGCTTGGGCCAAAACCTTAGCGATTTCGGTTTTACCAACGCCCGCTTCGCCCTCAAGAAACATGGGGCGCCCCAATTTCAACGCCAAAAACAAGACCGTTGATAAGGCCCGATGGCTGACATAGCCCTGTGCCTGCAGGGCCATTTGCATTTCATCAATTGTGCTGAATTGAACCATACTGTCCCCCCATCGTTTCCCGTTATGCTGCATGCCACACACCCAAGGTCAAGCGAAACAATAAAATTTTTGTACTTTCATCCTTTTGACCGGCAAAATTTCCCGCTAGAATTGGGGCGGCTGGTCAAACTAGGATCCGAATATGCGACATTCTGTGATTACCTTTGCGCACAACCAGGCGCATCAGATTTTGGAATGGGTCAGCCATTACAAAACGCTGGGCGATCTTGATCTGGTGGTGATGTCGTATCCCAGCGATGATGACACTGTTCAGATGTTATCGATATTGCACGAACACCGACATCTGACCCATATCCCACTTGCGGTCTATAGTGATGCATCCGCCACGCCGGAACATGCGATTGAAACCACTGTCCAACAGCTCGGTTTATCCGCGTCAGACTGGGCCCTGTGTCTGGATCTGGATGATTTTTTGATCGTCCACTGCGATGGCGGCACTTTGCCCCATCTGACACAACAGATCCCCGATGCAACGGGCCTGGCCCTGTCCCGGCGGTATTTTGGAAACAACGGTCTGGTCGATCCGTCGCAAAAATCTGTTTTTCAAACGCATCTTAGGGGGGCGCCCGCAATCCTAAACCGCCCCACGCCTAACCGACTGCCGGCCTATCTGCACCAAGTTTGCGACCAGCCCCCAAACGCGTGGCTGGACGGATCTGGTAGACCCTTGAAATTCCCCCAACGCGCGCGCGTGTTAAACGCCGATCGGTTCGCTTGGGCACAGATAAACAGCTATCCACTCCGCTCGGTTTGTGATTTTTTAATCGACCTTGCCACCAACAGCCCCAAAGCCAGACATATTCTCGATCCTCTTGCCTTTTGGGTTGATCATAATTTTAATTTCGAAACGATATCAGACCAGATTGATACCGCAGACATCGCGAAGAATTTGACCCAACTGCGCGCCCTGCCCGGGATCCAAGACTGCGAAGCCAACAGCCATCAGTGGCGCAAAACGATCCTACCCGAAATTTTGCAAAACGATCAGATTGCAAACCTCGCTCAGCGTGTCCTTATGCTCTTACCGACGCAGCCTCTTACGGGCTTTCACGTTCAAATGATCAAACGATTGAAAACTCTTTGAACCGTGACTTGCACGAATTAACACTGGAACCTTGAACCAACATTGTGTAACGCAGCCTCATGACACAGACATTGACAATCCCCCGCCCCGATGATTGGCACCTTCACCTGCGCGATGGCGATATGCTGCGCGCGGTTTTACCGGAAACCACACGCCATTTTGACCGCGCGATCATTATGCCAAATTTGGTCCCGCCCGTGGTCACAGGCGATCAGGCGGCACACTATCGCGACCGTATTCTTGCCGCCCGCCCCGAGGGCTGCGACTTTACACCGCTCATGACGCTGTATCTGACAGAAACAACCGATCCAGATGATCTGGCCGCAGCCTTTACCAGCGGCCTGATTAGGGCGGTAAAACTTTATCCAGCCGGGGCCACGACCAATTCCGCATCAGGCGTCCGTGCGATCGACGCAGTGCGCCCTGTCCTGGAAAAAATGGCAGAAATCGGCTGCCCCCTTTGCGTTCATGGCGAAGTGACCACCGCTGAAATCGACATTTTCGACCGCGAAGCGGCCTTTATCGACACTGTCCTTGATCCGTTACGCCGCGCAATCCCCGACCTGCGCATTGTGATGGAACATATCACCACCAAGGACGGCGTTGATTATGCACGCTCAGCCGATAAAAACCTGGGTGCAACAATCACGACGCACCACCTGATTATCAACCGCAACCACATCTTGGTGGGCGGGATCAAACCGCATTACTACTGCCTGCCCGTGGCCAAACGTGAAACACACCGCTTGGCCCTGCGCGCAGCCGCAACCAGCGGCGACAAACGGTTTTTCTTGGGCACCGACAGCGCGCCACACCTCGATCACGATAAACTCTCCGCCTGTGGCTGCGCAGGGTGTTTTACCGCAACCAACACCATGCCGCTCCTTGCGCATGTTTTTGAACAGGAAAACGCGCTTCACAACCTCGCAAAATTTGCCTGTGAAAATGGCCCGGCCTACTACGGTCTGCCACAAAACCAAGGCACGCTCACACTCACAAAATCCGACACGCCCGTTACCTTCCCGAATAAAATCGACACCAATAACGGGCCCGTCACGGTCTTTGACCCTGGCTTTGATATCTATTGGTCCGCGACCTAGCTTTCATTTTTGCAAAAATACTCTCGCCGAAGGCGTCCCAACCGCGCCTTCGCCCCAACCCAAAGGAACAGCGCGATGATCCCCTCCTCTTACCCAGACGCCACCGAAATTGCACGCCTGACCGCACGCATGCTTTTGGAAATCCAAGCCGTTCATTTTAATGCGCGCGACCCCTTCAAACTGGCCTCAGGCCTGCCCAGCCCCACCTATATCGATTGCCGCAAACTGATCAGCTATCCGCGCATCCGCGCGACTTTGATGGATTTTCTAACCGTCACCGTCATGCGCAACGCAGGATTTGAGGCATTCGACAACATCGCAGGCGGCGAAACCGCTGGGATCCCCTTTGCCGCCTTTGTTGCCGAACGCATGGCATTGCCCATGACATATGTGCGCAAAAAACCCAAAGGTTACGGGCGCAACGCCCGGATAGAAGGCGCAATGTCCGAAGGCCAGCGGGTGCTTCTGGTCGAGGATCTGACAACAGACGGCGGATCGAAACTGTCCTTTGTGGACGCCATCCGCGAAACAGGTGCAACCTGCGCCCATACGGCGGTCATATTTTACTACGGAATTTTCCCAGAAACCGAAAAAACTCTGGGCGATCATGGCGTTACCCTGCACTCTTTATGCACATGGTGGGACGTTCTGGCCGAGGCCAAGGCCCAAGGCAGCTTTGACACGGATACTCTGGCCGAGGTCGAAACATTCCTTAACGCACCGCGCGACTGGCAAGAGGCCAACAAAAACCGCGTGTAACACGTCAGACGGTGTCCCGATAAAATTGCAACTGGGACACCGTGACCTATTGTTCTAATGCCGGCGCTGCGACCGCAACATCAGATCCAAACTCTTTGAACATGTGTCGCGATAGTCTTGGGATGTTGCCTGCACCATCTGCGATGTCATGTAATCAATCGCAGATCGTCCGGTCGCATTTTTGGCCGCAGGGTCTGCCCCAAATTCCAACAACACTTTTACAAATTCAGGCGAAAATGCCATTTCCAAACAATTCTTTCCATCGCTCACCGCCCCCGTACTATCTCCGGCGCGGGCATTTGGGTCGGCCCCTGCCCGCAACAATGCCACCATTGCAGCCATATTCATTTCATAAATCGCTGTCATCAGCGGGGTCCATTGCAAACGATCTGAACATTGTTCCAAATCGGCCCCCAAATTCACACAACGCTGCACCACTTGGGCGACTGCATCGGTTTGATCCTCTTGAAAATAACCAAAGCCAAATCCGTGCACAACATTCGTCTCGGTCAATCCTAAGTTTGGATCAGCCCCATGATCAAGCAATAGGTTCATGATATCAAACGACGCCTCAACGCTCGTTATTGCCGCGTAAAGCGGGGTTGTATCAAATTTGCCATGACGCTGGTTCACGTCCTCATGCTTTAGTGATTCTCTTAGGGTTTCTATGTCGCCCTCGTTGATGGCCTCATAAATTCTGGGCTGCGGGTCAAACGGTGGCAGACACATCGATATCCGAGACATCAAAAAACCCAGCGCTTGATCCGGTCCTCCGCACTTTTCCAACAGATTTTCAACGGTTCCGATCGATTTGATTTCTGCAATAAGATCTCGGTTTTTCTGACGATATTCCTCTGCGACCACAGGATCGTCGCAAAACATTTCCATGGTTTGTATGTTCGTCCCACACATTTGGAACGTTGAATTAAATTGATCCTGCAACAGTTTCAATTTGAATTCAGGGGTGTCATAGTCTACTTCCTCTTGCTCTAACAGGGACAGCATTTCATCGTCAGGCGTGGTCATAGACATTGAAATCTGCAAGGCGACAAAATCCAAGGCAAGATCAAGCCCTCCAAAATGCTCAATATGGGTTCCAAGCCCTGAAAATATATCGGCTCTCTTTGTTTTTGAAACGACTGTGGCAACCACCTCTTGATCTGCTGCAGTCAGATGCATCATATCTTCTATCCCGATCAAATCTGGCCGAACGATGTGCAACACTTTGACGCTCAGATCCCGAACGATGTCATCGGCTGAAAAATAACCGCGATTGTTCAATACGTCCCGCAATTCAGGTGGCAAAGATATCTCAATATCAATCACTTAAAATCTCCCCTTATCAAAATTCGCTCAGCCCAATGGCTGAATTATCGTCAACTCCGCACACCGGATATCAATTATATGCAGTGTGGAATAACAATTTTCTCGCAATGCGTGTTTTCAGATTTGCAAAATATCGCCAACAACTCAACCGGGAATTCCATCAAAATATAGATTTATATTGGGCTCGGACACCAAATATGCTATGCTTTCTTATCACCAAGTTATCCACAGACTTATACAGTTTGCGCCTATTCCTTGACTTGGCTAAAACCGTGCACGACGACACAAGGGGCAAAAATGAATCAGCTAGCAGCGATCAATCCAACCGGCGCAGACATCCAAATGCCAGACACCATGCCTCACTCCATCGAGGCAGAGCAGCAATTGCTGGGGGCGATCCTCACAAATAACGAAGTCTACGACCGTGTCGCATCGATCATCCGATCTGAACATTTCTATGAACCCGTGCATGCGCGCATTTATGATGTGGCCGCGGCACGCATTGCCAAAAACAATTTGGCCTCCCCCGTAACACTCTCAACCTTCCTACAAGAGGATGAGGGCCTAAAGGAACTTGGCGGCGCGGCCTATCTGGCGCGACTTGCAGGATCTGCCATTGCAGGCTTTGCCGTGCGTGATTACGCCCAACTGATCTATGATTTGGCCGTCCGGCGCGAACTGATACGCTTGGGCCAGGATATCGCCACCCGCGCCCAAAAAATGGAGGTTGACCAAGAACCCAAAGAACAAATCATCGCAGCCGAACAGGCGCTTTATAAACTGGGCGAACAGGGACAGGCCGACAGCGGGTTCCAATCGTTCCTGCGCGCGGTCACCTCGGCCGTAGACACGGCAAACGCGGCCTATCAACGCGATGGCGGCTTGGCCGGAATTTCCACCGGCCTGGTGGATCTGGATAAAAAAATGGGGGGTCTGCATCCATCAGACCTCATCATTTTGGCGGGCCGTCCTTCAATGGGGAAAACATCCCTTGCAACGAATATCGCCTTTAACATCGCCAAGGCCTTCAAACGTGGCCCCAAACCCGATGGAACCGAGGGCACGGTAAACGGCGGCGTCGTCGGCTTCTACTCTCTGGAAATGAGCGCGGAACAACTCGCCGCGCGGATCCTCTCCGAAGCGGCCGAGGTCCCTTCCGAACAAATCCGCAAAGGGGACATGACCGAAACCGAATTCCGCCGCTTTGTCGAGGCTGCAAAATCCCTCGAAAGCTGCCCGCTTTATATCGACGACACCCCTGCCCTGCCCATTTCCCAGCTGGCCGCGCGCGCACGACGCCTAAAACGCACCCATGGGCTTGATGTGCTCATCATCGACTACCTCCAACTTGTCCGCCCGGCCTCCGCCAAGGATAGCCGCGTAAACGAAGTTTCAGAAATCACCCAAGGCATGAAAGCAATTGCCAAAGAACTGAATATCCCCGTGATCGCGCTCTCCCAGCTCAGCCGTCAGGTCGAAAATCGCGAAGATAAACGACCACAACTCTCTGACCTGCGCGAATCCGGCTCAATCGAACAGGACGCCGACGTTGTGATGTTCGTCTTCCGCGAAGAATACTACAAAGAACGCGAAAAACCCGGCGATCATGACCTGGAAAAAATGGCCAAATGGCAAGAGGAAATGGACCGCCTCCATGGCCGCGCCGAAGTGATCATCGGCAAACAACGCCACGGCCCCATCGGCACCGTCGATCTCTCCTTCGAAGGCCGCTTCACCCGCTTTGGCAACCTCATCAAACCTTGGCAACAACAAGACGAATACTGATCTTTCAGTTTTGCAAAAATACTCTGGGGGAACCGCCCCAGGCGGTGGGGGCAACGCCCCCCACTCTTTATTAAACTCAATTTTGCGCACTAGCCCCTTGACCTTTATACACAGCATGTCAAAACAGGGGGTATGACAACAGCGCATCTCACAATCGATCTGGACGCAATTTGCGACAACTGGCGCGCGCTTGACGCGAAAACGGCGGGTGAAACTGCGGCCGTGGTCAAGGCAAATTCCTATGGACTAAACGCCGATCGCGTGGCCCCTGCCTTGGCTGCGATTGGCGTTCGCAAATTTTTTGTGGCCGCCGCCGAAGAGGGTGTGGCAATCCGCCGTGCCTTGGGCCCAGGCCCCGAAATTATGGTGTTTTCGGGCCATATGGAAACAGACACCCCATTGATCCAAGATCACGATCTGATCCCCCTTGTAAATTCGGTGGATCAGCTGATCCGTCATGCCGAACGTCTGCCGCATCACAGCTTTGGCATCCAACTGGACACAGGTATGAATCGTCTAGGGATGGAGCCTGCAGAATGGGCGGCCGTCCGCGATATTGCGCTGCGCCTTGGGCCACAAATGATCATGTCCCATCTGGCCTGTTCCGATGACCCATCCCATGACATGAACGAACGCCAGCTGGCCGCATTTCGCGATATGACCGCAGGGGTAAACTGCATCAAATCGCTGGCCGCGACAGGCGGCATTTTACTGGGTCCGAAATATCATTTTGATCTGACCCGACCTGGTATTGGACTTTATGGCGGATTTCCCTTTAGTGCGGCGAAACCAGTTGTGCGGCTGGATATTCCGGTCATTCAGATCCGCGATGTCGATACTGGCGAAACGGTTGGGTATTCAAACACATGGACAGCCCCGTCACCGCGCAAAATTGCAACCGTTGCTGCGGGCTATGCTGATGGTATTATTCGTGCCATGGGGCCACAAACGGCCCTGTTTCATGGGGCAATCCCCTGCCCCATAGTTGGACGCATTTCCATGGACTTAATCGGGGTTGATATCACGGCCTTGGATCAAACGCCTGATTTTCTGACCCTGCTCAATGGTGAACAAATGGTGGATACCTTGGCCGATAATGCCGGTACGATAGGATATGAAATCCTGACCTCATTGGGCAACAGGTATCAACGCACTTATCTGGGTGCCGGACAGATGGATCACGCATGACGCATTTTTTGGCAATGATAGGCCGTTGGGTTTTGAACATGCTGGCCGCGATCGGCCGCTTGGCATGGTTCACGTTGGAAACCCTGCGCCATATTGTGACACCACCCTTTTATCTGCGCGAATTGGGTCAACAATTGTTGCAAATCGGCTGGCTGTCGTTGCCCGTGGTGGGCATGACTGCATTTTTTACGGGCGGTGCCTTGGCGCTGCAAATCTATGCTGGCGGCGCGCGGTTCAATGCCGAGGCTGTGGTGCCGTCAATCGTGGCCATCGGGATGGTGCGGGAATTGGGCCCTGTTTTGGGTGGGCTGATGGTTGCCGCCCGTGTGGCCAGTTCGATCGCCGCCGAAATCGGCACGATGAAGGTCACCGAACAAATTGATGCGCTGGTCACGCTGTCGACCAACCCGATGAAATATTTGACCGTGCCGCGTGTTATCGCGGCAACTTTGGCGGTGCCTGTTTTGGTGGCTGTGGGCGATTCAATTGGCATTTTGGGCGGATATCTGGTGGGCGTAAATCGGTTGGATTTCAACGCCGCTGCCTATCTGACCAATACTGTCAATTTCCTTGAGGCCGGCGATATCCTCAGCGGCTTGGCCAAGGGGGCGGCCTTTGGCTTTATCGTGGCGATTATGGGCTGTTATTGGGGCATGCAATCGGGCCGTGGGGCCCAAGGTGTAGGTGCGGCCACCAAATCGGCGGTTGTCTCAGCCTCGGTCCTGATTTTGGCTGCCAACTATGTTTTAACAGAAGTTTTCTTTACCACATGATACAGCTTGAGAATGTCCATAAATCCTTTGGCTCTAATGCGGTTTTGCGGGGGGTGAACCTGTCTGTGGGACGTGGCAAATCCATGGTGATTATCGGCGGTTCGGGAACTGGAAAATCTGTTGCGCTAAAATCTGTGCTAGGCTTGGTCAAACCAGACCAAGGCACCATTAAGGTTGACGGCCAAAACGTCCAAACCGCTGAACGCGATACATTTTTGGCCCGCTTTGGCATGTTGTTTCAGGGTGGCGCGTTGTTCGACAGTTTGCCCGTCTGGCAAAATGTGGCGTTTCGCCTGCAGCGCGGGCATCTAAAACGCCCCAAGGACGAAGCCCGCGACATCGCCATCGAAAAACTGCGCCGCGTCGGGTTAAAGCCCGAGGTCGCCGATAAATTCCCGGCCGAATTATCGGGCGGCATGCAAAAACGTGTGGGATTGGCCCGCGCCATTGCCGCCGATCCGGAAATCATATTCTTTGACGAACCCACCACCGGGCTAGACCCGATTATGTCGGGCGTGATCAATGATTTAATCCGTGAAATCGTGGTGGAAATGGGGGCAACCGCCATGACAATCACCCATGATATGTCATCGGTGCGCGCCATTGCCGATGATATCGCGATGTTGCATGACGGTGTGATCCAATGGACGGGCCCTGTGTCTGATCTGGATCATTCTGGTGATCCCTACCTTGATCAATTCATCCACGGTCGCGCCACTGGCCCGATTGAGGCGGTTCGATGATCGAACTGTTGCGACCATCCCCCTATGTCGTGACCTATCTCTTTGCGCTTAATTATCTGATATATCCGGCGCTGTTTGTTTTGGGCGGTGTGAATATTGTGCGCGCCCGCACCGGTACGGCCCGCCTGATCGGTTTAATCGCCATCATGTTGACCTTGGCCGGACTATTGGGCGTGACGGGGGCCAGTTTGCATCCTGCCCTTGTCGATTTCAAATTCGCCTTGGCCCCCATTTTGCGCCCCCTTGGTGGGATGGCCTGGATCGGGGTCTGTGCCGTTGCAATCAGTCTATGTGGTGTAATGGGGCAACGCTGGAACAGCGCAGGCGGTGTTTTGCCAATTTTATGCGCATCCGCGATCTATGTATTATGGACCATCGCCTATTGATCGCGGCGCATGTGGCGCTCTTGGCACTTTATCCTGTGGCGTGGGTCGCACCGATATTAACGGCGGGGCTGTTGCCATGGTTTGGACAAGACAGCATTTCCATCCTGTCGGGGGTCATGGCACTGTTGGGCAGTGATCCGATTTTGGGGGTTTTGATTGCGGTCTTGGCAATCTGTGCGCCCTACGTCAAAACAGCGCTTGGGTTGGCGTCCCTTGTGATGGGTCGCGACATACTGGGCGCGCCTGTGGCGTGGTTCATGTCCCGCTTGGCCATGGCCGATATTTTTCTGATTTCCCTTTATATCGTCATTGCCAAAGGCGTGGGTGTCGGGCACATCGAAACCCGCTGGGGATTATATGTTTTTACACTGTGCGTGTTCCTGTCTATGGTCTTGACACTAATAAAACGGCCCAAGTCGTGAAAACCACCTTGTCAGCGCGCTCAGGCTTTGGCACTTAGGGGCATGGCGAAAAACACTGCATCATATTCCTGCACAGCCTGCGGCAATGTCACGACCAAATGGTCGGGCCGCTGCGATGCCTGTGGCGAATGGAACACCATTGTCGAAGACAAAGGGATATCCGCCGGCCCGAAAAAAGGCAGCATCGGCGGTATGCGCGGCAAAACCATCGAAATGAGCGATCTACGCACGCAAGAGGCGCCATTGCCCCGCACCAACAGCGGCATGGACGAATTAGACCGCGTTTTGGGAGGCGGATTAGTTCCTGCCTCGGCCATTCTGGTGGGCGGTGATCCGGGGATCGGGAAATCAACGCTGTTGTTGCAGGCCGCCGCACAATTTGCCCGCGCCGGTCAAAAAACGATTTATATTTCGGGCGAAGAGGCGCGCGCCCAAGTGCGCATGCGGGCCCAGCGTTTGGGGTTGGCGGACGCCCCCGTGCAGCTGGGTGCAGAAACCAACCTACGCGACATCCTGACCACGCTTGAGGCGGAAAAACCCGATCTGGTTATTATCGATTCGATCCAAACGATGTGGGCGGATACGGTCGACAGCGCCCCGGGCAGCGTCAGCCAAGTGCGCGCCGCAGCCCATGAATTGACCACATTTGCCAAACGCAACGGCGTGTCGGTCATCATGGTGGGCCATGTCACCAAAGACGGTCAAATCGCAGGCCCCCGCGTTGTGGAACACATGGTCGATACGGTTTTGTATTTCGAAGGCGAACGCGGCCATCAATTCCGCATTTTGCGATCTGTCAAAAACCGATTTGGTGCGGCCGATGAAATCGGTGTGTTTGAAATGTCTGGCGGTGGTTTGGTTGAAGTGACAAACCCATCCGCCCTGTTTTTGTCCGATCGCGGCACGCCCAGTGCAGGGTCTGTGGTTTTTGCCGGGATCGAGGGCACGCGCCCCGTTTTGGTGGAATTTCAGGCCTTGGTCGCGCCCAGTTCGCTCAGCCAACCGCGCCGCACCGTTGTGGGGTGGGACAGTGGCCGGTTGTCCATGATCTTGGCCGTGCTTGAGGCGCGCTGCGCCATCCCATTTGCAGGATTAGATGTCTATCTAAACGTCGCCGGCGGGATGAAAGTCAATGAACCGGCCGCTGATCTGGCTGTGGCGGCCGCGCTACTGTCCGCGCGCGAGGATGTGATTATTCCAACCGACACTGTTATTTTCGGTGAAATTAGCCTATCAGGGGCGCTGAGACCCGTTTCACAGATGGAAAACCGCCTAAAAGAAGCGCAAAAGCTGGGGTTTGCAAATGCTTTTGGCCCGCAAGGCGGTAAAGACGTGAAGATTGAGGGAATCAATTTGGGGCGACTGGGGGATTTAACGACCTTTGTCGGGGATGTATTCGGGGCCGGTTAGGCCAAAGGGAAAGATTGGGACACATATGGAAGGTTTTAATGTCGTCGATGGGGTTGTGTTAGCAATCGTAATCCTATCATCACTGTTGGCATATGCGCGGGGTTTGGTCCGCGAAGTCATGGCAATTCTGGGCTGGATTGCCGCGGCTTTGGTCGCCTTTGTTTTTGCGCCACAGGTCATGCCACTGATCAACGAAATTCCGGTTGTCGGGTCCCTGCTGGCGGACAGCTGCGAATTGTCGATCATTGCATCCTTTGCCGCGGTCTTTGCTGTGACATTGATGATTGTGTCATTCTTTACCCCGCTTTTGTCGTCAGTGATCAACAAATCCTTTCTGGGACGTATTGATCAGGCTGCCGGGTTCGTATTCGGCGTATTTCGTGGCATCGCCTTGGTTGCCGTTGCCCTATTCGCCTATAAAATGGTCATGAGCAGCGACGCCGTTCCCATGATCGAAGAAAGCCGATCCGCCAATCTGTTCGGATCGGTCGTGACCTCGATCGAGGAACGCAATCCCGAACAGGCACTGGGCTGGATCACGGTGCAATATGAACAATTGGTCTCTGTCTGCGAAGGCTGATCACGAATTAGACCAATAAAATTGTGATAGTTTCGTGACACATCGCAGTTTGTTGTTTATGAGGGGGGCAAATGAAACGACCGGATTCGGAGTTGCGTGATTTGTCCAACAAACAAATGCCCCCCGCCCACCCCTTTGATGATGATAAATTACGCGAAGAATGTGGCGTATTCGGCGTGGTTGGCGTCACAGATGCCGCCAATTTCGTAGCCCTGGGGTTGCATGCCTTGCAGCACCGCGGCCAAGAGGCCGGCGGGATTGTCACCTATGATGACGCAGCCGGTTTCAATTCGGCGCGACGGTTTGGATATGTGCGCGACAATTTCACGTCACAATCGGTGATGGCCACCCTGCCCGGATCCATTGGCATTGGGCATGTGCGGTATTCAACCGCCGGATCCAAAGCAGCCGCCATTCGCGATGTTCAACCGTTTTTTGGCGAATTCGCCATGGGGGGGGCCGCCATTGCGCATAACGGAAACCTGACCAACGCGGATGCCCTGCGCCGCGAATTGGTGGAACGTGGATCCATTTTCCAAAGTTCGTCCGACAGTGAATGTATCATCCACCTGATGGCACGGTCCATGGGCCGCAATATCCCCGAACGCATGGAGGACGCCCTGCGCCGCGTCGAGGGCGCGTTTTCCGTTGTGGCCATGACGCGGACCAAATTGATTGGCGTGCGCGATCCATTGGGCGTGCGCCCCTTGGTTTTGGGGCGTGTCGGCGATGGCTGGGCACTGTCATCGGAAACCTGTGCGCTGGATATCATCGGTGCCGAATTCGTGCGCGAAATCGAACCGGGCGAAATGGTTGTAATCACCAAAGACGGCGTGGACAGCAATTTCCCATTCCGCGAACAATCATCACGGTTCTGTATTTTTGAACATGTCTATTTTTCACGGCCCGACAGCATCATCGGTGGCCGGTCCGTCTATGAAACCCGCCGTCAGATCGGCGTTGAACTGGCCAAAGAAAGCCCGGTCGAGGCGGATTTGGTCTGCGCCGTGCCCGACAGTGGCACACCGGCCGCCATCGGATATTCCCAGCAATCGGGCATTCCCTTTGCCATGGGGATTATCCGCAACCAATACATGGGTCGCACCTTTATCGAACCGACCGAACAGATCCGTAACATGGGTGTGCGTCTAAAATTAAACGTGAATCGGGCGTTGATTAAGGGTAAGCGCATCATATTGGTGGACGATTCCGTGGTCAGAGGTACGACATCACGCAAAATCAAGGAAATGATCTTGGACGCAGGCGCGGCCGAGGTACATTTCCGTATTGCATCGCCCCCCACAGCTTGGCCCTGTTTTTACGGCGTGGACACCCCACAACGTGAAAAATTGTTGGCCGCCACAATGACAGAAGACGAAATGCGCGATCATCTGGCTGTTGACAGCCTGAAATTCATATCGCTAGACGGTCTGTACCGCGCCGCCGGCGAAGCCAAAGGGCGCAACGCATCTTGTCCACAATATTGTGATGCCTGTTTTTCGGGGGAATACCCAGTGAAACCATCTGATATGATCAACAAGGGGTTTGTGGTACAAGGTAGCGAATGAAATGGTTCAACCTTGCACCACGCAAACGCGCCACACCGGCCCCCAGCCCATCGACCCAATTTAGCGAAACACCCGCAATTGATCCCAGATGGGCGCATATTCACGATGACCAAAACATCTGCGGATGCTGTGAAACCACATTAAAGGACCTGCTTAGCCTGGCCTATGTTGCGCCGGAACGCTGGACCGGGACCGCCAGCCCCCAAGATAACAGCGCAATCTTACACCCCGACACAACCGATATTTTGACGCATGATCTGTGTCGGATGGCCGATCACCATTTTATTCGCACCGTGATGATCATTCCACTGATCGGCTGCGCAGATCCGATTATTCTGGGCATCTGGGTCGAGGTTGACCAAGCCTGTTTCCACACATATTTGGATACCATGCCTTTGGGGCAACAAGGGGTGATGCCGCTGATGTTTGGGAAAACGGCAAATATCATTCCCGGTTTCGGCATGGGTCAGGCCTGCGTGATGCAGCCGCGTGACGATTTTCAACGCCCCATCACCCATATCGCAATCGAAGAGGATCCGCTCTATATCGCGCAGATTGATGGGTTTGATTTTGACCAACTGATCACACTGTTGGCGGGCTATGGGCACAAATTTCTATCCGCGGACGTGGGACACGCAAAATAACTTGACCTTGCGTGTAAAAACGATCAACAGACGGGTATGACTGAAAAACTCGCTCTTATTACTGGTGCATCCCGCGGATTGGGTGCTGCAATCGCCACAGAACTGGCGCCGGATTATCATGTCATTGCCGTTGCGCGCACCACTGGCGCGCTCGAGGAACTGGATGACCGGATCAAGGCCAAATCGGGTCAGGCAACCTTGGCGCCGATGGATGTGACAAACGCGGATGCGATGGCGCATTTGTGTCGGTCCATCTATGACCGTTGGGGCAAAATTGATCTATGGGTCCATACGGCAATTCATGCCGCCCCCTTGATGGTGACATCGACTCTGGACATGAAAGATTTCGGAAAATCCGTCGATCTAAACGTCACGGCCACGGCCACATTGATCACTTATGTTGCGCCTTTGTTGGGCGATGCGGGTCAGGCCATATTCTTCGATGACCCCCACGCGGGTGAAAAATTCTATGGGGCCTATGGCGCGACCAAAGCGGCACAAATGTCATTGGTCAACAGCTGGGCCACTGAAACCGCGAAAACGGGCCCCAAGGTCAATATTGTCACCCCTGCCCCAATGCCAACGGCGGTTCGCGCACGGTTTCACCCCGGTGAAAATCGCGATGATCTGACCGATACCGCGACCGAGGCTGCACGCATCTTGGCAACACTTGATCTTTGATTTCGTGCGGGGCTTGCGGCGCGCTGTGCCCTAATCTATGTCAGAAACAGACATAGGTTAGCACGGGGGGAAACGCATGCGCATTTTGATTACCAATGACGACGGGATAAATGCACCAGGCCTGATCGCAATGACCACCATTGCCCGTGAACTGGCGGGCCCATCGGGCGAGGTTTGGACAATTGCACCCGCGCAGGAACGTTCGGGCGTCGGACATTGCATCAGCTATACCAATCCCATGTTGATCACCAAACTGGCGGATCGCCGCTACGCGATCGAAGGGAACCCAGCCGATTGTGTCTTGGCAGGCCTGTATCATGTCATGGCTGACAATAAACCCGATCTGATTTTGTCCGGTGTCAACCGCGGCAATAACTCGGCCGAAAATGTGTTATATTCTGGCACCATCGGCGCCGCGATGGAGGGGGCATTGCAAGGCGTTCCATCCTTTGCCCTGTCGCAATATTTCGGGCCCAAAAATGCGAAACTGGATGACCCCTTTGATGCTAGTATTATTCATGGTGCCACTGTTGTGCGTTCCCTCCTAGACGCGCAACCACCAGAACACGGTGATTATCGCCTGTTCTATAACATCAATTTCCCCCCTGTTCCGGCGGATCAGGTTTTGGGTCAACGCATCGTGCGCCAAGGGCGCAGACAGGGGTCCAATTTTTCAGCCCATCCGCATAAAACCGCCTCGGGGCGTGAATTTCTGTTCATCCAAGGGGGCGACCAGCATGTCCCTGCGGCCCCTGATACAGATGTGCAATCAAACCTTGATGGCTATATCTCGGTCACGCCGCTGCGTGCGGATATGACGGCCTATGATGCCCTAGATCACCTTAGTACCGACAAATGACCCAGGACGCCGAACGCAAAATGCAGTTCATCTTTGGGATCCGGTCCAAAGGTGTGACAGATACCCATGTCTTGACCGCCATGGAACGCATTGATCGCGGCCAATTTGTAACTGGCGTATTTGCCGCCCGCGCCTATGAGGATGTGCCGCTGCCGATCGCCTGTGGTCAGACGATCAGCCAACCATCGGTCGTGGGGTTAATGACGCAGGCGTTAAAAATCAGTCCCCGCGACAAAGTGTTAGAGGTGGGCACAGGATCCGGATATCAGGCCGCAATCCTCAGCCAACTGGCGCGGCGGGTTTATACGGTCGAACGCCACCGGCCCCTGGTGAAACAGGCCGCCGAGACATTTCAAAAACTGAACCTTAGCAATATTACGCCGATTTTGGCGGATGGCTGTCACGGGTTGCCCGATCAGGCCCCCTTTGATCGCATTATTGTGACGGCTGCGGCCGAAGATCCCCCTAGCACATTGTTATCACAGCTAAAACCAGGTGGGATCATGGTCATTCCCGTGGGGCAGTCCGACCATGTGCAGCACCTGATCCGAGTCACGCGCACGGATGCGGGCTTTGACTATGATGAACTTAGATCTGTTCGTTTTGTTCCGCTCGTTGAAGGATTAGAAAAAGAACGCTAAGATACCCGCAAAAAGGTCAATTCCAAGACCCTAGGAGCAATTGAGATGGCAGTAACAGTGCAAAAATTCACCCGTTTTTCTGCAGTCGGTTTGACTGCAATCGTTCTATCCGGATGCCAAGTTGGATCATTAAATGATTTCGATTTGGATTTTCGAAACAATACCTTTGACACCTCAGAGGCGGTCAGCCAAGCTTTGAAAAACCGTCCGCAGCCTGACAGCCGTGGGGTGATTTCATATCCAACCTATCAGGTTGTTGTCGCCAAGCGTGGCGAAACCGTAGGGTCCATCGCAAGCCGGCTAAACCAGAACCCGGCAGAATTGGCCGAATATAACGGGTTAAAAATTGATGAAAAACTGCGGGATGGCGCCATTGTCGCCCTGCCTAAACCTGTGGCGCGCGGGGCTGCACAATCCTCTGTCGATCCTGATACGGCCCCAACATCTGGTGCGGCCCAACAGGGTGCAATTGATGTCACCAGTTTGGCGCAATCGGCGATTGACCGTGCGCCGCAAACCCCGACGGCTGCGCCACAAAAACCGGCACCGTCTGATCCCAAGATCGAACCGATCCGCCACAAGGTGGTCCGCGGGGAATCTGCATTTACCATTTCACGGCTCTATAATGTGTCGGTCCGATCTTTGGCGGAATGGAACAGTCTGGACGCAAATTTCACAATTCGCGAAGGTCAAATCCTATTGGTTCCAATGGCCGCGGGACAATCCGCGCCCAAACCCGTCCCACAAGACACCATCAGCGCCCCGGGCGCAGGCAGCGCAACACCGGTCCCGCCCAGTGCCAGCACCCCCCTGCCCACCGCAACGCCCGCACCCGCCCCCGCGGCACAGACCACGCAAAGCGCGCCCAAGCCCGTTGCCACACCAACCGGTGGCCGCCTTGCCTATCCGGTCAAGGGGAAAATCATCCGCGAATATGTTAAGGGTAAAACCGATGGCATCGACATTTCTGCGCCCGCGGGCACATCAATCGTCGCAGCCGAGGCAGGCACCGTCGCGGCCATTACCGCCGACGCCAATCAGGTGCCAATCATCGTGATCAAACATGCCGATAACCTGCTGACCGTTTACGCCAATGTCGGAAACATCGCTGTATCCAAGGGATCTAGCGTGAAACGCGGCGCCGTGTTGGGCAAAGTGCGCGATGGCAACCCCACCTATGTCCATTTTGAGGTCCGCAAAGGGTTCGAAAGCGTCGATCCAATGCAGTATCTGGCGAAGTAAATCAACTGGGCGCAATAAAACAAAGGCGCGCGTTACACACGCACGCTTTGGCGCCCCGCAAGATCCGTGAAATATTGCCACGCAACACGACCAGACCGCGACCCACGGGTGGCGGTCCATTCGATCGCCTCGGCGCGGATGGTGCCACGATCGACGCCAATGCCATAGGCATCGCAGTATCCATAAATCATGGTCAGATAATCATCCTGCGAACAGGGATGGAACCCCAGCCACAGGCCAAAACGATCCGACAGCGATACCTTTTCTTCGACCGCTTCGGCAGGGTTAATCGCGCTAGAGCGTTCATTTTCAATCATATCGCGCGGCATCAAATGGCGGCGGTTCGATGTGGCATACAGCAACACATTTTCCGGCCGCCCCTCGATCCCGCCGTCCAAGATCGCCTTAAGCGATTTGTAATGCTGGTCATCATGGCTGAAACTAAGGTCATCGCAAAACAGCAAAAACCGATAGGGTGCCGCGCGCAAATGGTTCATCAAACGGGTGACACTGGGCAGGTCTTCGCGCTGCAATTCAACGATTTTCAACGGCAGGCCCTGATCCACGATATGCCCGTGGATTGCCTTGACAAGGGATGATTTCCCCATCCCCCGCGCGCCCCATAATAACGCGTTATTGGCAGCATAGCCTTTGGCAAATTGCAGTGTATTGGCCAGCAAGGTTTCCCGCGATCGGTCCACCCCCACCAGCAATGACAAATCAACCCGCGATACCTGTGGCACAGGTTCTAAACGATCCGGCCCGGTGTGCCAAACAAAGGCATCAGCCGCATCAAAATCTGGCGCAGGTGCAGGCGCAGGACACATACGGTCCAAGGCATCCGCAATCCGCGCCAAATCAGAGGTATCAGTCATTTTTGTCCTCGTCGAACTCTTTGATCAGGGGATCGTCGAACTCTTCTTCGTCGTCATAATATCCCTCTTCGCGCAGGCGCGCTTCGCGTTTGGTTTCGACGCGGGCCACCAAGAAAATGGAAATTTCATACAACCCATAGACCACAACAAACAAAATGACCTGCGTTATAACATCGGGCGGGGTGACCAATGCGGCCAAAACCAAAATGGCCACGACAGCATATTTGCGCACATTGCCCAAACCTTCGGAACTGACCAAGCCAGCCTTGCCCAACAATGTCAGCAAAACAGGCAACTGAAAACATAGGCCAAAGGCCACAATGAATTTGATGGTCAAGCTTAGGTATTCTTGGGCAGAGCCCTGAAACGCGATCCCGGCTACGGCGTTTTGGCCGGTGTCCCCATCACCCAAAACAGACCCCGCCTGCTGGAACCCCAAAAAGAAGTCAAAGGCCAAAGGTGTCACAACGTAATAGGCAAAGGACGCGCCAAGAAAAAACATAAATGGCGACGCAATCAGGAACGGCAAAAACGCGCCCTTTTCCGATTTATACAGACCGGGTGCCACAAATCGCCATAACTGAAACGCGATAAACGGAAAGGATAAAACCAATCCCCCAAGCAGCGAAATAGAAATCGCGACAAAGAAGCCCTCTTGCAGTTTGATCAAAATCAACCCGCAATC
Organism: uncultured Paracoccaceae bacterium; assembly: GCA_913060475.1. Lineage (GTDB taxonomy): Bacteria > Pseudomonadota > Alphaproteobacteria > Rhodobacterales > Rhodobacteraceae > CAJXSD01. The sequence continues at coordinate 63,898 of CAJXSD010000003.1, read as the reverse complement.
CGAATGCCCCTTGACCGCCATCGCAGAACACAGCGGATGTGTCAGGAAATCAAAAATCGGGTTCCAAACTGTGAAACAAATCACCATCCCCACGATGAAAGCCGAAGCTGAATAAATCAGGCGCTGGCGCAATTCGGCCAAATGTTCGATCAATGGGGCCGATGACTCGTCGATATTGTCCGTTGTCATTTGGTGTCCTTAGCGGGTTCCGCAGTCTGTATCGGCTCTGACGCACTGTCTGTACCGGCGTCCATTGCAGCTTGGGCGGCTTTGGCCTCGGCCTCAGCTTTCTCTGCGGCGCGGCGCTCTTCGGCCCTCTTAACAGTTGCATCATGGATTTTTTTGCGGGCTTCTTCGCGATCAGCGGCCAATTTCCCCGTTTCGCTTTCGGGGTCATATTTGGCAAAATCTGTCGCAGCTGATTTTACGCTATCCAATCCGGTTTGCACTGGGTTGGTCGCGGCTTGCAGCGATTTTTTCACCTCGGCCATGCCGGATTCATCGGCCGCCTGGTTCATCGCCGAACTAAATTCGCGTGCCATGCCTTTGGCTTTGCCAACAAATTGCCCAACGCGTCGAAACAGAATCGGCAAATCCTTGGGACCGACGACAATCAATGCAACAACGCCGATCACCAACAGTTCCGACCATCCCATATCAAACATGGATTAGACCTTGTCTTTGTCCGATGATGGTGTGACGTCTTTTGCGATTTCTGATGCGTCTTCTTCCAATTCCTTGGTGCCGTCATTCACACCCTTTTTGAACGCAGTAATGCCTTTGCCCACTTCGCCCATCAAAGAACTGATTTTTCCGCGGCCAAATAATACCAATACAACCACCGCAATTAGCAGCAATCCGGGCAAACCAATGTTGTTCAGCATCCATACTCTCCTGTAGTGTCGGGCCCACGCCCTTTTGTGCCATGATCCCTATTTATTCATTTACGTCCCGTGATTAAAGCCGATAATGCGCCTTTGCCAAGATAAAAGTTAAAAAAGGCGGATTTGGGCCAATTTACTGCAGCAAAATCTTGGTACCTCTGTCGGCTGAGTTCGTTTCACCGCGGCTAATTCAAAGGCAAACATGAAACCCAATCGATCAAATTGATAACTTTCCTCAAATTAGCTCTTTTGCATACGTCTTAAGTGTTAGAGTGGTGACACACTGTGACCTGAACATCACAGTAACAAAGGTTGTAAACTTGAAAAAATTGGTTCATATCGCTTGTATTTCAATGGCCCTGATCAGCATCCCTGATCGCCACGAAATTTATGCCAAAAGCGGTTTTACGCTTTATCCAGCAACCGAACGGGCGCGGTACACAGATCAGGGGTGCAAATTGGGCAAACAGGCAGAATTTGTTTTGTCTGGCCCGACTCAGCTGGATCGAATTTGGGTCAAGATCAAATATTCTAAGGTAGGATCAGGTAAAACCGCTGGGTCATTTTTTATCAGACTGACAGGGTATGATCACAATGATGTTTTGATGAATTCGCAAATTAATGCAGTTTCATCCTCTGACCGACGCCAGCCTGTGATTTTTCCGGCCTCTTGGATGGTGGAACCACCAGCCAAAATTGCGATCGAATATGTGCCATTCAACATGACCGACAAAAATTGCATTTCCGAAATCAGTCTACAGGAATTTTAGATCGCCGGAAAGACAAAGCACCGATCACGCGGTATCGTTAACCACAGGGGTTGGCCCGCCTTGGGCAAAAACACGTTCGGAACCGTGGCCTTAATCACGGATCCATCATAGTCCATGCGAAATTCAATCAAACTTTCGCTGCCCATAAACCGCGCGCGTTCTACAATACCGCGCGCTGCAACCCCTTGGGATTTGGTGGGATTGGGTCCGCGGCCCGCGCGATCAAAATCGATCCGGATATGTTGGGGACGAAATACGATATCCACCTGCGTGCCGTCCTGATACCCGGGCGCAAAAAACTGGCCAAAGGGCGTTTGCGCCAAGGCACCGCGCACCTGCGATTGGATCACATTCACGTCCGAGAAAAATGCAACCGCTGCCCGATCGACAGGCGCGTTATAGATATTATAGGGCGCACCCTGTTGCACAATGCGCCCCGTCCGCATCAGTGCAATTTCATCGGCCATCCGCATCGCCTCTTCTGGTTCGTGGGTCACCAGCAAAACGGCGGCATCCTCAGCCTTAAGGATCGCCAATGTTTCATCGCGAATCCCGTCGCGCAGACGGTTATCCAAACCGGAAAACGGTTCATCCATCAGCATAATCCGCGGACTGGGGGCCAAGGCACGGACCAAGGCCACACGCTGTTGTTCGCCGCCAGACAGCGCATGGGGATAATGATCAATCAGGCGACGCAGGCCCACCTTGTCCAACAATGCCTCGACGCGGGCGCGTTTTTCGTCGCGCGCACCACTCAGGCCAAAGGCCACGTTTTCGGCCACGGACAAATGGGGAAACAGGGCAAAATCCTGAAACATCAAACCAATACCGCGGCGTTCTGGGGGTACATGGAACACGGTATCGCAGATCAGTTGTCCATCGACCCAGATTTCACCGCTGTCTTGCATATCGACACCGGCGATCATGCGCAGCGTGGTTGATTTACCGCAACCGGACGGACCCAGCAGGCACGTTACCTGCCCGGGCTGGATCGCCAACGAAATGTTGTTTACAATTTCAACACCGTTAATCACACGGGTCAGGTTTTTAATCTGCAACCGTGGCGGTGTCGCCGTGGAATGATCCGTCATCCTATGTCCGATAAAAGTTATCAGGTTTACACAGGAACTGGTATCAGCCCCGATCCGCTGACGCAACCCGCCTTGATCCAAAAACGCAGGCCACAGTGCCGCAGATCAAAACACCCACACAAATAACCAGCAGTTGTTCATATTTGTGGCCGTCCATCAATATCGCGCTGGCCCATTCCGACGCGCGCGCGAAATAGAGCATCGCGCCAAAGATCGCAGTCAAAAATGACAGGATAAACGCCCAAGGTGCAATATGCCGGTTCATCAAAACCGAAACAACAATCAAGGGCGTCAAAAACATCGATGCGGTCCCGGATACGGCGACAGCATCAAACAATGTTGCATTCCCCCATAGGGTCAACGCCGCACCCAGCATTAGAAATGCCCCCATCACCAGACGCCCGCCCAGCAATGTACGCGGGGCCATGCGCCATTCTTCGACCATCAAACGTGCCGCAGATGCTAGGGCGCTGTCCAATGTGGACACGCCCGACACCAGCAGCGACACCAGCAGCGCGGCAAAAATTGGTGCGGGAAACATCACGGCCCATGTGCCCAATAAATCGCTGGAAATCTCTTGTTGCATCAGGGCCGCGTGGATACCGAAAAATCCAAACCCGATAATGCAGGCAACCGAAATGGCAAAGGCCCAGAAAAACGAGGTCTGTGTTGTGCGTTCATCCGCCAAAAATCCGCGATCCATCATGACCGGATCATGCAGCGGATAGGATGGCACCTGTAAGAACGCCACTAACAACAGGATCCAACCATTGTATCCGCCTGCGGTGCCAGGGGCGGACAAAACGGCCCCAAGGCTGAAATTGGGCGACACAACCAGATAGGCAAAGGCCACGCCAAAAATGCCAAGAAACAAGAGCATTTGCAAAACATCCGTGCGCAGCGACGCACGCAATCCCCCCCAAGCGGAATAAACCAGTGTAAAGAGCGACAGCACAACCACCGACACAACCGAGGCAGACCCAAAATCCGGAAAGACCACCCGGAAAATCAGGCCGATCACCAACAGGTTTGCAAACACTTCGGACAAGAGCCGCAGTGCCACCACAGCATTATAGGCATGTGTTCCAACTGCGCCAAATCGGGTGTTCAACCAGTCCTGCACCGACGCATACCCATCGCGCCGCAACCGCCCCACGAAAAAACCGCCGGTTAGAAATGACAGGTAATAGGCCGCATAGGCCAAGGTTCCCGCAATGCCATAATAATAGCCCAAAATCGCAGAATTCAGCAGGGATCGCGCAAAAATCCATGTTGTAACTTGGCTTAGGATCAGCGTCCACAGATCAGGGGCCCGCCCCTGCCCATCGCGGCCTGCGAAAAACCCGTCAACTGTCACCGCTTGACGCACCGAATAGGCCGACAGCGCCAAAGCGATCGCCGTTCCCACCAAAACATAGACTGCAATCATGTTCTATCCCCTCATGTTAATGGCATAACCGCTAGACTAGAAACACGCATAGCGCCACGTTGAAATGGCGCTATGACGAAATGGTGATAGATTTGTAATCAAAGGGTGCTGTTCATCGCGCCACCATCCAGCAACACGTTTTGCCCGATCATGAAACCCGCATGCTGCGAACACATAAACGCGCAGGTGGACCCAAATTCTTGGATTGTGCCATACCGACGCACTGGGATTGTGGCGCAGCGATTTTCTTTGGCCTGTTCAATTGAAATATCTTGGGCCTGTGCCACGCCTGTGTCCAGCGACAGGGCGCGGTTTGTATCGTGGATGCCTGGCAACAGATTGTTGATCACAACACCAAAGGGCGCCACCTGACGCGCGGTTCCAGCCACATAGCCTGTCAAACCCGCGCGCGCGGAATTCGACAAGCCCAGCTGTGGGATGGGGGCCTTGACCGATCCGGATGTGATATTGACCACACGGCCCCACCCACGATCAATCATCGCAGGCAGACACCGTTTCATTAAATCAATCGGCGTCAGCATATTCGCATCCAGCGCCTTGATAAAATCGTCTCGGTCCCAATCGCTCCAGACACCGGGGGGTGGGCCGCCGGCATTGGTAACCAAAATATCAATCTGCCCCGCGGCCTCAAGGACGGCATCACGCCCCGCAGGTGTGGTGATGTCAGCTGCGATCGCTGTGACTGAAACCTGATAGTTTGACCGTATTTCATCGGCGGTTTGGTCCAAAATATCGGCACGCCGCCCGTTTAACACCAGATCAACGCCAGCCTCGGCCAAGGCCATGGCGCATCCCTTGCCCAAACCTTGCGAGGATGCACAAACCAATGCGCGTTTGCCTTTGATACCTAAATCCATATGCTGCCCTTTCTTGTCGCTATGGCGGGGAGGACCGAGATCGTACACAAACGGGCTTTTGCCCGGAGTGTCCTATCGATATACTGCCCCCATGTTCACAGTTTCCGTTTTCACAACCGATCAGCTTTGCGTGGCCTATGGGTCGAACGTTGGCGACACCTTGGCCTGCGCCACTGATCTGATCCTGGATGATATTTATATCGCGCAAACGGATATTCAAAACCAAACCTTGCACATCGATCGCAAAAACAACAGGTATTTTCGCACCCCCACCGCCACAGCAGACGCCAGATCACACCAAATCCATTTGGACTGCCGTGTGACGCTTATGGCCTCGGACGGGTCCCTGATCGAAGGTTTTGTTTTGGTCGAAACCGATGACAGCAACGATATTCAACAGATTTACATGACTGCGCAGGGCCGGATTGTGCCGAAATTGGATTACACATTGATCCGTATCGATCGCGATGACTTGGATGCAAAATTTGCGCTGATTGGCTGCGCCTCGTTTGTCAAGGGAACGCGGATCACCGTTGCCGACGGCAGTTTGGTGCCGGTTGAACAGTTAGACATCAACCAAATGATACTGACCCGCGATCATGGGCCCCAGCCCATCCGCTGGATTGGGTCCAGCACGTTGCGCGCCATCGGCCCCACCGCGCCCATTAAAATCAGCCAAGGCGCCTGTCGCAATTTGGCCGAACTCTGCGTCAGCCCAGACCTTAGGATGTTTGTCTATCACCGCAACGCGGGCCAAACATGGATCCGCGCACGTCACATGGTCAATGGTGATACGGTGGTCCCCATGGAACAGGGGTTTTTCGAATATTATCAAATCTTGTTTGATCAGCACCAAATCATCTTTGCCGAAGGGATCGCAACAGAAAGTATGCTGTTGAATGACCACACCCAATCTGCACTGCCCAACACGACCATGCGCCCTGTGGTGCCCGGCCCATCGACCTATGCCCATGTGCCCGAAATCACGCCACAGTCGGAATGAGTTTTGCCCCATGGCCCGTGGTTTGGGTGATTGCCAAGCCATAGCGCATTGGATATAGCAGCCCCATGACACAGACATCAAATCACCCCGAATTGCCCGCAGAAATCGCCCGCCGCCGGACCTTTGCGATTATTTCGCACCCTGACGCCGGGAAAACGACCCTGACAGAAAAATTTCTGTTGTTTGGTGGGGCTATCCAAATGGCAGGGCAAGTCCGCGCCAAAGGCGAAGCGCGCCGCACGCGGTCCGATTTTATGCAGATGGAGAAAGACCGAGGCATTTCGGTCAGCGCATCCGCAATGTCGTTCGATTTTCTGGAGTATCGGTTTAATCTGGTCGACACCCCCGGTCACAGCGATTTTTCCGAAGACACCTATCGCACCCTAACGGCCGTGGATGCCGCCGTGATGGTCATTGACGGTGCCAAAGGTGTCGAAAGCCAGACGCGCAAACTGTTTGAAGTATGCCGCCTGCGCGATTTGCCCATTTTGACATTTTGTAACAAAATGGACCGCGAAAGCCGCGACACATTCGAAATTATCGACGAGATCCAGGAAAATTTGGCCATCGACGTCACCCCCGCCAGCTGGCCCATTGGTGTGGGCGCCGATTTTATCGGCTGTTACGACATGTTGCGTGACCGTTTGGAATTGATCGATCGTGCCGACCGGAACCGCGTGACCGACAGCATCGAAATCAACGGGCTGGACGACCCCAAATTGGCCGAACATGTGCCGGGGCATTTGTTGGAAAAACTGCGCGAAGAAATTGAAATGGCGCGCGAATTACTGCCCGCGCTGGATCCGCAATCGGTGCTAGAGGGGCACATGACCCCGATTTGGTTCGGCTCTGCCATCAATTCGTTCGGGGTCAAGGAATTGATGCATGGCATCGGTACATATGGCCCCGTGCCGCAACCGCAATCCGCAAATCCGCGCCAGATCAGCCCGGATGAAACCAAAGTCGCAGGCTTTGTGTTCAAGGTTCAGGCCAACATGGATCCCAAACACCGCGACCGTGTGGCCTTTGTCCGGTTGGCATCGGGTCATTTCAAACGTGGCATGAAATTAACCCATGTGCGGTCGAAAAAACCCATGGCCATTTCAAACCCTGTTTTGTTCCTGGCCTCGGATCGTGAACTGGCAGAAGAGGCCTGGGCCGGCGACATCATCGGTATTCCCAACCACGGTCAGTTGCGGATCGGCGACACCCTGACCGAAGGCGAAGCGTTGCGGGCAACCGGTATCCCGTCATTCGCGCCCGAATTGCTGCAAACCTGCCGCGCCGGTGACCCGATGAAGGCAAAGCATCTGGAAAAAGCCCTGATGCAATTTGCCGAAGAAGGCGCCGCAAAGGTATTCAAGCCTACTTTTGGATCCGGGTTTATCGTCGGTGTCGTCGGTGCGCTGCAATTCGAAGTATTGGCCAGCCGCATTGAACTGGAATACGGGCTGCCCGTCCGCTTTGAACCCACCCAATTCACATCAGCACGCTGGGTTCAGGGCGAAAAACTGGCCTGTGACAAATTTGCAGCGGCCAACAAACAACATATTGCCACCGACAACGATGGTGACATGGTGTTTTTGACCCGATTGCAATGGGATATTGACCGTGTTGAACGCGATTACACCGATATCACATTGTCCGCGACCAAGGAAATGATGGTCTAGGCGCACAGCTGCGACTGCAAACACACAGACGGCAGATCGGAAATAAGGCGTCAGTTGACCTTGGACAGATTTTTATGTATGGACTGCCTGCAACAGGCACGTCCTGACCATAGGTAATACTCGGGCGTGACCAGTCCGGTTGTAACGGATAAAAATGACAAAGTTCACAGACCTTAATCTGAACCCAAAAATCCTGAAAGCGATCGAAGAAGCGGGATATGAAACCCCGACCCCCATTCAGGCCGGTGCAATCCCGGCCGCGATTGAGGGCAAGGATGTTTTGGGCATCGCGCAAACCGGCACTGGTAAAACCGCCAGCTTTACCCTGCCCATGATCCATATGTTGGCCCGCGGGCGGGCGCGTGCACGGATGCCACGGTCGCTGGTGTTGTGTCCCACACGCGAATTGGCCGCACAGGTTGCGGAAAACTTTGACACCTATACAAAACATCTGAAATTGACCAAGGCGCTGTTAATCGGTGGCGTCAGCTTCAAGGAACAGGATGCCCTGATCGACAAAGGGGTCGATGTTTTAATCGCGACTCCGGGCCGTTTGCTGGACCATTTCGAACGCGGCAAACTGTTGTTGACAGGTGTTCAGATCATGGTCGTCGACGAAGCGGACCGCATGTTGGACATGGGATTTATTCCCGATATCGAACGTATTTTCGGACTGACCCCATTCACGCGGCAAACGCTGTTTTTCTCGGCGACGATGGCGCCAGAAATTGAACGCATTACCAATACGTTCCTATCGGCCCCCACCCGGATCGAGGTGGCGCGCCAAGCAACAGCATCCGAAAACATCGCCCAGGGTGTGGTGATGTTCCAAGCCAGCCGCAAAGATCGCGAAGCCAGCGAAAAACGCAAAACGCTACGCGCCCTGATCGACGCCGAAGGGGACGCCTGCACCAACGCGATCATTTTTTGCAATCGCAAAACGGACGTTGATATTTGCGCGAAATCCCTGAACAAATATGGGTATCAGGCCGCTCCGATCCATGGGGATTTGGACCAATCACAACGCATGAAAACCTTGGAAGATTTCCGTCAGGGCAATTTGCGGTTCTTGGTGGCCTCGGATGTGGCCGCGCGGGGATTGGATGTGCCATCGGTTAGCCATGTGTTCAATTTTGACGTGCCTGGCCATGCCGAAGATTACGTTCACCGCATTGGCCGCACAGGTCGCGCTGGTCGGTCCGGGAAAGCGTTTATGATCTGCTCAAAGCGGGATGAAAAATCGCTGGCAGCTGTCGAGGAATTGATCAACAAAGAAATCCCGCGCGTCGAAAACCCCGCCAAGTTTGACGCGGCCCCCGCCAAACCCGCGGCCCGCACGCCAAAATCCGAGGCGGCCAAACCGAAATCTGGCGATCGAGCAACTCGGTCCAAGGCCCCATCGCAACCGCGCGACAAAAAACAGCACAACGACAATACGAGCAAGGTCGTTGGAATGGGCGATCATCTGCCCAGCTTTATCGCGCTAAGTTTCGAAGAGCGCCGCGCAGGTTAATACAATAGGCACGATTTTTGCATAGCTTTGCCCCAATACAGGTGCAAAGGATAACGATTTATGCAAACTTCGGCCAAGTTACAGATGGATACGGCATTAAAGCTGGCAAAAGAATTAGGTCTGATGACCCAAATTTATAACAACAGGCTTGCCCAATTGCTGCGATCCCATGATGTGACCTATCCACAATATGTCATTTTGAACCATATATTGTTAACTGGCAGCACCGGTGCATCGATCAGTCAGATTGCTGACGCGGTTGAGGTATTGCAGCCTGCTGTCACAAAAACTGTCAAAAAATTCACATCCATAGGATACATCCAAACCAAATCGGTCGACACAGACCGCCGCGCCAAGCGCGTGTTTATCACACCAAATGGTGCGGGGTTCATTGGCCGATTACAGGCAGAATTGATGCCCGACGTGTTAAATTGTTTCCAAGACTGGGAAGAAGAGCGCCTGCACAACTTTGCCGAAAACCTGACGGAATTTCGGGTGTTTCTGGAAACCAATCGCGTCTAGTCAGCCCCTACATCAAGCGGCTGACAATCACGGTCACTTCGGGTTTTTTACCAATTTCATTTTGGCAGGTCTGGCGCGCTTGGCGTTTTAGAACGTCCTCAAGCTTGTCATCATCCATCATGGTGGCGGTGCCTGCCCGCCCGATGGCTTGGCTCAGATCCTCTTCCAAGGCATCGACCAAGGCGGCGTTGGACCGGCCCATTTCCGGCAGCCCCATGATATCACACCAGGGTTCGCCCAATAATTCGTCGTCTTCGTCCAAAATGACAGAAATTGTAACATGCCCGTTCAACGCCATACGGATACGGTCGCGCACGATGCCATCCAGCGCACCGTATTGAACCGACCCGTCCAGATAACGCCGACCTGTATCGACATATTCAACCACCTTGGTGGCCCCGTCCAAAATTTCGATCATCATACCATTGACGCACACCACCGATGGGATGCCTGCCTCATTCGCCAGTTTGGCGTGTTCGCGCAGATGGCGGTGTTCGCCGTGCATCGGAATGACCAAATCCGGTTTGACCAAGGCATGCATCTGCTGCAAATCGGGGCGGTTGGCATGACCCGAGACATGATAGCGACCGTTGCTGTCATCCACGATGTCCACACCCTTTTCCGACAGCTGGTTCATGATGCGAATAACACCGCGTTCGTTCCCCGGGATCGTTTTGGACGAAAACAGAAACAGATCATTTTCCTTTAACGTCATGCCCATGAATTTGCCGTTGGCCAATTGCGCGGTTGCGGCGCGGCGTTCGCCTTGGCTGCCAGTGACCAACAACATCAGGTTTTCACGCGGGATATTTACGGCATCCTCGGGGCTGACCACCTTGGGGAAATCTGACAAAACGCCGGTGGCAATCGATGCCTCGATCATACGGCGCATCGCGCGCCCCATCAGGCAGATTGACCGCCCTGCCCGTGCGCCAGCATCGGCCAATGTTTTGACCCGCGCCACATTGGATGCAAATGTTGTTGCCACAACCATGGCCGGTGCGCTGGCAACCAATGCCTCGATATCGGGGCCCAAAACGGATTCAGATCGGCCCGCGTGGGGTGTGAAGATGTTGGTACTGTCGCAAATCAAAGCTTTGACACCGCTTGCGGCGACCGAGGCCCACAGATCGGGATCAAAGGGTTCGCCGACCATCGGTGCAGGATCCAATTTGAAATCGCCCGTGTGGATCAACCGCCCCTTGGGCGTATCGATGATCAAGGCGCTGCTTTCCGGGATGGAATGCGACATGGGTAAAAACCCAACGGTGAATGGGCCGGCCTGGGTTGTGGCGGGCCAAGCGGACACCGTTTTAAACGCCTGTTCAGACTGCCCAGCATCTGCCAATTTGTGACGGCCCAAATGTGCTGTAAAGGCGCGCCCATAAATTGGTGCGCCCAAATCCGCCCACAGATGACCAATCGCCCCGATGTGATCTTCGTGGGCGTGGGTGATAAATATCGCCTCGATCTGATTGCGGCGTTCTTTCAGCCATGAAATATCAGGCAGGATCAAATCGACGCCCGGCGTGGTGTCCATGTCAGGAAATGTGACGCCCAAATCGACCACGATCAACCGTTCTTTGCCAGCAGGTCCATAGCCGTAAACATAGGCATTCATCCCAATTTCACCAGCACCCCCCAAGGGCAAATATATCAGTCGATCCGCGGTCATTCTTTATCCGTTCAATTTGTTATGATCATGGATCAGTCGCAATCCATGCATGGTCAAGTCATCCCGATACGCGTCAAACACATAATCGGCCGCATCAAACAGCGGGGCCAATCCCCCAGTGGCGATCACCTGCATCGGTTTGTCGTGTTCGGCCTTGATACGGGCGCAGACCTCTTTTATCAAGCCAATATAGCCCCAAAACACACCAGATTGCATACAGGCCACGGTATTGGTCCCGATCACCGATTGTGGTTTGGCAATATCTACATGGGGCAATGCAGCGGCCGCCTGATGCAGTGCAGACAGCGACAGATTGACACCCGGGGCAATTACCCCCCCGATATAGGCCCCGTCGTGGTCCACAACATCAAATGTGGTGGCCGTCCCGAAATCAACAACAATCAGGTTACCACCATATAGGTCATAGCCCGAAACAGTGTTCACCAAACGGTCAGGCCCAACCGATGTGCCCTGATCCACACGCACATCACAGGGCAGCAGACATTCAGGTTTGCCCACCACCAAGGGACGCGTATTGAAATAACGATCGGCCAAAACGCGCAGGTTAAACACAACCCGTGGCACCGTCGATGATATCACCATATCTGTGATCTGTGCCTGAATATTATTCAGCGACATCAATGTGCTAAGCCACACAAAATATTGATCCGCTGTGCGCTGGTGTTCCGTTGCGGTGCGCCATGTGGCAATGAAATCCTGTCCATTCCAAATTGAAAACACCGTGTTGGTATTTCCGCAATCAATCGCCAGCAACATATGCGTCATCCTTGAAAAATACATCCGCAGCGGCAATCACATGCCGCCCCTGATCGTTATGTAAAACCAAATGCCCATCCGCATCAATGGTTTCAAAACGGCCCGTTTGGGTGTGTTTCAGCGTCTTAGCTGTAATCTCTGATCCCAATCGCGCCGCGCGGGCCAGCCATGCATCCCGGATTGGGGCAAACCCCTGCGCCATGAACTGTGCTTCGAAATGCGCATAACTTTCGGCCAAAACATCCAGAAAATCGACCGGCATCACCTGCACGCCCAATTCGGAAAACAGCGATACAGGCCGCAGGGCGGTGGGCTCCAAATGGTCCGTGTCCGGAACATTTAGCAAATTCACCCCAATCCCAATGGCCAATGCCGGTGTCTGTCCAGACCGCGGCAGGGTTTCCAATAAAATGCCCGCCAGTTTCGACCCATTCAACAAGACATCATTTGGCCATTTCAATGCAAACGCCGCCGCCTGTCCCGTGATGGACACCAACGCATCATAAAGCGCAAGCGACGCAACAAAGGACCGTAAGGCCAGTAAATGCGGCGGCTGATCGGGCAATAACACCAAAGTGGCGGCAAAATTACCGACAGGATCGGCCCAAACGCGCCCGCGACGTCCCCGCCCTTGGGTTTGTTGTAGGCCCAAAATCCATGTCGGGCGGGTTAATGTGCCCACACGTCGCGCGGCTTCGGCGTTGGTGCTGTCCACTTGGGACAGCACCGACCGATCATAGGATGGCGGAAATTTATTGGACAAGTGTGGTGGCCGCAGCCATTGCAGCGGATTCAACGCCAAACAGGTTCGCAATACCCACGACCATAATGATCGCCGACGCCATCAGCATCACGGTTAAAACGGGCGCGCTGCGGTGGTCCAATGCATCCTCTTGCGCTTGGCCGAAATACATCAAGAACACGATCCGCAGATAGTAATAGGCCCCAATCACCGATGCAATAACACCCGCAATTGCCAACCATGTCAGACCGGCATCAAGGGCAGCCTGCAACACCATCAGTTTACCAAAGAACCCAACCATCGGCGGAACACCTGCAAGGCTGAACAGCAAAACCAGCATGGCAATCGCCTTGGCCGGTGCAGCGCGCGACAGCATATTCAACGATGCAATCGATGTGACGGGCTGGCCGTCTTTCTCCATACTTAGGATAAAGGCAAAGGTGCCAACATTCATCGTTACGTAAATCGCCATGTAAACCAGCATCGCCTGCACGCCCAAGGCTGTTCCAGACGCCAATCCCATCAAGGCATAGCCCATATGCGCAATCGACGAATAGGCCATCAAACGTTTGATGTCGGTCTGGCCAATCGCAGCAAATGCGCCTAGGAACATCGACAAAATGGACAACAGAACCACGACCTGCTGCCAATCAGCGGTCACACTGCCAAAGGCATCATGCAGCACACGCGCAAACAGACCCATTGCGGCCACTTTGGGCGCTGTGGCGAAAAATGCGGTGACGGGTGTTGGCGACCCTTCGTAGACGTCCGGCGTCCACATGTGGAATGGCACGGCCGAGACCTTGAACGCCAAGCCAGAGACCACCAGGACCAAACCGATCAACATGCCGATCGATCCGCCGTGGTGTGCCGCATCGATGATGCCTGCGAAATCCGTGGTTCCGGCAAAGCCATAGACCAGCGACGCACCATATAACAACAAACCCGACGACAGCGCGCCCAACACGAAATATTTCATGCCGGCTTCTGTTGATTTCACGCTTTCGCGGCGGAAAGAGGCCACAACATAGAGCGCCAAAGACTGCAATTCCAGACCCATATACAATGACATCAGGTTGCCCGCAGACACCATCATCATCATCCCAACCGCAGCCAGCGCAATCAGAATGGGATATTCGAATTTCAACAACCCACGGCGGGACATATACGCCTGGGACATGATCAAAACGGCCGCGGCGGACACCAAAATGGTAACCTTGGCAAAGCGCGCAAAGCCATCGTTGATAAACATACCGTTAAAGGCCGTGGCCTCGCCCGTCATGCCAGACACCCAAACAGCGACCAGCACAAACAAACCCGCGGTCGCCCAGGTTAGAGGGGCGGCCAGTTTGTCTTTGGCCGAATAGACCGCCACCAGCAGCGCAGCCATTGCATAGACCGAAATCACGATTTCAGGCAGAATGATATTCAAATCGGCTTGGACCATTTTCTCAGGCTCCCGTTAGTGTGCTGCGACTTGGGCCGCGGGGTTGAAATCCGCAGCCGCAAGAGCGGTGTTATAGTTGTGTACCAAGGCTTCGACCGAGGGGCCAATGATATCCAGGGCCAATGCGGGATAGACACCCAAAATCAATGTCATGGCAACCAAAGGTGCGAAAATCATACGTTCGCGCGCGGTCATATCCGTAATTGATTTCAGGGATTCTTTGATCAAATCTCCCATCACGACGCGGCGATACAACCACAGCGCATAGGCCGCGGACAAAATCACGCCAGATGTCGCAAAGGCCGCAACCCATGTGTTGACCTGGAAAATACCCATCAAAGTCAGGAATTCACCGATAAACCCGGATGTACCCGGCAAGCCTACGTTTGCCATAGTAAAGAACATGAAAATTAACGCATAGGCCGGCATACGGTTCACCAAGCCGCCATAGGCGTCAATGTCACGCGTGTGCATGCGATCGTAAATCACCCCAACGCATAAAAACAATGCGCCCGAGATGAATCCGTGGCTGAGCATTTGGAAAATCGCACCATCGATACCCTGCTGGTTTGCAGCAAAAATCCCCATGGTCACATAGCCCATGTGCGCAACCGATGAATAGGCGATCAGTTTTTTCATGTCCTCTTGGACCAAGGCCACCAACGAAGTGTAGACAATCGCAATCGCCGACATCCAAAACACCAGATCCGCCATCACGGCCGATCCCACGGGGAACATTGGCAAGCTAAAGCGTAAGAACCCATAGCCGCCCATTTTCAACAGGATCGCCGCCAAAACAACGGACCCAGCTGTGGGCGCCTGAACGTGGGCATCGGGCAACCATGTATGCACCGGCCACATTGGCATTTTAACCGCAAAGGATGCAAAGAATGCCAAGAACAGCAATGTTTGCAGACCACCAACGATATGAATACCCAAGACATCAAACGATCCTGACGCGAATTCATGCGTCATCAATGTTGGGATATCCGTGGTCCCTGCGTCAAAATACATCGCGATCATTGCGACCAGCATCAAAACAGAACCCAACAGGGTGTATAGGAAAAATTTGAACGATGCATAGATCCGGTTTTTACCGCCCCAAATCCCGATGATCAGGAACATTGGGATCAAGCCTGCTTCAAAGAACAGATAGAACAGGATCATATCCAAGGCCATGAACACGCCCAACATCAGCGTTTCCAACAGCAAGAATGCGATCATGTATTCCTTGACCCGCGTTGATACATCCCATGACGCATAAATAACCAAGGGCATCATGAATGTTGTCAGCATTACAAACAGAACACTGACCCCATCAACACCCATTTTATATTGCATGCCCATGATCCAATCGGCCGTTTCAACCATTTGGAACCCGGTATTGGATGGATCAAACTGTGCCAGAATGAACAGCGACAGCAGGAATGTTGCACTGGTCGCGATCAAGGCAAAGCGTTTTGCCACCAAATCCGCAGCAGCATCCTGACCACGTGCCAAAACCAACAGGATCAGCGCAGCCAGCGCAGGCACAAATGTGACAATGGAAAGAAGATGGTTATCCATATCAGTGTGCTCCTCCGTTGAAGCTCATCCAAGTGATTAGAACGACGATGCCAATAACCATGGCAAAGGCATAGGTAAAGATATAGCCAGACTGCGCACGGCCCGCCAAACGCGTCAGGAATGGAACGATACCCATCGCAATTCCGTTGATCGTGCCGTCAATGGTTTGCGTATCACCGCGTTTCCACAAAAACCGTCCCAGCGCCATCGCAGGTTTGACAAAAATCGCGTCATAGATTTCGTCGAAATACCATTTGTTCAACAAAAACAGGTACAACGGCCGCTGCGTTTCTGCCAGTTTCTTGGGCAATTCCGGGTTCCAGATATAGAACCACAACGCCATGACAAATCCGATCAGCATTGCGACAAATGGGCTAACTTTGACCCATTTCGGTGCGTGGTGGGCCTCGTCCATCACGTGGTTGTCGGGATGCATGAAAATCGCGCCCTGTGGGGCAACGCCAACTGCGGCGTGATCATCGCCATGCGATGCCGTCTGGGTTCCATGGCCCTCGGCCGCTGCCTCGGCATGGGCGGGGATGCCAAAGAATTTGTTGACGCTGTCATGGTCCCCGAAAAAGCTGTTGTACCAGACCATACCGGAAAAGACCGCGCCCAGGCCCAATACGCCCAAGGGGATCAACATGACCATCGGGCTTTCATGTGCGTGTTCATGCGTATGTTTGTCGCCGCGCGGCGCACCAAAGAAGGTCAGGAAAATCAAACGCCAGCTATAGAATGACGTAAACAGCGCGGCAATGACCAGCATCCAGAATGCATATCCGCCTGCGGTGCCGGCCCATGCGCTTTCGATCACGGCATCTTTGGACAGGAATCCAGCGAACCCGAAATGTGTCAGCGGAATACCAACACCGGTGATCGCCAGTGTGCCAATCATCATCGCCCAATAGGTATAGGGGATTTTATGGCGCAGACCGCCGTAATTGCGCATATCCTGTTCATGGTGCATTGCATGGATCACTGACCCTGCGCCCAGGAACAACATCGCCTTGAAAAAGGCGTGTGTGAACAGGTGGAACATGGCCACAGAATACACACCAACGCCAGCGGCCACAAACATATAGCCCAGCTGAGAACAGGTGGAATAGGCAATCACACGCTTGATATCGTTTTGCACCAAACCAACAGTTGCCGCAAAAAACGCCGTTGTTGCGCCCAAGAACGTGACGAATGCCATCGCCTCGGGGGCGTACTCCATCAGGGGTGACATGCGGCTGACCAGGAATACCCCCGCGGTCACCATGGTTGCGGCGTGGATCAGGGCGGACACCGGTGTCGGGCCCTCCATCGCGTCAGGCAACCATGTGTGCAGGATCAATTGCGCCGATTTACCCATCGCGCCGACAAACAGCAAGAATGCCAACAGGTTGGCGGCGTTCCATTCGGTCCATAGGAAATGCAACTGCATGTCCGCCAGTTTCGGGGCATAGGCAAAAATATCGTCAAATTTGATGCTGCCTGTCAGATAAAACAGCCCAAAAATCCCCAAGGCAAAGCCGAAATCACCCACACGGTTGACAACGAATGCCTTGATCGCAGCGGCATTGGCCGATGGTTTTTTGTAATAAAACCCGATCAACAGATAGGACGCGACGCCCACGCCTTCCCAGCCGAAAAACATTTGCACAAGGTTGTCAGAGGTCACCAACATCAACATGGCAAAGGTAAAGAACGACAGGTACGCGAAAAAGCGCGCGCGGTAACTTTCATCATGGGTCCAATTATCGTCATGCGCCATATAGCCAAAGCTATAGAGATGCACCAAGGCCGACACAGATGTGACCACGATCAGCATGATGGCGGTCATACGGTCCAAACGGATCGACCAATCGGTCGAGAGTGCGCCCGATTCAATCCAACGCAAAATGTGAATGTGCTGCGTTTCCCCGTCAAATCCAAGGAACACAATCCAGCTAAGCGCTGCGGCCAGAAACAACAGGCTGGTTGTCAGAATTTGCGCACCGCGTTCACCAATGATGCGCCACCCGAAACCGCCAATAATCGCGCCAACCAATGGGGCAAATAGGATAATCTTTTCCATGTCTTTACCCCTTCATCACGTTGACATCTTCGACCGCGATCGTACCACGGTTGCGGAAGAAGCTGACCAAAATCGCCAAACCAATCGCAGCCTCGGCGGCGGCAACGGTCAGCACGAACAGTGTGAACACTTGGCCCACCAAATCGCCTAGATAGCTGGAAAACGCGACCAGGTTGATGTTGACTGCCAGCAACATCAATTCAATCGACATCAGCAGGATGATGACGTTCTTCCGGTTCAGGAAGAGCCCAAAGATACCAATGACAAACAGCGTTGCCGCGACTGTCAGGTAATGTTCTAAACCAATCATATTAACCTCGGTTCCCGTGTTCTATCCGATAGGTGGCCTACAGCCCCTGCCCCGGTTTTACGTCTTTCAATTCCATCGCCTTGGCTGGATCGCGATACATTTGCGCCAATACGTTTTGGCGCTTTACATCTTTGCGGTGGCGCAGCGTCAACACAATCGCACCCACCATCGCAACCAACAGAATGAGACCTGCCAGTTGGAACAATAGGAAATATTGATCGTATAAAATCAAACCCAAGGCTGCCGTGTTGTGTTCGTCACTGGGCGCAATGGCCGCGCGTGCAGACTGCGCCGTGTCGGCAAATTCCCACGCGCCAAAGGCCATGGCCAACTGCATCAACAGCACCACACCAATCAACAATGCCAGCGGCATATATTGCGCCATTTCGGCCTTAAGTTCGGCAAAGTCGACGTCCAGCATCATCACCACAAACAGGAACAATACCGCGACGGCGCCGACATACACGATGACCAACAACATGGCCACAAATTCCGCCCCCAGCAGGACAAACAACCCTGCCGATGACAAAAAGGCCAAGATCAGCCAAAGGACCGAATGGACCGGATTGCGGCTGATCACTGTAAACAGGCCCCCCGCGATGGTGCACAGCGCGAACAAATAGAACGCAAAGGTTACAACGCTCATGTGTCTTTTTCCTCTTTGTCTTCCATGACCTCTTGGGCCAACTGCATGGCGCGGGTCATGGCGGGTAAACCTGCAAACATCGACATTTGGCCGATGGTCTCGATAATTTCTTGTTTCTTGGCGCCTGCTTCTAACAGATGTTTCACCGTTTGACGCAGGCCCGTATCATTTTGTGCGCCCTGCATTGTCAACCCAGCCAAGGTCAACAACAGCCGCGTTTTCGCGTCCAACCCATCCTTGTTCAAGGTTTTGCCGAAATACAGCTCCATCACCTCTTTGGGCATGGTGGGCCACATGGCTTCGAAACCTTTGGGCGAAAATGTCTCAAGCGCTGGATTGAACGCCTTGGCCATATCCTGTGCCGCCTGGATCATGTCCTGAAATGGGTTTTTCGCATCATTCATCGGTAGGGTGCATCCATTTCCAGATTGCGTGCAATTTCCGCTTCCCACCGTTCGCCGTTTTCCAACAGCTTGTCTTTGTTGTAAAACAGCTCCTCACGGGTTTCGGTCGAAAATTCGAAATTTGGTCCCTCGACGATGGCATCCACCGGGCAGGCCTCTTGGCAGAAACCGCAGTAAATACATTTGGTCATGTCGATGTCATAACGCGTTGTGCGGCGGCTGCCGTCTTCGCGGGGTTCGGCATCAATGGTGATCGCCTGCGCAGGGCACACCGCTTCGCACAGTTTGCAAGCAATGCAACGTTCTTCGCCGTTGGGATACCGGCGCAGGGCGTGTTCACCGCGAAAACGCGGGCTGATCGGCCCCTTTTCATGGGGATAGTTCAACGTTGCCTTGGGCGCAAAGAAATACTTTAGCCCCAATTTCATACCGACCCAGAAATCCTGCAACAGAAAATATTTCGCGGCACGGGTATAATCGATCTGCGCCATCTTATCCTCCGATCATCCAGCGGGCATAGGCGCCGCCAAACAGTTCAAATTTCGCCATAAAGGCCACGAATACGACCCAAACCAAAGACAATGGCAGGAACACTTTCCACCCCAAGCGCATCAGCTGGTCATAGCGGTAACGCGGTGTGATCGCCTTAACCATCGCAAAGATAAAGAAGAAGAACGCCATTTTCCCAACCATCCACAGCGCCCCATCCGGGATACCGGGGATCGGTGACAGCCAACCGCCGAAAAACAGCAGTGATGTCAGCGCGCACATCAGGAAGATTGCGATATATTCACCCGCCATAAACAACAGGAACGGAGTTGATGAATATTCCACCTGATAACCGGCCACCAATTCTGATTCCGCCTCAGGCAAATCGAATGGCGGGCGGTTGGTTTCTGCCAAAGCCGAGATAAAGAACAAAAATACCATCGGGAAATGCGGCAGCCAATACCAGCTAAAGAAGCCATAATCGCCGTCTTGTGCCCGCACGATGTCGCCAAAGTTCATGGAACCGGTGGAAATGATCACACCGATGATAATCAAACCGATGGACACTTCGTAAGAAATCATCTGCGCCGCAGAGCGCAATGACCCCAGGAACGGATATTTCGAATTCGACGCCCAACCGCCCATGATCACGCCGTATACCTCAAGCGATGAGACGGCAAAGACGTATAGAATGGCCACGTTAATGTCAGACAGAACCCAACCATCATTGAACGGAATAACCGCCCAAGCAATCATTGCCAAAACAAAGGATGTCATCGGTGCCAACATAAACACCGTTTTGTCCGACCCTGCGGGCACCACGACCTCTTTGACCACGTATTTCAACGCGTCTGCAACCGTCTGCAACAGACCAAAGGCACCAACAACGTTTGGCCCGCGCCGCATCTGGACCGCAGCCCAGACCTTGCGATCGCCATAAACCAAAAACAGCAGGCTAATCATGACGAATGCGACAACAGCCAAAACCTGTGCCACGATAATCAGGGCCATTCCGCCCGTAGTATTTAAGAAATCAGCCATCGGTCCTCACACCATTGGTATTTCGTTTAATGTGCAGTTGTCGGCAACGACCTCTGCGTCTAGGGTATGCAGGCCATTGGGCAGACCCGCCGATACTGTGTAAACAGCATCTGCATTCCATCGCGGTCCGTCTTGGCCCACCTGTGTTCGCACATGGCGGGCAAATCCGAACCCACGGATCAACGTGTACTGCGCAGCAGCACATTTTGCATATGTTTCAACGGCATTTGCCGTTTTTGCACCGGTCAGTGTGACGTGAAATTGCACCAAATCAGACGACAACAATTTGGTTTGCACACCCAGATACCGGATTTTGTCAGCACGCGCGGTTTGTGACGGCACAGCTTGGCAGCCTGCGACGAAAACCGTCGCAGCGCAGGCCAAACATGCTATCAAAAACGCGTCTGTCATTACTCTGCCGCCACCTTATGACCGCGTGATTTTGCATTTGCGGACAGTTCAGCCATCAGGCTGGACGCGCGTGCAATCGGGTTTGTCAGATAAAAATCAGCAACAGCGTTTTTGAATGTCGCATCGCCCAGTTTGTCCGCAGGCTCTGCCGTCCATTCATTTTCAGCCACCTTATCAATCTGGGCCAGATGCGGCACCTCGGCCACCAAAACCTGACGCAACTGTGCAAGGCTGTCATAGCCCAATGTAGCGTCCAATTCAGCCGACAAGGCCCGCAAAATCGCCCAGTTTTCTTTCGCCTCGCCTGGGGCAAAGCCCGCACGCATGGCCAGCTGTGGGCGACCTTCGGTATTGACGAACAGACCGTTTTCTTCGGTATAGGCCGCACCGGGCAGGATAATGTCGGCACGATGCGCCCCACGGTCCCCATGCGAACCTTGGTAAATCACGAATGCACCTGCATCAATTTCGACTTCGTCCGCGCCAAGGTTGTAAATCACATCCGCACCGTCAATCGCA
Source organism: uncultured Paracoccaceae bacterium (assembly GCA_913060475.1). Taxonomy (GTDB): domain Bacteria; phylum Pseudomonadota; class Alphaproteobacteria; order Rhodobacterales; family Rhodobacteraceae; genus CAJXSD01. The sequence goes on along the minus strand of CAJXSD010000003.1, from coordinate 42,049 downwards.
GCCGTTAAACCACCTGTGGTCACGGCCCCGATATCCATTGCGCCGACGCGGGATGCAGCAGTGTGCAGGACCATCAATTTAGATTTCGTTTCCTCGGCCAACTGCATGGCGGCAGCCAAGACAGCTGCACCGTCTGCTTCGCGCAGGGCGCCTTGGCCCACAATAATGATGGATGGTGCGTCCAGGACGGCCCCGTGTTTTTGCCCCAACAGACCCGCCAATGCGGCACGGTCTGTCCCCACATGCGCGTAATCATAAGTCAGATCTGCGGCCTCGCCGACCAAACCAACCTGCGCGCCATTGGCCCAAGCCCGACGGATCCGCGCGTTCAAAACAGGCGCTTCGTCGCGGGGGTTTGTGCCGATCAGCTGGATGAATTTCGCGCTGTCGATATCTTCGATCGTTGCAGTTCCGACATAGCCGGAACGGTTTCCAGCTGGCAAACGGGCATTGTCAACACGACATTCCACATTACCACCCAGTCCGGTGACCAATTGTTTCAACGCAAATGCCGCCTCGACAGAGACCAGATCACCGATCAAACCGGCAATCTTTTTCCCCTTGATCGCATTTGCCGCAGCGGTCAGAGCCTCGGGCCATGACGCTTTACGCAGTTTACCATTTTCGCGGATATAGGGTGTATCCAGACGTTGACGGCGCAGGCCATCCCAAACGAAACGGGTTTTATCGGAAATCCATTCTTCGTTCACGCCATCGTGGTTGCGTGGCAAAATGCGCATCACTTCGCGCCCTTTGGTGTCCACGCGAATGTTGGATCCCAGCGCATCCATCACGTCGATAGTTTCCGTTTTGGTCAATTCCCATGGACGCGCGGTAAAGGCATAGGGTTTCGATGTGAGCGCACCAACGGGGCACAAATCAATGATGTTGCCTTGCAGGTTGCTGTCCAGCGTTTCGTTCAGATAACTGGTGATTTCTGAATCCTCGCCGCGGCCGGTTTGGCCCATCTGTGTGATCCCCGCAACCTCGGTCGTGAAACGCACACAACGCGTGCACGAAATGCACCGCGTCATTGTGGTCGCAACCAAAGGCCCCAGATCCAAATCGGTGCTGGCCCGTTTGATTTCAGTATAACGGCTGTCTGCCATACCATAGGCCATCGCCTGATCTTGCAAATCACATTCGCCGCCTTGGTCACAAATCGGACAATCCAACGGGTGGTTGATCAACAAAAATTCCATCACGCCTTCGCGGGCCTTTTTGACCATGGGCGAATTGGTTTTGACAACAGGTGGCTGCCCCTCTGGCCCGGGGCGCAAATCGCGAACCTGCATCGCGCAAGATGCAGCAGGTTTGGGCGGGCCGCCTACGACCTCAACCAGACACATACGGCAGTTGCCCGCAATGGACAGACGTTCGTGGTAACAAAAACGCGGCACCTCGATACCGGCCTCTTCGCAGGCTTGGATCAGGGTCATTGCCCCGTCTACTTCGACTTCGTGCCCGTCGATGATGATTTTGCGTAGGTCTGTCATCGCTCTCACTTTGTTTTGCGCCGCAGCTGTGTGCGGGGTGTTGTGTGTTCAACTTTTATTCGGATCGGGCGTAATTCGGCCCGCATCGGCAGCAGGGCTGCCAAAATATTTGAAATGATCATGCTTAGCGTTTTCATGTGCGGCAGGCTCCTTTCAGGATCAGGTCGCCGTTTTCAATCACGGGCGCATCTGCATCGGGGCTGATGACCCAATCCACGTCTGATGAACCGTAGGTCCGCACGCAATACACCGTGGACCGCCAGCGCCCCGCTTCGCGCGCGCCTGCGACTGATTTTGCTGCATTTGCCACCACGATATCAAACGCCTTGGGGTTCGATTTTGAAATCGTAATCTTGGACGAAAAGCGCATGCCATCAAACAGCGGATCGTTTTCAGTTTCGATCCGTCCACAAGCTGTCACCGCAGCCAAAATGGATATGAGGCAGACAAATTTCATCACTATTCCGCTGCCATTGCGCCAGTGCGCCCGGATTGGGTGGCTTTGATGCGATCCTCAATCTCTTCGCGGAAATTGCGGATCAAACCCTGAATCGGCCAAGCGGCCGCATCGCCCAAGGCGCAGATTGTGTGACCTTCGACCTGCTTGGTCACATCCCACAACATGTCGATTTCTTCCAACGATGCCTCGCCTTTGACCAGACGATCCATGACGCGCATCATCCAACCGGTGCCTTCGCGGCATGGGGTACATTGCCCACAGCTTTCGTGTTTATAGAATTTCGACAGGCGCCAGATCGCTTTGATCATATCAACCGATTTATCCATGACGATCACAGCGGCTGTCCCCAGACCGGACCCCAAATCCCCGCGCAGGTAATCGAAATCCATAATCGCGTCGCGCATTTTTTCGCCGCGCACACATGGGACCGATGAACCGCCGGGAATGACCGCCTGCAAATTGTCCCAACCGCCGCGAATACCGCCGCAATGTTTTTCGATCAGCTCTTCGAATGTGATCGACATCGCCTCTTCTACGACGCAGGGGTTGTTGACGTGGCCCGAAACGGCAAACAATTTCGTACCTGCGTTGTTTTGACGGCCAAAGGATGAAAACCATTCCGGCCCACGACGCAAAATGGTCGGCGCAACGGCAATGGATTCAACGTTGTTTACCGTGGTTGGGCACCCATATAATCCCGCACCCGCAGGGAACGGGGGTTTCATACGTGGCATACCCTTTTTGCCCTCAAGGCTTTCGATCAATGCGGTTTCTTCGCCGCAGATATAGGCACCTGCCCCGTGATGCAGATACAGGTCAAAATCCCAACCGGATTTGGCGGCATTCTTGCCCAACAGACCCGCGTCATAACATTCATCGATGGCCGCTTGCAGCGCCTCTTTTTCACGGATGTATTCGCCGCGGATATAGATATAGCACGCATGCGCATTCATTGCGAACGATGCAATCAACGCGCCCTCGATCAGGGTGTGCGGATCGTGGCGCATGATTTCGCGGTCTTTACAGGTGCCCGGTTCGGATTCGTCGGCGTTGATCACCAGATAGGCAGGGCGACCATCGCTTTCTTTGGGCATGAACGACCATTTCAAACCGGTTGGGAATCCCGCCCCACCGCGGCCGCGCAGGCCGGATGCCTTCATCTGGTCAATAATCCAGTCACGACCGTTTTGGATGATCTTGGCCGTGCCATCCCAATGGCCGCGCGCGATTGCGCCTTTTAGGGTGCGGTCATGCATCCCGTAGATATTCGTAAAGATCCGATCCTGATCCTTTAACATCTTGCGATCATCCTTTGTCCGATTGGCGTTGCCGCCAGATTTGAAACGTTACGACCAGCGCCCAAAAAAACGCGGCCAGTGCCAGCAGATCAATCAAGATCGCATAGCGACCCGACAAACCCAATTCTGGCCCAATCCATTGGGCCGCAATCCAAAGACACATTGCACCTGCAATAACCAAGCCGACTGTTCGGCCCTGTTTTGCTGTGTTCTGTTCCGTATCGCGACCCATTTTTATCCCCTAGTACACGTCGCCATCATCGACGCGTTTGGAAAATTCTGTGTCCCCACCAGCGGCCAAGGTTTTCGCCTGTGCCACCCAATCATCGCGGGTCACGCGGCCTTTGAACCCTTTCAGGTTTTCGTCGACCCAAGCGATTTCTGACGCAGACCAACCCGCGATTTGATCGAAATGGAACACCCCAAGCGAGTTCAGCAGTTGTTCCAATTTCGGACCAACGCCCTTGATCCGTTTCAGGTCATCCGCACCACCATCGCGTGCCGCGGACAATCCCGCGGGCTGCGCGGCCTCGGCGGTATCGACGACCACCGGTTCCTCAACCGTTTGTGCCGCTGGCGCTGCCGGTGCCGGATCTGCGGCCGGTGTTTCCTGTTCTGCCGCCGGTTCCGCCTGCGCCGTAACGGGCGCAGAATCAGGCGCGACATCAGTGGCCGCATTCGGTGCGCTAAGGGGCGGTAAGGGGCGGCAGAAAATCCACCCCATCAACGCGCCCAGTACGACGCACACCACAATCCCGAAAAATAATGACGCGATAATTCCCATATCGCCAATGACCAGACACAGAATAACAGTCAACGCCGCTGCAAGGGCAGCAAGCCCCCAGCACCAAATCGTGCAATTCATTGTTTCGTTTTCGTTGGTCATAGCCCTTCTCCCATGTTGTTATAGACGTTAGTAAACGTCTCCTTTCTTAACACGAGAAGAGAATTCCGTCATTTCACCTGATGCGAGAAGGGTTGCTTGCCCCACCCAATCGTCACGGGTTGCGCGTCCTTTGAAACCTTCTAGGTTGTCATCGACCCACGCCAATTCTTCGGCACTCCACTTTGAAATCTGGTCGAAATGGAAAAACCCTAGGCTATTCAATAACTTTTCCAGCTTGGGGCCAACACCTTTGATTTGCTTCAAATCATCTGCGCCCGCTTTGCGCGGGGCTTTCATGGTGCGTGGCTTTTTCGCCGCAGTTGGGGCCGCATCGGACGGTTTTGCCGATGGGGCGGCAGTTTTTTTCTGCGCATGTGCAGGTTTTGATGCCGCACGATCGGCTGATTCTGTCGATTTAGGCGGGGTCGCCGCGCGCGCGCCTTTGTCGATCCATGGGGTCAGCAACGGAACCTCGGTTCCGTCGATGCGTTTGACTGTGTCACCAATATCGGTGGCCAATTGGACGGATGCATTATATTTGGTTTTACCGCTGTCATATTCGGTCAGCGATGTCAGGCCCTTTAACGGTTCGGCCGCATAGCGACCGTTTTGCGGACCGGGTGTCGGCACCTTGCCGGCGGCCAATTCATCCAAAATTTCGGCAAAGCGTTCAGCGGTCAGATCCTCATAGTAATCTTTGCCAATCTGGACCATCGGTGCGTTGGAACAGGATCCCAGACATTCAACCTCTTCCCAGCTGAATTTGCCATCGGCGGACACTTGATGCGCCTTGTCTGCAATTTTCTCTTTGCACACGCCGATCAAATCCTCTGCACCGCAGATCATGCAGGACAGTGTTCCACAGACCTGAACATGGGCAATAGATCCGACGGGTTGCAGCTGGAACATAAAATAGAATGTCGCAACCTCAAGAACGCGGATATAGGCCATGCCCAACATATCGGCCACGGCCTCGATCGCGGGCTTTGACAGCCAGCCTTCTTGTTCTTGGGCACGCCACAGCAATGGGATCACGGCTGATGCCTGACGCCCCTGAGGGTATTTTTGAATTTGCCCTTGGGCCCATGCCAAATTCGCAGGGCTAAAGGCGAAAGTTTCAGGTTGTTCGTGGTGTAGACGGCGCAGCATTAGCGGTCAATCTCCCCAAATACGATGTCCATTGTCCCGATAATTGCCGCAACGTCGGCCAGCTGATGGCCCTTGGCCATGTGATCCATCGCCTGCAAATGCGGATACCCGGGCGCACGCAGTTTGGCGCGATAGGGTTTATTCGTGCCATCGGCCACCAGATATACCCCAAATTCACCTTTGGGCGCCTCAACCGCGGCGTAAACTTCGCCGGCGGGGACGTGGAACCCTTCGGTGTAGAGTTTGAAATGGTGGATCAAGGCTTCCATTGATGTTTTCATGTCACTGCGCTTAGGCGGTGTCAGTTTACCACGGGCCAAAACATCGCCGGGACAGTCACGCAATTTTGCGACGGCTTGGCGGATGATCGATGTCGATTGACGCATCTCCTCCATCCGGACCAGATAACGGTCATAACAGTCGCCATTTTTGCCAACCGGAATTTGGAAATCAAATTCGTCATAGCATTCATAGGGCTGCGCGCGGCGCAAATCCCACGCCAGACCCGATCCACGTACCATCACACCGGAAAAGCCATAGTTCAAAATGTCTTCCTCAGTGACAACACCGATATCGGCGTTCCGCTGTTTGAAAATGCGGTTTTCGGTCAGCAGATCATCGATATCTTGCAAAATCGCAGGGAATTCGACGGCCCATTGATCGATGTCATTGATCAAATCTTCGGGCAGGTCCTGATGCACCCCACCGGGGCGGAAATAGGCCGCGTGCAAACGCGCACCGCAGGCGCGTTCATAGAATCCCATCAATTTTTCGCGTTCTTCAAATCCCCACAGCGGCGGGGTCAAGGCACCCACATCCATCGCCTGGGTTGTCACGTTCAGCAGGTGATTCAGCACACGGCCGATTTCAGAATACAGCACACGGATCAATGAAGCGCGGCGTGGAATTTCAACGCCGGTCAGTTTTTCGATGGCCAAACACCAGGCATGTTCCTGGTTCATTGGGGCCACGTAATCCAAACGGTCGAAATACGGCAGGTTTTGCAGATAGGTTCTGCTCTCCATCAGTTTTTCGGTGCCGCGGTGCAACAACCCGATATGCGGGTCACAGCGTTCAACAATTTCGCCGTCCAGTTCCAGAACCAGACGCAACACACCGTGGGCCGCAGGGTGTTGCGGACCAAAGTTGATGTTAAAATTGCGGATTTTCTGTTCGCCTGTCAGGGCGTCTTCGAAACCTTTTGAACCGTCCATTACTTTGCACCCTCTTTTTCGTCGCCCTTTTCATCACCGGGCAGGATGTAATTCGCGCCTTCCCACGGGCTCATGAAATCGAACTGGCGGTATTCCTGAACCAGTTTGACGGGTTCATAAACCACACGCTTTTGCGCCTCGTCATAGCGGACCTCGGTATAACCGGTGGTTGGGAAATCTTTGCGCAGCGGATGACCGCGGAACCCATAGTCCGTCAAAATACGGCGCAAATCGGGGTGACCCGTAAAAATCACACCGAACATATCGAACACTTCACGTTCGAACCAGTTGGCGGAGGGGTGAACATCCACGATTGATGGCAGCATTTCATTTTCACGGATCGACACACGCAACCGGATGCGTTGGTTTTGGTACATCGACAGGAAATGATAAACCACATCAAACCGCTTGGCGCGGTCCGGATAGTCAACGCCAGTGATATCCACCAAGGTCGAAAATTTGCACGCGCTGTCAGTTTTCAGGAATTCAACAAATTCCACGATATTGGATGGGGCGACATCCACGGTCAATTCGTCGAAATCAACGGACCAAACCAAAACGCAATCATCGCGTTTGATTTCCAGCGTTGCGCCCAGTTCTTGCAAAGCTTCTGTCATCGTACCAATGTCCCTGTGCGGCGGATTTTACGTTGCAACGCCATGATACCGTATAACAGCGCCTCGGCTGTTGGGGGGCACCCGGGCACATAGACATCAACCGGCACAATGCGATCGCAGCCCCGTACAACGGAATAAGAGTAGTGATAATACCCACCGCCATTCGCGCAGGATCCCATAGAAATCACATAGCGCGGTTCCGGCATCTGGTCATAGACCTTGCGCAACGCAGGGGCCATTTTGTTGGTCAGCGTTCCAGCCACGATCATCAGGTCGGATTGGCGCGGGGATGCGCGTGGCGCCGTGCCGAAACGTTCCATATCATACCGCGCCATCGCGCCGTGCATCATTTCAACCGCACAACACGCCAGACCAAAGGTCATCCAGTGCAACGACCCTGTGCGGGCCCAGTTAATGATATCCTCGGTCGAGGTCAGCAAAAACCCTTTGTCTTGCAACTCGCGGTTCAACTCTTGTGTGGCCACTTCGCGGTCGAAACCGGCGGTGTTTGCGCCTGTCATCACTCCCATTCTAGTGCCCCTTTCTTCCACTCATATGCGAAACCGATGGTCAACACGCCCAGGAAAACCATCATCGACCAAAAGGCCGTCATTGAAATGTCTTGGAATGCCACCGCCCAAGGAAACAGGAACGCGATTTCAAGGTCAAAGATGATGAACAAAATCGACACTAGATAAAAGCGCACATCAAATTTCATCCGCGCGTCATCAAATGCGTTAAATCCGCATTCATAGGCGGATACCTTTTCCGGGTCCGGGTTCCGAATGGCTACGATGACAGCAGCTAGAATAAGGACAATGCCCAGACCAATAGCTATGGCCAAAAATACAAGAATTGGGAGGTATTCCCGCAGCATCTCTTCCACAGATGGCTCCTTTCATGCGTTTTACGGGACTGATCCCGTAAATCCTGTTGGCTTAGGGGTGGTTTACTCTTGCAACGCATTGGGGTCAACATGTTCGAAACACATTCTTTTTCCCGAATAAGTTGCCTGTTTTTCGATAAAACATTGGCAAAACAACCCTCTTTGGTATGCGTTTGTACACAACGCGCAGAAATTTTACTGCCGCAGCAGTATCACAAGCACGTACAACTTGGGTCAATAAACGGCAAAAATATCCGTCATGATAAAAATTTGTCGCAATTACTGCGATTGCGACTCGGCTTGGGGCTGCAGCGACAACAAAACATCGCCCGCCGCGACCTGATCGCCGGTCGAGCAAAACACCTGATCGATGACAGTGTCGCGGTTGGCACAGAGGCGATGTTCCATTTTCATCGCCTCTAATACAACCAGGGCTGTGCCTGCAGCCACGGATTGACCGGCTGTTACCAAAACATCGCGTATCGCGCCCGGCATGGGGGCGGTGATCTGAGCGTCATCGCTGTCCTGCGCGGTACCACGCGCCAGTGGATCAACGCGCCGGAACACTGAGCGATCCGCATTCATCACCGTCAGATCCACCTGCCCCACAATGACCCGCGGCAACGGTTGGTTATCGATCGCCAAACGCGGGCCCTGTTTTGTGACACGCGCCGTGACATCATGGAACGCGACATCAAACCCGCCATCATCACAGGCCACGCGCAGGCAATGCCGGTCGCCAGATAAGGATTCGATATGAATGTCCTGCCAGATCGGCCCCCAATGGGCATAGCCCACGGTCCCATCCCCCGACAGGGGTGCAAAACTGGCCAAGGCCGCCGCGATAATGGCGGATATCTGGTCTGACTGCGGCGCGGTCAATGCCTCCAAATCCCGCGCAATCAAACTGGTATCAACCTGCCCCGCAGCAAACCCGGCGTGCCGCGCCAATGCGCCCAAAAATGCAATGTTTGTCACCGTTCCTGTGACAACGGTTTCATCCAAGGCACGGCGCAGTTTTGCCAGCGCTGTTGTGCGATCAGGGCCATGCGTGATGACCTTGGCAATCATCGGGTCATAAAATGGTGAAATCTCATCGCCTGCACGCACGGCGCTGTCATTGCGGGCCCGCGGGCTGAACTGTAAATCCTCTAGCCGACCGGTGGCGGGCAAAAACCCTGCGCCCACGTCTTCGGCATAGAGGCGTGCCTCAAAGGCGTGACCTGTGATGCGAATATCGTCCTGCGCGTGCGGAATGGCCCCGCCTGCTGCGACGCGCAGTTGCCAATCGACCAAATCAATGCCCGTGATCAATTCGGTCACAGGATGTTCGACCTGCAAACGGGTGTTCATTTCCATAAACCAGAACCCGTCTGCACGCAGCCCCTGTGATCCATCGACGATAAATTCGATGGTCCCCGCCCCTTTGTATCCGATCGCCTTGGCCGCGCGCACAGCCGCATCGCACATCTCCTGTCGGACATCATCGGGCATGTCGGGCGCGGGGGCCTCTTCGATCACTTTCTGGTGGCGGCGCTGCAGGGAACAATCGCGTTCAAACAGATGTACCGCATCAACACCATCGCCAAAAACCTGCACCTCGATATGGCGCGGGGATGTGATATATTTTTCGACCAAAACGTCACTGTTGCCAAAGGCGGTTTTTGCCTCGGATCGGGCCGAGGCCAGAGCATCGGCAAAGTCACCCGCATGATCCACCAATCGCATCCCCTTGCCGCCGCCGCCGGCAACGGCCTTGATCAAAACAGGGTATCCGATCTGTTCGGCAGCCTGCGCCAGAACATCATCTGACTGATCTGTCCCATGATATCCGGGCACGACCGGGACGCCGGCCTTCTCCATGATTGCTTTGGCCGCGTCTTTCAGACCCATGGCGCGAATTGCATCCGCCGACGGCCCGATAAAGACCAATCCAGCCTGTGTCACAGCATCCACAAAATCGGGGTTTTCTGACAAAAATCCATAGCCGGGATGGATCGCCTGGGCGCCGGTGTCTAATGCCGCCTGAATGATCCGGTCGCCACGCAGATAACTGTCGGCGGGGGCAGATCCGCCGATGTGAACCGCCTGATCCGCCATCTGCACATGGGCGGCCTGGGCATCCGCATTAGAATAGACCGCGACTGAGGCCACGCCCAAATTCTGCAAAGTTCGCATGATACGGCAGGCAATTTCGCCGCGATTTGCGATCAGCACTTTGTTAAACATCAACACGATCCTCGCTGTAACAGGCGATCATCTGGTCGATCTGGCCTGTGGCATTATATAAAACTGTATCGCTGACCCGCATGCCGTTTTCGCGCCGATACAACACGGTGGCCGCGTTATGACCCAAACGGATTTCATCAAACGTAAACCGCAGCGCAGCATTGGTCATTCCGATTTCAAAGTAGGCCCGCAACGCCTGCGCCCCGCGCAGCCAACCATCACTGTCGGGAACGCGTTTTTTCACCAGCGGCGAACAGACCCGAACATCATCGGCATAGTGTGACATGACGGCATCCAAATCGCGACGGTTCCAGGCATCACACCATGCCTGTGCCTGCGATCTGGCCCAATCATATGTCAAAACCCAGCCCATGTTACATCCGAAACACGCCAAAACGCGTGTCCTCGATCGGGGCATTCAGGGCAGCCATCAGCGACAAATGCAGTACCTGACGCGATTTACGGGGATCGATGATCCCATCATCCCACAATCGTGCACTGGCATAAAGCGGATGCGATTGACGTTCGAACATGTCCAAGGTGGGTTGTTTGAACGCGGCCTCTTCCTCGGCGCTCCAACGGCCGCCGGCGCGTTCGATGCCGTCGCGTTTGACCGTGGCCAAAACACCCGCCGCCTGCGGACCGCCCATGACCGAAATGCGCGAATTGGGCCAAGTCCACAAAAACCGAGGCTGATAGGCCCGTCCTGCCATGCCATAATTGCCCGCGCCAAAGGATCCGCCCACCAACATGGTGATTTTAGGCACTGACGTGGTGGCCACGGCTGTAACCAGCTTGGCACCATGTCGCGCGATCCCTTCGTTTTCGTATTTCTGCCCCACCATAAAACCGGTGATATTTTGCAAAAACACCAGCGGAATTTTGCGTTGTGAACACAATTCGACAAAATGTGCGCCTTTCTGTGCGGCCTCGGAAAACAAAACGCCATTGTTGGCTATGATCCCAATCGTACAGCCCATAACATGGGCAAACCCCGTCACCAACGTTTCGCCGAAACGCGGTTTGAATTCGTCAAATCGAGACCCATCAACCAAACGCATGATCACTTCGCGGATGTCATAGGGGGTTTTCAGATCCGCAGGCACTACGCCCAGCAATTCGGCGGGGTCATAGGCGGGATCCTCGGGCGTGGCCCAGGCGACCGTATCCGTGCGACGCCGGTTCAACGACTGCACCGCCTGCCGCGCTAGCGCCAGCGCATGCGCGTCATCCTCGGCCAGATAATCGGCAACACCAGACAGACGCGTGTGCACATCACCGCCGCCCAAATTCTCGGCGCTGACCACTTCGCCGGTTGCCGCCTTGACCAAGGGGGGACCGGCCAAGAAAATTGTGCCCTGTTCTTTGACAATAATGGTCACGTCCGACATCGCCGGCACATAGGCCCCGCCTGCGGTACACGACCCCATCACAACAGCAATCTGGGGAATGCCTGCTGCGCTCATGCGGGCCTGGTTATAAAAAATGCGGCCAAAGTGGTCACGGTCTGGGAACACTTCGTCCTGATTGGGCAGGTTTGCGCCACCACTGTCGACCAGATAAATGCAGGGCAGATGGCATTCTGCTGCGATTTCCTGGGCACGCAGGTGTTTTTTGACCGTCATGGGGTAATATGTGCCCCCCTTGACCGTGGCATCATTGCACACGATCATACAATCCATGCCATGTACACGCCCGATCCCTGCGACAACCCCGGCTGCGGGGGCGGCGTTATCATACATATCATGCGCCGCCATGGCCCCGATTTCCAAAAACGGTGACCCCACATCCAACAGGTTCACGACACGATCGCGCGGCAACATTTTTCCCCGCGATACATGCCGTTCGCGCGATTTTTCACCGCCCCCAAGTGCCGCCGCCTGCGCCACCTGCTGGACCAGGTCCAACGCCTGTTGGTTGCGCGTTTGATTGTCCCGAAATTCCTGTGAATTTGGAATAATGCGCGATGTTAATTTCATGGCGCGTGTCCTTTCAGTTCAGCGATTGCGCGGGCGCGCAATTCTTTGCGGATGACTTTGCCCGTCACGGTCATGGGCAAAGCGTCTAGAAACGTGATTTCGCGGGGATAGGCATGTTTTGCCGCACAGTGTTTGACATGATCTATCAAATCTTGGGCCAAGGCATCCGTGGCCGAAACATCGGGTTTCACCACGACATAGGCCTTGACGACTTCGGTGCGCAGTGGATCAGGTTTGCCCACGACACCGACGGTTGCGACCGCAGGATGGGTCAACAGACAATCTTCGATTTCGGACGGGCCAACGCGGTACCCTGCGGTGGTGATCACATCGTCATCGCGGCCCACGAACTGGATATATCCATCGCGCCATATCCCACGATCCCCGGTTAACATCCAATCCCCGCGAAATTTTTCTTGCGTTGCCTTGGGCTGGTTCCAATATTCCAGCATCATGCTGGCCGATCCGCGGACTACGGCGATGTCGCCCTCGGCCCGGGTGGGGTGACCTTGATCATCGATAATATCCACCTGATGGCCGGGCACAGGTTTTCCGATCGCGCCAGGGGCATTTTCAAACCATGCCCCGCAGCTGGACACGGTCATATTGCATTCGGTTTGACCGTAAAATTCGTTGATCGTCACGCCCAGCGCATCCCGCCCCCACTGCAACATTTCCGCGCCCAGTGGTTCGCCGCCACTGGCCACAGACCGCAGGCCCGTGATCGTCGCATCCGCTGCACGCAACATGCGCAACGCCGTGGGTGGAAAAAAGACATTGCGCACCCCGGCGGCCGTGATAATTGCGCGGGCCTGATCCGGGGTAAATTTCGATGCACGCGCCGCCACAACCGGCACGCCCAGCGCAAGGCCGGGCATCAACACATCAAACAACCCACCGATCCAGGCCCAGTCTGCGGGGGTCCAGATACAATCCTCAGGCTGGCCCAAAAAATCGTGGCTGACCACAACGCCCGGAATATGTCCCGTCAGCACACGGTGCCCATGCAACGCACCCTTGGGCGCCCCCGTGGTCCCCGAGGTATAGATCAAAACCGCAGGCGTGTCTGGCATTGTGCGCAGCGGTTCGATCATCTGATCGCTGAGTGGCATACCATCAGGGCGCAACACCTGCACATCCAAATCCTGCAGGCCTGCATGGTCGTCACCATCCACAATAACAACACGCGCCCCCGCATCGCGCAGGCGCGTGGACAGGGCATCCGATCCGAACAGTTTAAACAGCGGGATCGATACAGCGCCCAGTTTCCAGATGGCGATATGGGCCGCGGCCGTCCAGATATCTTGGGACCTCAGCACCCCCACGCGGTCGCCCGCCGTGACACCGCGGTTGATCAGTTCCTGCGCCATCGTATCCGCATGTCGGCGCAGATCGCCATAGCTATAGCGGCGCAGATTGTCACAATCGGTTGCATCAAGGATAGCCAATCGATCAGGCGCGCGGTTTGCCCAATCGTCACAGGTTTGCACCGCCATATTCAGGAACGCGGGGATATCCCACCGAAACTGACCATAGGTGGTGTCATAATCGCGGTCGCGTGTGATCATGATGAACCCCCGGGGTTTAATTGCGGATGCCCGCCCAACAATTGCCCCCAGTGCCCGATGGAATAGACCCAGATATCAGAACTGGGCGTATCGCAGACCACCCGCAGGCGTTCCCACCAATTTCCCCCAGGTTCCGCGTGGCAATACCCGCTATCGACCATCAATCCCGAAGACTGCATGGTTGCCAGATAGGCCGACACATAGTGGTCAATAATATCCGTTTCCGTCAAACGCACGGTTTTCAGACCCAGTCGTGCCCCCAAAACAATGGCGACCAGCCCCAAAACCGTGACAATCATCCATGGAAACCGGACTGCCATTGTGTACCTACCCCTGCCTAGCGCTGACTGGCCATCAATTCGCGGCCAATCAACATGCGGCGAATTTCGGATGTGCCTGCGCCGATTTCCATCAACTTGGCATCGCGGAAAATACGGCTGACGGGGCTGTCTGATAAAAACCCAGCACCGCCCATGGCCTGAACCGCTTGGTGGGCCACTTTCATCGCCTCTTCTGACGCATAAAGAACGCAGGCGGCGGCATCTTGGCGGGTGACTTGGCCCCGATCACAGGCGCGGGCCACCTCATAGACATAGGCGCGGGCGGTGTTCATGGCGGTGTACATGTCCGCAATCTTGCCCTGCATCAGCTGGAAATCACCAATGCTTTGGCCAAATTGTTTGCGTTCGACCATATAGGGCATGACTTCGTCCAGACAGGCGGCCATGATGCCCGTGCCAATGCCAGACAAAACCACGCGTTCATAGTCCAGCCCAGACATCAGAACGCGCACGCCTTTGCCCTCGGACCCAAGAACATTTTCAAACGGCACCTCGACATTTTCGAAAATCAATTCGGCCGTATTCGACCCGCGCATCCCCAATTTGTCGAAATGGGGCGATGTGGAAAATCCGGTCATCGATTTTTCAACGATAAAGGCAGTGATACCCTTGGACCCGGCATCCATATCCGTTTTGGCATAAACAACCAAGGTATCGGCATCCGGACCATTGGTGATCCAGTATTTGTTACCGTTTAACACATAGTAACCGTTGCGTTTTTCGGCCCGCAGCTGCATCGACACGACATCCGACCCAGCAGAGGGTTCAGACATGGCCAGCGCCCCCACATGTTCACCCGAAATCAATTTGGGCAAATAGGTTCGGCGCTGTTCATCGGTACCGTTCAGTTTGATTTGGTTCACACACAGGTTTGAATGCGCCCCATAGGACAGGCTGACCGACGCACTGGCGCGGGCAATCTCTTCGGTGGCGATAACATGGGCCAGATAGGACATGCCCGCCCCGCCCCATTCAGGATCAACCGTAATGCCCAGCAACCCCAATTCCCCCATTTCACGCCAGAGATCGGCGGGGAATTCGTTGGTGCGATCCACCTCGGCGGCGATTGGCTTGACCCGATCTTGGGCCCAACGGTGCACCATATCGCGCAAGGCGTTTACATCCTCGCCTAGGTCAAAGGTCATGGACGATAAAAACATAGCGAACCCCTTTATTGAACAGTTGTTCAATATTAATCACTACTCAGGTCACTTGGTCAAGCCCAAAGGTGATCCGCCCGCTTGGGTTTTTGACTTGCACCGGACTGGGGCGTGCTGTTATCAGTCACGTCTAGTGATCAGGATCCTGCCCATGCCCCGCGCCCAACGCATTGCGATTTTCAGCCTTATTATCGGGTTTGTTGTACTTGGCCTAAAAACACTGGCCTATTCCCTGACCGGATCGGTCGCATTGATGTCCGAAGCGTTAGAAAGCATTGTAAATGTTGCCACAGCTGCGGCGGCGTTATGGGCCATTCGATTGGCCGCTATGCCAGCCGATGACAACCATCATTACGGCCATCACAAGGCGGAAATTATCAGCGCCGTCACCGAAGGCGTTCTGATCATCCTGGCGGCAATCGTGATCCTGTGGAACGCAATTGACGCCTTTGTCACCCCGCGCGACTGGCAAAATGTCGATATCGGGATTGGGTTGAACATTGCCGCCGGTGTCATCAACGCAATCTGGAGCACGGTTTTAATCCACCAAGGCCGCGCGTTGCGATCGCAGGCCCTGGTGGCCGATGGGGTGCATTTACGCACCGATGTCGTATCGTCCGCCGGTGTCATTGTTGGCGTCGGGGCCGCCGTCTGGTTTGGTTTGCCCTGGCTGGACCCATTGTTGGCCTGTGTTGTGGCGCTGCATATTCTATGGTCAGGATGGCAAGTGATCCGAGGGTCGTTGGGCGTTTTGCTGGACGAAGCGGTCGATGAAACCCGCCTTGGCGAAATCCGTGCCATAATCGCCCACTTTGGCACCGGCGCGTTACAGGCCCATGATCTGCGCACGCGATTTGACGGGCATTACACCTATGTCGATTTTCACCTGATCGTCCCCAGCGATATGACCGTCTATGACGCGCATCAGCTGTGTGACCAGATTGAATCCGCATTAAAGGCGCAAGATCCCCAGATTAAACCCCACATCCACCTAGAACCCGCCCACAAGGCCGAGCCGGGCGCCATCGAAATTGATGCGCCGCCCCCCTAGCCTTGGCGGTTATGCCTGTGTTGCGGTGTAAACGGCCGTGACCTCTTCGCAGATGATTTCTGCGATCAGATCACAATCAGCCAGATCAAAGGTCAACGGCAAACGCATATCCAAAATAGCATGCAAAATGGGATCACTGTCAGGCAGGGATTGTTTGGGCGCATAGGTCCAACTGTCATAGCGTGACGTGAACCCGACCGGTTCAGGGGCCCCAAACCATTTCAATTCAACGCCCCGCGCGGCACAGCGCTGAAGAACCGATTGAATATCGGCCCCCGCCCAATCCATCAACAAAAACTGGATTGAAGAGCCCACGTAAAATTCCGCCTGCGGACGTTTGATAACGGTCAAGCCGGCACAATCGGATATCGCCTGTTCCACACGGCGGTATCGATCATTCCACCGCGCGATTTGCCGATCCAAATCCGCCAACTGCGGGCGCAAAATCGCCGCGCGCAGATGATCCATGCGGCCCGACATATTCGGGGTTTCATAGCGGATTTGATCATAGACATCGACATCCGGTCCGGCGGGATGTTTCCCGAACATCATGTAGGACCCCGACATCATTGTTGCGCGGGCCATGACCTGAGGGTCGTTGGTGACCAACAGGCCGCCTTCGCCAGAATTGATGTGTTTATAGGTTTGGGTTGAATAACACCCTACCAACCCATCCGTGCCAGACATGCGGCCATTCCATTTGGCCCCCATGGTATGGGCGCAATCTTCGACCACGATGACGCCATGGGCGCAACACAGCTCCAGCAGTGCATCCATATCACACAGATGGCCCCGCATATGCGACAGCAACAAAACCTTGGCCTGGGAAATTTTTTCGCGCAGGTCGTCCAAATCAATGGTCAACGATGGGGTCACACCGACAAAGACGGGTTTTGCCCCAACGGCGGCAATTGCACCCGGCACAGGCGCAAGCGTAAAGGCATTGGTCAGCACCATGTCCCCGGGCTGCACCCCAACCGCGCGCATCGCGGTGGCCAGCGCGTATCCACCCGAGGCGACAGCCAAACAATATTTGGATCCGACATAATCGGCAAACTCTAACTCAAGCTGTGCCGTTTCGCCAATATCATCGCCCACCACGTTATAGCGGTGAATGCGACCAGATTTCATGACCGCAACGGCGGCCTCAATCCCTGTGGCGGGAATGGGTTCTTGCTGGGTGAAATTTCCAGTAAATACTTTGCTCATGCCGCATGTTTTATCAACATCAAGCTACGGGTCAATGGTTACAAACGACATCACGGGCCGCAATCCTGTCGCAAACCTAAAACTTTGCTTGCAAAAATTGGGAAACCATAGATCATCCAAGATGTCACTGCAGCCCAAGGCCCAACCATGTTACCGATTGACTTTATTCATGCGCTCGACTTTGACCAAGCGCCCCATCCTGTACAAGAACGGTGTAAGCTTAGCCTGTTGGATTTGCTGGGCGTGGCAGCGGCGGGAACGGAAACCAAGATGTCGCGCGTGATACGATCCCACGCGGCACAGGAATTCGGCGGCGTCATCCCGATGTTATTTGATCGCAGAACCGCATCCGCATCCGGTGCAGCCCTGGCGGCGGGCATGACAATCGACAGTGTGGATGCCCATGACGGGTTTAATCCGGCCAAGGGGCATATCGGCTGTCCCCTGCTGCCGGCCGTTTTGGCCCTGGGATACAGCGAACAAATTTCGGGGCGTGAATTTATGTCGACACTGTTGATGGGATATGAATTCGGGGCACGCGCCGCAATTGCGCAACATTCAACTGTGCCTGATTACCACACATCGGGCAGCTGGGGCGCCGTGACCGCCGCCGCAGCCGGTGCGCGAATTGCCCATTTGACCCACGACGAAACCCGCCATGCCCTTGGGATCGCGGAATATCATGGGCCGCGCAGCCAAATGATGCGCTGCATTGATCATCCCACGATGGTCAAGGATGGATCTGGCTGGGGGGCTATGGCGGGCGTATCGGCTGTGCGTTTGGCACAATCGGGCTTTACCGGTGCGCCGGCGATCACGGTCGAGGATGCGACGCAGTATTGGGATGATCTGGGATCGCGCTGGTATATGTTGGAACAATACTACAAACCCTATCCCGTCTGCCGCTGGGCCCAAGCCCCGATCGAGGCGGCCTTGACCCTGCGGCGCCAACATGGGTTGGTTCCGGAAATGATTACGGGGATCGAAATTCAGACGTTTCACGAATCCGTGCGCCTTGCGACCAATGACCCCGTAAACACGGAAGAGGCGCAGTATTCCACATCCTTTCCCGTTGCCATCGCCCTGGTCCGCGGTGATGTGACGCCCGAGGATGTTGCAGATGATGCCCTTGCCACCCCTCAGGTTCAGCGTTTATCGCAGATGATCGAGATGGTCGAAGACCCCTTTGCCAATGCCGAATTCCCGCTAAAGCGATACGCCAAAATTGCAATCACCCTGTCAAACGGGCAACGTGTCACCAGCGACTGGCACGAACCCAAATGGGATCACACCGCCCCGCCCAGCGCCGACGAATTGCGCGATAAATTTCATCGACTGACCGACCCCATTTTGGGCCAGGACCGCGCAAACCGGATCGAAGATGCGGTGGATGCGCTGGATCATTCCGAACTTAGCCTGTTGACAAACCAGGTGTTACTGCCCGTCCCCGCCTAAGGCGCGTTATGAACCCAACAGGCGATCCAGAATATCAGGCAAATCATTGAAATGGCGCAAAATGGCATCGGGCTGCAGGGCGTGTACGTCTTCGTCTCCGGGTCCGAAATCGACCAATATGCTGGGCACGCCGGCATTACGGGCCGTGTTGTGATCGGTGACGGTGTCGCCGATCATGCACGACCGCGCCACCTGCCCCCCCGCACGGTCCACTGCGGCGATATAGGGGGCCACATCAGGTTTGCGTGTGGGCAATGTATCCGCGCCGATCAGCGCATCGAACAAATCACGCGCGCCTAGGTTTTGCATCAACTGTTCGGCCAGCCCTTCGGGTTTATTCGTGCAAATCACCACACGGTCCCCGCGACGGCGCAGATGGTCCACACAGGCCAGAGCACCGTCAAAGAATTGGGTATGCGTGTTCAAATCCGCGCCATAGGCCTGTAACAAAACCGGGTAATAGGCATCTATGCGATCCTCATCAATACCATCCGGACCGCGGGACATTCCCAAACGCAACATCGCACGCCCCCCGCGCAGCGCGGTCGCCTTGTCCGTTTGCGGGCAAAGTTCGGCCAACCCCATGTCGCGCAGGCACACATTTGCCGCCGAAATCAGATCCCCACTGGTATCGGCCAATGTGCCATCCAGGTCAAAAACAATGGTGCGCATGTGGCCTCCTCGTTGGTTTGGGCGAATTTTTGCCACGCCTTGAAACAATTCGCAACCTTAGTTGACCCGGTCACGCCTTGCACCTTGGGAATTTGACGTTAAAACGGACCAAAATTTGGATAAGGATTTCATAATGGGCATCGCCGTCGTAATTTTGGCCGCAGGCAAAGGCACACGCATGCAATCTGACCTGCCCAAGGTCTTGCACCCATTGGCACAGGTGCCCATGCTGGCCCATGCCCTGCGCACAGCGCAATCCGTTGACCCCGATCACATCGTGGTTGTCGCAGGACACGGATTTGACGCAGTGGCAAAAACCACACGCGATTATCACAATACGGCCGTCATCGTCGAACAGGCCGAACAATTGGGAACAGGCCATGCGGTCGCACAAACCCGCGATGCGCTGGGGGCCTATGATGGCGATGTCTTGGTGCTCTATGGGGATACGCCCTTTATCAGCGATGAGACAATCGAAAAAATCGCAGCTGCCCGCCAGTCGGCCGATCTGGTTGTTTTGGGGTTCCACGCAGCCGATCCCGCGCGCTATGGCCGTTTGATGGCCCATGACGACCAGTTGCAGCGTATTGTCGAATTCAAGGACGCAACAGAGGCAGAGCGTGCCGTGACCCTGTGTAACAGTGGCGTTATGTGCGCCAAGGCGTCTGAACTGTTTTCATGGATTGATCAGACCGAAAACAAAAATGCGTCGGGCGAATATTACCTGACAGACTGCGTCGAAATCGCAACCAACCACGGCAAAACGGCCCGCGTTGTCATTTGTGACGAAGCGGAAACGCTGGGTGTGAATTCCCGTGTTGATTTGGCCCAGGCCGAGGCCGCATTCCAAACGCGCACCCGTCGGGACATGTTGGAAAATGGAATTACACTCTTTGCGCCGGACACAGTTTATTTCGCCTATGACACCGTGATTGGCCGCGACTGCGTGATTGAACCCAATGTTGTGTTCGGACCCGATGTCACCATCGAAAGCGGTGCGACCATTCGCGCGTTCAGCCACCTTGAGGGATGCCATGTTGCCCGCGACAGTGTCGTGGGGCCCTATGCCCGCCTGCGCCCCGGTGCCGAATTGGCCGAAGGCGTAAAAATCGGCAACTTTGTCGAAATCAAAAATGCCCAGATCGGCGAAGGATCCAAGGTCAATCACCTGACCTATATCGGCGATGCGGACCTAGGCAAAAACACAAACATCGGCGCAGGCACGATTACCTGCAACTATGACGGTGTGATGAAACATAAAACAACGATTGGCGACAACGTCTTTGTCGGATCGAACACCATGCTGGTGGCACCTGTGACCTTGGGCGATCATTCGATGACGGGCAGTGGATCAGTTATTACCCGCGATGTGCCGGCCGGTGATTTGGCCATTTCGCGTGCACCGCAGGACAACAAATCAGGGACCGCCATCAAGTTGGTCGAAATGTTAAAACAGCGCAAAGCGAAACGCGACCAAAAGGATCAGTAATATGTGTGGTATTGTGGGTATATTGGGCCAACATCAGGTGGCCCCAATTTTGGTAGATGCGCTAAAACGTCTAGAATATCGCGGCTATGACAGTGCAGGGATTGCAACCGTGAACAACGGCCTGCTGGATCGTCGTCGCGCCGTTGGCAAATTGGTCAACCTGTCTGATGTGCTTGTCCATAATCCCTTGGCCGGACTGGCAGGCATTGGGCACACCCGCTGGGCCACGCATGGTGCCGCCAACGAACAAAACGCACACCCCCACGCCTGTGGCCCTGTCACGGTTGTTCATAACGGCATCATCGAAAATTTCCGCGACTTGCGCGAAACGCTGTCTGCACATGGGTATTCGCCGGTAACCGATACCGATACCGAAACGGTTGCCATGCTCTGCGCGCATTATTTGGCCCAAGGACATGATCCCAAAGCCGCCGTTCAGGCAACGATTGCGGAATTGGACGGTGCCTTTGCCCTGTTGTTTTTGTTTGAAGGCCACGAAAACCTGATGATCGCCGCGCGCAAAGGCAGCCCATTGGCCATCGGGCATGGCGATGGTGAAATGTATGTGGGCAGTGACGCAATCGCCTTGGCCCCGATGACAGATCAGATCACCTATCTGGACGAAGGCGATATCGCATTCATCACCCGCGATGGCGCCGATATCATTGATGCAACGGGGGCGCCCGCGCACCGCGACATTCAACGCATCGAGGCGCAGGCCACCGTTATCGACAAAGCCGGCCACAAACATTTCATGACCAAGGAAATCCACGAACAACCCGTGGTCCTGTCCGAAGCCCTGGCACGATACGCCCCCAATGGCATCCCCGCCCTGCCCGAGGCCCTAGATTTTACAAAATTTGATCGCATTTTGATGGTCGCCTGTGGGACAGGATATTATTCCTGCCTGACCGCGAAATATTGGTTCGAACAAATCGCACGCATTCCCTGCGAGGTGGATGTCGCATCAGAATTTCGCTATCGCGAACCGCCCATCGCACCGCGCACCTTGGCCATTTTTGTCAGCCAATCGGGCGAAACCGCCGACACGCTGGCGGCCCTGCGTTATGCCAAGGATCAGGCCGATATGATTGTGTCGCTGGTCAATGTTGGCACATCCTCAATCGCGCGCGAAGCGGATTTGGCCCTGGCCATTTTGGCCGGTATCGAGGTATCGGTCGCCTCGACCAAAGCCTATACAAATCAGCTGACGGTTTTGGCACTGCTGGCGCTGGCGGCTGCACAAGCCAAGGGTGCCATCGATGACCATGGGCTGGCAAGCCACATGAAGGACCTGCGGCAAGTTCCTGATTTAATGCGACAAACCCTGAAATTGGACAATGACATCGCCAGCCTTGCGAAAACATTGGCACCGGCCCCGTCAGTTTTGTTCCTGGGGCGCGGTGTGATGTTTGCCACAGCGCTTGAGGCCGCACTCAAGCTAAAAGAGCTGTCCTATATCCATGCCGAGGCCTATGCATCAGGCGAATTGAAACATGGGCCGATTGCCCTGATTGAACCCGCATTGCCTGTTGTCGTCTTTGCCCCACACGATCGGTTGTTTGATAAAACCGTATCCAACATGCAAGAGGTCATGGCGCGCCATGGCCAAGTCATGTTGATCACTGACGCCCAAGGTCGCGCCAGCGCATCTGACGGCACGCACAGCCTGCTGGAACTGCCCGCGACAGGGGATTTGTCCGGGCCCATCGTCTATGCCCTGCCTGCGCAGCTCTTGGCCTATCACACGGCGATGGCCAAGGGGACGGATATCGACCAACCCCGCAACTTGGCCAAATCGGTGACAGTGGAATGAACCTTGACCAAGCGTTGGATGCGTTGCGACAGCATGCTGATCCAACAACAATCGCGGCCAAGCAGGCCTATCATAAAATCGACCGCCCCTATTTGGGGGTTGGCAATGATAGGATTAACGACCTGACCAAACTGTGGCGTCAGCAGCTATCTGTGGCTGAACGCGTTGCCTTGGCGTCTGAGTTATGGGCCACAAACATCTTTGAGGCCCGCGTGACCGCCGCCAAATTACTGACCCAAGCACGCATCAAGAATGATGATGCGGTGTGGGAAT
Organism: uncultured Paracoccaceae bacterium; assembly: GCA_913060475.1. Classification (GTDB taxonomy): domain Bacteria; phylum Pseudomonadota; class Alphaproteobacteria; order Rhodobacterales; family Rhodobacteraceae; genus CAJXSD01. The sequence continues at coordinate 18,801 of CAJXSD010000003.1, read as the reverse complement.
TGATCCAAACTTGGGTGGCCGACTTTGACAGTTGGGCCATCGCAGATCATGCCTGTTCTGCCGCGCAAAAACGGGTTGTTGCGGATCCTGAACGCATAGAGACAGTGGAACAATGGACCGCATCTGACCACATGTGGACCCGCCGCGCGGCCTTGGTCACTACATTGCCGTGGACGAAACAGAATTTCCCCAAACCACAGGATTTGGTCATCCGCGATCGTGTCCTGGGATGGGCGGCAGAACTGGTCACAGACCACGATTGGTTCATTCAGAAAGCCATCGCATGGTGGCTGCGGGATTTGTCACGCCATGACGCCCAGCGCACGCATGACTTTATGGCGCAGTATGGCGATCAAATGAAACCCTTTGCCCGCAGAGAGGCGCTGCGCCATCTGTCCGATTAGGGCCGCACAAACAGATCAAATTTCGACAACCCAGCCAAGGGTGCATTGATGGCGCGCAAGGCCGATAACGACACCTCGGCCGCGTCTGTCGCGCCTGTGCGCGGGAACAAATCGACATTGACGCTGTCCCCTGTCGCTAGATTGGTAATCTGTCCCGTGGTGGGTGCGTCGACAAATCCGGTTTTGACCCAAAACCCGACCTCGGCTGGATTGCCCAAACTGCCCACCACCGTGCCCAGTTTGCGCAGCGCATCGGGCGCCACAGTGGCCAAGGCGATTTCACGATCTTCACGACTGACGACATCCAGATCATCAGGTGATGTGTTCTGCCCTGTGTTTTCCAAAACCACGGGCTGGGATATCGGCGCAGCGGGTGGCGCAGGTTCGGGCGTGGGCTGCGGTTGTATCTGGGCACAGCCCGCCAAAACGACACAGCTGACGGCAATCACATTTCGCATTGGCAACATTTTACGCTCCGATCTGTCGGTTTTTTTCCAAAACTGGTCTGGACAGGCTTGCCACCCAAGCCAGCTGCACCTAGCTTAGCGACATGACAGCACCATTGATAGACCCCTTTCATCGCGCCATCACATATCTACGCGTTTCGGTCACAGACCGATGCGATTTTCGCTGCGTGTATTGCATGGCGGAAAACATGCAATTCCTGCCGAAAAAGGAATTGCTGACGCTTGAGGAATTGGATCGCCTGTGCAGCAAATTTATTGATCTGGGCGTGGAAAAACTGCGCATCACGGGGGGCGAACCGCTGGTGCGGCGCGATATTATGCAGTTTTTCAACAGCATGGGGCGGCATCTGGAAACGGGGGCCCTGCGCGAATTGACCGTCACGACCAATGGATCACAATTGGAACGCTTTGCGCAGGATTTATACGCCGCCGGTGTGCGCCGTATCAACGTATCGCTGGACACCATCGATGAGGAAAAATTTGCGCGCGTCACCCGTTGGGGCCGCCTGCCCCAAGTGCTGCGTGGATTAGATGCCGCACAGGCAGCAGGGTTAAAGGTAAAAATCAATGCCGTCGCCCTTAAGGGATTTAACGAAGACGAATTGATCCCGATGACCGAATGGTGCGCCGAACGCGGCATGGATCTGACATGGATCGAGGTGATGCCTATGGGCGATATGGGCGAAATCGACCGGATCGGCCAGTATTGGGCGCTGGACGATGTCCGGGCAGCCTTGGCGCAAACCTATACGCTGACGGATTTAGCCGAACGGACAGGTGGCCCCGCCCGCTATGTCCGATTAGAAGAAACAGGACAAAAAATCGGGTTCATCACCCCCCTGTCGCATAATTTCTGCGAAAGCTGCAATCGCGTCCGCCTGACCTGCACGGGTGAATTATACATGTGTTTGGGCCAAGAGGACATGGCCGATCTGCGCAAACCCCTGCGCGATTTCCCCGGCGACGACAGCGCCTTGGAACAGGCCATCCGCCGTGCGATCACATTAAAACCCAAAGGGCATGATTTCGATTATTCCCGCCAGACCGTATCAGGCCAAGTCACCCGCCACATGAGCCACACGGGCGGCTAACCCCCCGCTATAGTGGCATGCGGTTCTGGGCAATTTGCACAAACCAACTGCATCCTGCCGGGATAATATCGTCGTTAAAATTGTAATAGGGGTTATGCACTGGTGCGCTGTCGCCATTGCCTACCAAAATATAGGCCCCGGGCCGCTGCTCTAGCATAAATGCGAAATCTTCGCCCCCCATGATCAGCGGGGCATCATCGCATTGACCGGAAATATCGCGCGCAATGTCGCGTGCAAATTCTGTTTGACGATCGTGATTAACCATCACCGGATAACTGCGTTGAAAATTTGCGTCAACTGTTGCGCCAAACACGGCCCCCGTCGATGTTGCAATGTCAACCAAGCGCTGTTCTGCCAGATCGCGCACCGCAGAATCCAATGTGCGGACCGTGCCTTTCAGATGCACAGAAGACGGGATCACGTTATAGGCCTGTGACGAACTTTGCATTGATGTGACCGACACAACGACCTGATGCACGGGATCGGTGTTTCGGCTGGAAATCGTTTGCAGGGCTGTGACGATATGGCTGGCCACAATCACAGGGTCGACGGCCTCATGCGGTTTGGCGGCATGTCCGCCCTTGCCCGCCACATGGATATCGAAAAAATCGGATGCGGCAAAGAATGGGCCGGACCGAATGGCGAATTGTCCGGCCGGTATCCCAGGCCAATTGTGCATGCCATAGACCTCTTGAATGTTAAACCGGTCCATCAATCCGTCATCGCACATGGTGCGCGCGCCTGCGCCGCCTTCCTCGGCGGGTTGGAAAATGACCGCAACGGTGCCGTTGAACTGACGGGTTTCACACAGATATTTGGCGGCCCCTAGCAACATGGCCGTATGCCCATCATGCCCACAGGCGTGCATTTTGCCGTCCTGGGTGGACGCATAATCCAGCCTCGTCATTTCCTGAATAGGCAACGCATCCATATCAGCGCGCAGTCCGACGACATGACCCGATGTAGTCTGGCTGCCATAAATGACGCCGACAACCCCCGTGCGTCCAATGCCAGTTTCGACCTGATCGCATCCGAAATCCCGCAGTTTTTCGGCAACCAAGGCAGAGGTGCGGTGCGTATCGTACAAAACCTCGGGATGGGCGTGGATATCACGCCGCCAAGCGGTGATTTCGGGTGATAATTCGGACAGTCGGTTGATAATTGGCATATTGCGCCCCCTGCGTTTGGGGGCAGTGTAATTGCAAAATAAAAACAGCACCACCGTTTTCGCATCTGTTTTGAAAACGATTTTTCGGCCCCGTCAGGATAAATGAACGCTGTTCTAATCCGATACACATGAGCAGAACGCTGTCCCGACATTTCACCCTGAATCCACCAACAGTGTCATTGATTCCCAAAAAAAACGCGGTATCTGTGGGAAAATTTCCCCCATGCAGGTGTCACCATGTTTGCAGATTTTGAATTCGAAACACTTACCGCGCCGGTTGCGTCGTTTTATGCCGCCCTGATTTTGGGCGCTATCTTTGGCGTTTTGGCCGAACAAACCAAATTCTGTTTTCGGCGCAATATTCTGGGACCGGATCGGCGGCAGGCCGGTGGCGTGTGGGCCATGGCATTGGCCGTGGCGATCATAGGCACGCAGACTGCCGTTTGGTTTGGGATCGCCGATTTTTCACAGCATCGGTTCCATAATCCCCAGATGCCCGTCATCGCGATTGTGCTGGGCGGGATGTTGTTCGGGGCTGGCATGGTCTTGACGCGGGGGTGTGCATCGCGGCTGACGGTTTTGTCTGGCACGGGAAACATGCGGGCGTTGGCCACCTTAGTGATGTTTGCAATCTTTGCCAACGCAACACTTAAGGGCCCTCTGGCCCAAACACGATTGGATCTGGCGGCAGTGACCATCAACATCAGCCGCCCCCAAGAGGTCATCGTTGCCTATGGGGCATGGATTGGCGGGGCGCTGGCGCTTGGCCTGTTTGTCCTGGCGTTGCGGTCTGGGACTGCAGGCGGCATTTCGATCCGTGCGGCCGGTATCGGGGCTGTGGTGGCCGCCGGTTGGGTGATCACTGGCTATGTTCTATATGACGATTTCGACGTCATCCCGTTAGAAAGCATGGCCTTTACCCTGACCGCGGCCGACAGCCTGTTCTGGATCACCGCCTCTAGCGTGGTTGGCCCGAAATTCACGCTGGGCGTGGTGGCCGGTGTGATCGCGGGCGCAGGATTGGCCGCGGGTCTTGCAGGGCGGCTGCAGTGGATCGGGTTTCATGGCCCGCGGCAAATGGGCCGCTATGCCTTGGGTGCTGCAATGATGGGATTTGGGGGTGTCACAGCGGGCGGCTGCACCGTTGGGGCCGGTTTGGCGGGCGGTTCCACCCTGTCATTGGCGGCCGCACTGGCCCTGATCGCAATTGTGATTGGTGCCAAGGTAATGAATTATGGCTTGGACGCTATTCCATCTTTTCGCGGATACGATGAATTAAATACCACACTGCCCCAACAACCGGCAGAGTGATCATGGCCGTCAACATCCCCTTGGACATTTGCAAGGTTTCCGTCAGGGGATAGACCAGATACCCCGCCAGCGATACCGCATAATAACTGATGGCCACAACGGACAGACCTTCGACCGTTTTTTGCAAACGCAGTTGCAGGTCGGACCGTTTGTCCATGCTTTCCAACAGAGCTTGGTTCTGGGCCGAACGCTGTACGTCAACCTTGGTGCGTAATAAATCCCCTGCCCGAATGGCACGATCGGCCATCGCCGCCAGTCGGGTTTCGGTTGATTTTACGGTGCGCATAGCCGGTTCATAGCGGCGCATCATAAATTCATAAAAACTCTGCCGGCCTGAAAAACGCTCTTCTCGCAACACTTGGATCCGTTGATCCAAAATTGCCTGATAAGCCCAGGTTGCCCCGAACCGAAACGCCGATTTTGCAGACAGGTTTTCCAATTCTGCCGAGACATGCAGCAAGGCATTCAATGTCTCGGGTGCGTCAAAGGCTGGATCAGACATCTGCGCCATCAGCTGCGATAATTCCTGATCCAGCGCGCCCATGCGGTGTTGCAGATCGCGCGCGCGGGCAAACCCCAACATCGACATGGTTTTATAGGTTTCGATTTCGCACAACCGTTGGATCACCCGCCCGATCCGCCGCATCCCTGTTTCAGGGGATACAAAGACAGCAATCCGTTGATGCCCAAATTCGTCAATCCGAAAATCGGCCGCCACAACAGCGGCATTGTCCAAAACGCGGCTGACGGCCACACTTTCAGGGACGAACCAATCCTTGAGGCATTGGGAAATATCCGCATCAGTTTTCGCCGCCTCAACCCGGATTGAGGCAGACGTCACGCGCACGCCGGTCAGGGTTTCAACCCAGTCTGCGGGAAAGGCGTCAAACACGGCCGGATCAAAGGGACGATCCGTTAAATCAGGCGAAAACAGCGTATAGGTCACAAATTCGGTGTGCTGTTCCCATTTCAACTTGAACCGGCCCAAATCACCAAAATAATGCGTTGCACCAGATTGTGGATGTTGGGCCCCGAACATGTCCAACAATGCAATCAATTCTTGGCGTTCTGCATCACGATCGCGATTTGCCGCATCTTGGGGGTGTTTCATCGCCAGATAGGCCACGGTGCCCGGTGCCTGAAACGATGGAAACGGTCGTGCATGCAATTCATTCGCAAGGCGATAGCGCATGTCGTGATCTTTGAGACGGCTCATCTGGGGCATCCTAGTATTGGCATGGGTCACAATTACGACCATTACAGCCCAAGGTAAAGGAAAAGTTCAATTATTTCAAATTATTACGGAATACAATCGTATGCAAACGGGGGCACCACGCAGGAATGCAAAATAAAACGCCCACCGAAATGGCGGGCGTTTTTGAAAATATTCTGGCGCTGACCTAGTCGATCATTGTCAACAATTTGTTCAATGACTCTTTGGCGTCGCCATAGAACATGCGCGTATTCTCTTTATAGAACAATGGGTTTTCGATACCGGAATACCCAGTACCCTGACCACGTTTCGACACGAACACCTGTTTCGCTTTCCAACATTCCAACACGGGCATGCCGGCGATTGGGCTGTTTGGGTCCTCTTGTGCGGCGGGGTTTACGATGTCGTTTGACCCGATCACAATTGCCACATCAGTGTCTGGGAAATCATCGTTGATTTCATCCATTTCCAACACGATGTCATAGGGAACCTTGGCCTCGGCCAACAAAACGTTCATGTGCCCCGGCAAACGACCCGCAACGGGGTGAATAGCGAAACGCACGTTTTTACCCTTGGCACGCAGACGTTTTGTCAATTCGGATACGGCCTGCTGTGCCTGCGCCACGGCCATACCATAGCCCGGGATAATCACAACGCTGTCCGCATCGTTCAGGGCCGCGGCAACGCCGTCTGCCTCAATCGCGATTTGTTCGCCTTCGACCTCCATCGCAGGACCAGTTGTGCCGCCAAAGCCGCCCAAAATAACCGAGATGAACGAACGGTTCATCGCCTTACACATGATATAAGACAGGATCGCACCGGATGACCCGACCAGCGCACCGGTTACGATCAACAAATCGTTGCCCAATGTGAAACCGATGGCCGCCGCCGCCCAACCTGAGTATGAATTCAGCATAGACACAACAACGGGCATGTCTGCACCGCCGATCCCCATGATCAGGTGATAGCCGATAAAGAACGCCAAAAGCGTCATGACAACCAGTGTCCACATGCCTGATCCGTTCAGGAACATGATCAACAGGATGAATGACAAAATGGCCGCCGCCGCATTCAGGAAATGACCGCCGGGCAATTTTGTCGCCTTGCCATCCACTTTGCCCGCCAGTTTACCAAAGGCGATGATAGACCCTGTAAAGGTTACAGCCCCAATAAACACGCCTAGGAAAACCTCAACCTTTAGGATTGCGATTTCTGTGGCATCTTTGTGCGCCAATTTTTCGGCAAAGCCTGCGACGCCTTGGTCCTTGAGCCACATATAGACCCCTTCACCACGCAGGGTGGATGGTGCCTCGGCCATCAACGCTTTGATCGAACCCAATTCGATAAAGGCGTTGAACCCGATGAAAACAGCCGCCAAACCAACAAAGCTGTGCAGCGCTGCCACCAATTGCGGCATTTCGGTCATTTCGACCTTGCCCGCAACCTGTTGGCCCAACACGGCGCCAATGGCCACCGTGACCAAAACGATCAGGTAATTGCCCATCCCAGGCCCAAAGACCGTGGCAGCAACAGCCAAGCCCATGCCAACAATGCCGTACCATACGGCGCGCTTTGCGCTTTCTTGTCCGCTAAGCCCACCAAGCGACAGGATGAACAGGACGGCAGCCGCGATATAAGCTGCGGTAACGATTCCGATTTCCATGAATTTATCCCCCGCCTTATGATTTCTGGAACATGGCCAACATGCGACGTGTGACCATAAAACCACCGACGATGTTGATTGTTGCGATCAAAACTGAGATGGCCGACAATAGCACCACCAACCAGTTTCCTGATCCGATTTGTAACAACGCCCCAAGGATCACAATCCCCGAAATCGCGTTGGTGACGGCCATCAATGGCGTGTGCAGACTGTGCGACACGTTCCAGATCACTTGGAACCCGACAAAGCAGGCCAGAACAAACACGATAAAGTGCTGCATAAAGCTGGCTGGAGCAAAGGCACCAACCACCAACATCAACACCGCACCGATGACCAACATGCCAACTTGGTTGCGTGTGGCTTTCTTGAACTCTTCGGCCTCTTTGGCCCGTTTTTCCTCGGGGGTCAGCTCTTTGGGCTTTTCCTGGGTTTTTGCCGCAATCGCCTGAACCTTGGGGGGGGGCGGTGGGAATGTGATTTCACCTTGATGCGTGACGGTTGCGCCACGGATTACATCATCTTCCATGTTGTGAACGATCTGGCCGTCTTTCTCGGGGGTCAGGTCTGTCATCATATGGCGAATGTTGGTCGCGTACAACGACGATGATTGTGCCGCCATACGGCTGGGGAAATCGGTATAACCAACGATGGTCACACCATTTTCGGTCACAACCTTTTCGTCCTTGATCGTGCCTTCGACGTTGCCGCCCTTTTCTGCGGCCAGATCGACGATTACGGACCCTGGCTTCATCGCGGCAACCATGTCGGCCAACCACAGCTTGGGTGCCTCGCGGTTGGGGATCAGGGCCGTTGTAATCACGATGTCCATATCTGGCGCCAATTCGCGGAATTTTGCCAGTTGGGCGTCGCGGAATTCGGGGCTGGATACCGCGGCATAGCCGCCGGTTGCGGCACCGTCTTGTTGTTGTTCTTCGAAATCTAGGTATACGAATTCGGCCCCCATGGATTCAACCTGTTCGGCCACCTCAGGACGCACGTCGAATGCATAGGTAATCGCACCCAATGATGTCGATGTCCCAATCGCCGCCAATCCGGCCACACCGGCACCCACGATCAAAACCTTGGCTGGCGGCACCTTGCCTGCAGCGGTCACCTGACCCGTGAAAAACCGGCCAAAGTTATTGCCCGCCTCGATCACAGCGCGATAGCCTGCGATATTTGCCATTGACGACAAGGCGTCCATTTTCTGGGCGCGTGAAATCCGCGGCACCATTTCCATGGCGATCACGTTGGCACCCTTTTTCTTGGCCATTTCCATGCCCTCTTCGTTCCCCGCAGGGTTAAAGAAGGAAATCAGGGTTTTGTCTGCGTTCAGACGTTTTAATTCGGCTGTTTCAGGCTGGCGCACCTTGGCGATAATGTCCGCCTCTTTCCACAAAGCGGCGGCCGTTTTGACAACCGTAACGCCGGCGTCCTGATAGGCGGCATCTGAAAAACCAGCATTCGCGCCTGCGCCTGTTTCAATCAAACACTCGTATCCCAGCTTTTGCAGCTGTTGCGCGCTGTCGGGGGTCATTGCCACCCTGTTTTCGCCCGCGAATATTTCCTTGGGTGTCCCTATCTTCAACGTTTCCGTCCCCTTGTTTTGCGCACCCTTGGGTGCGATCCATGTTTCCTATACGCAACAAACATTTTTACAGCTGACGCTGCAAGTTGAAATTATGTCGCAATTTCACATCCACCTGCGTGTCTGCTGTAAATATCTGGCGAATTCCAGTCTAAATTTTCGCCTCAAACGATCCTCTTCGGGTTCGATGTAGCGCCGTTCAATGATCCAGACAAACGCGGGAACCAATGATAGCGATAACACCGCATCCCATGTCAGGATGAAACCAAGCAAAATAAACGTATCCCCCAAATAGATCGGGTTACGGGATCGTTTGAAAATACCCTGTGTCACCAATGTGTTGGCTGTTTGATGCGGCATAATCGTGGTTTTGTGTTTCCACATTTCGATCGCTGCCAAAAAAATTAACAAAAATCCGCCGCCAACGCACAGCCCGCCGATAAATTGCACGATGGGCCAATCCAGGGATAAACCCAACGTCACATAGGTTGATTGCAGCCACGCAAGGGTCAATGCACCGATCAACCAGACGGGCGGGATGTCGATATACTGGCGAATCATTGCGGATGATAGGCGGCTGTTTCGCGCCATCCGTTTAACCCCGTCTGCAACACGACGACATTTTCATACCCCAACAGGCGTGCGGCAAATGTCGCCTGCGCCGACAACGACCCGGTGTTACAAAACAAAATCACCATGCTGGCATCGGATACCTCGTCCAGACGGGCGGGGACTTCACGCCATTCAATATTCACCGCGCCGGGGATGGTGCCTGCCGCAAATTGATCTGCATCGCGTGTATCGACGAAAACGGCCGCTTCAAACACCTCTTGGGTGATTTGTTGCGGCACCAAGATACCTGAATCATAGGTGGCGAAATCCATATAGCCTATAATTTCGTCCCGCAAATCATCGCTGAATGCAGGCGCGGCCAGGGCCAAGGATAGCGCGCAGATGCCTAAGGCGTGTTTCATTCCCATTCCATTTCCTCAAACACGCGGCCCGCATTTTTTGTGGCCAATTCTTCGAATGTATCCAAATTCCGCCAACGGTCCTGATCAACGTAATAGGCCCCTGCCAAATCGCCGCCCGCGTCAATATGGGCCCCGATTTTTTCACGCAAATCTACCAAATAATCATGGGTATAGCGTGTGACCTGTGCCAAATTTGTGGGGTGTCCATGGCCTGGAATGATATAGGTGGGGTTTAGCGGCGCGAACCCTGTTTCCCATGTTTCAATCCAGCAGCTGCTGCAGGTGTCGGCGAAAATTGGCGGCATGCGTTCGTGGAACGCGATGTCCCCTGCAATCATCATGGACCACTGCGGGATCCATACCTGTGTATCACCGGGCCCATGCGCAGGCCCCAGATGCAGGATTTCAAACGTCACATCACCCAGCGAATACTCATACCGGTCGCTAAAGCTGATGTTGGGAACGGCTACGGTCGTGCCTTCTGCTTTGTCGCGGTTATAGCGCTGCATGCCTTGCAAAATGAAATCGCCGTTTTCTTGGATTTCATGGATCGCCTCTTCGTGGGCCAAAATGTCAACGCCCAACGCCGCCCAATAGGAATTGCCCAGCATCGCATGGCCCTGACCATTTTCATTGATCACCAGTTTCACCGGCTGATCTGTCACAGCGCGAATTTCGTCATGTAACGCCTGCGCCAACCGCACCGATGCGCCGCCATTAATCACCACAACCCCGTCGCCCGTCACAACAAAGGATAAATTGTTGTTATGGCCCGAATTTTCATATGTGGGCGGCGCAGTGGCCCCAATGGCGGAAAACACATGGGGGATAACCTCAACCGGTTTTGAATACAGTTCAGATTGCGGATATTGGTCTGCGATGTCTTCGCTGGCCCAAAGGCTGCTGGCAACACAGACGGAAAGAATGGATAAACGAATAATCATGGATGGCCCTTTCGATACAGGTCGATCATAGGGATAAATTCACGTTTGTGAATATCTAATATTTGTTTTTTTCTAACTCTTGCCTTAGCGGGGCATTTCAGGAATGGTCAAACCAAAGTGTAAGGAGGCGATCACATGCTAAAGGGAAAACATGCTTTGGTCACTGGCGGCGGCAGTGGCATCGGGTTGGCCATTGCGCAAAATCTGGCCGCGCAGGGCGCAAAGGTGACCATAACGGGCCGCAGACGGGATGTTTTGGACCAAGCCGCCAGCGATCACATTCACCCCGCTGTGATGGATGTCACGGACGAACAGGCGCAAATTGACACGATTGCACAGGCCGTTGACCGCCACGGCCCCGTGCAAATTTGCATCGCCAACGCCGGTATTGCCGAAGGCCGCATGCTGCAAAAAACCGATATGGAATTGTGGCGCAAAATCATGGCCACCAATTTGGACGGCACCTTTGTCACGATCCGCGAAGCGATGAAATCTATGACCACCACCGATTGGGGCCGTGTCATTGCCATTTCATCCATCGCAGGCGTGCGCGGATTAAAGGGGGCGGGTGCCTATAGCGCGTCAAAACACGGGGTGATCGGCTTGATCCGCACCTATTCTGAGGAATTCATGGGCCAGCCCTATACCTTTAACGCGATTTGCCCCGCATATGTCGACACAGATATTGTGACCCGCAATATAGACGCAATCAAAACGCGCGCAGGGCTAAGCGAACAGGACGCACTGGCGGTTATGACATCACAAAACCGCCACGGGCGATTGATCCACGCTGATGAAATCGCACAATCTGCCCTTTGGCTGTGTGACCCTGCATCCGGGTCGGTGAACGGCCAAACCATCGAAATCGCAGGCGGACAGGTGTAAAATGACAGATTTTGCAAAAACCAAAGCGGCGTTTACCATTCCTGACGGGATGATTTACCTTGACGGGAATTCACTGGGCCCCCTGCCCCGCGCGGCGCGCGATGCGGTAACGAACACCCTGCAAAACGAATGGGGGGAAATGCTGATCACGGGCTGGAATCGCGCGGGCTGGATGGATCAACCCAAACAGGTGGGTGACCGGATTGCACGCATTATCGGCGCGCCAAGCGGCCATGTTGTTGTGGGCGATACGCTGTCCATCAAGGTGTATCAAGCCTTGGCATCGGCGCTGGCCTTGCGCCCGGATCGCAAAGTGATCTTGTCAGACAGCGGCAATTTCCCGTCCGATCTGTATATGGCCCAAGGGTTGATCGAAACCCTAAACGCAGGCCGTGAATTAAAGGTTGTCGCCCCCGAAGAGGTCGCAGACCATATCGACGAAACGGTGGCCGTCACCCTGATCACCGAGGTTGATTACCGCACAGGGCGCCGTCACAATATGGCCGATTTGACCCAACGCGCCCATGCTGCAGGGGCCTTGACCATTTGGGATCTGGCCCATTCCGCGGGGGCGGTTGATTTGGATCTGGCTGGGTGTCAGGCCGATTTTGCCGTGGGCTGCACCTATAAATACCTAAACGGCGGACCCGGGTCGCCCGCATTTATTTACGTGGCACCCCAATACGCAAACAATATTCGCCCCGCCTTGGCCGGTTGGCTGGGCCACCGCGCGCCCTTTGATTTCGACTTAGATTATCACGCGGCCTCAGGCATTGATCGTCTGCGCGTGGGCACCCCACCGGTGATTGCCATGGCGTCCCTGTCCGCCGCGCTGGATATTTGGGATAACGTGGACATCGCCGCGCTGCGTCAGCGTTCAATTGATCTGACCGACCAATTTATCCAAGGGATCGAGGCCACCTGCCCCGACCTGACACTGGTCAGCCCCCGCGATCCGCAGCACCGTGGATCGCAGGTCAGCTTTGCCTTTGAACATGGTTACAGCGCGATGCAGGCATGTATTGATCACGGGGTCGTTGGTGATTTCCGCGCGCCAAACATCATGCGGTTCGGGTTTACCCCGCTGTTTATCGATGCAGGCGATGTAGAGCAGGCCATCGAACGGATCGCAGGCGTCATGCAGGGCCGGTTATGGGATAACCCCAAATACCAAACCCGTGCAGCCGTCACCTGATTTACGCAATCTTGCGGCCCATTAACTCTTTGGTATCTTTCCAGACGCGGGCCGCATCACCAAAGGCCTGAAACAACGGACGCGATACAGGGTCATCCTGCGCGTTCCATTCAGGGTGCCATTGAACCGACAGGGTAAACCCGGGCGCATCGGCGATATACAATGCCTCGGGCGTACCATCGGGGGCCCATCCGTCAATTACAACCCGCGGTCCTGCCGTTTTAATCCCCTGACCATGCAAGGTATTGGTCATTACGCTGGTTGCACCTAACACCCGATGAAATTTACCGTTTTCTTCAAACGCCACTTCGTGACGCAGGGCAAATTTTTCCTCAAGCGTACCATCAGGGGGCATGCGGTGGTTCATACGGCCCGGCAAATCGCGAATTTCAGGATATAGCGTAGACCCCATAGCAACGGCCACCTCTTGGAACCCGCGACAAATGCCGAAAATGGGCTGCCCACGATCCACACAGGCGCGGATCAACGCCAATGTCACCGCATCGCGATCACGGTCAAATTCACCATGCGCCTCGGTCGGTTCTTCTCCGTATTCGTGGGGGTGTACGTTGGGGCGCCCGCCGGTTAATAAAAACCCGTCACAGACACCCAACAGATCAGCCACATCGATCAAACGTGGATCAGTGGGAACAATAAATGGAATGCATCCCGACACAGTCGACACCGCATGCGTGTTATGTTGTCCAACCGCATGAACCAAGTATTCGTCGTTAATCAGATGTTTATTACCAATGATTCCAATAACAGGTTTTGTCATATCGCCCTCGCATAGCGTAGATAAATATCGCTGAACCCAACCAAAATCAATGGCAGAACGACAAACTGACACCTGCGTTAATTGACCTGCCTAAAATGTAAACTACCTTTCATGCGAAAGGATAACACATGCGCTTTGTCATTATTTTCGTCATCTCGGTTTTCGCAACGCTAGCTGCCCAGCCATCGCAGGCGCAGTCATTTGAATTTACCTCGATTGAGGGCGAAAAATTCGATTTATCCGATTTTCGCGGACGCCCCATTTTAATTGCAAACACGGCCAGCCGATGCGGATTTACCAAGCAATACAATGATCTACAAAACCTATATGAAACATATGACGACCAGGGACTGGTGGTCTTGGCAATCCCGTCAAATGATTTCAAACAAGAACTGTCCACCAACCAGGCAGTCCAGGATTTTTGCGAGGTGAACTTTGGCCTAACCTTGCCCATGACAGAAATAGTCAGTGTCCGTGGTGATGACGCCCATCCTTTGTATAAATGGCTGGCCACAGCGCATGGATTTCAACCAAAATGGAATTTCTACAAAGCTTTGATCGACCAAAACGGAAACTTTGTACGCGGTTATTCCTCGATGACGAACCCAATGGGCCGCAAAATCCGATCCGATATAGAAACCCTGTTAAGCAGTGCGATGTAATACAAGTGGCTGCTGAAGCCACCGCAGCAAGGCCAAAGTAAAATTCATCGGGTTTTCTAAACTGGGATAATGCCCTGCACGCTCAATCACATATAACTGGGCATCAGGCACCAATTCTGCCAAAAACTCAATCCGGCGCAGCGGATAGATTGGATCATCCCGCCCACAAATGATACCGACAGGTTTTCGGTACCGACGCAGTGTGGATTGCTGATCGGGCCGTTTTTGCATGGCCCGAATTTGATCGATATAGATCTGCGGGTTGCTCGCTTCGGCCATCTCTTGCAACGCAGCCAGCACAGGGGTGGCCGCGGCTGGTTCGCCAAGCCGCGTGGCCAATGTCTTGGTATAGCAGGCCGGAAACGGCTCACTGCGCGCGGCAACGATGTCAATCTCGCGCCGCGTGATATCCCCTGGCACATCCGCCAAAGCATTTGCCGACACAATCGCTAACCGATCCACACGCTCCGGAAACTTGCGGACCAATTCCATCGCAACACAGGCGCCCAATTCATGTCCCACCACCGAAAACCTAAATGGCAACTGTGCCGCCAGACGCACCGCATAGTCGGAAATCCCGCCCCCATCTAACGGAGGGGCCACCAACACCACCCAGTTCTGCGACAGCTCTTCAATTTGGGGATAAAACAACCGCGCATCGCATAGCGTGCCGGGAATAAACACAACCGGAATATCTTTCATCTGCATCACCTCTTACCCACTTTAGTGTGCAAGACTATACATACGAAAGCAATATAAAAGTGATACTTTGCAAATATTTACAACGTAGTGTTGCCGATCAATCGTTCTAACGTTTCCACCAAAATGTCCAAACACGCCGGGGATGAAAACGAATGATCTGCCCCCTTCACAAACCGTAAACTTATACTTTCTGCCTCAATGTGGTCAAACAACCGCAATGCCGTTTCGCGCGTCACGGCCTGATCCTCACTGCCTTGCACCAACGCAACAGGGCATCCAAATCGCAAGGGTGATCGCAATACCAAGACTTCGCGACTATCCTCAATCAACGTTTGGGAAATCGGATAATCTTGGTCATAGCCAGACGGCAGAAACACAACGCCGTCTTGGGCCAATTGTGCACGCTGTTGCGCATCAAATCCTGCCCACATGCTGTCTTCGGTAAAATCGGGGGCCGCTGCTATGCCCAAAATGCCCTTCACCCGTGGGCCCAGAATCTTGGCCAAATGGCAGGCAATCCATCCCCCCATCGACGATCCAACCAAAACAATATCTTCACGTGCCGCGCAGGCCTCAATCACACACTGCGCATCCCGCGCCCACTGCGCGACACTTCCTTGCGTAAATTCGCCCTCTGACTGACCATGACCCGAATAATCAAACCGGACAAACGCTTGCCCTGCACCGCGCGCCCAATCTTCCAAAAACGTGGCCTTGGACCCCTGCATATCCGACATAAACCCGCCCAAAAACACAACCAAAGGTCCGCGCCCTTGGGTTTTCTCAAATGCCAACGCTTGGCCCCTATCATTTTGAACATATGCAACCATAACAGATCCCCTCTTTGCCCCAAACTGCCCACCATACCCGGAAAAATCAACCACACTTTCAGTTTTGCAAAAATACTCCCGCCGGAGGCTCCCGTATTTTCAAACATTGCACCTTGACGAACGGGCCTCACAGCGGCATTAAGCGTCCAGAAACCATAACCCGCAACCGGGCGTTCCGTGGGCGCCAAACAGACGAGGAGGACCAAGATGTCCCAAATCACTCTGACTTTCCCCGATGGCAATCAACGCAACTATGACGCAGGCGTCACCGCTTCCGATGTGGCAGCCTCAATCGCGACTTCGTTGGCAAAAAAGGCCATCAGCGCAACGGTAAACGGCGCGCATTATGATCTGGCCTGGCCAATCGATGCAGATGCCACAATCGCCATCAACACACTCAAGGACGAAACCCCAGCACTGGAACTGATCCGCCACGATCTGGCGCATATCATGGCGCGCGCGGTCCAGGAAATTTGGCCAGATGTCAAAGTGACCATTGGCCCGGTGATCGAAAACGGCTGGTACTATGACTTTGATCGGGCAGAGCCCTTCAGCCCCGAAGATCTGGGAGCAATCGAAAAGAAAATGCGCGACATCATCGCGGCACGTGATCCCGTGCGGACCGAAACATGGGACCGAGACCGCGCCATTCAATATTACCGCGACAATAATGAACCCTACAAAGTGGAACTGGTCGAGGCCATTCCAGCAGATCAACAGATCCGCATGTATTGGCATGGTGACTGGCAGGATCTGTGCCGCGGGCCGCATTTGCAACATACCGGACAGGTGCCCGCAGACGGGTTCAAATTGATGAATGTTGCAGGGGCCTATTGGCGGGGCGACAGTTCACGTGCGCAGCTGCAACGCATCTATGGCGTGGCCTTCCAAAACAAAGAACAGCTCAAAGCGTATCTCACCATGTTAGAAGAGGCCGCAAAACGCGATCACCGTAAATTGGGCCGCGAAATGGACCTCTTTCACATGCAAGAAGAGGCCCCGGGCCAAATCTTTTGGCATCCAAATGGTTGGAAGATTTACACAACCCTACAGGACTATATGCGCCGCCAACAGACCCGTGGCGGCTATGTAGAAGTCAACACACCCCAAGTGGTTGACCGCAAATTGTGGGAGGCTTCGGGCCATTGGGAAAAATACCAGGAAAACATGTTCATCGTCGAAGTGGACGAAGAACATGCCCGCGAAAAGGCCGTGAACGCCTTGAAACCCATGAACTGCCCTTGCCACGTGCAGGTCTATAACCAAGGTTTGAAATCCTACCGCGACCTGCCGCTACGCATGGCGGAATTTGGATCGTGCAACCGCTATGAACCCTCGGGTGCATTGCATGGGATCATGCGTGTGCGTGGCTTTACCCAAGATGATGCGCATATTTTCTGCACCGAAGATCAGATCGAAGCCGAAACCAAACGCTTTATCGAATTCTTGTCCAACGTGTACCGGGATTTGGGCTTTGAATCCTTCCAAATCAAATTCTCGGATCGTCCTGAAAAACGCGCTGGATCGGATGCGGTTTGGGACAAGGCCGAAAATGCCCTAAAAACCGCGACCCAAGCGGCGGGATATGAATTTGAACTTAACCCCGGCGAAGGCGCATTCTATGGCCCCAAACTGGAATTCGTATTGACCGATGCAATCGGCCGTGACTGGCAATGTGGCACGCTGCAGGTGGATTTCGTCCTGCCCGAACGTTTGGACGCAAATTATATCGGCACGGACGGCAACAAACACCGCCCCGTGATGTTACACCGCGCGGTTTTGGGATCCTTTGAACGGTTTATCGGGATTTTGATCGAAAGTTTCGCAGGCAAGCTGCCCTTCTGGTTGGCCCCCCGTCAGGTGGTGGTTGCCGCCATCGTTTCAGATGCCGATGATTACTGTCGCGAGGTCGTGGCCGCCCTACAGGCCCGCGGCATCCGTGCTGAATTGGACCTGCGCAACGAAAAAATCAACTATAAGGTCCGCGAACATTCCCTAGGCAAAGTGCCGGTCATCCTGGCCTGCGGCATGAAAGAGGTCGAACAACGCACCGTATCGTTACGCCGTTTGGGGGAAAACAAAACATCTGTTGTCGATTTGTCCCAAGTTGTCACAGATTTGGCAGGCGAAAGCGTACCACCGGACATGAAAGTCTTGTTATAAGAACAAGCTGGGGCAGTTGTTTTAGATCATCTGCCCCATTTATTTTGATTGAACCTCAATGCGCATATACTAATTTTCGCAGCTCTCGCTGGACCTATGATCTTCTCAGCAATGCGAATTAGGGCTTGGGCTGGGTGTCATGCTACCTGATTTTGAACTGATTTTAGGGATGTAGCTTCAGCGGGTATCTGGGGACGCATGCTGGGGCCATAATAAAGCCGGGTACGGATGTAGTTATCGCTCCAACAGCTGTGTGTTGCTTGGGACTCTCATTCCTACGGCGCCCAGGGCAAATGTGGATAGGCTTAAAGCCGACGCGATTGATCATCGCACTATCGAAATCCATGCAGGCAAAAGCAAAGAGTCACCTCCACGACATCTGGCAGGCCAAGACCAAAGCTGAAGATAACGTCACCCGCGAAAGGTCATGCGACCATATCATTAATGCGCTGCCATAAAATCCGAGTTTCTTTGGTCTACGAATGCATTTAGAAATGATAAGAACACGCAGTTGCCGACATTACAAGAGCAGAGGAATGCGTCGTGGACACCCACAGAGTTCGCATCAATCAGAAACCCAAACAACGATCACTAAGCCAAAAAGTCATTGATAATGTATTGAAACAACTCTGGCTGTTGTGCATGCAGGGCATGGGCCGCATTTGGAATTACAGCCAAATTCGTATTTGGAATTGTGCGCCACAACAGGTGGATTTGATCCCACGGGTATGTGCGATCTTGATCCCCCCACAGGATCAGGGTC
>CAJXSD010000002.1 GCA_913060475.1 uncultured Paracoccaceae bacterium | reverse complement strand
GCATGAAAGATGACGAACGCTTAAATGACGAAAATGGTATGTTGATAGTTGTCCAGTTCTTATCAGCAGTAAATTCTGCTGAATAGTACTGCCACGGAAGGATAGATGACCTGTTTCTAAGGTGAACAAAATAGGTTTCACCATTGCCTTTAACCTTTAAGCTAATTCCTGTTAGGTTAGAGCCAAGGCTTTCATCAAGTTCAGTTCGGATTTGAACAAAGCCACCGTTATTGGCAGTCGATACATTTCCATAAAGGTGCAACGCCGAAGCACTTTGATCAAAGCCTCCCCCACCAGTGGAAATACCGCCCATGACGGTGTCAGCAAAATACGTCCACTTGCGACCATCAATAATGTTTTCAGAAAAGGCCATAGACGTACCCCCAAAGAAAAGCATTACTGCGCATATACAAACATGTTTCAGCACCGTCAAAATCCTCATGTTACTGTCAATACAGATAGTTCAGTTGGCCAAAATGAAAATACTGACAGCGACACTCAGCGATACCACCAATTGTTTAGAGTTACTGATGAAACTAACACCGCAAAATTCAAGAAGCATTTTCTAAGGCAACACTACAAAGTCGTTGATAAATTATAGTTTGATGGTGTTAAGTTTACCGTATGACTGATGCGCCTGAAAACATTCCTAAAAGGAACGACCAAATAGACCCTTGGCATTCCAAGCCCTTGGACGTTCACAAATGGTCTGATCATCCCGAGATCAACAAGCTGGTCGATGAACTTTGGGTTACCATTGTTGGACCTGTGCTGGGCAGTAAGTCAAATAACTCTGGCAAAAGTGACCCGAAGAAACAACTCAAAGTCTTACTGCTAGATTTATATGTTGCTTGGCTAGAGGATCCAACTCTTTCAGTTGGTATAAGTCGTAACAACAACTCGTATATCGTTAACTCTCGTTACAATGCATTACATATATCTCGTAAGATAGTCGATATTGTAGATGTCTTAGTAATTGAGGAATACTTAGATTACCTTCATGGTTCTTATGACAGACAAGGTCATGGGCAATTTAATAGGACAAGTAGAATTAGGCCAACACTCAAACTACAAGATCAGTTTAATCAACTAACCATCTCTGGGTATGACATAGAACATCACAACCAAGAAGAAACAGTCATCCTCACAGATTACGAGACTGACGAAGAAGGCAACTATACAAAGTCTAATGGTCGTAGGAAGAGGCTATTCATTGATTACACAGATACACCAGACTCTAACCAAATAAGGCGTGATCTTGCTGCTTATAATGACCTTCTACAACAAACCTATATCGACATTTATACTTTAGAAGAACCTTATGTCGTCAGAACCAAGAAGGATGGAACGACACAACGTATCAAGATCGACCAGTCCAAGAAGTTTGTAAGACGTATCTTTAGTAGGGCATCTTGGGAACGTAATGGCAGGTTCTATGGTGGGTTCTGGCAACAGGTGGGATCTGAGTATCGCAAGGATATCTTAATCAACGATAAGCCAACTGTAGAAGTCGATTATAAGGGTCTACATGCTGCGATCTTAAGTGCAGAGAAAGGTATTCCTACAGATGGTGACAGATACGATCTAGGATCAGTCATATGTCCCAGACTAGACCTTAAACAACAACGTAAAGCAGTTAAGTTATTAGTGCTAGCTGCTATCAATGCCAAAGATAGAGGGTCTGCCTTTGGGGCCTTTAGGCAAGCACAACCCGCAGGCTCCGTTGAAAAGACATTAAACAATGACGAACTCGGACTGTTGCTAGATACCTTTGTAAAACAACATCCTTATTTAGAAGATGGTATTTGTTCTGATCAAGGTATCAGGCTTATGAACGTAGATAGTCATATCACTAATCACATCATCAGCAGGTTTGTAGAACTAAAGAAACCAATCTTATCAGTACATGACAGCTATATAGTCGGTACAAGAGATGTAGAATTACTTAAAGACTGCATGGTGGAAGCAAGTATCAGGGTTGTTGGTATGAACTTAGCAGCAGAACAAGAAGTACCATCCTATCAGGATATAATGGCAACAAAGTACCCAGATCTGGATTACCACTTACAAGTACTAGACCACTACCTAATCAACCCATCTAAGAACAAGACTACAGGATACAAACACAGATACGAACAATATCTGAAATACAAAGAAATTAGTGTCTAGTAGGTAGTAGGTAGTAAGCAAGATAGATAGCTACCAAGTATGACACACAACAATCATTACTAAGACAAGTTGAATGTTGTCTTCTGTCCATGTTTTTCAATCTTTTTGTTTATGACGGTGCGCTGGGCGTAAACAAGGTGAGGACATATCCTTGGTGAGTATTTCTCTGGGTTCCAAGGGCTTTTAAGCTGACTCCACCCTCATCACAAAATTGTTTTGTGGGATATTCATAAATTGGAAAGTTAGGGCTGGTTTAAACCGCCCCAACTAAGTTTGGGTTTGTAAGATTGGCAATCATGCCACGTACAGATTCATCTGCTTTAGCTTTATCTTTTGCAGCAAACTCTGCTTTCACTCGTGCAACTGCCTCTGCAACGAATGTATCTTTGCTGATACCCATATCTGCCAACTGACGGTCAGAAACATGCATAAGGATGCGTGACGCCGCAGATGCAGACTGTGCTACAACAATGGCTCTATAGACTGATGTAAACATAACTTTGTCCTTTCTAAGTTATGTCGTCTGCCTAGCAGTTTCAAACAATCTCTACCTCAACCAAAGTGGAATTGCCGCCATGCAGCAAATACATGACTAGAGTAAAAGAACATCACACTAAATTATAAATTAATTTTGACTACGCCGAACTTTGTTCACCCAAAACTCGTCGTGACCCAATCACTCTGGGCTAACCTCGCCTAAATCTCTTGCAGCTAGAGTGGATGGAACCTATATAAAGCCCAATTTTGGAACCTATAAAATATATTAAGCACTTGTTTCTATATGTATTTAATTTAACCATTTCTTAACCATCTGCGGCACATTTTAATCAAAAATGGATTGTGCGAATGGTTTTGTTAGAAAATGCATGGATCGCGGCGGCGGCGGCGACATTGGCTTGGATGTTGGTTTTGGCGGCACTTGCCATGTATCGCAAACGCCGTAATCCCACTCCTCCGGCCGGGGATGTGTTGCGATGGGTGTGGTCTGACCAGCGGATCATTCAAATGTCACCCGATGCCCTGGACCTGATGCAGCGGATGCAAACCCCCATCACCACGCAGGCAGTTGTTCATATTCTGTCTACCCGCTTTAGCGATCTGTTGGATGTCGATTTCACATCGCTGACAGGCCCCATTACGATTGCATCGGATTGGCGGGATGATCGGGGGACATTACAGGTCAGCCCACTGCACAATGGTGCCATGTCCTTTAGCCTGACACAAAACGCGGGACAGGTGGATTTATTCATCCAAAACCGCGCCATGCATGTCTTGGACCAAGTCGAAAGCGTGGTGCAATCTACCCCATTTCCAGTCTGGCAAGCGAACCAGGACAACACCATAATCGCATCCAACCAAGCGTTCCGTAATTTAACCGATGCGCTGGGCGAACGACTGCATGATATTGCGACCCGCCTGCAGCAATCCGACGAACGCATTCAGGTCGAAAATACCCGCGGGCAACAGTTTTGGTTTGATGTCAATTTCCATGAAATCGACGACCGCACCGTATATTATGCACTGGATGTCACCGCCGTCGTCAAGGCGGAACAGGCCCAGCGCAATTTCGTGCAGACCCTGACCAAAACCTTTGCGACGCTGTCGATTGGCTTGGCCATTTTTGACCGCAACCGGCAGCTGGTGTTGTTTAATCCGGCCCTGGTTGATCTGACAACCTTGCCCGCCGAATTTCTAAGCGCGCGGCCAAATTTGTTATCCGTATTCGACAAATTGCGCGACCGACACATCATGCCGGAACCGAAAAATTACGCATCCTGGCGTGAAAAACTGGCCGTTCTGGTCGCCGCCGCTGCCGAAGGCACATTTAGCGAGGTTTGGAACCTGCCCAATGGGCAAATTTACCGCATTTCGGGTCGCCCCCATCCCGATGGCGCATTGGCATTCCTGTTCGAAGACATCACAGCCGAGGTATCCGTAACCCGCAAATACCGGTCCGAACTGGAATTTTATTACAGCCTGTTGGATCAAATGGACACCGCCGTCGCCGTGTTTTCCATGTCCGGCAGCATGATCCTGTCAAACGAGGCGCACCAAGACCTGTGGGGCATCAGTGAAAGCGAAACCATCCGAGACACCACCTTTGATCAGGCGCAAAACGCGTGGCAGCTGCATTCACGCCCCAGCCCGTTTTGGGGGGATTTGCGCGAATTCCTGTCCCAAATCGAACACCGCAGCGTTTGGCATGATCGCGTTATGTTGGATGACGGGCGCGAAATTGAATGCACCGTACTGCCCCTGCCCGATCAGCATACCGCCGTGACATTTCGCCAATTGGATCGCGCCGCAAAATCTGACGCCGACCTGTTAACGATCAGCGCCTAGAGCGTTGAAATCAGCTTGTCCTTTGGGGCATGGGCTGGCATGGTGTGGACATGCGAAATCACACGTTTTCTGTTCCACTTTCTTCGGTCGATGACACGGCAAATTGGGCCGCGCGTTTTGGTGCGGTGCTGCGTCCGGGCGATGTTATTTTGATGACAGGCGACATCGGCGCCGGCAAAAGTTTTCTGGCGCGATCCATCATACAATCGCACCAATCCACGCCCGAGGATGTGCCATCGCCCACCTTCACACTGGTTCAAACCTATGACACGAATTTGGGCGAAATTTGGCATGCGGATTTATATCGGTTGTCTGGCTCGGATGATGTGATCGAATTGGGGTTATACGATGCGTTTGACACTGCCATCTGTTTGATCGAATGGCCCGATCGTTTGCAGGATTTGGCCCCGGCCAAGGCCTTGACCATTGACTTTGCCATGGGCGACACAGACGATGCCCGCGTGCTGCGCATCACCACGCCCAACGCCGATTGGCAGGCGCGTTTAGAACGGGTGTGTTCGTGATGCAACCATCACAAAACAGGTCTGATCTGATCGACCGGTTCGTCGCATCGCAGGGCTGGGGCAATGCCACGCGCGCGCCAATTGCCCAGGACGCATCCAAACGCAATTATCACCGTCTGGTTGATGGGCAATCCCGCGCCATTTTGATGGACACCCCGCCCGAGGCCGCCGAAAACACCCGCAGCTTTGAAACGCTTGCAACCTATCTGCGCGATCTGGGGCTGGGCGCACCGCAGATTTATGCCTGTGACCATGATCTGGGCGTGATGATTGTTCAGGATCTGGGCACTCTGCGCTTTGCCGATGAATTTCGAACTGCGCCAGAATTACAACCCCAACGCTATGGCGCGGCGATTGATGCACTGGCGCATTTGGCGCAATCGCCCCCCTGCCCATCCGTGCCGCAGATGGGGGCAGACCGCTATATCGCGTTGCTGGACCGTTTGTTTGATTTCTACTGCGGCGATGCGCTGACGGACGGGCATAAATCCGATATCATCGGCGCGATATCGGATCATGCACGACCTGTCTTTGATACCCAATTGTGCACAACCCTGCGCGATTGCCATGCGGAAAATCTGATTTGGACGGCCCAGGCCACAGGATTGGCCCAAGTTGGGTTCATCGATTTCCAAGACGCAGTGGTATCGCACCCCTGCTATGATGTCGTGTCGCTGCTGTACGATGTGCGCCGCGATATCGACCCCGCCCTGCGTGACCAGATGTTTGACCGGTTTCAAAGCCATCTGGGATATGACAAAGACCAATTTTCCCACGCCTGCGCCCTGCTGAGCCTGCTGCGAAACCTGCGGATTTTGGGGGGCTTTGCCCGATTGGCGGCACAGGATGGTAAACATCATTATCTGGATTGGGCCCCGCGTGCATGGGAATTTGTCATGCAGGCGCTGACCCATCCACAGCTGGTGGCGCTGCACCACGTGATCGTATCAACCATACCCGCCCCCAGCCCAGACCACAAAAAACGGATTATTTCCAATGTTAGAGCCTGATAAAACGGCCGCCATGATTTTCGCCGCGGGGTTTGGAACGCGCATGGGGGCGCTGACGGCGGATCGTCCAAAACCGTTGCTGGAATTGAATGGGCGCGCCTTGATTGACCACACCTTGGATCATGTCCGCGCCTTTGGCCCGCGGCGGATTGTGGTCAACGCCCATTACCACGCCGATCAAATTCAGGCGCATTTCCGCAACACAGATGTGCGCGTCACCACCGAACAGGGCGAAATATTGGATACCGGCGGCGGGCTAAAGGCCGCATTGCCCATATTAGAGACTGATGTCGCGATCACCCTGAATTCTGACACCCTATGGTTGGGGGGCAATCCGATCACGGCATTGGCCCAACATTGGGACCCCGACCGTATGGATGCCCTGTTGCTATGTGTGCCGCCAGAATTGGCCATGGGGCGCAACGGTGCGGGTGATTTTTCGATTGCACCCAATGGGGAAATCCGCCGCGGCGGGCGCTATACCTATGCCAGTGTGCAGATTATGAAAACCGCGGCGCTGGCCGAGATCGGGGAAAATGTCTTTTCTTTGAATGTGGTTTGGGACATGCTGATCGCACGGCGGCGTGCCTATGGTTTGGCATATGACGCGCCTTGGTATGATATTGGAAACCAAGACAGTTTTTACGCCGCTGCCGCAGATTTGGGGCCATTATGACAGATAAATTATTCGCCGTTGATTTGGGATTGGACTTTGCAGAAACCTTTGTCACGGGTCTGTTGCACAGATTTGCGGGGCAACCGCCCGATGCACTGGCGCGGGCGCATGTTATTGTAAACACGGCCAGAATGCAGCGTCGGATCACCCAAATCCTGACCCGGCGGGGGGCCATGTTGCACCCACGATTGCATGTGATTACCAATCTGCATGGCCTGGCCCAAACGGTGCCCCGACACACACGCACATCCAATCTGGCCCAGCGTTTGGAATTGGTGGGGTTGATCAACCGTTTGCTGGATATGGAACCGGATTTGGCGGCGCGGGCATCGGTCTTTGATCTGGCGGACAGTCTGGCAAACCTGATGGACGAAATCCAAAACGAAGGCGTCGATCCCGATAAAATCGCGGGCCTTGAGGTAACGGACCAATCCGGCCATTGGGACAGGACATTGCGGTTTGTGCAATTGATCCAGACCTATGTCATCGGTCAATCCCAGGGCACGAACCCCGGCGAAACCCTGCGCGATCAGGTGTTGCATCTGGCACAGAAATGGCAAAATTCCCCTGTGTTAGACCCTGTTATTGTGGCGGGTTCCACCGGATCGCGCGGGGCCACGTTGGAATTTATGCAGGCTGTGATGACCTTGCCGCAGGGCATGGTTGTGCTGCCCGGATACGACCGCGATATGCCCGCCGCGGCCTGGGACAAATTGCACGATCCGCTTAGATCGCAGGATCACCCGCAGTACCGGTTGGCCCATGTGGCCCACAGTTTGGGCCAGGATCCATCGAATATCCCGGGGTGGCACCCCGCCGCCCTGGGCAACAGGGCCCGCACCGCGTTGATATCGCTGGCCCTGCGCCCCGCCCCTGTCACCGACAGTTGGCTGTCCGAGGGGCCAAATCTGCCCGATTTGCAGGACGCCACCCGCGACATTACATGGGTCAACGCCCCATCAAAACGGGCCGAGGCGCTGGCCATCGCGTTAAAACTGCGCGAGGCAGTGGATCAAAACAAAACCGTGGCGGTCATCACCCCCGACCGCCAGCTGACCCGCCAGATCACCGCCGCGCTAAGTTATTGGGACGTGATCCCAGACGACAGCGCCGGTACGCCGCTGCAATTGTCACCCCCCGGTCGATTTTTGCGACATGTGATCCAGAATATGATCCGTCGCGTCACCACGGGGCAATTGTTGGCGCTGCTAAAACATCCCCTAACCAACAGTGGGGCCGATGGCACGCATCGTGGCACGCATCTGCGCCTAACGCGCGAATTAGAGTTATATCTGCGGGCCAATGTAAACCCCTATCCCACGGCTGAAATTCTGGCGAAATTTGCCCAAAACACCCCGGTCGAGGGCATTGCAGAATGGGCAGACTGGGTCACATCCGCGTTTTTGACACATACACCCCCAGATCAGGGCGATTTTGGCGACTGGGTGCGCCACCATAAAATGCGCGCCGAAACCATCGCAGGTGGCCCTGCCGCGCAAGACAGCGGTGAATTATGGCTGCACAAGGCGGGGAAAATGGCATGGGCCGTGTTTGACACCATGACCCAAGCGGCAGACAGCGCGCCCGCCATGTCAGGGCAGGATTATGCCAACGTGTTTTCGGGAATTCTGGCCCAGGACAGTCTGCGCGATTACCAGACACCGCACGAAAATATCATGATCCTTGGCACGCTAGAGGCACGGGTTCAAACCGCAGATACAATCATCCTGGCCAGCCTGAACGAAGGCACATGGCCCGAACCGCCCAGCGCAGACCCATGGTTCAACCGCGCGATGCGCCAACAGGTCGGGTTGTTGCTGCCCGATCGGCAAATCGGGCTGTCTGCGCATGATTTCCAGACAGCGGTGTGTTTGAAAAACGTCTGGATCACCCGGTCGCTGCAATCAGATGACGTGCAAACCGTGCCTTCGCGCTGGATCAATCGGTTGCAAAACTTGTTGAACGGTTTACCCGATCAGGGGGGTAAACAGGCCCTAGATGACATGATCGCCCGTGGGCAAACCTGGCTAGACCGCGTCACCCTGTTTGATCGCGCCCCACAGGTGCCCCGCGCCACGCGGCCCAGTGTGATCCCCCCCGTTGCCGCGCGGCCCACGAAATTATCCGTGACCGAAATCAAAACGCTGATCCGCGATCCCTATGCCATCTATGCAAAACATGTGCTGCGGATCGAACCACTGGATGATATGGATGCAGAACCCGATGCCCGTTTGCGCGGCACGGTCCTGCATGACATTTTCGAAAATTTCATCAATGATTGGGATGCCATTCCCGACACGGACCGCGCACGCGCCTTGGTGGAGCGCGCCCATGCGGCCTTGGATCAGGCAGCGCCTTGGGCCTTGACACGGATCCAATGGGCCAACCAGATCGAACGATTGGCGGAATGGTTCGTGGCCCAAGAACGCATTCGCCGTGACACCGCCACCCCAATCGCGCTGGAACGCAAAGGGCGCTGGGTTTTGCCAGATCTGGATTTCACCCTGACCGGCAAGGTGGACCGACTGGACGACATAGGCGGGCAAACGATTGTTTATGACTATAAAACGGGCACCGCGCCAAGCGGTCCGCAGCAGATCAATTTTGACAAACAACTGTACCTGTTATCGCTGATGGTTCAGGATGGCGCCTTTGATGATCTGGCCCCCGCGCAGGTGGCCGATGCCGCGTTTCTGGCCATATCCACCACCAAAGCCGACACAAAAATCCCCTTGAACAAAGAGGACTTGGACACCGCGCGCGCCAAATTTTACAAACTGATCGATCAATATCGCAGGCCCGATCAGGGCTATACCGCGCGGCGTGCCCTGTTTCAGGATCGCGATTTCGCGCCCTATGACCCAATGACGCGATATGGCGAATGGTCCCCGTCAGATGACCCCGTGAAAGAGTATTTGAAATGACGCAGATGAATGATGCCACCAAACGTCAGGTTCAGGCGGCGCGGCCCAACGTGTCGACATGGCTGTCTGCGAATGCAGGATCGGGCAAAACACGCGTTCTGACCGACCGCGTGGCGCGGTTGTTGTTACAGGGCGTGTCGCCCGAAAACATTCTGTGTCTGACCTATACCAAGGCGGCGGCCACCGAAATGCAAAACCGTCTGTTTGAACGGCTGGGCAGCTGGGCAATGCAACCCGATGATGCGTTGCGGCGCGCGCTGGATGAAATGGGCGTGGATGATGTCATCGATGATCATGCCCTGCGGCAGGCGCGGACCCTGTTTGCCAAGGCCATCGAAACCCCTGGCGGTTTGAAAATTCAGACCATCCATTCATTCTGCGGTGCCGTGCTGCGTCAATTCCCGCGCGAAGCGGGCGTCAGCCCCCAGTTTCTGGCCATTGATGAACGCGTCATCAAACAGCTGTGTCATGAGATATTGGAAACCCTAGCGTCCGAAGGTGATGATTTGGGCGTTATTTCGGACATGACCGGTCTGACCAGTGATCGGGACCTGCCGCGTGTGGTGCAGGCGATCTTGGCCAAACGGGATATCCTGGCACAGCCCCGAGATCCGCGCGATATTTTTCAACACTTTGGTCTGGACGATGTGGTTGATCCGATTGCGGACATACAGGCCCATTTTGATGCCGATGATCTGCGTCTGGTCCGCGATTTGGTCGCCATTTTATCGAAACAGACGGGCAATGATCTGACCGCTGCGCGCAAATTGCAGCATATCACCAAAATTGACACCGCAGCGATCGTAACGTTTGAGGATGTGTTTTTGAATGGGCTTACCGGGAAAAATCCGCTGGCCCCCAAAATCGATTCATTCCCGAAAAAATCCACACGCGCAGGCCCCGCCGCTGCATTGATAGATGATCTAAATGATCTGATGCAGCGCGTCAGGGTCTACTATGATCGCAGGCGCGCGATATCGGATGCCTATCAGGCTGTGACGCTACATCGCTTTGCCGGTGTGTTTTTGGCACGCTATGCCCGTGAAAAACAGCTGCGCGGCTGGCTGGATTTCGAAGATTTGATCCTGAAAACCCGCGATCTGTTGAACACGCCCGCGGTGGCGGAATGGGTGTTGTACCGACTGGATGGCGGCATTGACCACATCTTGGTTGACGAAGCGCAGGACACCAGCCCCGCCCAATGGAATGTGATCGAACATCTGGCCCAGGAATTCACAACCGGCCAAGGTGCCCGCAGCAATACAAACCGCACCATTTTCGTGGTGGGCGATAAAAAACAGTCGATTTATTCGTTTCAGGGGGCCGACCCCGATGAATTTGACCGTATGCGGGATGTGTTTCAACAACGGCTGGACGCCATTTCGCATCCCTTTCAACCGCTGACGCTGGATTTTTCGTTCCGGTCGTCGGCTGCGATTTTGCGGGTGGTTGATGCGGTGTTTGATGGCCGCGGGTCGTCAGGATTTTCCAGCGACAGTGTCCACCGCGCCTTTAACACCGAATTACCGGGGCGCGTTGATTTATGGCCCGTAATCGACGCCCAAAAACAGGCCGATGATCAGGATTGGGAAACCCCCATTGACCGGCCTGCCCCGTCCGATCATCGGGTAATCTTGGCCGAAAACATTGCGGATGAAATTGATCGCATGATCAAATCCGGCACCCTGATCCCCGACAAAAATGGCCCGCGCCCTGTGCGGGCGGGTGATTTTTTGATCCTGGTTCAGCGGCGCAAGGAAATGTTTTCCGAAATTATCCGCGCCTGCAAATCCAAAGGGTTACCAATGGCCGGGGCCGATCGGTTGAATTTGCAATCCGAATTGGCCGTGCGCGACCTGATTGCATTACTGTCGTTTCTGGTCACGCCCGAGGACGATTTTTCACTGGCAACCATCCTGAAATCGCCCCTGTTTGGGTGGGATGAACAGCGTTTGTTTACCTTGGCGCATTACAGGTCTGAAAAATACCTGTGGGCTGCGATGCGGGCGGCACCGAACACCTATGCCGCCGAATTGGCTGTGTTGAATGATTTACGCGGACAGACCGATTTTTTGCGCCCCTATGACCTGTTGGAACGGGTGTTAATCAAACATCAGGGCCGCAAACGCTGGGTCGGGCGTGTAGGCGCCGAATGTATTGATGGCATCGATGCCCTGTTGGAACAGGCGCTGACCTATGAACAAACCGAGGTCCCAAGCCTGACCGGATTTATCAGCTGGTTTTCGTCGGATGATTTGCAAATCAAACGCCAGATGGATGCCAACAGTGACCAAATCCGCGTCATGAGCGTGCATGGATCCAAAGGATTAGAAAGCCCGATTGTCATTTTGCCAGACACCGGCAAACGCGAAGTCCGGATCAAAGACACGGTTATCAAATCCGACGAAATGGTGGTTTGGAAATCCAATGCCGAAAACCGTGCCGCCACCGTTGAACACGCAGTTGCAGAACGCCAGGATGTGGAAACCTATGAACGCGATCGTTTGCTGTATGTTGCCATGACGCGGGCGGAAAAATGGCTGATTGTGGCGGCCGCGGGTGACCTGGGCGGCACACCGCCCAGCTGGTACGAACAAATTGCAATCGGCATGGACAAATCGGGGGCCTTTGACTGTGACTTTCCCACCGGGGTGGGCAAACGTGTCCAACATTTGGATTGGCCCACGCCAACCGCCACAACGCCCCCGCAACAGACCCTGAACCCGTCTGGGTCAGAGGCGGACCAAACACTGGCTCCTTGGGTTGACACGGCGGCCCCTGCGCCGGTGGCGCAACGCGTCAGCCTGTCGCCCTCGGATCTGGGCGGGGCCAAGGCATTGGGGGGCGATTTAGGCCAGTCCATGGATGCGGCGATGCTGTTTGGGTCGCAGGTGCATATTTTGTTGGAACACCTGCCCAATCACCCCCAATCCGATTGGGATCACATCGCCGCCGACCTATTGGCGGGCGCGGGCTATGATCCGGACCCCGACGCAATCCGTCAGGCCAAATCCGTGATCACCGCGCCAGCGCTGCAGTATCTGTTTGCGGCCGATGTCTTGGCCGAGGTGGCCGTTTCAGCCCCGCTGGATCAGGTGGGCGATCTGCCGATCTATGGGGTGATTGACCGGCTGGTCATTGCGCCCGATCACGTGCAGGTCGTTGATTTCAAATCAAATGCCACCGTGCCCGCCACCGCCGACGAAATACCCTTGGGCATTGTGCGGCAAATGGCGGCCTATGGCTTGGCGATGCAGGCGATTTACCCCGATCGTCAGGTGCGGTGCGCCATTGTCTGGACAGCCACCGCAACCGTGATGGAAATACCGCAGAGGCAATGGCAAAATTGCCCCTTTGACACGGCCTTGGCTTGACCTTGGGCGGTGGCATGCATACAGTCTGGCCAAGTTTTTCGACGTAGGAGACCCCCAATGGCAACAGTCGCAGTTACAGACGCAACATTCGAAGCAGAGGTCATCAATTCCGATGTCCCCGTGGTTGTGGATTTTTGGGCGGAATGGTGCGGACCATGCAAAATGATCGGCCCCGTTCTTGAGGAATTGTCAACCGACATGGCTGGCCAGATCAAGGTCGTCAAAGTGGATGTCGATTCACAACAGCAAATGGCATCGCAACTGGGTGTGCGTGGCATCCCTGCGCTGTTCATTTTCAAGGATGGCCAAGTGGTCTCAAACCGCGCAGGCGCCGCACCCAAGGCCGCACTTGAGGCATGGATCAAAGAATCCATCTAATCCACTGCGGATCAGCGAAAACAAAGGGGCCGTTTTGCGGCCTTTT
The DNA here is from genome assembly GCA_913060475.1 of uncultured Paracoccaceae bacterium. Classification (GTDB taxonomy): domain Bacteria; phylum Pseudomonadota; class Alphaproteobacteria; order Rhodobacterales; family Rhodobacteraceae; genus CAJXSD01. The sequence goes on along the minus strand of CAJXSD010000002.1, from coordinate 161,721 downwards.
TTTGTGGCAGATCGGTCCGAGCTTGTGCAAACTGGATCCCGACCCCATATCAAATCAGACCCAAACAGGAGGCTGCATTGTCAGACAACGAATTTCCCGGGTGGCATGGCACCACAATCATCGGCGTGAAAAAGGCAGGCCAAGTCGTCATCGCAGGCGACGGTCAGGTCAGTTTGGGCCAAACCGTGATCAAGGGCACCGCCCGCAAGGTGCGCCGCCTGTCACCCGGGGGGCATGATGTGATCTGTGGCTTTGCTGGGTCAACGGCCGATGCCTTTACCCTGCTCGAACGCCTTGAGGCCAAGTTAGAGGCCGCGCCCGGCCAACTGCCCCGCGCCGCCGTGGAATTGGCCAAGGATTGGCGCACCGACAAATACCTGCAAAAACTCGAGGCGATGTTAATCGTCACCGATGGTGATAATCTGTTGGTGATTACCGGTGCGGGCGATGTGTTGGAACCCGAACACAATGTGGCCGCCATTGGATCGGGCGGCAATTTCGCATTGGCCGCCGCGCGCGGTATGATGGATACGGATCTGGACGCAGAAACAATCGCACGCAAAGCGATGGCCATTGCCGCCGATATCTGTGTCTATACCAACGGAAATCTAACCGTAGACAAAATTGGGTAACCCATGACCGATATAGGTGATGACATCAAATCCGCCGTGTCTGCCGGCATCGTGACCGAAGCACAGGCCGCATCATTGCTGGCCCATGTCCAATCGCGCCAGGGTCAGCGGGACCATATGGCCGCCGATGACGAACCGTTCGAATTTTTCCGCGGCTTTGCCGAAATTTTCGTGACCGTCGGATTGTCACTGTTGTTGGGGGGTCTGTTCGGTGTGGCATGGTTTGTCACCTCGGCCTTGATGGCTGGCGTTATTCTGGCCGGGGTCAGCGCGTATTTGGCGCGATACTATACGTTGAAACGGCGCATGACCCTGCCCAGCATGATGTTATCCGTGGCGGCCATCGGGGGCGCAATGGTTGCCGTATTCGCCGCATTAGACACCGGTTTAACGATTTCCAAATCAACCTATCTGTCCACCTTTGCGGCGGGGGCTGTGATCAGCGTGGTGTATTTCGCAATCTATCGCCTGCCCTTTGCGATGTTTTTGTTCGGGATAAATGTTCTGGGCGTGGTCTATGCCACGGCGGCAAATGTCACCACGCTATATGCCGCGGCCCAAAACCCCAGCCAATCGCTGTTTGATCTGGGCACAGGATCGCATTTGGCAGCCGCATCTTTGATCTATGGATTTGGGTTGATGGCCTTGGGCCTGTGGTTCGATATGCGCGACCCCCATCGCATCAGCCGATATTCGGCCACGGGATTTTGGCTGCACATTCTGGCCGCGCCCGCGCTGGTCAATACCGGGGCAATGTCGCTGTATAATCTGGGCGGGACCATGGGGTATCTGTCGACGGCGGCGTTGTTGATTACTGTCACGCTCTTTGCGCTGATTGTGGATCGACGATCCTTTCTGACGGCGGGCGTGTTTTATTTCATCGCGATCATTTCATGGGCTGCCAATGAAACCATGGGCGCGACCACCGGTACCGCCAGCGTTATTTTCATAATTGGCGCATTTTTCACCGCCATTGGCACATGGTGGATCCAGATCCGCGCCCGTATCATGCAGGCCCTGCCCGAATTCCCGGGCAAAGACCGCCTGCCCCCCTATCACATCAATAACCGAGGTTTGAATGACTGATCTAACCCCCCGCGAAATCGTGTCCGAATTGGACCGTTTCATCATCGGACAACGTGACGCCAAACGCGCGGTGTCTGTGGCGCTGCGGTCGCGCTGGCGGCGCAAACAGTTGTCGGCGGATTTACGCGACGAAGTGTACCCCAAAAACATCCTGATGATCGGGCCAACCGGGGTCGGTAAAACCGAAATTTCCCGCCGCTTGGCCAAATTGGCCCGCGCCCCATTCATCAAGGTCGAGGCGACAAAATTCACCGAAGTCGGCTATGTCGGGCGGGACGTGGAACAGATTATCCGCGATCTGGTGGACAGCGCCATCGCCATGGTCCGCACCCAAATGCGCGATGATGTCCGCGCCAATGCGATCCAAGCCGCCGAAGACCGCGTGTTAGACGCCATCGCAGGCCCCGATGCCCGCCCCGCCACCCGCGACATGTTCCGCAAAAAACTGCGCGCCGGTGAATTGGACGAAACCGAAATCGAAATTGATGTGTCTGATACGTCCAACCCCATGTCTATATTTGATATTCCGGGTCAGCCGGGATCGCAAATGGGCATGATGAACCTGGGCGATATTTTCGGCAAGGCGATGGGCGGCCGCACAACCCGCCGCAAAATGACCGTGGCCGAAAGCCATGATATTTTGGTGGGCGAAGAGGCCGACAAATTGCTGGACGATGAAACCGTGACCCGCGCCGCGGTCGAGGCGGTGGAAAACAACGGCATCGTGTTTCTGGACGAAATCGACAAAGTGTGCGCCCGTGCCGATGCCCGTGGCGCCGATGTCAGCCGCGAAGGCGTGCAGCGCGACCTGCTGCCCCTGATTGAGGGCACGACAGTGTCGACGAAACATGGCCCCGTGAACACCGATCATATCCTGTTCATCGCCTCGGGCGCATTTCATGTGGCCAAACCATCAGATTTGCTGCCTGAATTGCAGGGCCGTTTGCCAATTCGCGTTGAATTGCAACCGCTGACGGAATCGGATTTTGTGGCCATTCTGACCGACACCGACAACGCCCTGACCCGCCAATACACCGCATTGATGGGCACCGAAGGTGTCACCGTTGATTTCACCGATGACGGCATTGCCGAAATCGCCAAAATCGCAGCCGAGGTAAACCGCAGTGTCGAAAATATCGGTGCGCGGCGGTTGTATACGGTAATGGAACGCGTCTTCGAAGAGCTGTCCTTTGTCGCGCCGGACCGCACGGGTGACAGCGTGACCGTAAATGCCGATTTTGTGAAAAACAATATCGGGGATTTGGCGGCCAGTGCCGATCTCAGCCGCTATGTGCTGTAACGCGCTCTAGGTGCTGGTGTTCAGATAGGCCGCCAAGGCCGGCGGCGGATTTTCCAACAGAGTACGGGTGTCATGGGTGCCCGTAATTTTGTGGTCCGCCACCAAAATGGTTTTGGGCGCAATCCTCAGGGCATCGGCGGGATCATGTGTGACCATCAGCACGCAAGGCCCCGTTTGCATGGCGACATCCCCCAGCAGATCCAACATGTCCTGTTTTAGGGCCGGTCCCAACGCGGCAAAGGGTTCATCCAGCAACAAAATCGGCTGGGCCTGTAAAATCACACGCGCCAGCGCTGCGCGGCTGATCTGGCCCCCCGACAACTGGGCGGGTTTTCGATCGCCCATCCCCGCCAAACCGACCCGATCCATGGCCTGAACAATACGGTCATGCTGATCCGCCGTGACCCGCGATTTCTGTGTCAGCGCCAGCGCGATGTTGCGATATATGGTCAAATGCGGAAACAGGTTATTATCCTGAAACACCATCGCAACCGGTCGCTGCGCGGGGGCCAGCCCAGTGATATCGCGCCCCTGCCACGAAATATGCCCACGCTGCGGGCGATCAAACCCCGCCAAGACCGATAACAGGGTCGATTTTCCCGCCCCCGACGGCCCCAAGACCGCATGGATCCCGGGGGTCAGCGTCAGCGCATCAGCGGCCAGGTGAAAATCGCCCTGGTGTATATCCAGATCATTAATCTTTAACATCGCGCCGCCCCCAATAATCGCAGATCGCAAAAATTCCCAGTGACAGAGCCAACAGCACCACCGCGCCCGCCGCTGCCTGATCCATGCGATAGGCCCCCATCAGCTGGTAAATCTTTAACGGTAATGTGGCCTGTTCTGATGTGCCAAACAACACGATCACCCCCAGATCCCCCATCGACAACGCCGCCGTCACCCCCGCCGCAAACCCCAAGGGTTGGCGCAGACGGGGAATAAACACCCAGCGCAGCCACGCAGTTGGCCCCAACCGCAACGATTGCGCCAATCGGGTGTAATTGACCCGTATCGTTTCCGCTGGCGGCCGCAAAATACGCAACACAAACGGCAGCGATAAAACCGCGTTCAAAACGCAGGTCACCACCAGCGCCCAGTCAAAGGGGTTGGCAAAGTTGCGGATGATCAAAAACAATCCCGCCCCCAAGACCAACGGCGAAATGGCCAGACCTGCGGTTCCGATCACCTCGCCCCAGCGGGTGGTCAGGGGCAGGGCCAGTGCCAGACATAGGGCCGTGGAAACTGCCGCAATCGCAATCGACCGACCCGCGGCCCACCATACCGACCCGCCCAGGCTGGCGATGCCTGTGATCCCTTGGGCCACGACCATTGCAATGGGCAGCCCCAGAAATGCAATCGCCGCCACAATCCACAGGCTGTCCCAAACCGCAGCGGGCCAGCCATCATGGGACCAAAAAACAGCACGATCACACGTATTAGAGACGCTTTCATGCCCGGATATCATTACCGTGATCACAGCCGCCGCACCTGCCAAGGCAGCCTGGATCACGGCCAAATTAGCAGCCTTGGCCAAATCGAAATCATACCGGAACGCCTGATAAATCGCCAATTCCAGCGTGGTGGCCCGCGGCCCCCCACCCAGTGTCAACGCCACCGCAAAGCTGGACAAACAAATGACAAAGATAATACCCAAGGCAGACGGCAAAACCCGCATCAACATCGGCCATTCAACGACACGAAACATCGCCCAGCCGCGCAGCCCCAACTGGCCCGCCAACCGCAGATGTTCCGCAGGAACGCGTGACCACCCCTGCACAATCATCCGCGTCGCCAGTGGCAAATTGAAAAACACATGCACCAATAAAACGCCTGAAATTCCATATATAGACACTGGTTCAACACCGAATACGCCCAAAGCACGGTTCACCAACCCGTTTTGGCCAAAGACCGCCAAAACCCCCATAACAGCGATCAGGACGGGCAAAATAAACGGCGCGCCCAGCGCTGTCATCACCCATTCGCGTCCCCAAAACCGCCGCCGGACCAGCGCCCGCGCCAATGGCACCGCCAAGGCGCAGGACAACAGTGCCGACAAAACCGATTGCAACAGGGTAAAGCGCAGCGCCGCCCAATCACCGGCCCCGATGGCACGCCCCGTTTGGGCCCAGCCCCAAACTGTCACCAGCGGGGCCAGAACCAGCACAGCGACCAAGCCGCCCGTGATTATTGCGACAATGCGGTGCGCCATTCTTCAATCGCGGTGTCACGCAGGTCTGCGGCCTGGGCTTCGTCCATGTAAACCGCCTGTGATGGGATCGGCAGATCGGCAAAGGCCTGTGGCCAATCCGACATCGGCTGCGCCGCAGGATAGGACCAGTTCGTCATCGGGATCAGCGATTGGAACGCATCCGACATGACAAACGCCATAAATTGATCCGCCAATTCGGGTTGATCCGTGCCCGCAACCTTGGCCGCCAATTCGAAATAGGGGTAATGCCCTGCCTCAAAAATCGCCGCGCGCTTGGTGTCATCGTCCTCGGCCACGATATGATAGGCGGGCGATGTGTTAAACGACAACACAACCGCCGCCTCACCATCGGTGAACAGGCCATAGGCTTCGGACCAGCCCTTGGTCACGGTCAGGATATGGGGCGCCAAACGTTGCCAAAACGCCCCCGCTTGGTCACCATAGGTCGCCTTGACCCACAACACCAAGGCCAAACCGGAAATCGACGTGCGGGGATCCTGGATCACGATTTTCTGATTGTCGGGTAAATTCAACAAATCATCGAAACCGGTCAGCGGCGTGGTTACCCGTGTCGCATCATATACAAACGACACATAGGACCAGTTGAACGGTAAAAACACATCATCCGTCCAATCAATCGGCAAATCCAGATCCGCGTTTGTCTGCCCATGTGCCGCGAATAACCCCGTGGACCGCGCCTTGGCCGTGACATCCGTGTTCAGACCGATCACAATATCGGCGTCCGTCGATGGACCCTCTAACATCAATCGGGGCAACAAATCGCCGGCCGAAAATTGCAGATCACAGGCACAGGTTTCTTCAAACGCGGCCTCGATCGATGGGCCTGGCCCCCATTCTGATGTGAAATAATCAGGCGCATAGACGTTCAAAACGGGTGTTTCCGCCGCCGCCGCAGTTGCAAAAATGACGCCCGCAGCAAGGGATAGGTATTTCATTCAATCTCTCCTTTAGCATGCGGAGAGATGTGTGGGAAACGCCCCAAACCTTCCCTCCGCCGGTTTTAACCGGATCAGGTTCAACGGGTCCGCAAATGCGTCTCAGCCATGATGGCACCCCGAGGTACCCCCTATTTACGCCTCTACGCTCCATCATACAAGATGAAATCGCTTGAGCCTTGGCCGCCATACCGCTAGAGACATAAACCAAAGGAGATCAGGACATGAGCGTTAACACCTTTGGACATCTTTTCCGCGTCACCACTTGGGGCGAAAGCCACGGGCCAGCCTTGGGCGCGACGGTTGATGGCTGCCCCCCCGGTGTGACGATTGATGCCGCCGATCTGCAACATTGGCTGGATAAACGCAAACCGGGCCAAAACAAATTCACCACCCAACGGCGCGAACCCGATCAGGTGAAAATTCTGTCTGGCGTGTTTGACGGGCAATCCACAGGCACACCCATCCAATTGATGATCGAAAATACTGATCAACGGTCCAAGGATTACGGCAATATTTCCGAAACCTTCCGCCCCGGTCACGCCGATATCACCTATTGGCAAAAATACGGCATCCGCGACTATCGCGGCGGTGGCCGGTCCTCGGCCCGCGAAACTGCGGCCCGTGTGGCGGCCGGTGGCGTGGCCCGCGCTGCACTCAAAACGCTGGCCCCGAATTTGCAAATCACCGGCTATATGACGCAAATTGGTCCCCATAAAATCAACCCGAACAATTTCGACTGGGATCAAATCGACCAAAACGAATTCTGGACACCTGATGCACAGGCCGCCTCAGATTGGGCCACCTATCTTGACGATATCCGAAAATCCCACGACTCTGTCGGCGCAGTGATCGAGGTCACCGCCCGCAATGCCCCCGCAGGTCTGGGCGCCCCAATCTATGGCAAACTTGACACAGACCTTGCCGCCGCCATGATGTCCATCAACGCGGTCAAGGGCGTCGAAATCGGCCAAGGCATGAACGCCGCCGCCCTTACAGGTTCCGAAAATGCCGATGAAATCTTCATGGGCAACGACGGCCAACCGGTCTATTCCTCAAACAATGCAGGCGGCATCCTCGGCGGCATCTCAACCGGTCAGGACATCGTGGTCCGCTTTGCCGTCAAACCCACCTCATCGATCCTGACGCCACGCCAATCCATCACCAAATCCGGCGACCCGATCCAAGTCGTCACCAAAGGCCGCCATGACCCCTGCGTCGGCATCCGTGCTGTCCCAGTCGGAGAAGCGATGATGGCCTGCGTCATTTTGGATCACATCCTTCTACACCGCGGTCAAATCGGCGAAAACCGCGGCAAAATCGGCAAATAACCGCTTTCATTTTTGTGAAAATACTCTCGGGGGTGCGGGGGCAGACAGCCCCCGCCTGATCCGCTGCAAATCCCCCAGCGTGTCAACATCGTGCAAAACATCGCAATACCCGATGGTCCACCGATCCATCTGCGCGGTGGTTTGCGCCAATGTGTCGGCTACAGACCAGGTCACACCGTTAAATAATCCGGGCGGACATCTATGGCCAGCCCGCGCACCGACCAACCAAAATCCACCGTCGGCGGCGGGCCCAAATACAAAATCGCGGCCCTGTAATGTGTCGAACGCCGCGCGAATATGCGCCTGCGTCACATCCGGAACATCCCCGCCAATCAGACAAACAGGGCCCGTGGCCGCGCCCGCCAATAAACGTGCCATACGCGCACCCAAATCACCCCGTCCCTGTGGCACCCGCGGGATGTCTCCGGGCCAAAACCGGCTGGTCAGACCATCACGATCAGGCGACACCGCCAACACGATATCCCACCGCCGATCCCGCAGACGGCGGATCAGGCTGCGGGTTTGATGGCGAAACCACCATGCAGCGGCGGTCATGCCAATATCGCGGCCCAACCGCGTTTTGACCCGTCCGGGGACCGGCTCTTTGACCATAATGATCAGCTTAGGGCGGAATTTAGGCAAAATAATCCTGCAAAATACGACGATAGATTGATTTCAACTGGGTGATCTGGGCAACCTCGACCCGTTCATCAACCGAATGCATGGTTTTGCCCACCAACCCAAATTCGGTAACGGGACACAGGTCTTTGACAAACCGCGCATCTGATGTGCCGCCCGTGGTCGACATTTCGGGGGTGACCCCCAATTCCGCCTGAACGGCCCCTGCGATCAAATCCGACAATTCACCGGGCGGGGTGATAAAGCTTTCGCCAGACACCTTTACGCGCAGATCAAAGGTAATTCCCGTCTCATCTGCCACCTGATCGACCATGCTGTTCAGCCATTGGCTCAGACTGTCACCAGAATGTAAATCGTTGAACCGAATATTCACCGTTGCGCGACACTGCGCAGGGATGACATTGGTGGCCGGATTGCCCGTGTCCACCGTTGTAATCGCCAGGGTCGAGGCATCGAAATGATCGGTGCCCTGATCCAATTCGTGGCTGGCCAAACGATCCATCAACCGCACCATGGCGGTCACGGGGTTATTGGCCCGATGCGGATAGGCCGAATGCCCCTGCACCCCTGTTGCCGTAAAAAACGCGGTTAACGAACCACGGCGGCCAATTTTCATCATCTGCCCCATGGTGTCGGGGCTGGTGGGTTCGCCCACCAAACAATGATCCATGGTTTCCCCATTGGCGCGCATCCAATCCAGAATGGCGGTGGTCCCGTCCAACGCATCGCCTTCTTCGTCACCGGTGATTGTGATGACAATCGACCCATCGGGCGGGGTATCGGCCACAAAATCAATCGCCGCGGCCACGAATGCCGCAACGCCCGATTTCATATCTGTGGCCCCGCGCCCATACATAAACCCATCACGAATTTCCGCGCCAAAGGGATCAACCGTCCAGGCCGCCACATCGCCCACAGGCACCACATCCGTATGCCCATTGAACCCAAAGCTGCGCCCATTGTTCCCCGCACCCCAGCGGGCAAACAGATTGTGAATGCCGCCCCGTTCAATGCGGGTGCAGGTAAACCCGTTTGCAGACAATAACGTCTCTAACAAGGTGATTGCACCCCCTTCGGCGGGCGTCACCGATGGGCATTTGATCAAATCAGCGGTTAATTGAATGGGATCGATTGTCATGGTTTTTCCAGTTTCAGATGTTTCGTCACAACCGCGGCCATATCCGTGGCGCTGTGCAATATATCGGCGGCCCCTGCGGTGGTTAATTCGTCCAACGTGCCAAACCCGTATAGCGCACCCAAACAGACCATGCCATTGTTCCGCGCCCCGATCACGTCATAGTGACGATCGCCAATCATGATCGCATCGCGCGGATCACAGCCTGTCTGTGCCAAGCCATAGGCCAGCAATTCGGTTTTATCGCTGCGGGTGCCATCCAATTCCGACCCGAATTCATAATCCAGATAATCAGACACCCCGAAACGCGCCGCGATGTCACCGGCATAGGCAATAGGTTTTGATGTAGCCAAACACAGACGATAGCCGCGTGATTTCAGATCGGCCAACTGCCCCAAAACCCCATCATAGAGCCGATTGTTAAACATTTCCCCCCCGCGATAGGCATCGCGGTAATGCGCCACTGTTTCATCATGCAATTCAGCCGGCATGCCCAGTTTTGTCAAACTGTCCCACAACGACGGCCCGACAACCCAATTGGCATCATCGCCCAAATCGTCATACCCCATCTGGCCCAGCGCATAGTTAAACGAATTTATGATCCCCGGACCAGAATCCGTCAAGGTGCCGTCCAGATCCAGAAATACAAATCCCATCAGTGAACCACATCCGGATCAAGATTTTCATCGCCAAAAAACGGCGTCATCTGCGCCACGACGACCGAATTTTCATCCAGTGCCCGCTGCATTAGGGCGCGTTCGTCATCGTCGATGTCATGACCCTGTTCCAGGCGTTCGTCGATGGTACCATAGCCCGTGACATCCAGCGGCGCCAAATCGGCCTGTTTCAAAATGGCGACGGTTTCGCGGACAGCCTCGGCTTCGTCCACGCCGCTGGAATAACACATCAACGCGGCGCCGGTTGCCTTGGGCGGCAGGCCGTCATCTTGGGTACGGCCCACTTGGACCAACAGGGTATAGACCTGCTGTTTTTTCGGGGTCTTGGGTTTATCAGACATTGCACGGCCCTATCGCTAGATCATTCCCCATATGATTAGACCTGCGGCGCGCCGATTGCAAATGGTGAAAGGGCGCGATCAATACGACCAATATATGGTGAATTTATCGCCCGAATTCGGCTGCGTGACAGACATTGTTGCCCGCAACCCCTGCAGGCGAAAGGATACGTTTGGCAAATCTTCAACCGCGACCAGTTTGGAATTGATCAACGCTGATCCTTTGCAAAATTCGGGCGGTGCGGGAAAGGAGACGGACATATTCAAAATGCCGGTCGGCGTTCCAATGGTGTTGGAAATTTCCTTGCGGCCCTTTTCGGTAAAGGCCCGCGCCTTGTACGTCAGGTGGCGTTCGAAACTTTGCCCTGTCGTCAGGGGTTTGGGCAAATTTATTGCATAAAATATGTATTTTCCACGTTCCTCGACCCGATCTGGTTCGCGGCCGTTCAGATATATATCGAATAAATCGCCTGGGAAATCGATAGATGTTGAAATTTCCGGAACCTCGCCACGCACCACGATACCCCTTTGCCGCCGGTTATAGATGCTGACCGCCCAATCCGGCGTAATTTCAATGTCGTAATCAATCGTATCATAGAACAGGTTGGTCCCCTTGGACAAATCACCATAGGCGGCCAGAAATTTCAAAACCGCAGGCGCACAATCGCGATAGGACGTGGCATCAAATTTGACCAATACGGCCTTGGTATGTGCTTTGACCGTTTCGGGGGAAATGTTCAAATGTTTTGCGATTTCAGTGCGCGTCGCGCCATAGGCCATCAATTCCAGAACCTCGAATTGACGTTCGGTTAAACTGGGGGGGCGGTCATAGGGCATTTTGGCTGCATGGATCATGTCAGACCGTTGCAGCGTGCGACATGGGACATTGGGGTTTCTGCTCCGCCCCGTATCTGTGTCAAAACGGGGGATTTTGGGGTGGCTGTTGCGGATGAACACAGATCATCATTTTCATGGTCGCAATTTTGGCCAAGGACGTACAGCGAAAGCGTTCAAAAATATCAAAATGACCGCAATTCGCAATAACTATATTGTGAAACCTTTTCGGCCCCGTATGAACAACAACAGTTGAACTGATCGTCCGTTTTTACTATGGGTTGATCAACATACCCCTAGCAATAAGGATCCGTCATGTATCGTTCAAGAACGTCCACCCACGGCCGCAATATGGCTGGCGCACGCGGGCTATGGCGCGCAACAGGGATGAAGGATAGCGATTTCGGCAAACCCATCATCGCCATTGTGAATTCATTTACCCAATTTGTTCCCGGTCACGTCCATCTGAAAGATCTGGGCCAAATGGTCGCCCGCGAAGTCGAGGCCGCCGGCGGTGTTGCCAAGGAATTTAACACCATCGCGGTGGATGACGGTATCGCAATGGGACATGATGGGATGTTGTATTCCCTACCATCGCGCGAAATCATTGCCGACAGTGTTGAATATATGGTCAACGCCCACTGCGCCGATGCGATGGTCTGTATTTCCAATTGTGATAAAATCACCCCCGGTATGTTGATGGCCGCAATGCGGTTGAACATTCCGGTTGTGTTCGTATCCGGTGGCCCGATGGAGGCCGGCAAAGTCGTCTGGGACGGCAAAGAAAAGGCGTTGGATCTGGTGGATGCCATGGTCGCTGCGGCCGATGACAAATACACCGACGAACAGGTCGAAGAAATCGAACAAAACGCCTGCCCCACATGTGGGTCGTGTTCGGGTATGTTTACCGCCAATTCCATGAACTGCTTGACCGAGGCGCTGGGCCTATCCCTACCAGGCAACGGGTCAACCTTGGCCACACACGCAGATCGCAAGGAATTGTTCCTGCGCGCGGGCCGTCGCATCGTGGAAATGGCCAAGGCGTGTTATGAACAGGGTGACGCCAACATGTTGCCCCGCAATATCGCAACGTTCGAGGCGTTTGAAAACGCCATGTCGCTGGATATCGCAATGGGCGGATCCACGAACACCGTTTTGCACCTGCTGGCCGCTGCCTATGAGGGCGAAGTTAATTTTTCAATGGACGATATCGACCGCCTATCGCGCAAGGTGCCCTGCCTGTCCAAGGTCGCGCCTGCGAAATCCGACGTCCATATGGAGGATGTGCACCGCGCCGGTGGCATCATGGCGATTTTGGGCGAATTGGACCGCGCCGGTCTGATCCACCGCGACTGTAGCACGGTTCACGAACCCACCATCGGTGATGCGTTGAACAAATGGGACGTGATGCGCACCAACGATCCTGATGTGCATAACTTTTTCCGCGCGGCCCCCGGTGGCGTCCGCACGACCCAAGCGTTTAGCCAAAGCCGCCGGTACGACAGCGTCGATATGGACCGCGCTGGCGGCGTGATCCGCAACAAAGAAAATGCCTTTTCCCAAGATGGCGGTTTGGCCGTGCTGTTCGGCAATTTGGCAGAACATGGCTGTATCGTGAAAACGGCCGGTGTGGATGACAGCATCCTGAAATTTTCCGGCCCCGCCTATGTGGTCGAATCCCAAGATGATGCGGTCAACGACATTCTGACCGGCAAAGTCAAAGAGGGTGATGTCGTCATCATCCGGTACGAAGGTCCGCGCGGCGGCCCCGGTATGCAAGAAATGCTATACCCCACATCCTATCTGAAATCCAAAGGGTTGGGCGCGGCCTGTGCCTTGGTCACAGATGGTCGTTTTTCGGGCGGCACATCGGGTCTGTCCATCGGCCACGTATCCCCCGAGGCAGCCGAGGGCGGCACAATCGGTCTGGTCGAACATGGCGATTTGATCGAAATCGACATTCCAAACCGGTCGATCAATTTGGCCGTGGCCGATGATGTTCTGGCCGAACGCCGCGCCAAACAGGATGCCGCAGGCTGGACCCCGGCCAAACCGCGCAAACGCAAGGTTACAACAGCATTGCGCGCCTATGCTGCGCTGACAACCTCTGCCGCCAAGGGCGCGGTGCGCGTGGTCGAATAATAAAACAACAGGCCTGCGCAAATCCGCGCGGGCCTGTACGCGGTCCTATACTCGGGCCTGTGCCCCTATGCCGAAAACCGATCGTGCAGAATGGCCAAAAATTCCCGATAATCGTCAAACGGCAGCGCGTTTTGGAAATACGACAGGGGTTCGTTTCGGTACCCTTGGGTGAAAAACGCAAAATCAACGCCCGCGTTTTGGGCCGTTTGATAATCCACCGGACTGTCCCCGACATATAACACATCATCCGCCTGTAACCGCGCGATCGTTTCACGCAGTGGCGCGGGATCAGGTTTTTTCACCTCTAAACTGTCGCCACCAATGACCGCATCAAAATACTGCGCGATCTGCAGGTGATCCAAAATATGCACCGCAGGCGCATAGGGTTTGTTGGTACACAGCCCAATTTTCACCCCAATGTCGCGCAAATACTGCAAGGTGCCCAAACAATCCGGATACAGTTTTGTCAGCCCCAACGGATTTTCGTTGTAATATGTCATCAATCGCTGGGTCAGGTCTGATTGCACGTGATCGGCCAAACCCGCCCGCAATCGCACCCGTTCGGCCAATTTGGGAACACCATTCCCAATGAACGAAATGACAGTCGGCAAATCCAACGGCGTGCAATCAAAATCGGCCAAGGCCCGATTGGCCGCCGCTTGAATATCGGGCGCACTGTCAATCAATGTGCCATCCAGGTCAAAAATAACCGCCCGCATGATGCCACCCTGCCCCTTTGGTTGTGCGATAACTATATGGCCGCCGTTGCCGCGGCGCGAATGGCTGCGATGTTGTCACCATAGACATCCGCTGCATCAACCGATCCACCACGGAAAACGGCCGATCCAGCAACCAGCACATCTGCACCCGCCGCCGCCATCAATGGCGCGGTGGTCGGGTCCATGCCACCATCAATTTCAATATGGATCGGACGATCCCCGATCATATCGCGCAGTTTGCGCACCTTGGCCGTCATATCGATATATTTCTGTCCGCCAAATCCGGGGTTTACCGTCATGACACAGACCAAATCTGTCAAATCCAGCAAATGTTCCACTGTTTCGGCCGGTGTGCCCGGGTTCAGGGCAACGCCCGCCTTCATCCCTGCGCCGCGGATCGCCTGCAAGGTGCGGTGAATATGTGGCCCCGCCTCGATGTGCGCGGTCAGAATATCGGCCCCCGCATCCGCATAGGCATCGATATAGGGATCAACCGGCGCGATCATCAAATGCACATCCATCACCGTTTTCACATGGGGCCGAAACGCCTTGACCGCGGGCGGGCCAAAGGTCAGGTTCGGCACAAAATGCCCGTCCATGACATCGACATGCACCCAATCGGCACCTTGGGATTCAATGGCGCGAATTTCAGCGCCAAAATTGGCAAAATCCGCAGACAGGATGGACGGCGCGATTTTAATGGATCGGTCAAAGGCCATGGGGGCTCTCCTCATATCGGGTATATGGTGGGTGTCTAGTACGCGACCCCCAACAAGCGCAAGAATTTAGTGCACCCGCGCGACAATTCACCCGTTATTCATACCGCCACGTTGTGATAATTTCCATCGCCTCTTGGGCCGTATCCACGAATTTGAACAGATCCAGATCAGCGCGCGAAATCGTCCCCGCATCGGCCAAGGCCTGCCAATTCAGGATATCATTCCAAAATTCCCGCCCAAACAGCAAAAATGGCACCGGCGCCATGCGATTGGTCTGGATCAATGTCAGCGCCTCGAACAATTCGTCTAGCGTGCCAAATCCCCCCGGAAAAACGCAAATCGCCTTGGCACGCATCAGAAAATGCATCTTGCGAATGGCAAAGTAATGGAAATTGAAACACAATTCCGGTGTCACATAGGCATTGGGCGCCTGTTCATGGGGCAACACAATGTTCAACCCCACCGATTTGCCGCCCGCATCCATCGCACCACGGTTGCCTGCCTCCATCACGCCGGGGCCGCCGCCCGTGGTCACAACAAATTCGCCCCCGCCCAACGATTGGCTGTATTGCGTAATCTGACGCGCCAATTCCCGCGCTTGGGTGTAATAGCGTGTCAATTCCGCCAGCTTGGGCGTCTTGGCCTGATCCGCATTCACAGGATCAGGAATCCGCGCGCCGCCGAACAAAACAACGGTCGACAAAATACCCTGTTCATCCAATGCCAGCTCAGGCTTCAACAATTCCAACTGCAACCGCACAGGCCGCAGATCGTCGCGCACCAAAAATTCATCATCGGCAAAGGCCAGCCGATAGGCCGGCGATTGCGTTTGCGGCGTAACCGGTACACCCTTGGCCGTTGATTTATCCGTCACAGCATCGCGAAATAACCGCGTTGTTTTCCGTGTCATATGTACATCCCTTTGTTTTGCACTATCTTACGTCTAAATTTATTGTATCACCAGCCAATGAAAGCTATAGCGCTAAAAACGCAATTTCAGGAGGAAACCGCCGATGTCCAACGCAAACCTAGAGGCCGCCATAGAATCCGCATGGGACGCCCGCGACACAATCACCCCCGCCACAACCGGCGAAACCCGCGAAGCGATCGAAGACACCCTAAACGCCCTAGACAGCGGCACCCTGCGCGTGGCCGAGAAACTGGAAAATGGCAATTGGCAGGTCAACCAATGGGCGAAAAAGGCCGTACTGCTGGGATTTCGGATCAAAGACATGGAAATCCAGTCCGGCGGCCCCCAAGGCAGCGGCTGGTGGGACAAAGTTGACAGCAAATTCGCTGGCTGGGGCGAAAACCAATGGCGCGCAGCCGGGTTCCGCGCGGTTCCAAACTGCGTCGTTCGTAAATCCGCATATATCGCACCAGGCGTGGTTTTGATGCCATCGTTCGTAAACCTCGGCGCCTATGTTGATCAGGGAACCATGGTCGACACATGGGCCACCGTCGGCAGCTGCGCCCAAATCGGTAAAAATGTCCACCTCTCAGGTGGCGTCGGAATCGGCGGCGTCTTGGAACCCATGCAAGCCGGCCCAACAATCATCGAAGACAACTGCTTTATCGGCGCACGATCAGAAGTCGTCGAAGGCTGCATCATCCGCGAAGGCTCGGTCCTAGGGATGGGCGTCTACATTGGTCAATCCACAAAAATCGTCGACCGCGAAACTGGCGAAGTCATGTACGGCGAAGTCCCCCCCTACTCGGTCGTTGTTTCCGGCTCAATGCCATCAAAGAACGGAATCAACCTGTATTGCGCAGTCATCGTAAAACGCGTTGACGAAAAAACGCGCAGCAAAACCGGCATTAACGAATTACTTCGTGATTGATCAGATTTGTTTCTATCGAAACAAACGGGGGCCTTTCGGCCCCCTATTTTTGAGTATTTTTACAAAAATGAAAACCAAGGTATCCTAGAACTTAATGCTTTCATTTTTGCACCAAATACTCTCGGGTGAATTGACCCCATCGGGGTCAAGGGGGGCAAAGCCCCCACTTTCCACTTTAGGAACAGGCTGCGACTGCTCTTTTTGTCATCACACCGATCAAATGCGCGCGATATTCGGCGCTACCGTGTAGGTCCGAAATCATTCCCACCGATGACACCGCCAACCCGTTTAGGGCATCAGGGCTAAAATTGTCCGCAAGGGCGGTTTCAGCCTCGGACCAACGGAATACGCCGTCTTCTGATGCACCTGTCACCGCAACACGAACACCATCTGCGAATTTCGCGACAAAAACACCAACCATAGCAAAGCGTGATGCGGGTTGTTCGAATTTTTGATAATTCGCTGCCTGCGGCACAGGGAAACGCAGACCTGTGATGATTTCGCCTTCTTCTAAGGCTGTTGTGAACATTCCTTGGAAAAAGTCATCAGCGCTGATTTCACGGGTGTTTGTGATGACTGTCGCGCCTGAGGCCAGTACCGCAGACGGATAGCAGGCGGCGGGGTCATTATTGGCCACTGATCCCCCAATGGTTCCCCGATTGCGCACAGCCGGATCGCCGATGCCTGCGGCCAGGGCGGCCAGGGCAGGATAGGCGCCCGCTTGGGCGGCGACGGTGGCATGGGTGGTGGCCCCACCGATTGTCAGGCTGCCATCATCGTTTTGGCAGACACCTTTCATTTCGGCGATCCCGGTCAGGCTGACCAGCTTGGCCGGGCTGGCCAAGCGTTGTTTCATTGTTGGGATCAAGGTTTGTCCCCCGCCCAATGCCTGGGCCTCGTCCGAGGCAAGGGCGGCAACCGCATCAGCGATTGTTGTTGGTTTTTCAAAGTCAAAGTTATACATGTCTGATCCCTTCCCTTAACCTTGCATTGCGGCCCAAACGCGCTGGGGCGAAACGGGCATGTCGATATGTGTAACGTGTTTGAACCCACCAGATTGCAGCGCATCGATCACCGCGTTTACGACGGCGGGGGGGGATCCGATGGCACCGGCTTCGCCGCAGCCCTTCACACCCAAGGGGTTGTGTGTGCAGGGTGTTTGGCACGAATGATCAACCGTATAGAACGGCACATCCGATGCCCGTGGCATTGCGTAATCCATATAGGATGCGCTAAGCAGCTGGCCGTTTTCGTCATAGACGCAGTTTTCCAGCAACGCCTGACCGATTCCCTGACCCACACCGCCGTGGACCTGACCGGTGACGATCATTGGGTTGACCACGTTGCCAAAATCATCCGCTGCACTGAACCGTTCCACGGTGACTTTGCCGGTGTCTGGGTCCACTTCGACTTCGCAGGCATAGGCGCCTGAGGGATAGGTAAAGTTGGACGGATCATAGAATGCCGTTTCCTCAAGACCTGGCTCGATATCCTCAAGCGGATAGTTGTGTGGCACATAGGCGGCCAGCGTGACATCGCCCCAAGCACAGGATTTATCGGTTCCTTTGACGGTGAATTGCCCGTCTTTCAGTTCGATATCCGCCTCGGATGCCTCAAGCATGTGGGATGCGATTTTCTTGGCTTTGTTGATGATCTTTTCGGTGGCGCGCACCATGGCTGATCCACAAACCGCAAGTGACCGCGACCCATAGGTGCCCATCCCAAATGGGATTTTCGAACTGTCACCATGGACAATTTCGATCATGCTTTCATCAATGCCCAGCATATCTGCCACAACTTGGGGGAATGCGGTTTCGTGGCCTTGGCCGTGGCTGTGTGCGCCGACCATGACGCTGATCGAACCGGTGGCATTCACACGCACGGTTGCCGCGTCATAGAGACCGGCACGCGCACCCAGCTGGCCCACCAGATTTGATGGCGCGATGCCGCAGGCCTCGATATAGCAGTTCACGCCTAAACCGCGCAGTTTGCCACGGGCCTCGGATGCTTTGCGGCGGGCCTCAAATCCGGACAGGTCTGCGATTTCTTCCAACTTGTCCATGGTTGCGACATAGTCACCGGTGTCATATTCCACCGCAACAGGGGTTGCATAGGGGAATTGCGTGATAAAGTTTTGCCGCCGCAGCGCGATTGGATCAACGCCCAATTCACGCGCCGCTTTGTCGACCAAACGTTCCAATTGATATGTGGCCTCGGGGCGGCCGGCACCGCGATAGGCATCCACGGGCACGGTGTTGGTAAACACGGCCTTAACATTCACATAGATCAGCGGCGTTTTATAATTGCCGGCCATCAATGTACCATGCAACCATGTGGGAACCGATGGCGCAAAGGTGGACAGATAGGCCCCCATGTTGGCATAGGTTTCGGTCCGGATCGCCTGGAAATTGTTATCGGCATCCAGTGCCAGTTCGATTTTGGTCACATGATCGCGGCCATGGGCATCGGACATGAATGCCTCGGACCGAGAGGAGGTCCATTTGACAGGGCGGTTCAACTGACGCGCAGCGAATGTGCAAAATGCCTCTTCTGCATAGTGGAAAATTTTGGTGCCAAAGCCGCCGCCCACATCCGGAGCAACAACGCGCAATTTATGTTCGGGGATCCCCAGAACAAAGGCCCCCATCAGCAAACGGATCACATGGGGGTTTTGCGATGTGGTATATAGCGTGCTTTCATCATTGGCGCGGTTATAATCGCCAACTGCAACGCGGGGTTCCATAGGGTTGGCCACCAAGCGGTTGTTGACCAATTCTAACGTGGTCACATGGGCGGCCTCTTCGAACGCTTTGTTCACGGCGTCGCGGTTTTCCTCGACGAAACCCCAGTCGTAACACAGGTTGCTGTCCAGATCGTCATGCACCTTGGTGGCACCGGGTTCCAGCGCCTGTTTCATATCAACAACGGCCGGTAATTCGGTGATGTCCAGATCAATCGCCTCGGCGGCATCGCGGGCCTGTTCCAGCGTTTCGGCCACAATCGCAGCGATAGGGTCGCCGACATGGCGCACCTTGCCCTGTGCCAAAACGGGGTGGGCCGGTTCCTGCATGGGGTTGCCGTGTTTGTCGGTCACCTGCCAACCACAGGGCAAACCGCCGATGCCTTGGAAATCGGCACCTGTAAAAATGCGCACAACGCCGGGCATAGAGGCCGCAGCGGATGTATCGATGGAATTGATCGTTCCATGGGCCATGTCAGAGCGCAAGAAATACACATGCGTTTGACCATGGATGTTAATGTCGTCTGTATAATTCCCTGTTCCGGTCAGAAACCGAATGTCTTCGCGACGCTTGCTGCTGGCGCCGATGCCGCTGTCTTTGGGCATGTCTAATCCTCCCTGTTTTTATTCTGCGGCCAATTGGCTGACATCCTGTCCGGACGCGGCCAAAATTGCCTTGACGATGTTATGATATCCGGTGCACCGGCAAATATTGCCTTCTAGATGATGGCGCACCTCGGCCTCGGTCGGTTTGGGGTTGTTTTTCAACAAATCCGCCGCCGCCATCACCATGCCGGGGGTACAGAACCCGCATTGCAGCCCGTGATGTTCCTGAAACGCCGCCTGAATCGCGTTCAGGGTGCCATCGGGGGCGGCCTGACCTTCGATTGTGGCGACATCTGCGCCGTCGGCCTCGGCGGCGAACATGGTGCAGGATTTCACCGCAACGCCATCGACATGCACCGTGCAGGCCCCGCATTGGCTGGTGTCACAGCCCACATGCGTACCGGTCAGGCGCAGGTCGTTGCGCAGGAAATCGACCAGCAATGTGCGCCCCTCTACATCGCCAGAAACGGTTTTTCCGTTTACTGTCATTGTTATTTTTGTCATTTAGTCCTCCCAATTATTTGTTTTTGTTCTGTTTTAGCTGATTAATTTTTTGAACCACCCTTTTTTCGCGGGGGGTGTATCAGCATCATTTTGATCCCCAGCACTGTCTGTGTCGTCTGGTTCAGACACGGCATCGCGGAAATTTTCGAAAAACTGGTCTGCCATTTTCTTGGCAAAGCCATCGATGATGCGGCTGCCCAACTGGGCCAATTTGCCGCCCACTTTGGCCTCAACCTCATAGGATAACAGCGTGCCGCCATCTTGGTCGGTTAAGACCACATTTGCGCCCCCCTTGGCGAAACCTGCGGCACCGCCTTTGCCCTCTCCGGTCAGGGTCAGGGACGTTTGATCAACCATATCGGACAGGGTCACCGCGCCTTTGAATGTGGCTTTGACGGGGCCCACTTTCTGGGTGACGGTGGCCTCAAACCCGTCTTGGGCGGTGCCGGTCATTTCGGTGCACCCGGGGACGCATTCCTTTAACACCTCGGGCGATAACAGGGCCTGCCACACTGTTTCGCGGTCTGCCGGTATTAATTTCGCATCACTTAATTTCATATCTGCCCCTTGATTGGTGGTGTTCCGATGTTCATGGTGCGCAGTCTAGCGCGGGTGTGGGCTTCTAGCCATGGTTGTAGCCATGGAAAATCCGACCACTTTCCAGCCATTCAAGGCGCGAAATGACGTTTCGTCAACTGTTTTTCCATGCAATCGCGTTTTTACGCGCAGCCGCCGTTATTTGCGACGCCGCAAATACACGTAATAGGCACCGCCACCGCCGTGTTTTATATGTGCCTCGGTCACCTGCAGGACCAAGGGCGCAAGCGGGGCCATGCGCAGCCATTGTGGCACCTGATGGCGCAAAACCCCCATCTGACGTGGAATCGGTCCATCATCGCGCGATTTTTTGCCCTTGCCCGTGATCACCAGTAACAGCCGCAACCCGCGGGCATGACCATTCAACACAAACCCGATCAGGGCAGGGTGCGCCTGATGCAATGTCATGCCGTGCAGGTCGATCGTATCCTCGGGGCCCAATTTCCCGCGGCGCATTTTGCCATAGGCTTTGGCGTCCATTTGCACGGGGCTGCTGGCCAGTGCCGATGTGATCGATGGTTTCAGATCATGTTTCGGCGCGGCACCACCCGCGCGTTCCCCAACCCGAAACGGCATAATCGGCGCAGGGTCAGATATGCGGGGGGTTGGTGATTTTTTCGGCTTGGACGTTATGGGCAACGCACGTTTTTTGGCCGCGCTGTGCAATGGCTTGGCGGTTTTGGCAACTTTGTTCCAAAGCTCTTGGTCATCTGAATTCAGCGAACGGCGTTTCATGGGTCATTCTGGTCTAACAGGGACAGCGCCCTTTTAACCGGCAATAACACAAATAGCGACCCTGCATCTTTTATTTTGCTGGCCTCTTTGCCGGCGGCGGCACCGCTGCCCATGAAAATATCGGCCCGCTGCGCGCCCTTGATCACGGAACCGGTGTCTTGGGCAATCATTAACCGCCGCAGGGGTTTAGCCCCTTGGGTTTCGATCCAGACAGGGGCGCCCAGTGGCACATATTCGGGGTCAATCGCAACCGTTCGTTTGGTGGTCAACGACCGGTTCATTGCGCCCAGCGGTCCCTTGGTTTCAGGGACATTCAATTCACGAAAAAATACAAATGACGGGTTGTGTTGTAACAGACCGCGCCCCCGTTCAGGATTGGCGCGGACCCATTTTTTGATGGATGCGGCTGATGCCTGATGTTTGCCCAACAGGCCACGGCGTATCATTTCCTGGCCAACGGATCGGTATTGATGACCATTGCCACCGCCATAGCCGATGCGCTGACTGTGCCCATCGGTAAATCGCAACCGCCCCGACCCCTGAATTTGTAAAAACAAGACATCCACAGGGTCCGACGCCCAGGCAATTTCCAAGCCACGGTTTCGCAAAATACCGCGGTTTTCCAATTCGGCCCGACTGTACCAAACGCCCGATTTGGGCAATTCAGGGGGAACGCGATAAATGGGATAGGCATATTTCGCGGTGCGCACGCGCGACACTGTCATTTCAGGTTCGAAATAACCGGTGAATTTGGCGTCATCCCCATCGCGGATCATAACAGGTTTGAAAAACGCCTGAAAAAACGTTTTCGCATCATCCGTATGTTGCGCAATCGCACACAGGGGTTGCCAATCGGCAGATTTCAGATCGGGACAGGTTTCGACAAATGCACCCAGCGCCTGGTCATGTTGATCCTGCGACCAGCCGTCAAGATCACTGAAATCATGAACAGAAACAGTGATATTTGACGCCAAAGCCGGGGCAGCGATCAGCGCCGCACTCCAGATTATGCGGCGCAGTCGGATCATTCACCCGTGGCCACCAATTGCCAATTCGGGTCACCATTGCCCATGGTGCGGGCATAGGTCCACGTATCCTTTTGGCGTTTGATCTGTTTTGCGTCGCCTTCGACGATGTCGCCATCGGCATTGCGCACAACGGATGTCATTTCCGCGTTATAGGATACGGTAATTTCCGCCATTTTTGTCGCATCGTCGAAATTGGCAGACACCAAACGCATTTCACGCAGACCGATAAAATTCGCCTCAACCGTCAACCCCTGGGCCGTGCGGGCGGCGATGACGTCATCGAACACCTCGGCAATATCAGCGGCCAGAAAACCGCGCACCTCGGACAAATCACCGCGTTCAAAGGCCATCAGGATCATTTCATAGGCCATGCGCGCACCGCCCAAGAAATCATTCACGCTGAAATCATGTTCCGCACGCTTCATCTTGGCCAGCGCTTCGGCGGTGTCGGACCCTTTGGGCGCGTTATCCAGAATATCCATATCCTCGCCGCCGTCGATCATCTGAAAATCACGCTTGGGCTGTGGCTTTGGATCGGCAAGCGGCGGTTTTTCATGCCCTTCGCGCGTCCCCAGAACGCTGCTAAGGCGCATAATCAGGAATACAGCAATGCCAGCCAGAACCAAAAGTTCAATAATCGCAGGGTTCATTCACATTCTCTTTTCTTCAAAAGTAGATTTTTCGTTGTTCCATACTTATGTAGGGAACATGACCGTTCAAGTCCACCATGACAGCCATTAAGGAGACTATTTTATGTGGCTATTGATACTATTTATCGCGATTCCTGTGATTGAAATCGCCTTGTTTATTCAGGTGGGCGGTTGGCTGGGCCTGTTTCCCACGCTGGGCATCGTCATTTTGACGGCTGTTTTGGGGACCTATCTGGTGCGTACCCAAGGGCTGGCAACGCTGTCTAGCCTGCAAAATCGGTTTTCTGAACTGCGCGATCCGACGGAACCCTTGGCCCATGGCGCCATGATATTATTTGCCGGTGCGCTGTTATTGACGCCGGGGTTTTTCACCGATGCGGTCGGATTTTTATTGCTGACACCTGCGTTTCGCGTGGCGGCCTTTGGCTGGGTCAAATCGCGGGTCAAGGTGGCATCATTTACCATGGGCGGGCAGGGGCAACACCAACAGACCCGTGACGCAGCGGATGTTTTTGACGCCGACTATACCGACGTCACCCCCAACGATGACAGCCCCTGGAATTCAAAAAACATATCTAAGGATTGAGCATCCTAAATTCAGCTGATAAAACAGCCCCAATTTAGTTTAGGAGCGTAAAATGACCGACGAAACGCAGGCACAACAGCCCGTTCAGCCAAACATGAATATTTTGGCACAATACATCCGTGATATGTCCTTTGAAAATATTTTGTCACAAAAGGGCATTTCCGGCGAAGTAAACCCAGATGTTCAGGTTCAGGTAAACCTAGACGCCCGCAAACGCACCGTCGAAAACCAGTTCGAAGTGGTCATCAAACTGAAAGTATCGTCCAAAAACAAAGGCACAGATCAAAACCTGTTCCTGTTGGAATTGGAATATGGTGGCATTTTCCAAGTGACCGGTGTGCCAGACGAACAGCTGCACCCCTATCTGTTGATCGAATGCCCCCGCATGTTGTTCCCATATTTGCGCCGCATCGTATCCGACATCACCCGTGATGGTGGGTTCCCTGCGCTGAATTTGGACAATATCGATTTTCTGGCCCTGTACCGCGCCGAAATCGCGCGTCGTCAGGCGGAAAACGCGAAAAACGAACAGGGCGGCGACACAGCAACCGTCAACTAGGCGTTATTTGGAAAAGGTTTTCCAAACAGCATCTTGACCCAATTTTTCGACAAAGGCGGCGTGGGCCGCCTTTTCGTTTTCGGACAGACGGCTGGGCAGGGGCGTGGGCCGTTGGGTTGGCCGCCACTGTGCATCACCACCGCCCGAACGTCCGCCTTGGGACGTGGACAGGCCAAAATCAGGTTGGCGCCCCCCGATCAATTCCAAATATACCTCGGCCAAGATTTCCGAATCCAGCAACGCGCCGTGCAGGGTGCGTGACGAATTGTCGATATTGAACCGGCGGCACAATGCATCCAAGGACGCAGGCGATCCGGGGAATTTTTGCCGCGCGATGGCCAAGGTATCAATCGCCTGTTCCCACGGGATCTGCGGGCGGTTTACCCATTTCAGTTCCGCATTCAGAAATTTCACGTCAAAGGCGGCATTGTGAATGACCAGTTTGGCATCGCCAATAAAATCAACAAAATCCTGCGCAATGTCGGCAAACACCGGCTTGTCGCGCAGGAATTCGTCGCCCAAACCGTGCACTTTGAACGCCTCTTCGGGCATGGACCGTTCTGGGTTGATATATTGGTGATATGTTTTGCCTGTCGCCACATGGTTCCACAGTTCAACCGCGCCGATTTCAACGATGCGATCCCCTGTTTCAGGGTCAAAACCGGTGGTTTCCGTATCCAAGACGATTTCACGCATTGATGCTGGTCCTTATGGTGGTCACAATATCGGCAACCTGGTGTTTGGCGTGATCCAGGCTGTCGGTGTGAATAACATAATCCGATTTCGCCACTTTGTCAGCGTTTGGCCACTGGCGGTCCAAAATTTGCTGAAATGTGCGTTCGTCCATCGTCTGACGCGCCATAACCCGTTGTTTTTGGGTATCTGCATCAATGGACACGCAGGCCACGGCATCCATGGCCCGATCTGCCCCTGTTTCAAACAACAGGGGGATGTCCAACACCACAATATCGGTGGTTGCGGTGGCGATAAAGTCTGCACGGTCTTGGGCAACCAATGGGTGGATAATCTGTTCCAAGGCTTTGAACTTGGTCGGATCAGTCATTAATTCCTGTTTCAGAATGTCCCGCGACACCGCCCCATTGTTCACCGCCGCGGGAAAGACCGCAGACACAGGATCGGCCGCCGGCCCACCCGCCGCATACAACCGATGCACCGCCGCATCCGCATCCCAAACCGCGCAGCCAAGGTCCGCAAAGAACCCTGCAGCTGTGGATTTCCCCATTCCGATGGATCCCGTCAGGCCCAGTTTGAATGTCATGACAGCAACATGTCCCTTAGCTCTGTGGTGACGGTCGGGGTGGCCCCGAACCATTTTGTAAACCCTGGAATGCCCTGATAAATCAGCATTCCCAGCCCATCAACCCAGGGGTTTCCACGGTCTTGTGCACGGTGCAACAACGGCGTGATCAGGGGGGCATAGACAATATCCGTGACCAAGGCATCCATCGGCAAACACGCCAGATCAAAGGGCAGGGGATCATGCCCCACCATCCCCATGGACGTGGTGTTCACCAGCGTTTTGACATCGATCATCGCATCATCCGCAGCGGCCCAATCAATGACACGGATACGGTCATCGCCAAATTCAGCCGCCAAATCATCGGCACGCGCGCGGGTACGGTTGGCCAAAATGACCTGCGGCGCGCCCTGTTCCAACAGCGCAACAATAATGGCCCGTGATGCACCACCGGCCCCCAGAACCATGGTCGGCCCATCCGTGGGCGCCCATGTCGAGCATCCGGCACGCAGGTTTTCGATAAACCCGTGACCGTCCGTATTGTCGGCGTGAATTTTACCCTCGGCATCAAAAAACAATGTGTTGGCGGCACCAATTTTGGCGGCGCGGTCTGTGACATGATCGGCGATTTTTAACGCGGCCTCTTTGTGGGGGATGGTGACATTTGCGCCGACAAACCCCATTTTGGGCAGGGTCCGCAAAACCGTTTCAAAATCATCCGGCGCCACATCCAGCGGCACATAATGCCCCGCGATGTTATTTTGGGCCAACCAGTACCCATGCATTTTGGGCGATTTGGAATGGGCAATGGGCGATCCAATGACCGCAACAACTGGCAATTTATGGCTCATCCTTGGATATCCCCGCGCAGTGATAGAAAATTTAACAGCTCAAGCAATGGCAACCCAAGTATACTGAAATAATCGCCATCTGCCTTGGCAAACAGGCGCGCGCCTTCGGCTTCGATTTGATAGGCACCAACACAGTGGCGAATATCGTCCCAGTTGCGATCAATATAATCGCGCAGATACGCATCCGAAAAATCGCGCATATACAACCGCACCTGACCGATATGCCGCCAAATGGGTTGGCCCCCCTGCGATACAACCGCAGCAGACCACAACACATGGCGTTTTCCACGCAGCTGCGCCAACTGATCAAAGGCCGCATCCGGCGAGGCAGGTTTTGACACCACCTGTCCCGCGAAATCCAACACCTGGTCACAGCCCAGAACCAGCGCATCGGGGTATCGCGCACTGATTTTCGTAGATTTCAGTTCCGCCAAGGCGTCAGATATATCGCGGGGCGATGTATCGTCTGCTGTTAACGCCGCTTTAACCATATCTTCGTCTACTTGGGGGCGGATGGTTTCAAAGGGAACACAGGCGTTGCGCAACAACTGCGCGCGTGTTTCCGATCCCGAGGCTAAGATAAATGGCGCTGACATGTGTATAAATCCGTGGATTATTTGTGGTGAACACTTGGGACATGTTGTGCGGGAATTATACACAGGTTGCAAGTCTGGGATAACACCCCCCGTTTTCCTCGCCAGACCAGTTTTTATCACCGGTGGATAAGGATAAAGTTTACTGCGTGTCATCTGTGGATATAAAAATTTCTGCCACCAATTTTCACGTAAATTATTGATATAATGTCAAATAATCCTAAGATGCGACATAGACCGAGTGTGGATAAAACAGGGGGTACTATTTAATCCACAGAAAACCGCATTCCTACTTCAAAATCTTTCCTTTATATATATTCTTTATATTAGATAGAACGACAGGCCATGACATGGATGATATTTTAATATCTGGATACCCTTGGGTGAAATCATTACACATCATGGCTGTGATGTCATGGATGGCAGGTTTGTTTTATTTGCCGCGCTTGTACGTCTATCACGCTGAACAATCAAAAATCGGGGATCAGTTGGATGTCACGTTCCAGGTGATGGAACGCCGTCTGTTAAAGGCGATCATGAACCCCGCTATGATCGTATCTTGGGCCTGTGGCCTGTGGATGGTGATGACACCAGGTCTTATCGATTGGACCGCCTTTTGGCCCTATACCAAGGGTGTGTCGATTATCGCGATGACGTGGTTCCATATGTGGTGTGCAGCGCGTCGAAATGATTTTGTGGCATCAAACAACACGCGCAGCGGCCGCGATTTCCGCATCATGAACGAAGTGCCAACACTGTTGATGATCATTATTGTGCTGTCGGTTATCGTAAAATTTTAGGACTTCGTTGACTCAGACGGTCAAAGGGGGTATGCGCGGTGCATCCTGTTCTGGATAATATTTCCCATACCGTACCAAAGGATCGATCCTATGTCTGCAGATCGTCTGAAACTGTCTGATTTGAAAGCACAAAGTCCCAAAGACCTGTTGGCATTGGCCGAAGATCTGGACATCGAAAACGCATCAACCATGCGCAAAGGTGAAATGATGTTCCAAATTCTGCGTGAACGCGCGGATGAGGGGTGGGAAATTTCCGGCGATGGCGTTGTCGAAGTATTGCAAGACGGATTCGGGTTCCTGCGATCGCCCGAGGCGAATTATCTGCCTGGCCCCGATGATATTTATGTGTCCCCCGATATGATCCGCAAACATTCCCTGCGCACGGGCGACACCGTCGAAGGTGTGATCAAAGCACCAGAGGAAAACGAACGGTATTTCGCCCTGGTCGAAGTGGAAAAAATCAATTTTGAATCACCAGAAAAGGCGCGTCACAAAATCGCCTTTGACAACCTGACGCCATTGTACCCCGATCAGCGCCTGAAGATGGAGATTGAGGATCCAACTGTCAAAGACCGGTCTGCCCGTGTGATTGACCTGGTAGCCCCCATTGGCAAAGGCCAGCGTTCCTTGATCGTGGCGCCGCCGCGGACCGGTAAAACTGTTTTATTACAGAACATTGCGCATAGTATCGAAAAAAATCACCCCGAATGTTACCTGATCGTTTTGCTGATTGATGAACGCCCAGAAGAGGTGACCGACATGCAACGTTCGGTCAAAGGTGAAGTGATTTCATCCACCTTTGATGAACCCGCCGCACGCCACGTTGCCGTGTCTGAAATGGTGATTGAGAAAGCGAAACGTTTGGTCGAACACAAACGCGATGTTGTTATTTTGTTGGATTCGATCACACGTCTGGGCCGCGCGTTCAACACCGTGATCCCATCATCAGGCAAGGTGCTGACCGGTGGTGTCGATGCGAATGCGCTGCAACGCCCCAAGCGGTTTTTCGGGGCTGCCCGTAATATCGAAGAGGGTGGATCCCTGACCATCATTTCAACCGCGCTGATTGATACCGGTAGCCGCATGGACGAGGTGATCTTTGAAGAATTCAAGGGCACGGGTAACTCGGAAATTGTGCTGGATCGCAAGGTTGCAGATAAACGCGTGTTCCCGGCGATTGATATTTTGAAATCCGGTACCCGCAAAGAGGACCTGTTGATCGACAAGATCGATCTGCAAAAAACGTTCGTGCTGCGTCGCATTCTGAACCCGATGGGGACAACGGATGGTATCGAATTCTTGCTGTCCAAGCTGAAACAAACCAAGACAAACGCCGAATTTTTCGATTCAATGAACACCTAAGCGCAGGCCGCACGGGGGTGAACCATGGACACGATTTTCGCATTAGCGACCGCCCAAGGTAAGGCCGGTGTTGCAATCGTGCGTGTGTCGGGCGGTGATGCATGGTCTGCCTGTCGGTCTCTGATGTCACAGGATATTGTGGTATCTAAACCTATTGTACGCAACATATATGATCACACGGGTGAATTTCTGGATCAGGCCATGGTTTTGGCATTTCAGGGACCACACAGTTTCACAGGTGAAGATACCGTTGAATTACATCTGCACGGGTCAATTTCAGTTGTTCGTGCTGTGTTGGATACACTGGGTCACTGTGCTGGATTGCGTTTGGCCGAACCCGGTGAATTTACGCGGCGTGCGTTGGAAAATGGCAAACTGGACGTGGCCCGCGTAGAAGGATTGGCGGATCTGATTGACGCCGAAACCGAGGCGCAGCGTAAACAGGCGTTGCGCGTTTTATCGGGATCCTTGGGCGCGCGGGCGGACGCATGGCGAACCAAACTGATTCGCGCAGCCGCGTTGTTAGAGGCGACGATTGATTTCGCGGACGAAGATGTACCCGTCGACGTCAGTCCTGAGGTTCGCGATCTGTTATCGGGCGTTATTTCCGACCTGACAGACGAAGCCAGCCGCACCCATATCGCCGAACGCATCCGTTCCGGATTCGAGGTCGCAATTGTCGGCGCGCCAAATGTGGGTAAATCCACGTTGCTAAATGCTTTGGCTGGGCGCAAAGCCGCAATTACATCAGAAATCGCCGGAACAACGCGTGATGTGATTGAGGTTCGGATGGATTTGAATGGGATCCCCGTCACGCTGTTAGATACAGCAGGGGTGCGTGAATCGTCCGATCAGATTGAAACGATTGGTATTGAACTGGCGCTGACACGCGCAAATGCAGCAGATATTGTGGTTGTTCTGTCGGACAACAGCAATATGATGGTACCTGAGGGGTTGAATAACCCAAATGTGATAACGCGCCGGTCAAAATGTGATGATGGTCAGTCGGGCGGAATTTCGGCGGTAACCGGTTTTGGTGTTGATGACCTTGTAACTGAGATTTCGAATATGTTGCAGGGCATGGCCGCGGGCGCAGGGATCGCAACGCGGGAACGGCATCGGATTGCGCTGATCCGGTCAGCGGACTATTTATCAACCGCCCGTGCAGTTTTGGAATTGGGACCCGATTCCTACGAGATTTGTGCAGAGGAAATCCGATCAGGTGTGCGAGCATTGGATAGCTTAATTGGGCGGGTTGATGTAGAATCGTTGTTGGACGAAATTTTCTCCAGCTTTTGTCTGGGCAAGTAAGGAGTGTTTCACGTGAAACATTTTGATGTAATCGTCATCGGTGCAGGTCACGCGGGATGCGAGGCAGCGGCGGCCGCCGCACGGTTCGGCGCCCAGACAGCGTTGGTCACATTACGCGCCGATGATTTGGGTGTCATGTCGTGTAATCCTGCCATAGGTGGTTTGGGCAAAGGGCATTTGGTCCGTGAAATTGATGCACTGGACGGCATTATGGGGATGGCAGCCGATGCGGCTGGCATTCAGTTTCGATTGCTAAATCGTCGTAAAGGACCAGCGGTCCAGGGCCCAAGGGCGCAAGCCGACAGAAAGCTGTACCGTGGTGCGATTCGGCAGTTGATAGAAAATACGCCTGATTTGACGGTGATCATTGGTGAATCGACTGATTTAATACAAGACGGGGACAAGATATCGGGTGTAATACTTGCGGATGGGTCGGAAATTCGATCTGCTGCTGTCATTTTGACAACGGGCACCTTTTTACGAGGTAAAGTGTTTATTGGTGACCGATCCTTTCCCGCGGGGCGTATGGGGGATCAACCGTCTATCAAGTTGGCGCAGCGGATTGACGATTTCGGCCTAGCGTTAGGGCGGCTAAAGACGGGCACACCGCCCCGACTGAATGGGAAAACCATAGCGTGGGATAAATTGGAACATCAGCCGGGCGATGATATACCGTCCATGTTTTCGTTCCTCAACGAGGGACCGCAGGTTCGCCAGATCAGTTGTGGTATCACGCATACAAACGAACAAACGCATGAAATTATACATGCGAATCTGTCGCGGTCTGCCATGTATGGCGGCCATATCGAAGGAGTGGGCCCACGGTATTGCCCCAGTATAGAAGATAAGGTTGTTCGTTTCGCGGATAAAACGTCCCACCAGGTATTTTTAGAGCCAGAGGGGTTGGATGATAATACGGTCTATCCAAACGGTATTTCGACATCGTTGCCAGAGGAAGTTCAGCAGGATTATGTGCGATCGATTTTTGGACTGGAAAACGTCGAAATTTTACAACCGGGGTACGCGATCGAATATGATTATGTTGACCCGCGCAGTTTGACACAAACATTGTCATTGAAATCGATTGATGGTCTTTACCTTGCCGGCCAAATTAATGGCACGACGGGGTACGAAGAGGCTGCCGCGCAGGGGATGGTTGCTGGACTGAACGCCGCGGCGGGCGCATTGGGCCGCGATCCGATCATATTTTCCCGGTCGGACAGCTATATTGGCGTGATGGTTGATGACCTGATTTCCCGCGGCGTAACCGAACCTTATCGTATGTTTACCAGCCGCGCTGAATTTCGTTTATCTTTGCGGGCGGATAACGCTGACCAGCGGCTGACGCCGGTCGCGATATCGAATGGATTTTGCTCGGACGGCCGCAAGACACAGTTTATGGCCAAGCAGGATAAATTGGCTGCCGGTCGCACGATGTTGGAAATGGCAGAGTTTACGCCAAAGGATATCGCGCGGTCTGGAATTGCGATAAATCAGGACGGCACGCGACGTAATTTGATGCAGATTCTGGCCTTTCCAGACGTTGGATTTTCTGAGCTTCAGAAGCTTTTGCCAGAGGTCGGTAACATTGCGCCCGAAATCCAAGACCAGATCAGCAAAGACGCGCTGTATGCAAACTACATCGCGCGTCAGCATCGCGATATCGAAGCGGTGCGTAAGGATGAACAGCAGGCGATCCCATCCACGCTGTCCTTTGACGGGATTGAGGGTCTGTCGAATGAGTTAAAGCAAAAGTTGAAGCGCGCGGCGCCCGAGAATTTGGCACAGGCGGCCAAAGTTGACGGCATGACCCCCGCGGCATTGATGCTGCTGTTGGCCAAGATCAAACAGCACGGGCGAAAGAAAACGGCATGACAGATCTGACGATTGCGGGTGTGAATGTTTCACGTGAAACACTGGATCGGCTGAAGACATACCAGGCTTTGATCGAAAAGTGGAATAAAACCATAAATCTTGTGTCCAAATCGACAATCACCGATGTCTGGGGCCGTCACATCGTGGACTCTGTCCAAGTTTTTC
This sequence comes from uncultured Paracoccaceae bacterium, assembly GCA_913060475.1. GTDB lineage: Bacteria > Pseudomonadota > Alphaproteobacteria > Rhodobacterales > Rhodobacteraceae > CAJXSD01. The sequence continues at coordinate 128,943 of CAJXSD010000002.1, read as the reverse complement.
AATCCAGCAATCCACGGCCGGACCGTTGGTTGGATATTGGCAGCGGTGGAGGTTTGCCGGGGATCGTTATCGCCTGCCTTTTGCAGGAAATGTCACCGCAAACCCAAATGCACCTGATTGAAAGCGATCTTCGCAAATCGGTGTTTTTGCGCACGGCGATTCGGGAATTATCCCTATCCGCGACGGTACATGCAAAACGCATTCAAGATGTTCCACCCTTGAACGCAGATGTGATTTCTGCACGGGCGTTAGCGGATTTGCCAACTTTGATTGGCCTGGCCACGCCGCATTTGGCGCCCGGTGGCGAATGTCTGTTCCCCAAGGGAAAAACCTGGGGAAAAGAGGTAGATGACGCAAGCAAACAGTGGAAATTCGACCTAAAACCGATTACAAGCATTACAAACCCACACGCGGTGATACTTAGAATCGGGGGAATTTCTGTTGTCGGCGCCACTCATGACTAAGATGCCAAAAATTATTTCCATCACCAATCAAAAAGGGGGGGTGGGGAAAACGACAACAACCATCAATTTGGCTGCCGCTTTGGCAGAACAGGGGCTGCAGGTCCTGATCATTGATTTGGACCCGCAGGGCAATGCCTCAACCGGATTGGGAATAGAACCCGATGACCGCAAGTATACCACATATGATATGTTGGTGGATGGTAAACCCCTAGATGATGTTATCATGCCGACGGGAACGGTTGGGTTGTCGATTATTCCATCTACTGTTGATCTCAGCTCGGCTGATTTGGAATTGGTGAAAAATCAGCGCCGCACCCAGTTGATGTTTGATGCGCTGCGCACAAAAAATATTGAAAAATTCGGCTTTGATTATGTCCTGATCGATTGCCCTCCGTCGCTAAACCTGTTGACCGTGAATGCGATGGTGGCGTCCCATTCTGTCCTGATCCCATTGCAAAGCGAATTTTTCGCGCTTGAGGGGTTATCGCAGCTTATGTTGTCGGTCCGTCAGGTTCGGGCCTCGGCCAACCCGAATTTACGGATCGAAGGTGTGGTTTTAACGATGTTCGATGGCCGCAATAACCTGTCACAGCAGGTTGAAACCGATGCCCGCGACAACTTGGGCGAATTGGTGTTTCAAACCATTATCCCGCGCAACGTCCGCGTCAGCGAAGCACCGTCTTTTGCGATGCCGGTTCTGGAATACGATCCAGCGTCCAAAGGTGCGGCCGCCTATCGCGATTTGGCGTTGGAACTGATTAAGAACAATGAAAAACCGATAAAGGCAGCATAACATGGCAGATATGAAAAAATCGCGCGGTTTGGGCCGCGGCCTGTCCGCATTGATGGCGGATGTGGGGCAGGCATCGCCTGTGCAAACCGACAGCACAGCGACCGCGAAACCTGACCGTTCGGTACCGATTGAACGCGTGTTTCCCAACCCCGATCAGCCCCGCCGCACATTTGATCAGGCGCAGTTGGATGAATTGACGAACTCCATTCGCGCCAAAGGTATTTTTCAGCCATTGATCGTTCGGGACCGCCCTGGCCATCCGGGGGATTTTGAAATTGTGGCCGGTGAACGGCGTTGGCGTGCGGCGCAATTGGCACAGCTGCATCAGGTTCCCGTCATTGTCCGCGCCTTTAACGATACCGAAGTGTTGGAAATCGCCATCATCGAAAACATCCAACGCGCCGACTTGAACCCCGTGGAAGAGGCCGCAGCCTATCGCCAGCTGATGGATAAATTCGGACATACCCAGGAAAAATTGGCCGAAGCTTTGGGCAAAAGCCGCAGCCACATCGCCAATCTGCTGCGTCTGTTGAACCTACCGGCCGAGGTGTTGGAATATCTGCGGGCGGGTCAGCTGTCCGCTGGACATGCGCGCGCCTTGATCACCAGTGATCATCCAGTCGAATTGGCACGCAAGGTGATTGCAGGCGGTCTGTCCGTGCGCGATACGGAAAAACTGGTGAAACGCGCGGCGCAGGGGGATCAACCCAGTCAGACCGCGACTGCATCAAAACCTAAACTGGCCAAAGACGCCGATACTGTCGCGCTTGAAGGGGATTTATCCGCGGCCCTAGGGATGCGTGTCAGCGTTGAACATGAACCCGGCGGCGAACAGGGTCGGATTACGATCACTTATAAAACCTTGGATCAGTTGGACGATCTGTGTCGTTTGTTGTCGACAAACTGATGTCAATTCGGGCGCGTCCAGATAAAAATTAGGACGTATCCTAACACCACCGCTTGGAGGCCAATCACAAAATGGGGCGCCCCAAACAGGATGGATGCGCCAAACACCGTTCCGATGGACAGTGTGGCCATATATTTTGCCTTGGGCCGTATGGCGCGGCGTTTGTTCCAATCGGAAATCATGGGTCCGAACAGGGAATGATTGATCAACCATCGATGCAACCGGTCCGATGACCGCGCAAAACAAAACGCGGCCAGCAACACCAATGGCACCGTGGGCACCAGCGGCAGGATCATTCCGATGATCCCGACCGCTAATGCGATACATCCGGATATGATCCACACCACCCGCACTTGATCACGGCAACATATGGGCCATAACCGTGTTCAACACCGCCCGACCGGCGGGGGTTGCGGCAATGCGATCGCCCATCACCGTAATCATGCCCATGTCCTGCAAACGATCTAGCGCCGCGCGGTCCAGCCATTGGCCCGTGATTGCGTTATACCGACTGTGTGAAATACCGGATACAACGCGCATGCCCATTAATATATATTCGGTCCCTTGATCGGCTGCGGTAATCACCGTGCGCAGGGTTTCCCCCGATCCGTGTTGTGCAACCGCGTCCAACCATGCGTTGGGCATTAAATGCGTTTCGGTGGCATGGCGTTGTCCGTCTAGCGTCACACGCCCGTGCGCCCCTGGGCCAATGCCGATGTAGTCGCCATAACGCCAATAAATCAGATTGTGCCGGCTTTCGGCGCCATCGCGGGCATGGTTTGATATTTCATAGGCGGGCATGCCAGCATCATCGCACAGCTCTTGGGTCAGGTCATACATATCCGCGGCCAGGTCATCGGTGGGCAGCCCGCGCAATGTCCCGCGGTTATATCTGTCGCCGAATGCTGTGCCCTGTTCCACCGTCAATTGATACAGGGACAAATGATCAATCGCCCATGTTAGAGCCTGTTTTAACTCGTCCCGCCAGTCCTCTAAACTTTGATCTTGGCGGGCATAGATCAAATCGAAACTGACCCGATCAAAGACCGATCGTGCGATGTCGAATGCGCCGTGCGCCTCGGACACGGTGTGGATCCGTCCCAAACGGCGCAGATCGGTGTCATTCATCGCCTGCACGCCCATGGATATGCGGTTTACGCCGGCCCTTGCATAGTCTCTGAACCGGCCGGCTTCGACTGATCCGGGGTTTGCCTCAAGTGTGCATTCTAAGTCATTGGATTGCGGCCATAAAGTGCGAACACGGTCCAAAATACCGTGGACCAATTCAGGGTCCATCAGGCTGGGCGTGCCCCCGCCAAAAAATATCGAATTTAACACGCGGCCTTGTGTTTCCTTGGCCGCGCGTGTCAATTCTGAAATATAGGCCATAAGCCATTGTTTTTGAACAATAGTTTTCGAAACATGGCTGTTAAAATCGCAATAGGGGCATTTGGCCGCGCAAAACGGCCAATGGATATACAGGCCAAAGCCCCCATTTTGCCAATCAGCCGTCAAAACACCCTGCCACGAATTTTTTGAACGCATCCGCGCGGTGGCTGATTTTGTTTTTTTCCCAACGGTCCATCTCCCCGAATGTGATGTCAAATCCATTGGGTTGGAAAATGGGATCGTACCCGTGCCCCTGATCGCCCCGCATAGGCCAAACCAATTGACCCGGCATTACGCCTTCGAACACGTCATCATGCCCATCGGGCCATGCCAGAACCAGTGTGCATCGGAATTGCGCCAAACGCGGGTGGGGCGCACCCATGGCCTGTAATTCATCATGGGCACGGGTCATGGCCATGACAAAATCACGTCCATTGGGTGTTTCGGCCCAATCCGCGGTATAAACCCCGGGCGCGCCATTTAGGGCATCAATCGTGATCCCGCTGTCGTCTGACAGGGCGGGCAGGCCGGTGGCCTGTGCTGCGGCATGGGCCTTGATCCGCGCGTTGCCGACAAATGTGGTTTCGGTTTCATCGGGTTCGGGCAGGTTCAATTCCTTGGCCCCTTTGACCTGCACGCCAAAGGGCGCCAGCAGGTCTGCAATTTCCTCTAGCTTGCCCTGATTGTGGGTCGCCACAACCAGGGTATCGCCCGTAAACCGCCGCGTCATTTTACGGCGGCCTCTTGCAGGGCGACCAATTCTGCGATGCCTTTATCGGCCAAATCCAAAAGTTGGTTCATCTGCGCGCGGGAATATGTGGCGCCCTCGGCGCTCATCTGGGTTTCTATCATTTGACCGTTGCCCAACATGATGAAATTGCCGTCAACGCCTGCTTCGCTGTCTTCGGGGTAATCCAGATCCAACACGGGCTGGCCCGCGTAAATGCCGCAGCTGACGGCCGCCACGGGCGAAATCAGCGGATCGGTGGTGACGTCACCGGCCTTGATCAGTTTGTTCACCGCCAAACGCAGCGCCACCCAACCGCCGGTGATCGACGCGCAGCGTGTGCCACCATCGGCCTGAATCACGTCGCAATCCACGGTGATTTGCCGTTCGCCCAGTGCCACGCGATCCACGCCTGCGCGCAATGCCCGCCCGATCAGGCGTTGAATTTCGACCGTGCGGCCACCCTGTTTGCCGGATGCGGCTTCGCGGCGCATGCGCGAACTGGTGGATCGGGGCAACATGCCGTATTCCGCGGTGACCCAGCCCAGGCCTGACCCCTTGATAAAGGGGGGCACGCGGTCCTCGATCGTGGCGGTGCATAAAACATGGGTGTCGCCCACGCGGATCATACAGGATCCTTCGGCGTGTTTGGTCACATTGATGTCAATGGACACGGTCCGCATTTCGTCTAGTTTTCTTCCTGAGGGGCGCATATGAATTCCTTTCGCTGTTGATGTGATGGATACATGCGACCGCCCCAGTAACGCAACCCCGATTGACCTTTCTGACAGGTCCGTTTTAATGATGACAGACAAAGAGGCAACAGATGTCAGACAAAAGCGCATTGTTGAACGAATTAAACGACCGATCCCGCGAGGTATTCCGCCGCGTGGTCGAGGGGTATTTGCAAAATGGCGAACCGGTTGGGTCGCGCACTCTGACCCGCGATTTCAGCGAAAAGGTCAGCGCCGCCACCATCCGAAATGTCATGGCAGATCTGGAATATCTGGGCCTGCTGGGCAGCCCACATACCAGCGCGGGGCGCATTCCAACCCAAACCGGCCTGCGTATGTTTGTTGATGGCCTGTTAGAGGTGTCCGACCTGACCCAGGATGACCGGGTGAAACTGGACCAATCCACCGGCAATTCATCCGATGTGGGGGATATGCTGGACCGTATCAGCACCGCCTTGTCGGGCGTGACCCAAGGCGCATCTCTGGTCTTGGCCCCAAAACACGAAGCGCCCGTAAAACATATCGAATTTGTATCCCTGTCGCCTGATCGTGCGCTGGTCGTGTTGGTTTTTGCCGATGGGCATGTGGAAAACCGTTTGTTCACCCCACCGATCGGCCAAACACCCAGTTCCATGCGCGAAGCGGCCAATTTCCTGAATGCCATCATGGCCGGTCATACATTGATCGAGGCCCGAAAACTGGTCGAGCAAGAAATTAAAAAACGTCGCCAAGAACTGGACAGTTTGGCCCAGGAACTGGTCGAAACTGGGATGGTGGTTTGGGAAAATTCGGGCGAACGCAACGAACGATTGATTGTTCGCGGGCGGTCCAATTTGATCGGGGACGACACCGCGGAAACCGAATTGGACCGCATCAAAAACCTGTTTGACGATTTGGAACGAAAGCGCGATATAGCAGACTTCTTAGAGCTAACCCAATCGGGCGACGGCGTGCGAATTTTTATTGGGTCTGAGAATAAACTTTTTTCGCTTTCGGGTTCATCTTTGGTGGTTTCTCCTTATATGAATGCTGAAAGACAGATCATCGGAGCGGTCGGCGTCATTGGCCCCACGCGCCTAAACTATGGGCGGATTGTTCCGATTGTTGATTATACAGCGCAGCTGGTTGGGAAACTGATCGCTGACAGACGTTAAAGGACAAAACATGGCAGAGCCGAACGAAAACGAATTTTTGGACGATATCGAAACCGCTGCCGCAGAAGAGGCAGAGGCCGCTGACGAATTGATCGACATCGATGCCGAAGTTGCCGCAGCTGATGAATTGGACGCGGTCAAGGCAGAGCGTGACGAATACAAAGACCGATTTATGCGGGCCTTAGCCGATGCCGAAAACGCCCGTAAACGCGCGGACAAAGATCGTCGCGAGGCGGAAAATTACGGTGGGTCAAAATTGGCCCGCGATTTGTTGCCGGTCTATGACAATCTAAAGCGTGCGTTAGAGGCGATTTCTGATGAACAGCGCGACACCAATGCGGCGTTCATCGAGGGTATCGAATTGACCCAGCGCGAATTGGTCAATGTGTTTGCCAAGCACGGGATCACGTTGATTTCGCCCGCGGTTGGTGACCGGTTCGATCCACAACAGCATGAAGCGATGTTCGAAGCGCCCGTACCGGGCACGAAAGCCGGCGATATTATTCAGGTATCTGCCGAAGGGTTTATGTTACACGACCGTCTGTTGCGTCCAGCGCAGGTTGGTGTGTCGTCCATGGCGGGCTAGCCCTGGGTCGATTGCGCCCGCCGGAGCCTCCGGCGGGAGTATTTTTGCAAAACTGAAAGATCTGTTATTTTTGATCCATTAGGGCGCGCAGGCGGTAGAGTTCGTCGAGCGCCTGTTTTGGTGTCAGGTCGTCGGGGTTTATGTCGGACAGGGCCTGCAGCGCCGGGGTGGGTTTGGCGGGCTGTGGTGGTGTGTCGCGCACAGCTGAAAACAGCGGCAGGTCGTCGATGATGGTTTTCGGGGCGGTTTTGCCTGTGCGTTCGCCCTGTTCCAAGGCGTCTAGGACCACGCGGGCGCGTTCGACGACAGATGCGGGCAGGCCTGCGAGTTTTGCGACCTGAACCCCATAGGAGCGATCGGCGGCGCCCTGTTTGACCTGATGTAGGAAGATGACATCGCCATCCCATTCCTTGACCGCGACGGTTGCGTTGTCGACGCGGTCCAATTTTTGTGCCAGTGCGGTCAATTCGTGATAGTGCGTTGCAAAGAGGGCGCGTGCGCCGTTTACGTCGTGCAGGTGTTCAAGTGTTGCCCATGCGATGGACAGGCCGTCATAGGTTGCCGTACCGCGGCCGATTTCGTCCAGGATGACCAAAGCGCGATCGCCGGCCTGGTTCAGGATGGCGGCGGTTTCGACCATTTCAACCATAAACGTGGATCTGCCTCGGGCCAGATCGTCTGATGCGCCGACCCGGCTGAACAGTTGGTTGACCAGCCCGATGCGGGCCGATTGTGCGGGCACAAAGGACCCCATTTGCGCCATCAGTGCGATCAGCGCATTTTGGCGTAGAAATGTTGATTTACCCGCCATGTTTGGACCCGTCAGCAGCCAGATTGACCCATCGTCCAATCCGCAATCATTGGCCACAAAGCTGTGCCCATCGCGGATCAGGGCAGATTCGACCACAGGGTGGCGGCCGCCTTGGATCGCAAAGGCGCGGCTGTCGTCCACATTGGGGCGCACCCAATCCAAACGCGTGGCCAGATCGGCCAAGGCACATGCCAGATCCAGTTCAGCCAAGGCGTTTGAGACGGATATAATGGCATCCGAGTGATCCAGCACGGTCCGGGTCAGGGTTTGGAACAGCTGTTTTTCCAGTTCAAGCGCATAGTTGCCGGCGTTCAGGATTTTGGTTTCGATTTCGGACAGAGCCACGGTTGTAAAGCGGACTTGGTTCGCGGTGGTTTGGCGGTGGATAAAGGTGTCCGACAGCGGCGGGGCCATCATTTTTTCCGCATGTATCGCGGTGGTTTCGATGAAATATCCCAGCACGTTGTTGTGTTTGATTTTCAGCGATGTGATGCCCGTTTGTTGGATATAATCCTGTTGCATCTGGGCGATCACCCCGCGTCCTTGATCGCGTAGTGTACGGTATTCGTCCAATTCGGCATGATATTCGGGCGCAATAAACCCCCCATCGCGGGTCAGCAGTGGGGGTTCGGACACGATGGCGCGATCAAGCAGGTCGATCAAATCTTGGTGGCCCTGCAGGGCGGCCACCGATTGCGCCACGACGATGGGTGCATCCGACAGGCCCGCGATATCGCAAATCAGTTCTGCCTGTGTCAGGCCCGCGCGAATTGCGGCGATGTCGCGGGGGCCTGCGCGATCCATCGCGATGCGGGACAGGGCGCGGTCCAGATCGGGGACCTTGGTCAGGGTGTCGCGCAGGTCGTTTTTCAGCTGCGGCGATTGGGCCATATGTTCAACGGCGTCCAACCGGTTGTGGATGACAGACTCGTCCAGCGATGGTGACGACAGGCGCCGTTCCAACAGGCGCGCACCGGCGGCGGTGACCGTGCAATCCATCACGCCCAGCAGCGATCCGCTGCGTCCACCGGTCGTCAGCGATCGTGTCAGTTCCAGATTGCGCCGTGTGGCGGCATCAATCTGCATGACGCGGTTGGTGGATTCTTTGATCGGGCGTTGCAGCAGGGGCAATTTGCCCTTTTGTGTGATATCCAGATAGTCGATGATTGCGCCCATTGCCGAAATTTCGGCACGATCAAAGGTGCCAAAGGCGTCCAGCGTATCAATCCCGAACAGGGATGTGATGCGATCCTGTGCGGCGGCGCTGTCAAAGCTGGCGCGTGACAGGGGCGTTGGGGCCGCGCCGATTTCGGTGATAATGGGGCGGTAGTCGTGGTCTAGATGGTCGGGCACGGCAACCTCGGCCGGGGCCAATCGGGCCAATTCGGGGCCCAAACGCACGGGCGGCAGGGGCATGACCGAAAACGACCCTGTCGAAATATCAACCCAGGCCAGCGCCCCCTGATCGCGCACAATCGAAAAGGCGGCCAGATAATTGTGGCGGCGCGCCTCTAGCAGGCTGTCCTCGGTCAATGTGCCGGGGGTGACCAGACGCACGACATCGCGTTTGACCACGGATTTTGATCCGCGCTTTTTCGCCTCGGCGGGGGTTTCCAATTGTTCGCAGACGGCAACACGGAACCCTTTGCGGATCAGGGTCAGCAGGTAATTTTCCGCGGCATGATGGGGCACACCACACATGGGGATATCGTCGCCATCATGTTTGCCCCGTTTTGTCAGTGCAATGTCCAACGCATCTGCGGCGGCCACGGCGTCGTCGAAAAACAATTCGTAAAAATCGCCCATGCGGTAAAACAACAAGGCATTTGGATATTGCGCCTTGATTTCCAGATATTGGGCCATCATTGGGGTCACGGAACACTCTCCCTACACTTTTGCGTTAACTTAATCGTCCGCCGCGCGGTATGAAAGAGGAAAACGATCTGCTTGCACCTAATAAAATTGCGCGGTAAGTGTGATTTGCGCAATAAAGGATGCTGAAATGGCTAAAGCAAAAATCACCCGAGAAGAGGCCCTGGCCTTTCACCTGCAACCCACCCCCGGCAAATGGGAGGTGGCCGCAACGGTCCCCATGACCACACAGAAAGATTTGTCTCTGGCCTATTCCCCTGGTGTGGCGGTGCCCTGCGAAGAAATCGCGCAAAACCCTGAATTGGCCTATGATTACACCAACAAAGGCAATTTGGTTGCGGTGATTTCCAACGGGACAGCCGTGTTGGGTTTGGGTAACCTAGGCGCGCTGGGCAGTAAACCGGTGATGGAGGGGAAATCGGTTCTGTTCAAACGGTTTGCCGATGTGAATTCCATCGATATCGAATTGGATACCGAGGATCCCGACGAATTTTGCCGTGCTGTAAAATTGATGGGGCCCACGTTTGGGGGGATCAACCTAGAAGATATCAAAGCGCCGGAATGTTTCATCATCGAACAGCGTTTGAAAGAGGAAATGGACATCCCCGTTTTCCACGATGACCAGCATGGAACAGCGGTGATTTGTGCGGCCGGTTTGTTGAATGCGCTGGAACTGTCCGACAAGAAAATCGAAGACGTCAAAATCGTATTGAACGGTGCAGGTGCGGCTGGCATTGCCTGTATCGAATTGCTGAAAGCCATGGGCGCGCGGCATCAAAACTGTATCGTGTGTGATACCAAAGGTGTCATTTATCAGGGCCGGACCGAGGGTATGAATCAGTGGAAATCGGCCCATGCCATTTCCACAGAATTGCGCACCCTGGAAGAGGCGATGAAAGGTGCGGATGTATTTTTGGGCGTGTCGGTCAAAGGGGCCGTGACCCAAGATATGGTTATGTCGATGGCTGATAACCCTGTGATTTTTGCCATGGCCAACCCCGATCCCGAAATCACCCCAGAAGAGGCCCACGAAGTGCGCCCCGATGCCATCGTGGCCACAGGGCGCAGTGATTATCCAAATCAGGTGAATAACGTGTTGGGGTTCCCCTATTTGTTCCGTGGCGCGTTGGATATTAACGCCCGCGCGATCAATGACGAAATGAAAATCGCCTGCGCGCGTGCGCTGGCCGAATTGGCCCGCGAAGATGTGCCGGACGAGGTTGCCATTGCCTATGGGCGTAAACTGACCTTTGGTCGCGATTATATCATTCCGACACCGTTTGATCCACGTTTGATCCACCGTATCCCACCAGCCGTTGCGCAGGCGGGGATGGATACGGGGGCTGCCCGGCGTCCCATTATTGATATGGATGGGTATCAGCAAACCCTGCAATCCCGGATGGATCCGACCGCGTCGATCCTGCGGGGGTTGAACGCCCGTGCGCGTGCCGCCCAAGCCCGCATGATCTTTGCCGAAGGCGATGATCCCCGCGTATTACGGGCCGCCGTTGAATATCAACGCTCTGGCATGGGCAAAGCATTGGTTGTCGGCCGCGAAGCAGACGTGAAAGCCAAGCTAGAGGCCGAAGGATTGGGCGACGCTGTGCGCGAGTTAGAGGTGGTGAACGCCGCCAATACCAAGCATTTGGCGACCTATAAGGAATATTTGTACAGCCGTCTGCAGCGCAAAGGGTATGACCGCGCCGATATCCACCGTTTGGCAGCGCGGGATCGACATGTGTTTTCATCACTGATGTTGGCCCATGGCCATGGCGATGGTTTGGTCACGGGGGCCACCCGTAAATCGGCCCATGTGCTGGAATTGATCAACCACGTGTTTGACGCGGATGCCCAGCATGGCGCCGTCGGTGTGACCGCATTGCTGCACAAGGGGCGGATCGTGTTGATTTCGGATACATTGGTGCATGAATGGCCTGATGAAAATGATTTGGCCGATATTGCGGAACGCTGTGCCGGTGTTGCGCGGCATTTGGGGATGGAGCCGCGCGTGGCCTTTGTCAGTTTTTCCACCTTTGGCTATCCTGTGTCTGAGCGTGCGGAAAAAATGCACATTGCGCCCCGGGTTTTGGATACCCGAGGTGTTGATTTCGAATATGATGGTGAAATGACGGTTGATGTGGCGTTAAACGCCAAGGCGCAAGCCAGCTATCCGTTTTCGCGTCTGACAGGGCCTGCCAATATTTTGGTTGTACCCGCGCGCCATTCGGCCAGTATTTCGGTGAAATTGATGCAGGAAATGGCAGGGGCCACAGTGATCGGCCCGATTTTGTCAGGCGTGGATCATTCGATCCAGATTTGTTCATCGGGTTCAACGGCGACAGACATTTTGAATATGGCTGTTCTGGCGGCGTGTAAGGTTGGATAGGGAGGGGGCCTCCGGCGGGAGTATTTGGGCAAAACTGAAAACATGTTTTGTTCAAATCCTGCCAGGGTTTTGATGAGAGGAAGAGGCGCGCCATGGCGATTTATAATTTAGGGTCCATTAATGCCGATTATGTCTATCGTGTCGCGTCCTTGGTGCAGCCTGGCGAAACGATTGCGGCCCGATCGTTGGATGTTGGATTGGGGGGCAAGGGCGCCAATATGTCTGTGGCGGCGGCCCGCGGCGCGGCGCGTGTTGTGCATATCGGCTGTGTCGGGGCGGATGGTGACTGGGCCGTGCAGCGGTTGACGGAGTATGGTGTGGATACGCGCCATATTCTCCGCGGTTTGCATACAGGGCATGCGATTATCACAGTGGATGATCATGGTGAGAATGCGATTGTGATTTTTTCCGGAGGCAATGGCGAAATTACGCCGGATCAGATCGGGGCCGCGTTAAGTGGCGCCATGGTGGGTGATATTTTTGTAACCCAGAATGAAACCGTGGGCCAAGTGGATGGTGTGCGGATGGCGCGTGAATTGGGGTTGCGTGTGTGTTATGCGGCGGCCCCGTTTTCAGCGCAGGCGGTGCAAGCTGTTTTGCCCCATTTGGACATGTTGATTTTGAATGAAATTGAGGCACAGCAATTAGAGGCGGCGCTGGGCCGTGATGTTGGGGATCTGGGTGTGGCGGATGTTGTTATCACGCTGGGATCGCGGGGATGTCGTTGGATCGGGGCCAAAGGGGCCGTTGAGTTTGATGCGATTGCTGTTGACGCTGTGGACACCACGGGTGCGGGGGATACGTTTACGGGCTATGTCTTGGCTGGTTTGGATCGTGGAATGCCGATGGAGCAGGCGATCGGTTTGGCGACGCGCGCAGCGGCCATTATGGTGACGCGCCATGGGACGGCCGATGTTATTCCTGATTTGAAGGATATTCAGGATCGATTTGGCGGGATTGCTGGATAGGTCTGATGCCTCCGGCGGGAGTATTTTTGCAAAACTGAAAACGCTGTTGTCATGATGGTGACAGGAGGGGAATGGTATTAGGTCATATCAAATTATTAGTGGAGCATTTGATATGAAACGAACCGCAATTAACCCATCGTCTTGGTCGCAAAAATTTGGGTTTCATCAGGGTGAAATTATTGAAGGGGCAATGCGGCTATTAAACGTTTCGGGGCAGGGCGCCATGGATGCGGACGGTCAGCCAGTCCATCAAGGTGATATTCGTGCGCAATTCCAATACGCGATGGACAACCTTGTGTCGGTGTTAAAGGTTGCTGATATGACTTTAACCGATGTGGCGCGAAACCAACCATGACTGTTTACGGCGTTACGCGATTTGCTGAACGAAATATGATGATTGAGATTGAAGCGGACGCCGCACAATAATCATATTCGGGCATTCGGTGCATTCGAATGCCCGAGACTAGACATCATGAAAAAGATGTCTAAGCTTGGGTGCAATTTAAGGGAATGAATTTTATGCGCCGCGCAGAGCGTTTGTTTCGGATTGTGAATGAATTGCGCACACGTTCTGTGACACGTGCGATTGATTTGGCCTGTACGTTTGAAGTGAGCTTGAGCACGATTTATCGTGATATTGCGCATTTGCAAGGATCGGGTGTCCCGATTGATGGAGAAGCGGGTATTGGATATATCCTGCGCCCCGGGTTCGATTTGCCGAGCATGGCGTTTACCTATGATCAGCTGGACGCATTGGCGGTTGGGCTGGCGTTTGTTGAACGCGTGGGCGATCGCGATCTTGCTTTGGCCGCGAGAGAGGTGCGATCGAAAATCCAGGCCTGTCTGCCTGAACCGGAAAAACGTGTTTTGGCGGATGCGCCGTTTTTCAATTTATTCCCTGTGCCCGCAACGCCCGACATTGTGCCACATTTGCGGCGGGCCATTCGGGACCGGTTGGTTGTGACATTCACCTATCGGGCCAAGTCTGGCGATGTGACATTGCGGCGGATTGAGCCGCTGTCATTGCAAAATATCACCGATGGCTGGATGTTGTCGGGTTGGTGCGACCTGCGAAAGGATTTTCGTACGTTTCGTTTGGATTTGATGTGCGATCTGTGCGTGACCGAGCATCGGTATGAAGAAAAACCCGACCGCAGTCTGGGTGTGTTTTTGCAAAAAGTAAGGGCGGAGAGCGTTATGCGCCCGTCCGCCCCAACATGATGGTTTGTCACTGACGCTTATGCGCGGACCAGTTTTTCATAGCTTTCGGAAATGTCGCGGGTCAGGGCGCCAACCTCAAAGTTATAGTCGCCGATCTGGCCGACTGGCGTGACCTCGGCTGCGGTGCCGGTCAGCCAGCATTGTTCGAAGCCCTCTAGTTCGTCGGGCATGATGTGGCGTTCGATGACGTTGATCCCTTTGTCGCGCAGCATCTGGATCACGGTTTGACGTGTGATGCCGTTTAGGAAGGCGTCCGGCGTGGGCGTGTGCACTTCGCCATCTTTGACAAAGAAAATGTTGGCGCCGGTCGCCTCGGCGACGTAACCGCGATAATCGAACATCATCGCGTCCGAGCATCCTTTGGCCTCGGCCGCGTGTTTGGACATTGTTGCGATCATGTATAGGCCGGCTGCCTTGGCCTGGGATGGTGCGGTGGCGGGATCGGGGCGGCGCCATTTGGCGATGTCCAGTTTCGCGCCCTTCATTTTGGCATCACCATAGTAGTTGCCCCATGACCAAACGGCCACAGCCATACGGACCGGGTTGCGCAGGGATGCGACACCCATGTCGTCGCCTGCGCCGCGCCATGCAACTGCACGCACATAGGCGTCTGTCAGGCCATTTGCTTCAAGCGCGGCCTGTTTGGCGGCCTCGATTTCATCGACGCTATAGGGCAGGTCAAAATCGATCAGTTTGCCAGATGTGATCAACCGTTCTGAATGTTCACGGCTTTTGAAAATTTTGCCGTTATAGGCGCGTTCGCCTTCGAATACAGAGCTGGCATAATGCATTGCGTGTGTCAGAATATGCACCTGAGCGTCACGCCATTCCACCAATTTGCCATCTAGCCAAATTTTTCCGTCGCGGTCTTCGTAGCTGCCAGCCATTGCAGTCCCCTTGTATTAAATTGTCATAAGTTGCGCGAATTTGGTCCGCTTCGGACATAATATTGCGCCAAAACTGAGAATCGCTACCAGTTTGTACTTGGA
Organism: uncultured Paracoccaceae bacterium; assembly: GCA_913060475.1. GTDB lineage: Bacteria > Pseudomonadota > Alphaproteobacteria > Rhodobacterales > Rhodobacteraceae > CAJXSD01. The sequence goes on along the minus strand of CAJXSD010000002.1, from coordinate 113,942 downwards.
ATGTCAACAAGGCTGACATAAAATGAACCAAGGTACAGGAGCGCCAAGATGCAAAACATTCAACGACCGATGGGCGAGGCCCTGTTATATTTGACCGACGAACAGCTGCGCCATGGGATCGAGGCCATGTTTTTCGCCTATCGTGGGTTTACCGCTGATCCGGATCGTATTTTGGATGAACACGGCTATGGGCGTGCCCACCATCGTGCCATTCATTTTATCAACTGTGTGCCCGGAACCACGGTCAATAACCTGCTAAATATCCTTGGCGTTACAAAACAGTCACTCAATCGTGTTTTGCGTACCTTGATCGAGGATGGTTTGGTGGTCGTCAAGGTCGGCAAGCGCGATAAACGCGAACGCAATTTGTATTTGACGGAAACGGGGCAGGCGTTGGAACAGAAACTATCAGACGCACAGCGCAGTCGTATGCGGCAGGCCTATAAACAGGTGGGTCCCGATGCCGTTGCCGGATTTCGTACGGTGTTAGAGGCTATGATGGATCCCGATATGCGGCGCGCCTATCTGGCGATGCGGCACGATTAGGGGGCGTTTATGCATTTATTGATTGTCGATGATGACGAACGCATTCGCGCGTTGTTGAAACAATATCTGATCCGCAACGGGTTTTTGGTGTCTGCCGCCCGCGATGCGGCCCATGCGCGGAAATTATTGGCGGGGCTGGAATTTGACCTGATCGTTTTGGATGTCATGATGCCGGGCGAAGATGGCATGTCGCTGACCCGTTGGATCCGGTCCACGCGGTCCACGCCGGTGATGTTATTGACGGCGCGGGGCGATACCGATGATCGGATTGCGGGGTTGGAATCGGGGGCCGATGATTATTTGGCCAAACCCTTTGAACCCAAAGAATTATTGTTGCGGATCAATGCGATATTGCGGCGGGTGCCGGATGTGGCGGACCCACCCGACGCGCCCAAAGTGTTACGTTTGGGTGCGGCGCATTATGATATGGAACGCGGTGAATTATGGCAGGGCGATACGCAAATTCGCCTGACGGCCACGGAAAATCAGCTGATGAAAATATTTGCCGCGGCAGCTGGCGAACCGGTCAGCCGCGTGCAATTGGTCACCGATCTGGGTCGGGATGAGGCGCAGGCCCAAGACCGCGCCATTGATGTGCAAATAACCCGACTGCGCCGCAAAATCGAACCCAACCCGAAAGAACCGCGGTACCTGCAAACCGTCCGCGGGTCGGGGTATATGTTGGCCCCCGACTAGGTCTGCTGGGGTTTCACGCTGGCCGTGACATAATTGACCGATAAATCGCGGTCGGACAGTTTCCATTGCCATGTGATCGGATTAAAAACGAACCCTTTGCGATCGACGGGGGTTAGGCCCGCGTTTTCGATCAGGCCATATAATTCGTCGGGCGTGATGAATTTTGACCATTCATGCGTGCCCTTGGGCAGCCAACGCATGACATATTCGGCCCCGACGATTGCCATTGCGAAACTTTTGGCGTTGCGGTTGATGGTGGAACAGATCATCAAGCCACCCGGTTTTAACAATTGCTGACAGGCTGTTGTATAGGCTTGGGGGTCGGCGACGTGTTCGACCACCTCCATGTTCAAGACCACGTCAAATTGTTCGCCGGCCTCGGCCAAGGCCTCTGCCGTGCCAAACCGGTAATCGATCGTCAGCCCCGATTGCGCGGCGTGGGCTTGCGCCACGGGAATGTTGCGTTCGGCGGCATCGACACCGATGACGGTTGCGCCCAGTCGGGCCATGGGTTCACACAACAACCCCCCGCCACAGCCGATATCCAGAATGCGCAACCCGTCAAAGGGCCGTTCGCCCCCCAAATCGCGATTATATTCCGCCGCTATCTGGGTTGTGATATAATCCAACCGACAGGGGTTTAGCATGTGCAATGGTTTGAATTTCCCATTGGGATCCCACCATTCTGCTGCCATCGCTTCGAATTTTGCGACTTCTGACGGGTCAACTGTTGTTTCTGAGGCTTGCATTTCGCGCGCTTTCTGGTCTTTTTTAGGATGTGATACATATAGGACAGTTATGGACAAATTTTTAGGCCAAAAAACGATCGCACCTGCGTTATTTCCGCCCATTGACCCATTTCACAGCGAAATGTTGGACACAGGCGACGGACACCAGATCTATGTCGAACAATGCGGCAATCGCCATGGACGTCCGGTTGTGGTTCTGCATGGCGGTCCGGGGGCGGGGTGCAGCCCATCGATGCGGCGGTTTTTTGATCCCACCCGGTATCACATCATTTTGTTTGATCAACGCGGCTGTGGTCGGTCGCGGCCCACGTCCAGCGTGGAAAACAACACGACCGCGTATTTGGTGGCCGACATTGAAATGATCCGTGCGCATTTGGGCATTAAGGATTGGGCCGTTTTTGGCGGCAGCTGGGGTGCCACGCTGTCGTTGCTCTATGCGCAGGCCCATCCTGATCGTGTGACGCATTTGGTCCTGCGTGGTGTATTTGCCATGACACAATCCGAACTGGATTGGTTTTATCGCGGCGGCGCTGGGCATTTTTGGCCCGAGCTGTGGGCGAAATTTGAAACCGCTATCCCGCCCGAGGAACGCGATGATTTAATCGCCGCCTATCACCGGCGTTTGTTCAGCGGGGATATGCGGCAGGAAATGCATTTTGGGAAAATTTGGTCTGATTGGGAAAATGCGCTGGCATCGTTTCAGGCAAATGGTCATTCGGGATATTGCCCCGTTGATTTTGCGCGCACCTTTGCGCGGATCGAAAACCACTATTTTTTCAATGCGGGGTTTTTGGACTGTGACGGGCAGATTTTCCGCGATATGCCCAAAATTTCCCATATCCCCGGGTTTATCGTGCAAGGCCGCCAAGACATGATTTGCCCGCCTAAGACCGCCCATGCCATTGCTAAACGCTGGCCGGGCTGTGATTTGCGGATTGTTCCGTTTGCGGGACACGCCATGTCAGAACCCGGGATCACGCAGGAACTGTTAAACATCACCCAATCGATTGTTGCGACAGATTAGGGGCCGGCGATTACCCGCGCAAAACCCACGTTTTGTCCCGCGATGTTGCCCCATGGGTCAGGGTTAGGTCCGTTTTCGCAACGCCCAGCGCCTTGGCCAGTAATTTTTGCACCGCTGCGGTCGCTTTGCCGTTTTCGGGTGTCGCGGTGACCGCGATATGGAAAACACCATCGCGCAGGTCAATCTTGTCGCGCGATGCGTTGGGTGTCACGCGCACTTGCAGGGTGGCGCCTTTTTGCGCGAATTCGGAAAACTGGCCCTTTTTCATGCGATATAGGTGCCAGTTTCAGGGTCCAAGGGCAAGCGGGTGGTTGCATTTTGACCATGGATTGCCGACATAAGGAAAAACAAGTCACAGGAAACCCCATGCCCACCCCAAACGCCCAAGCCATCGCATTTTTGCAAACGCGTCGTTCGCGGCCTGCGAAAACCCTGACCACGCCTGTCCCCAATCAGGCGGAATTGCAGACCCTGCTGACCATGGCGGCGCGGACACCGGACCATGGCAAATTGGAACCTTGGCGGTTTATTGTGCTGGGCAAGCGCCGCCTGACCGAATTGGCGCAGCTGGTCGATCAACGCGCAACGGACATGGGGTTGGACCCCGACAAAACACAAAAGGGCAAAAACCAATTCCAAGACGGCCATCTGGGCGTTGTCGTGGTCGAGGTTCAAAAACCATCCGAAAAAATCCCCGCCATTGAACAAACCTACAGCGCCGGTGCTGTTTGTTTGTCGTTACTGAATGCCGCGCTGGCATCGGGATGGGGGGCCAATTGGTTGTCGGGTTGGCCCAATCATGACCGCAGTTTTGTCGAACAGGCGTTTGATTTGGCACCCCATGAACGGGTGGCCGGCATTATTTATCTGGGTACCGAAACCGCAACCCCGCCCGAACGTCCCCGCCCCGATATTGCAAGCATCACGACATGGCAATTGGATTGATTTTTTCCGCGTTCTTCCGTGCGCTGGGCCAAATGGGCGATCGCGCGTTTTGGGGTGTTGTGGCCATGGGTGTCGGCTTGGCCTTGGCGGTGTTGTGGGCCATGTCGATGGGTTTGGTCTATGGACTGGCGTGGTTGGGATCCATCGCCAATCTGTCACTGCCGTTTATCGGCGCGATTGACCCGCCTGCATCGGTGTTGGGCTGGGGCAGTTTTGTTCTGATGTTGGGACTGTCCGTGTTTATGATGGTGCCCGTTGCATCGGCAATATCATCGCTGTTTTTGGATCGTGTGGCCCGCGCGGTCGAACGCCGCCATTATGCGCATTTACCTGATGCGGCTGGCCTGCCCCTGGTTGATGCCCTGCGCGATACACTGGCATTTTTGGGGGTTTTGATCGCGGCGAACCTGGTTGCATGGGTGCTGTATCTGTTTTTTACCCCCATTTCGGTGTTTATTTTTTGGGGGCTGAACGGATATCTGTTGGGCCGTGAATATTTTCAAATGGCCGCCGCGCGCCGTGTGGGGCGTGATGGCGCACGCGATTTGTGGCGGGCCAATCGGGTGACAATTTGGCTGGCCGGTATTTTAATGGTTGCCCCGCTTAGTATTCCGTTGGTGAACCTGATCGTTCCGGTATTGGGCGCGGCAACCTTTACGCATTTATTTCATTCGCTGGCCTCTAGGGGGGCCATACGGTTGTGAAAATCCAAATCACGCACTGTGATCCAGCCTGACAGGATGATTGCGGAAATGATCGCCCACAACACCACCGTGATGCCGGTGGTGATCCATGCCTTTTTCTTAAGGTAATGATGTTCGGGCGCACCGGCCTGGGTGCCGGGAACAACTTCGCCCAGATCGCCCTGGGTTTGCAACCGAATGGGGATCACGATCAGAAAGGTCATGAACCAAATCACAGCAAACAGAACAAGAGCAGAGGTAATCGACATCGGCGTAATCCTTGGGTTGTTACACTTGTTCTAGTTCGATCAGGGTCCCGTTAAAGTCCTTGGGGTGCAAAAACAAAACAGGTTTGCCATGCGCGCCAATTTTGGGATCCCCTGTCCCCAAGACCCGCGCGCCTGTGGATTTCAGGTGATCGCGTGCGGCGATGATATCGTCCACTTCGTAACAGACATGGTGAATGCCGCCGGATGGGTTTTTGTCCAAAAACCCCTGAATGGGGCTGTTTTCACCCAACGGGTACAGCAATTCAATTTTGGTGTTGGGCAATTCGATGAAAATCACCGTCACCCCGTGATCGGGTTCATCCTGCGGCGCGCCGACATTTGCGCCCAAGGCGGTGCGGTATTGGTTGGCGGCTGCCTCTAGGTCGGGAACAGCGATGGCAACGTGGTTCAATCGTCCGATCATGGTGGTGTCCTTTCACTTGGTTGTCCCTGTTATGCCGCGTTTGCGGCCTTTCGTCTATGGACAAAGGGGCGCACCCACCCCCGTTAACGCAATGTTAGGAAAGTTTCGGCACAGTTCCCCCATCCGCAGTAGGAGGATGACAATGCCAAACACAGCTATACTGCCCCTTGCCGCCCGCGCCACCGCAGATAAACCATTGTTAGGGTTGACCATTTTGTTGGTCGAAGACAGCCGTTTTTCCAGCGAAGCGGTACGCATCATGTCCCTGCGCAGCGGGGCACGATTGCGCCGCGCCGATTGCATTACATCCGCGCGACGACATATGCGGCTTTATCGGCCGTCGATCGTGATTGTCGATGTGGGGCTGCCCGATGGATCGGGTTTGGATTTGATCCGCGAATTGAACACGGCACGCCCCAGGGTGCAGGCCCTGATCGGCACCAGCGCAGATGATGCGATGGAACCCGACACCATTCAAGCCGGCGCAGATCAGTTTCTGGCCAAGCCCTATCACAGTGTGGGGGTGTTTCAGCAAATGATACTGAATATTTTGCCAGGCAATGCCCCGCACCGTGGGCCGCGGTTGATTGATACCGGCAAAATTGAACCCGATATGGTTGTTTATCGCGATGATTTGCATCACGCCAAAAATCTGTTTTCGCAAAACCCCAATTCCGCAATGCGCCATTATCTGCGCCAATTTTTGCTGGGGGTGGCGCGTGCCGTCGATGATGTGGATCTGATCAACGCAGCGCATCAATCCGATTTTGTGCGCATGCAAAACATTGTGAACCAGCGGTTATCCGAAATATCACCGATTTAACCCGTGACCCATGGTGGGTCATTCCCAGAATATGGTCATGCTTTGATGTATCTGGGGGTGGAATGTACGCAGGCGGTATCGGGAATTAGTGAATTCGACACGCAAATTCGGATCGGTGATCTCTACGAAACCCAGGCCAACCCTATGGTGAAATTTCGGGGGGTGATCCATATCCATCAGGTCCACGCTGAAATCAAGGTGCCCTGTTGGATACCGTGGCAACGCAGTATAGTAAAATGGCCCCGACGCACGCAGGTCCACGCTGCGCGTGACCGTGATGCTGCGATGTATCAGATCGCCGGTTTGGGCCGTCTGCGGTAACCGCGTGACATAGGTATCCTGGCCTAAAAATTTGGTCTCATACTCGATTACACCTTCGGCAATTTTTATATCGCGGACCGGCTTGTCATCGTCGGGGGCGATAAATTTCAGTTCCTCAACCGGTCCAACAATTGTGCGAAAGGTCTGTTGGATCGTGGCGATCAATTGCTGTTTTTGCGCAAACACTTGGACGTGATGGCGCGTTTTTTCGCAACAAACACGAAACAGCGGTGATGGTCCACAATAATAGGTCACAAAATCGGCCATGTTGGCATGGACATCACGCACAGATGATGCCCCAAACTTGGCGCTAATATTGTGGCGATGCTTTTTAATGGTTTCGGCAGAAACCCCAAAATGCTGGCCGATTTCCTCGGCTGTACCACCCTCTACCAGATAGGGGATAATTGCCAATTCACGCGGTGTTAAGTTTGGGAAAATCTGCCCAAGGTCCAATGCGTTGTGATCCATAGGGTCGATTACCATTCCCAATTGATCACATAGCTTTTTTGAAAACCGGGATCGAAACTGGTCATCTGCAGACCTTGGACGGTTTGTTTAACCTCTACGGGTTCGTCTTGGACCTTTAGGCCGAACAGGTAAACAGCCGCATCCATTTGATCGGGCCGCGGCGCCGGTTTGAATGTGACATTCATCGTCAGGAATTCAGTGGGATAAGAGCATAGACCCGCATAATATCCATTGGATCGCGAATGTGGCATTTTATACGTCACAACACTGGATCTGGTAAATTGACTGCCTGGCGCGGCAGGGGGGACAATGGGTGATTCAAACACCATGCGCCCGACCTGACCTGGCAATTGTGTGGGCACGCGGCCGTCTATTTTGACGTCTGTCATGGGAAAATTATCAGAGATGACAGAAAATTTTAATCGCGATACCTGTGATCCGATGACAACAAATTTCTGCGTGACCGTGACCTGCATTGTGGCATTTGGGCAATCCACCGTGACGGCAAATTCGGCCGATTTGCAAAACACGTCAAAACTGAACTGACCGCTATGGTAATAATCCCAATCCAGTCGCATCGTGGGCAGGGCATCCCGCAAGTTGGCCGCATCATATTTTGACAACAAACTGCGGACATGTTTCTTGATTGTCTCGGCCGAGACACCGAGCAAGTCAGCCATTTCATGTCGTGTTTTTCCCGAAACCAACAGTGGCAAGCAGTCTAGTTCGCGGGTGGTAAGCCGTGGGGGTAGCCGCATCAGACCCCTCCAATATCTAAAACTGTAATTTTAGATTAAACTATTCTATGGAAATGTAATTTACAAAACTGTTAAAAATTTGACCGCTGGCGGGGGCCAACGGTCAAATCAGGTTTGTTTAGTCTTGGGGAATGACGCGCAGGTTCAATTCCATCAACTGTTCCGGCATGGGATCGGATGGCGCGTTCATCATCAAATCTTCTGCACGTTGGTTCATTGGGAACATGATGACTTCGCGGATGTTGGCGGTGTCGGCCAGCAACATCACGATGCGGTCGATCCCGGCGGCGCAACCACCGTGGGGGGGCGCACCGTATTGGAATGCGTTGACCATGCCGCCGAACCGCTTGCGCACCTCGTCCGGACCATAGCCTGCGATTTCAAAGGCCTTGAACATGATTTCAGGGCGGTGATTTCGGATCGCACCCGACACCAATTCATAACCGTTACAGGCCAAATCATATTGGAACCCTTTGACCTGCAGCGGGTCGCCGTTCAGGGCATCCATCCCGCCTTGGGGCATTGAAAACGGGTTATGTTCGAAATCAATCTTGCCGGATTCTTCGTCCTGTTCATAGATCGGGAAATCCACGATCCAGGCAAAGGCAAAGCGGTTCGTATCGGTCAGCCCCAATTCAGCGCCGATCACATCGCGCGCACGGCCGGCCACCTTTTCGAATGATTTGGGTTTGCCGCCCAAGAAAAACGCCGCATCGCCAACGCCCAGACCCAGTTGCTGGCGGATTGCCTCGGTCCGTTCCGGGCCGATGTTTTTCGCCAAGGGGCCCGCGGCCTCCATCCCGTTGTCGCCATCGCGCCAGAAGATATAGCCCATCCCTGGCAGGCCCTCTTTCTGGGCGAATGCGTTCATGCGGTCACAGAATTTGCGGCTGCCCCCTGTGGGCGCAGGGATCGCACGAATTTCGGTGCCATCCTGTTCCAACAGTTTCGCAAAAATGGCAAAGCCTGATCCACGGAAATGATCGGACACAACCTGCATTTTGATCGGGTTGCGCAGGTCGGGTTTATCGGTGCCGTACCACAAGGCCGCATCGCGATATGAAATTTGTGGCCATTCATTTGGCGCGTCAACCGCTTTGCCGCCGCCGAATTCCTCAAACACACCGGCTAAGACGGGCGAAATTGTATCAAATACGTCTTGCTGCGTGACAAAGGACATTTCCAAATCCAACTGATAGAAATCGGTCGGGGATCGGTCTGCACGCGGATCTTCGTCGCGGAAACAGGGGGCGATTTGGAAATATTTGTCGTATCCTGACACCATGATCAGCTGTTTGAATTGCTGGGGCGCCTGGGGCAGGGCGTAAAATTTACCGGGGTGCAACCGCGATGGCACCAGAAAATCACGCGCGCCTTCGGGCGATGATGCGGTGATGATCGGCGTTTGATATTCGCGGAAACCTTTGTCCCACATACGGCGGCGCATCGATGCCACAACGTCCGACCGCAGGGTCATGTTGCGCTGCATCGCTTCGCGGCGCAGGTCCAGATACCGATAGCGCAGGCGGGTTTCTTCGGGGTATTCTTGGTCGCCGAACACCATCAGGGGCAATTCGTTGGCTGCGCCCAGCACCTCGATGTCGCGCACGAACACTTCGATTTCGCCGGTTGGGATTTTGGCGTTGATCAGGCTTTCATCGCGGGCCTTGACCACACCATCGATGCGAATACACCATTCGCTGCGTACCTTTTCCACATCGTGGAACACGGGGCTGTCAGGGTCGCACAACACCTGTGTCATGCCGTAATGGTCGCGCAGGTCGATAAACAATACACCACCATGATCGCGGACGCGATGGACCCAGCCCGACAACCGGACGGTTTCACCCACGTTGGATTTATTCAGATCGGCACAGGTATGGCTGCGATAGGCGTGCATTTTGTGGCCCCTTTGGGTTTGATGAATTTCGTGTCTAGCGCGATACACAAGGTTGCGCGCGTGATGTCAAGGGCAATGGCCCGTTTTGCCCCGTTTGATAGGGGTTTTTCGCGCAAAAACCCCTAAGCGCGGTTCAATTCTGCGCGAATTTTTCCACGCAGGGAATTGCCCACCATGACGGACCGGGCGGCCATCAGATCGCCCAGCGTTACGGTTTTGACCGTGACGTCGCCGGATTTGATCAGTTTCTGCCGCAAAATTCCGGGTAAACACCCCGCGCTGATGGGGGGGGTGATCCATAGGCCGTCTTGTGTTTCGACGAACACATTGGTGATCGTGCCTTCGCATAATTCGTTGCGTTCATTCAGAAACAGCACTTCGTCGATACCGCGCGGCAGGTTGGCGCGTGCGGTGTCGTAAATATCGCGCTGTGTCGTTTTATGGGCCAGCCACGCGTCGCCCGTATTCAGGCGCGTGTCGCTGATATCAACCTGCCAAACGGCGGGTGTCGGGTCCAGTGGAACGTGGGATAGTTGAAGATCGCCCTTGATCCCCAACGTCAGGCGACAGCGCAACGGTTTATTCCCGCTGAGGCCATCACAGATATGTTCGGCCAGATCCCGATCAAAGACAAACCCCAGTTTGCGCGCGCTGTCGCACATGCGATTTAGGTGCAATCCCAAATCAACCGCACCAAACCCGGGGGTATATCGAAATGTTTCAATCAGGCGGCAATCGGGGGGGACAATTTCGCAAAACGCGCTTTCCAAAGGGCTTCCTCGTATTCTGATGGACCTAGACTATCATAAACGACACCGCCGCCCACATTTAAGCGCGCCTGTCCGTTTTTTACGTCTAATGTCCGAATGGCCACGTTAAATTCAGATCGCCCGTCGGGGGCCATCCACCCGATTGTGCCACAATAAATGCCGCGCGGGGCGGGTTCAAGGTCGTTGATGATTTCCATGGCGCGCAATTTGGGGGCGCCGGTGATCGACCCACAGGGAAACAGCGCCCGCATGATTTGCGAAAACTGGACAGGCCCCGCCAATTCGCCCGCCACCAGCGATATCATTTGATGCACCGTCGCATAGGTTTCCACATGAAACAGTTTGGGAACATGCACGGACCCAGCCCGACAGATGCGCGAAATATCATTGCGCAGCAAATCCACGATCATCAGATTTTCGGCACGGTTTTTTTCGTCGGTTTCCAAAAATGTACGGGCCTGTTGGTCGCGATCGGGGTCGGTGTGGCGGGGCTGTGTGCCCTTCATCGGGCGGGTTTCAATCTGGCCTGCGGCGGTGGTGCGGAAAAACAATTCGGGCGATCGGGATAAAAACGCGCCCTGATCCGCGCCCAAATCGACAAAGGCCCCATGTTTGACCCCCTGGCGCGATGACAGTGCATGATACAGCGACCACGCATCGCCCGTGACCTGCGCCATCATGGGGAATGTCAGGTTGATCTGATACACATCACCCGCCTTGATCCAGTCGATCACACGGTCATAGGCGCGGATATATTCCGTTTCGGTCCAGCTGGGGGTCCAATCGCTGATGGAACAGGCCGTGGCGGCAGGATCGGCACGATCGTTCGGGCCAGCATAGACACCGAAATGCAACAAATCCTGCCCCGCGGGATTTAAGGGCATGCGTTTGGCCAACCGCGGTTCCAGCGCATAGCCCAATTCGTAATCGGCATAGCCTGCGATCCAATACCCTTGGGCGCGGGCGTCATCGATTTGGCGCAGGGCATTATCCACCTGATCCGCGGTTTGTGCGCGGATGGTATAGGCGGGGTCCGAAAACCAATGTTTTTGCGCAACTGGTGCGGTGTCAAACCGAATCTGCATGGGCGGCCTTATGGTTGTTGACTGCGATATAGGGCGAATTTCCAGAAATCGACAGCCAAATAGCGGCTATTTGCGTTATTTTTCCGATGGGGCTTGATCCTAGGCGGATGTTGACTATAACGCAGGACAATTTGCGCCCGCTTGTACCGGGCCCATTTTGCCGCCGCAAACAAAAAGGTCGTCCCATGCCCAAAAGAACCGACATTTCTTCCATCATGATTATCGGCGCAGGTCCAATCGTGATCGGTCAAGCCTGTGAATTCGATTATTCCGGTGCCCAAGCCTGTAAGGCGCTGCGCGAAGAGGGATATCGCGTGATTTTGGTCAATTCCAACCCCGCAACGATCATGACCGACCCGGGGCTGGCGGATGCAACCTATATCGAACCCATCACACCCGAGGTGGTCGCCAAAATCATCGAAAAAGAGCGCCCCGACGCATTGTTGCCCACCATGGGCGGGCAAACGGGTCTGAACACCGCGCTTGCGCTTGAGGAAATGGGCGTATTGGACAAATTCGGCGTTGAAATGATTGGTGCGAAACGGGACGCCATCGAAATGGCCGAGGATCGCAAATTGTTCCGCGAAGCGATGGACCGCATCGGTCTGGAAAACCCCAAGGCGACCATCATCACCGCCCCCAAGAAAGAAAACGGCCAAGCAGACCTGAACGAAGGTGTCCGTTTGGCCGTTGAGGCGCTGGATGAAATTGGCCTGCCTGCGATTATCCGCCCCGCCTTTACCCTGGGCGGGACAGGCGGCGGCGTTGCCTATAACCGCGAAGATTACGAATATTATTGCCGCACAGGGATGGACGCATCGCCCGTGAACCAAATCTTGGTCGATGAATCCCTGCTGGGGTGGAAAGAATACGAGATGGAGGTTGTCCGCGACAAAGCCGATAACGCCATTATCATTTGTTCCATCGAAAACGTGGACCCCATGGGCGTGCATACAGGTGATTCCATCACTGTGGCGCCTGCGCTGACCCTGACGGACAAAGAATATCAAATCATGCGTAACGGATCGATCGCGGTTTTACGCGAAATCGGTGTGGAAACCGGTGGATCCAACGTGCAATGGGCGATTAACCCTGCCGATGGCCGTATGGTTGTGATCGAAATGAACCCGCGCGTGTCGCGGTCCTCTGCCTTGGCGTCCAAGGCGACGGGGTTCCCGATTGCGAAAATCGCGGCGAAATTGGCCGTGGGCTATACGCTGGACGAATTGGACAACGATATCACCAAGGTAACGCCTGCGTCCTTTGAACCGACAATTGACTATGTCGTCACCAAAATCCCGAAATTCGCATTCGAAAAATTCCCCGGCTCGCAGCCGTTGTTGACCACAGCCATGAAATCCGTGGGCGAGGCGATGGCGATTGGCCGGACGATCCACGAATCCCTGCAAAAGGCATTGGCATCGATGGAATCGGGTCTGACCGGCTTTGACGAAGTCGAGATCGAGGGCGCACCCGAAAAATCCGCCGTGATCGCCGCGATCAGCCAGCAAACGCCCGACCGGATGCGCACCATCGCACAGGCCATGCGTCATGGGTTGACCAATGACGAAATCCAAAATGTCACGGCCTTTGATCCGTGGTTCCTGGACCGTATCCGCGAAATCGTCGATGCCGAAGAAACCATTCGCGCCAATGGCTTGCCCAATGATGCAGGTGGCATGCGTCATCTGAAAATGATGGGCTTTACCGATGCGCGTTTGGCAAAGCTGACGGGGTTTTCGGAAAACGACGTGCGCCGCGCGCGCCGCAATTTGGGTGTAAACGCCGTGTTCAAACGCATTGACACCTGCGCGGCCGAGTTCGAGGCGCAAACCCCCTATATGTATTCGACCTATGAAACCCCGATGATGGGCGACGTCGAATGCGAAGCGCGCCCCTCAGATCGCAAAAAGGTCGTCATTCTGGGCGGCGGTCCAAACCGGATCGGGCAGGGGATTGAATTTGACTATTGCTGTTGTCATGCGTGTTTTTCACTGACCGAGGCGGGTTATGAAACCATCATGGTCAACTGTAACCCTGAAACGGTTTCAACCGATTATGACACGTCAGACCGTTTGTATTTCGAACCGCTGACATTTGAACATGTGATGGAAATCCTGCGCGTCGAACAGGACAATGGCACATTGCACGGTGTCATCGTGCAATTTGGCGGCCAGACCCCGTTGAAACTGGCCAATGCGCTGGAATCCGAAGGCATTCCAATTCTGGGCACCACCCCCGATGCGATTGATTTGGCCGAGGATCGCGAACGGTTCCAGGCCTTGGTCAATCAGTTGGGATTGAAACAACCGAAAAACGGGATCGCCCATTCCGACGCCGAAGCGTTGGAAATTGCAGAGGACATCGGGTTCCCATTGGTCATCCGTCCGTCCTATGTTTTGGGCGGTCGTGCGATGGAAATCGTCCGCGATATGGATCAGCTGCGCCGCTATATCCGCGAGGCGGTGGTTGTTTCGGGGGATAGCCCTGTCTTGCTGGACAGCTATCTGGCCGGTGCGGTGGAATGCGATGTTGATGCCCTGTCAGATGGCAAAAACGTCCATGTCGCAGGCATCATGCAACACATCGAAGAGGCCGGCGTTCATTCCGGTGACAGTGCCTGTTCCCTGCCGCCCTATTCCCTGTCGGCCGACATCATTGATGAATTGAAACGCCAAACAAACGCGCTGGCGCTGGGTCTGAATGTTGTGGGCCTGATGAACGTACAATTCGCCGTCAAAGATGGTGAAATTTATTTGATCGAGGTAAACCCACGCGCATCCCGCACCGTGCCATTCGTGGCCAAAGCCACCGACAGCGCCATTGCATCGATTGCGGCCCGTTTGATGGCGGGCGAACCGCTGGATAATTTCCCGCTGCGCGAACCATACCGCGATGTCAGCTATGGCGAATCCCTGCCAATGGCCGATCCAATGACGCTGGCCGATCCAAATATGCCGTGGTTCAGCGTGAAAGAGGCGGTGATGCCATTCGCCCGTTTCCCCGGTGTAGACACCATTTTGGGGCCAGAAATGCGATCAACCGGCGAAGTGATGGGTTGGGACCGCAATTTTGCCCGCGCGTTCCTAAAGGCGCAGATGGGCGCGGGTATGCAGTTGCCAAAATCGGGCAATGTGTTTTTCTCGATCAAGGACAGTGACAAGGTTGACCAAATGGTCGAGGCGGCCAAAATTCTGGTGGCCCAAGGGTTCGAATTGGTGGCAACATCCGGCACCGTGGCATGGTTGGACCAGCACGGTATCGCCTGCACCAAGGTGAACAAAGTGTACGAAGGTCGCCCAAATATCGTGGATCGTTTGAAAAACGGCGAAATCGATCTAGTGATCAACACGACCGAGGGCACGCAATCAATCAACGACAGCCGTGAAATCCGGTCGGTGGCGTTGTTTGATAAAATCCCGTATTTCACCACCGCTGCCGCAGCCCATGCCGCGGCCCTGGCGATCGAGGCACAGTCCGAGGATGCCTTGACCGTCCACGCATTGCAGCACTAGGCATATCCCAGTGATAGACACGAATAAGGCGGGGCACAGACCCCGCCTTTGTTTTTTGTGATATGGCCTAGCCGAACATGTCGGATGTGATGCCTGCGTACCAGCCCACGGATTCCTCATAGGTTGCCTTGCGCAGGTCGGCATCTTCGCCGGTTTGGGATACGAACCCATCCACCTTGGCGATTTTTTCGTCCGTGGCCTGATAGCTTGCGCCAACTTTGATCCCGTCGTTGGTGTCAATCAGGGACCAACATGTGTTTGAAAACTTGGCTGGGAACACCTTGGACCCTGTCAGGGCGCCACGCACGGCCATGGCGGCAACCTTGGCCTGACTGTTGGCGGAAAACCCTGATTTTGGCATGTCACCCTGGTTGGTGGCATCGCCCAAAACGTGGATGTTTTCGTCCAAACGCGACTGCATGGTGTGGCCCGAAACGGGGGCCCAGTTGCCTTCGGTGATGCCGGCCATATCGCAAATGCGCCCTGCCTTCATCGCGGGGATGACGTTACAGACGTCAACCTTTTCCACGGAACCATCGATGGTGACGGTCATGGCACCCGCATCAACACTGACGTTATTGCCGCCGAAATCGGGCCCGATCCGTTCGATCATCCCGCCATAGTGTTTTTGCCAGCCCTCTTCGAACAGGGCCTGTTTCGAAAACTTCTCTTTGGGGTCAACGATCAGAATTTTGGCCGTTGGGTTTTCGTTTTTCAATTTATGCGCCACCATCGACACGCGTTCATACGGGCCAGGGGGGCAGCGGTATGGATTGGGTGGGGCAACCATTGCAAAAACGCCACCCTGTGGCATGGCCTCGATCTGGGCTTTCAGCAATTCGGTTTGCGACCCTGCCTTGTACGCGTGGGGCATTGCATTTTGCGCCGATGTGTCCCAACCGGGGACAGATCCATCCACGAAATCAATACCAGGCGACAGGATCAGCCGATCATAGGGCAACACCGCGCCCCCGGCCAAAGTCACCGATTTAGCGTCGCGATCAATGCCAACGGCCCAATCATGCACCACGTTGATGCCATATTGGGACGCCAATGTGCCATAGCTGTGCGCAATGCTGGACAGGTCGCGGAACCCGCCGATATACAGGTTCGAGAAAAAGCATGTATAGTACGACCGCGATGGTTCGACCAAGGTCACATCAATTTCGCCCTTGCTGTCCTTGGCGATGTAACGTGCGGCTGTTGCGCCGCCGGCGCCACCCCCGATCACCACGACCTTGGGTCGTCCGTGGCCGGCCGCGTTTACATAGGGTGCCGCCAGCGTTGCCGCCGTTGCGCCCAGAAATAACCGTCTGTTTAATTTCATTTTATCCTCCCGTTTTGGGGTGGCTGGTTAATCCAGCGCACCAAAATATGCGGCCAGCGCCGCAATCTCTGTGTTGCCAAGGGCCTGCGCCACCATTTGCATGGGGGCATTGTCGCGGGCCCGTAATTTGTATTCCAGCAGGGCAACCATAAAATCGGTGGTGTCCCAGCCGTGAATGGGGGGCAGGCCATCCGCCTGCGGATTTGTATTGTGACAGGCCATGCATTCACCCGACAGATATTCACCATAGGCGACATCGCCCTGTTCTGCGGCCAGTTCGGGCGGCACCGTGACGCTGCCGCGTTCTGGGGCGGGCGGCAGGCTGGCGGTGCGGATATAGGTCAGGATGTCAAACATGTCCTGCGGGTTGGCAAACCCGTCAAATTCCATGGTGGTTCCCGCCAGATATCCATCAGGGTCCATCAAATATTTATGCAGGTTTTGTTGATCCCAAAGGGTGCCCGCCGCGGCACCCGCCCGCAGCGCGTCTGAGTAGGGATAGTCGGGCACACCGCCCATGCTCCGTCCCACGACACCATGCAAATTCGGCCCGGATTTCGACTGTGCGCTGGGCGCGATGTCATGACATTTTGCGCAGTTTTGTTCAAACAACGCCACCCCGCGCCCTGCATCACCACCGCATTCGGTGGCAATCTGGGTGGGGTCGGTTGTTGTTAAATCTGCGGTTTGTGACTGGGCGGCCCCCGCGGCCAAGGTCAGGGCGCATAGCCCTGTTATATAAAATAAATACACGTTCAAATACTCCATCAAATTATCGGTGGAATATCCGTCCAGCTGCGTTGCGGGCCTGTGAAATATAAACCCATACAGTGTCGAACCGTTCCTGAAAATGCAGGAAACACCACCTGATGGGGGCATAATTACCAAAAATTCACCCAAAAAACAAGCATGCGCCCCCGCTGCGATATGGGGGTATGTCATGGTATGGGGCGTGGGGATCATTCAAGATCCTTGAAGTACGCAGCCAGCGCTGCGATTTCTTCGTCAGATAGGCGGCCGGCCATCATTTGCATGACGGGATGCGGGCGCACCTTCACCTTATAGGCGTGCATGGCGATGACGAAATCTTCTGTCGGCCACCCTGTTATGGCGGGGATGCCTTGGTTTGATCCATCGCTTTGATGGCAGGTCAAACATTCTGAGCTGAGGTATTCGCCATATTCGGGATCCCCCACAATGGCCAAAATCTCGGGCGACAATGTGACCTCTGGCGGTACGCCGGTCGGTTCTGCCTCGGGGATGTTGGCGGGGTTGTCAGAAAACACACGCAAATAGGCGATCAGGTCGGCGCGATCTTGGGCATCCTTAAGTCCTGCGAAATTCATCGTCGTGCGGCTGACCAAGGATTTCGGATTTTCCAGATAGGCATCCAGATGTTCCAAATCCCACACCAGTCCATCGATGCCTGCGCGTGTCATGCCTTGGGAATATCTGGTGTATCCCTCGGCTGTGCCGGCCTGCCGCCCAAAGACGCCATTCAAAATTGGCCCAACCCGATGTTTTGCGTTTGCGCCCACTTGGTGGCAGGCAGCGCATTTTTTGAAAATCTGTTGCCCGCGGGCGTCATCCCCGATTGCATCGGCCTGAGATACCACTGGAAAGGCCATGACAAAGATGGCCGCCAAAATCGTTTTGTATGTCACTGTATTCTCCCGTTAGGGAAAGGGTAGCGGCAAAACGTGTTTTCAACCAAGCATAAAATTAAAAATATGAATTTAGGAATATGTTTTTGTGCGTCCCTCTGGGTTCAAATCCGCGGTATAAATATCTGAGATTTCTGTAGAAATTTTCCTAACTCAGCAAAATTTTGACATGCATCGGACCAAAAAATTTAACCAAAGGGCGGGTGTCCGACGGATCAAACAGACCCGAATCAATTAAATCGTTGACCCAACATCCGTGCGATGGGGGTGAAATCATCGCGAAACACATAGGATGTTGGCCGCTGCGCCAGTGCGGTTGTGAAATCGTTTGCCATGGCCGCGTATTCAATCGGCAGGGGGGATCGAACAGTGATCTGATCCACGGGGGTCGGGTCATTTGCGGCGACCAGAATAAAAACCATTCGTTCCGATGGTGCGGGCTGACGCGCTTCGACCCAGATTTCGACGTGGGGAAAGACATCTTGCAATGTCCGCACCATAGATCCCAGTACAGCCAGCCGATCAGTATAGTCGATCACATTCATAAAATACCGCCCCTGCGGTGTCAGCCGGTCGCGGACCGTTTCAAAGAATTCGCGCGTGATCAGATGTTCGGGCACCGCAATATCGGTAAAGGCATCGCCGATGATGATATCGAATTGGTCTGTTGTCTGGTTCAAATGGCTGCGCGCGTCTTGGTGAATGATGGTCGCGCCGGCAGGATCGTACCAGAAATTTTCGGCGGCCGTTTCGGTCACGGCAGGGTCAATTTCCGATATCGTCAGCCGTGCGTTCGGGAAATTCGCCTGCCATTTACGCGGGATGCTATAGGTGCCGCCCCCGATGAAATAGGCGGCAAAGGCGTCGCTGGGCCGCGTGATACGGGCCAATGTTTCCAAAACAGCGGCGTGATCGGTATACATCACATCAGGGTCATTCTGCGCCCCCGCCCCATGCACCAGATGATCCAGCACCATGGCGCGGACCGGCGCATCGGGGTCATCGGATAGGTCAATCGTCCGAATGCAGAAATAATCGGTTTCCCGGTCGCAAATGGGGTGCATGGATTGCGCGGCGCCCGCCAACCCAATGGCGCCAAGCCCGACCAGGATCAGCACCCAAAACAGCCCCAGCGCCCTGCCGGACATTACCCAAAATCCGATCGCCAACACCACATAGGCCAGGGTGACCACCAACACCGTCAGCGATGTTCCAAGCCATGAAATAAACAAAAACCCACTGGCCAATGTGCCCACAATCGCCCCAATCGCCCCCGCGGCAAACATCGTGCCCAGACGTGACGCCGATCGGGCAGGGTCCAGATCAATCGCAATCTGGGTCAGTACCGGCGCCGGGATGCCCGCGCAAAACGATGGGATGAAAAACGCCAGCGTTGTCAGCGCCAAAATCGCAGGCACCTGCGTTTCGAACAGGGGCAAGGCGATGGCCGCGCTGTAACGGACGATAAACACAATTGCACCTGAGGATATCGCTGCGGCCATTGTCCAACCGGCGGTGATGCGCAGGGCCACGCCGCCGGGTTTATGGGCCACCCAGCCCCCCAACCAATGACCCGCCGAAAACCCCGCCAAAACCACGGCAATAATTGCCGTCCAAGTATAAAGGGACATGCCCACATAGGGGGCCAAAACGCGCCCCGCGACGATTTCGACGATCATACTGTTGGCAGAAATCAGGACCTGGGCTGCAAACAGCCAGACCACGAACCATCGCCCCTTACCTAACGCCATGCGTTGCCCCCCTGCGTTCGTTGTGCACGTTTAATGATTGCCGGATTAGATGATACATCTGCCAAAAATGGCAAGCGTATTATTGCCCCGGATCGGGGGGTAGAAACCCAAACCGCTGAAAAATATCCTGCGCAGGGTCCGATTGCAGATAGGCAAAAAATGTCTTAACCGCCGGGGTATGGGTCAGCTGCGCCGCGGGATAGGCAATTGGGCCATGGCTGGTTGTGGGGAATTCCGCATGGACTGAAACTTGGTCCTCGGACAGGGCGTCGGTTTTATAGGTGATCCCATAATCAACCGCCCCCAAGGCGACCAAGGCCAGCGCCGCGCGGACATTATCCGATTGCACAAGGTTGGGCGCCACGGTGTCCCAGACCCCCAAATTTTCCAGCGCGGCCTTGGCATATAGGCCGGCGGGAACGGCATTGACCATGGCACTGGCCACCTGCGCATCGCCCAATGTTTCGGCCCAGTCGGTCCAGCTGGAAAATTCGGGCAGAGTGTTTGTTGCGTTTTTGATCAGAACCAATCGGTTCGACGCCAGCATTTTTATCAATTCTGCCTGTATTAGACCCTGTTTTTCCAAAACACGGACCCAATCCAGATTGGCAGAAATAAAGATATCGGCTGGCGCACCCATCTGGATTTGACGCGCCAGCGTGGACGACCCTGCATAGGACACAGTCACATCATCATCCGTATCATAGCCTGCGATGATTTCATCCAGTACATTGCGCAAACTGGCAGCGGCAAATACCGTGACCTGATCTGCGCGGACGGGGCCGCAGATCAACACCACCAAAGCAAAAATCAACCGTGTCATCATTCCGTGGCCCTATCTTGCGATCTTGTGGAACAGGGTGGTTTGAAACGCTTGCCTGTTGGATTTGGGGGTGATGTGTTGTGTTTGATACCCCCGCTGTGCCACCAGCGCCCCATTTGACAACCGATGGACCACATCGGCCAATTGTGCCGATGAATACCGTTGAACGGGCAGATTGGAACAGCGCGCTGGGCCATCTGCGTCAAAGGTTGACAGTACCGCCACACCCCCCGGTTCCAATGCGTGCAGCATTTGTGCAACATAGGCGGATTGATCCTGTGGGTCGGTCAAAAAATGGAACACGGCCCGATCATGCCACAGGGTATAGCGGCGCGTGGCGGTCCAATCCAGTACGCTGGCCCCGATGAATTCGCAGGTCTGTGGCAAAACCGACCGTTGATAGTCCAACGCCGCATCGGACACATCCAGAACCGCAACATGCCCCGCGCCCAGGCTCACCCACCCTGCGGCCAGTTGTGATTTTCCCGCACCGATATCAATGCAGGCGCTGTCGGGCGTGACCAAGGAACCCATATGGCCCAGCTGTTCCCCCAGGGCCTGATCGGTTTGCGTCCATGTCAGGTCGCTGCGGTCGCGCGCATCATAGGCGGTGTTCCAGTGTTGGGCTAGGCTGGTGGCGTGCATCATGCGTCTTTCACAGGTGTTGGTCATGGGGGCAGATTGACGAAACTTGGCCGCGGCTGCAACCGGACAATTCATATTCTGCCCCGGTTTGGAAAAAACGGACATCAGCCCCACTAAGATCGGAAAAAATGGGCGAATATGTGCGATTTTCACTTTTATTCTGCAGTTTCTGTTTGCATAGTGGGTCAAACGAAAACAGGTGAACATTATGACAAAATTCGTATTGGCGATTGATCAGGGCACAACATCGACCCGCGCGATATTATTTGATGCAAACATGGCCATTCACGCCGTGTCGCAACAGGAATTTACCCAACATTTCCCGCAGTCGGGCTGGGTCGAACATGACCCGATGGATCTGTGGCAAACCACATTGGATACCTGCCGCGATGTGATGGCAGGGGCGGGCGTCACCGCCGATGATATTGTGTCGATCGGTATTACCAACCAACGCGAAACGACATTGGTTTGGGATCGTGCGACCGGCAAACCGGTGCACAACGCGATTGTTTGGCAGGATCGTCGCACAACCGACATGTGCCAAACGCTAAAGGCGGCGGGGCATGAACCGATGGTAACCGAACAAACCGGGTTGCTGTTGGACCCCTATTTCAGTGGGACCAAGGTGAAATACATTCTGGACACCGTCCCGGGTGCGCGCGATGCGGCGCGGGCGGGGCAGTTGGCCTTTGGTACGGTTGATACCTGGTTGATCTGGAACCTGACGGATGGCGCGCGCCATGTGACCGATGCCACCAACGCGGCGCGCACGCTGTTGTATGATATCCGTAATGGCGTCTGGAGCGATGAGATCTGCGCCCTGCTGGACATTCCGCAATCGATGTTGCCCGATGTGCTGGATTGTGCTGCTGATTTTGGCACGACCACCGTTCTGGGTGGATCCATCGCCATTCGCGGTGTTGCAGGCGATCAGCAGGCGGCCACTATCGGGCAGGCCTGTTTTGATGCGGGCATGATGAAATCCACCTATGGGACGGGGTGTTTTGCGCTGTTGAACACGGGCGATCAGATGGTGGCCTCAAAAAATCGCATGTTGACCACCATTGCCTATCAGCTGAACGGCAAAACGACCTATGCGCTTGAGGGGTCGATATTCATCGCGGGTGCCGTGGTGCAATGGCTGCGTGACGGGATGAAAATCATCTCTAACGCGGGGGAAACGGCCGATTTGGCGGATCAGGCGGATGATGGTCAGAACGTCATAATTGTGCCTGCCTTTACCGGATTGGGTGCGCCCTATTGGAATGCTGATTGTCGCGGCGCCGTTTATGGCCTGACGCGCAATTCAGGGCCCGCCGAATTTGCCCGCGCCGCATTGGAAAGCGTGGGCTATCAGACGCGCGATCTGTTGTCTGCGATGCAGGACGATTGGGGCGCATCGGGCAACACCACATTGCGCGTCGATGGCGGCATGACGGCGTCCGACTGGGCGATGCAATTTCTGTCTGACATTATCGACGCCCCTGTGGATCGTCCCCGCGTGTTGGAAACCACCGCGATGGGCGCCGCGTGGTTGGCAGGCCAAGAAACGGGGTTTTATCCCGATCAGGCGGGCTTTGCCGCGAATTGGGTTTTGGACAAAACATTCGCCCCCGCGATGGACGGGGCAACACGCGACCGCAAATATGGTGATTGGAAACGCGCCGTTGCGGCCACGATGATGTATTAAAGCGGCCCTGTTTGGTACAAACACACCTTGATCCCGCCATGCGATATCGGCGGGGCCATGGGTTTGAATGTCAATCCCGTCGCCTTGGCCAAACCTGCATCATTGGTGATGATCCCCACGCGCCAACCGCGGAAATTCTGGGTTAATGTTTGGCCCATCGCGCCGTAAAGCGAAAATAACATCTTGCGATCCCCGATCCGTCCGCCATAGGGCGGATTCAGAATGATAATCCCGTTTTCCCCTATACTAGAGACTGATTCGGGGGCTGTGGCGTCCGAAATGGCGGCGCGGTGGAACGTGCAAATATCATCGACACCTGCGCGTTTTGCATTGGCTTGGGACATGGCAATCGCCCCTTGGTCGCGGTCTGATCCGTAAAAACGTGCTGTCACATCGCGGGGCTGTTGGGCTGATTTCATCGCATCCCACGCCGCCGCATCAAAGCTGGCCAGTTTTTCAAACCCAAAGCTGCGGCTGCGTCCGGGGGCCAGCCCGCGGGCCCATTCTGCCGCCTCGATCACAAAGGTGCCAGACCCACACATGGGGTCATAAACAGGCTGGGTGCCGTCATAGCCCATTTGCCGCAGAAACACGGCCGCCAATGTTTCACGCATGGGCGCTTTGTTCACCGCCTCTTTGTGGCCGCGTTTGTGCAGGGATTCACCGGATGTATCGATGGAAACAGACACTAAATCGTCAAAAATGCGGGTCTTGATGACAATATCGGCGTCCTTGGTGATGGGGGCCCCGATGGTGTCACGAATGGCGGTTTCGATGCGCTGTTGTGCGGCGCCGGCATGATAAATCTTGGATTTGCGACAGGTCGCTTCGACGCGAACGGGGGTGTCGGGGCGCAGGATGCTGGCCCAGTCGATTTTGCGGGCGCGTTTGTCCAGTTGCGCCAAATGCATGGCGCGAAACGATCCAATGCGCGCCAACACCCGTGTGACCCCACGCAACATCAAATTCGCGCGCCACACATCGGGCCAGTCGCCGGTAAATTCAACGCCACCGTCAACGATACGGGCGGATGCGAACCCCGCCTCTAATGCCTCGGCCAAAACCAGGGGTTCGTGGCTGGGCGCGCAGACTAGAAATATATCAAAGCTCATGTTCGGTCCAATGTCTGGGCGATGTCGCAGATGACGTCATAGGCCATATCCAGATCCGCCAGCGTCGTGTCAAATTGTCCGATGGAAAACCGGATAACCTTGGCCCCGTCGATCAGGGTCTGGGTCACATAGGTCCGCCCATCATCGTTGATCGCATCGACCAGCCGTTGGTTCAGGTCATTCAAATCGCGCGCACCCTGCGGGGCAAAGCGGAACGTAAACAGCGACAGGATCGGATTGGTAACGATTTCGAAATTCGGTGTCTGTGACAGGCGATTTGCCATATGTTCGGCCCATGCCACATGGTTGCCAATGCGGCGGCGCAATTCGGCCAAGCCATAGTTGCGCAACATAAACCACAGTTTCAGCGCGCGAAACCGCCGCCCCAAGGGAACCGACCATTCGGAATAATTGATAAATCCGCCCGCCCCATGTGTTTTCAGATATTCGGGCTGAATGGCCAGTGTCTTGGCCAAATCTGCGGGTGATTTCAGAAAATGCGCGCAGCAATCAAATTGAACGCCCAGCCATTTGTGCGGGTTGAACACAACGCTGTCCGCCCGATCAACGCCCTGCCACAAATGGCGATATTGCGGACAGATCATGGCCGATCCGGCCCAAGCGGCATCTATGTGGGTAAACAACGCGAATTCATCGGCCACATCCATCACCGCGTTGATATCATCGCAGGCGCCCATTCCTGTGGCCCCGACACAGGCGATAATGCCTGCGGGCGTAAATCCGGCCGCGATATCGTCCGAAATGGCGCGGCGCAGGGCCGCGGGATCCATGGATCGCAGTGGGCCCGTCACGGGAATGCGCACGATATTATCGCCGCCGATGCCCGAAATCCAAACTGCGCGGTCGATGGATGAATGCACCTCGCCGCTGCAATAAATCCGCAGGCGGGGCTGCGCGGATAACCCTGCGCTGTTGCCTGACCAATTCAGCGCTCGTTCGCGCATGGTCAGCACGGCGGCCAATGTGGCCCCTGATGCGCTGTCTTGGATCACACCGGCAAAGCCCGCGTCCAGACCCACCGCCTGACGCAGCCAATCCAGCGTTTTGGTTTCCATTTCCGTGGCGGCGGGCGATGTTTGCCACAGCATACATTGCGCGGCCATGATTGATGCCACCTGTTCGGCCAACATACTGGGCGGCGTGGCATTGGCCGGAAAATAGGCAAAGAACCGCGGATGTTGCCAATGGGTCATGCCGGGCAGCACGATAGATTGGAAATCATTCCAGATGTCGCGCATGTCTTGGCCTTGTTCGGGGGCATGATCGGCCAGTTGTGCGGCGATGTCACCGGGTTTTGTTTGGGCCCGTACGGGCAGATCGCGGATGGTTTTGTGATACTGTGCGCCCCAATCGGCAATATCCTTGGCCCAGCGGCGATAGTCATCCCAATCCATATCAGATCACACCAAATCGCCGGCCAGTTCGGCCACCACCTGCGCATAGACATCGCGTTTGAACGGTACAATCCGGTCGGCCAATTCCGACGCGGGCAGCCATTGCCATTGCGAAAATTCGGGGTGTTCGGTGTCGATGTTGATATCGGCATCCGTTCCGCGGAACGTCAGGCGAAACCATTTCTGTTTCTGCCCGCGATATTTTCCGCCCCAAATCTGGGGGATCATATCCAGCGGCAGATCATAGGCCACCCAATCCGCCGTTTGCGAATGAATATCCACCAAATCGGGGGTAACGCCGGTTTCCTCGGTCAATTCGCGCAGGGCGGCATCACGCGGGGTTTCGCCCGCGTCAATACCGCCTTGGGGCATTTGCCATGCATCTGCGTTGTTGTCCAAGCGTTGGGCCACAAAAACATGGCCCGCTGCATTAACCAACATAATGCCCACATTTTCGCGATAGGGCAGCGCGTCGATATCGATTTGGGTCATTTATTTCGCCATCTCGATTGCGGATAAACCTTTCAGAATATCAATGGCATAGGCCAATTGATAATCTTCATCGCGCAGCTTTGCGCTTTCTTCGGCTTTGGCGCGGTCCTCTTCGATTTGGCGAATTTCCTCTTCGCTTAGGCTGTCATTTGACAGCGATCCGCGCAGATCCGCTTCGGATCGTGTGCGGAATTCGTCCTGATCCTCGGGGTCGGTGGACCGGCGGGGCTGTTTGACGATGATGTCAGGGGACACGCCCAGATTTTGGATCGACCGACCCGATGGGGTGTAATACCGCGCAGTGGTCAGGCGCATCGCGCCGCTGCCGCGCAATGGCATCACGGTTTGAACCGACCCTTTGCCGAAACTTTTGGTGCCGACAACAATCGCGCGGCGATGATCCTGCAATGCGCCGGCGACGATTTCGGATGCGGACGCAGATCCGCCGTTGATCAGAACAACAATCGGTTTGCCATCGATCAAATCACCGGGATTTGCGTTGAACCGTTCCCCATCGTTTGGATCACGTCCACGGGTGGATACGATTTCGCCCTTGTCCAGGAATGCGTCAGACACGGCAATCGCCTGATTCAGCAAACCGCCGGGATTGTTGCGCAGGTCCAGAACGACACCATTGATATTGTCGATACCACCTGCCGCATCAATCTGTTCGGCCAAGCCATCGGCCATATTGTCATAGGTATTGTCATTGAATGTGGTCACGCGCAGCACGACTGTTTCGCCTTCGGTTCTGGCGCGGGCGGCGGTTAATTTGATGGTGTCACGGATGATCGACACGTCAAAGGGTTCTGGTTCCCCTTCGCGCACGATTGTGATGATGATTTCTGATCCGACTGGCCCGCGCATGCGATCCACGGCCTCGTCCAAGGTCAGGCCCAGCATGCTTTCGCCGTCGACATGGGTGATGAAATCGCCTGCCTCGATTCCGGCGGCGTCGGCGGGGGTGTCGTCAATGGGCGACACCACTTTGACAAAGCCCTCTTCCTGCGTCACCTCAATGCCCAAACCGCCAAATTCGCCGCGTGTTTGCGTGCGCATATCGGCGGCATCTTCGGGCGACAGATAGCTGGAATGCGGGTCCAGTGATGTCAGCATGCCGTTGATGGCCGCTTCGATCAGGTCGCTGGCGTCCACCTCTTCGACGTATTCCGCACGGATGCGATCAAAGATATTTCCAAATAAATCAAGCTGTTGATAGACATTGTCTTGGTTTGCCTTTTCCTGTGCTAACAGGGGGCCGGCCATTTGTGTGGCGGTTCCCAACCCAACCAGACATCCAAAGCCTGTTGCTAGAATGATTTTCTTGATCATCTCTTACTCTCCTATGCGGAACCACTCGGTCGGGTTCTGCGGTTTTTGGTCTTGGCGCACTTCAATGTACAGGGTTTCTGAGCGGATGGTACCAGTATTTTCCCCGCTTTGATCCAGAATAGCGTCAATTGTCTGTGAATTTCCACCCATCATTCCAATTGGACTGCCCGCTGGCACAACTTGGCCAATGTCGCCATAGACCTGATCCAGTCCGGCAATCACAAATAACACGCCTGTTTGGGGTTCCAATATGGTGACCAACCCGTAATCCAGCAATGGGCCACGATATCGGATGGTTGCGGCGGTGGGGGATGTGACAATCGCCTGGGCCTGGGTTGCCAAAATGATACCGGGGCGCGCAATGCCTGCAGCATCGGGTTCATTGAAATACCGGATGATACGACCGGGCGCGGGCAGGGCCAACGTGCCTTTGCGGTCCAGGATTGACGGCAGGCTGGTTTGCGCCATGTCGACGGCAATCATATCCAACCCCTGTGCAAAAATGGCCAAGGTGTCCGATGCCGCCAGCAGAATTTCGGTTTGCTTGGGGTCCGCGGTAAAGCGTTGGGGCAAATCCGTGCGATCCGTTATCGCGCGGGTCAATTCGCTGCGTGCAATCTGCAGCTGTGACAGGCCATCGGTTAGGTCCTGAAAAATCTGCGCCTGCAAATCATTCAGGTAAACCAGCGTTTCCATTTCGGCGCGCAGGGTGTCGACCCGTGACCGCAGGGCGGGGATCACATCTGCCACCAACATGGAGGACCGCGCCGTGGTCAGTGGCCCGTCGGGGTGCAGAATCTGGGTTTGTACGGGTGTTTTGTCGATGGTCAGCAACACACCCAGCAGACGGGCATATGTGTCCTCTTGGGTGTCCAGACGTGTTTGCAGGCTGGTTTTTTGGGTTGTGACATTGCGCAGACTGTCGCGTAACACGGCCAGACCCTGTTCGAAACTGCCGATGGTGTCGGTCAGGGCACGCACACGATCTTTGGCAGTTTTGGATTGTTCCAGCGCGATTTGGGCGGTCGCCACATTTTGTGCGGCCTGTTGCGCCTGTGCGGCCAGTTCGGCCAAGGTTTGCGTCGTGGCAGGTGTGGCGCACAGGGTCAGGCCAAGGGCCAACACCGCCGCCCTCATGCGCAGCAAACGGGTCCAGATATCGCGCGCGGCCCCTATCATCTGACCAACAAACTGCGCCCTGTCATTTCTATGGGCTGGTCCAACCCCATCAATTCCAACAGAGTGGGGGCCAAATCGGCCAACCGCCCGCCATCGCGCAGGGTTGCCCCATCGGGTCCGCCAAACAGGATGACGGGGACCAAATTGGTGGTATGCGCCGTATGGGGCCCGCCTGTTTCGGGGTCGGTCATGGTTTCGCAATTTCCGTGGTCTGCCGTGACGATCATTGCGCCGCCCGCATCCTGCAATGCGGCGATCACCTGTCCCAGCCCCTGATCCACCGCCTGGCAGGCGCGCATGGCTGCATCCAAATCACCTGTGTGCCCGACCATATCGGGGTTGGCATAATTCGTGACAATCAGGTCATATCCCTGCTGGATCGCGGCCACAAATTTTTCGGTTACCTCGGGTGCGGACATTTCGGGTTGCAGGTCATAGGTTGCAACAGCAGGCGATTTGGGCATGGCGCGGTCTTCGCCCTGTTCGGGGGCCTCTTTGCCGCCATTCAGGAAAAAGGTGACATGCGGATATTTTTCGGTTTCGGCCAAGCGGAATTGGGTTTTGCCCTGTTTCGCGACCCATTCGCCCAATGTATTGACGATTTTTTGTTTGGGATAACAGGTGGTCATATAGGTGTTGTGATCGACAGAATATTCCACCATCCCCAACAGTGCCGCCCATTCGGGGCGCGCGCCTGTGTCAAAATCGGCAAAGCCCTGTTCCCCAATCGCCCGCAATATTTCCCGCGCGCGGTCGGCACGGAAATTTAGACAGAAAAACCCGTCGCCGTTGGACGCGCCGGTATACCCGTCGATGACCGTTGCGGGGATGAATTCATCCAGTTTGTCCGCCGCATAGGATTGCGTTATGGCCGTTGCGGCATCGGGGGCCGTGATCGGGGATGCGGCGTTGATCATCGCGTGATAGGCGGTGGATACACGGTCCCACCGGTTGTCGCGATCCATGGCGTAATAGCGACCCGTGACAGTGCCAATTTCAACGCCTTGTGGTAGGCGGTTGATAAGGTCGGCCATAAAACGATCGGCGGATTTGGGCGCGACATCGCGGCCATCGGTCACGGCGTGTAAAACGGTAGGAACGCCCGCGTCTGACAGTGCCTGCAGCGCGGCCAAGACATGTTCAATATGCCCATGCACGCCGCCGTCTGACACGACACCCATCACATGGGCGGTGCCGCCTGTTTTTTGGAGCTGTGCTATGAAATCAGTCAGGGCGGTGTTGGTGAAAAAACTGCCATCTTCGATGGCAAGATCGATTTGACCCAAATCCATCGCAACGACACGGCCCGCGCCGATGTTGGTGTGCCCCACCTCGGAGTTGCCCATTTGGCCCGTGGGCAGGCCAACGTCGCGCCCATGGGTGATCAGCGTCGCATTGGGGCAGTCTGCCATCAGGCGATCAAAGTTTGGGGTATGGGCCAAGGCGGGTGCGTTTGCGCCTGTTTCATCGCGTTTTCCCCAGCCATCTAGGATACACAGTACAACAGGTTTCGGTGTCATTATGGGGCCTTTGGTTTGGATGGTTTTATTTAGGGCGGATTTTGCCCAATCACAAGCGTTGCGCAGGGTGCGGCGTTGTGATGTGAGTATTTGGGCAAAAATGAAAGACCTGGTGTGGTGTTAAATTCCTGGGACGAGGGGAACGCCACAGGCGGACAGGGTTGCAAGGGTTAGGGCGAGAAAAATGAATTTGGTCATATCGGATCCGTTTTAGGTTCTGTGATAGGGGCTGCCAGAGAGAATTGTGGCAGCGCGATAGATTTGTTCGCTGAGCATGACACGCGCCAGCATATGGGGCCAGACCATTTTGCCAAATGAGATGGAAAAATCTGCTTGGGCGCGCAGGTCGGGGTCGATGCCGTCGGCGCCCCCGATGATGATTGCCAGATCCGCGGTACCCGTATCGCGCCACCGGCCCAGTTGGTTGGCAAAATCGGGTGAGGACATCAGTTGCCCGCGTTCATCGAGTGTACAGATGCGCGCGCCCTTGGGGATGGCGCGTTTTAGCAGGTCTGCCTCGGCTGTCATGCCGAGGTTTTTTTTGTCTTCGACCTCGGATACGGTGGCGGGGCCAAGGCCCAGTGCGCGGCCCGATTTGTTGAACCGATCTAGGTAGTCTGACAGTAAATCAAGTTCTGGACCGCGTCTGAGGCGGCCCACGGCACAGATTGTAATACGCATTCTATCGGATCAGGCTTGGCCCTGAGGCAGCCACATTTTTTCCAATTGATAGAATTCGCGAACCTCGGGGCGGAAGATATGGACAATGATATCGCCCGTATCGACCAAGACCCAATCGCCTGTTTCTTTGCCTTCGGTTTTGCACAGTCTGCCATGATCCTGTTTCAGACGGTCGGCCAGTTTTTCGGCGATGGCGGAAACCTGGCGTGAGGAACGGCCTGAGGCGATGACCATGTAATCGCCAATAGATGATTTACCGCGCAGGTCGATTTGCACGATATCTTCGGCTTTGTCGTCATCAAGGGATTTCAGGATTGCGGCCAGCAGGTCGTCGCTGGTGATTTTGCTGGTTTCGCCTGAGGGTGTCGGCGAAGGTTCGTCAACAGCTGTGGCTGATATTTGACTAGGTGTCAGGACTCTGTCCTCCTTGACTTGCGCGCTGACGGCCCCAGCGCTGGGCATGGCTTGAGTATAGCAGAAAAGCACTTAGGTCTCAATCCTTGGGATGTCAATTCGGATACAAAAGGTTGGGGATGTGTGGGATCAAAACCAGTTGTTGATCTAATTGATAGAATGTGATATTAAAATGATATCACATGGAGGAATTTTTATGATTTTTTTTCAATTAATCGCAGGTTTGATCGTCATTTTGTTTATTCTTGCAGGGTTATACATCAACCAGCCCCAGCAATCGCGGGTTATCACCATGCTGGGTGCGTATAAATATACGGATGACAAAGAAGGGCTGCGCTGGGCGCCGCCATGGTATTACCCGCGTTTCAAGGTGTCCAAGCGGTTGCGGAATTTTGAAAGCCAAACCAGTAAGGTCAACGATGCCTCGGGCAACCCCATTGAAATCAGCGCGATTGTTGTTTGGCGTGTGGCGGACCCCGCCAAGGCGACGTTTTCGGTGGATGATTTCAAGGCCTTTGTGCATACGCAAAGTGAAAGCGCAATTCGTACATTAGCATCACGCTATCCCTATGATTTTTCGCACAATGAATCCAAAGATTCGCATAGCCTGCGTGCCAATGGTGACGAGGTTTCCCAAGAATTGGCCACTGAGATTTCGGATCGTGTTGCCGAGGTAGGTGTTGAAATTATCGAAGCGCGCATAAATCATTTGGCCTATGCCGTTGAAATTGCCAGCGCAATGCTGAAACGCCAGCAAGCGGCGGCGGTATTGGATGCGCGTGAATTGATTGTGAAAGGATCTTTTGATATTGTGACATCTGCCCTAACCGCGTTGGCGGAAACAGATGGTTTCGATTTGGATCCCGAACGCAAGGCGGCGATGGTGTCAAACCTGATGGTTGTGCTAAGTTCAGGGGCAGAGCCGACACCCGTCATTAACACAGGATCCGTTTATTAACCGTGGCCCACAAAAAATCATATCCCCTGCGCGTCCAGCCTGAAATATTGGACGCGCTGAATGAATGGGCCAAGGATGATCTGCGCAGCGTGAATGGGCAGATCGAATATATTTTGCGCGATGCATTGTTTCGCGCGGGCCGGATCAGGCCCAGATCGATTGCGCCAACCCCAGTTGATGATCCGGATGACGACTAGGGCCTAGTCCAATGTGGGGGTGGTGTTTAGGATGCGCACTTCGCTTTGGGGGAATGGGATGGTGATGTTGTGGGATTGGAATGCGTCCCATAGGGCCAGATAGACATCACCGCGGATGTTGGTCAGGCCGGATGTGGGATCCTTGATCCAGAACCGCAGGACATAATCCACCGAACTGTTGCCGAAATTTACGATGTGGCACACAGGTTTCCGGTCGGCCAAAACGCGCGGTACCGTTAGGGCGGCCGCGATTGCAATGGCGCGGACCTGATGGGGGTCGTCGCCGTAGGCCGTGCCAAAATGCAAATCAAGGCGGACAAAGTCGTTGGAATGGGACCAGTTGACCACCTGGCCTGTGATCAGATCTTCGTTCGGGATCAGGTATTCGCGGCCATCGCGGGTCACCACCGAGACATAGCGCGCGCCCAGTGATTCGATCCAGCCAAAGGTATCGCCCAGGCTGATCACGTCCCCCGGTTTGATGGATTTATCCAGCAAAATGATGATGCCGGACACCAGATTTGACACCACTTTCTGCAGGCCAAAGCCAAGGCCGACACCGATGGCCCCCGACAGCACGGCCAGACCTGTTAAATCGAAACCAACCGATTTTAGGCCCAGGAAAAACGCAGCGCCGTATAGGATGACCTGTAGGAATTTGATGACCAACACCTGCATGGACGGGGAAATATCGCTGTTCGATTTGATTTTCGCTGTGCTGGTCGTTGCGATGAATTTGGCGGCCACAAACAGGCAGGTGATGCTAAAGGCCGCTTGCGCCAGCAACCACAGCGAAATTCGCGTGTCGCCAATCGTCAGTGCAGCACTGTCCAAGAGGGCGATGGTGTCGTCGGTCAAGGTCAGCACCGACAGCGTGATCCAGATCCAGCCCAGATAGCGGATGGTGGATCGCAAAAACCCGTTGCCAATCATGCGGGTCAGGATCGCGATGGTGACCCACCCCAGTGACAGTTTGGCCACGATCCCGATCATATAGGACCGACTGGGCCATGTCATTTCCTGCATCACCAGATAGGTCGCCCATGCCAGCGCCACAAAAACGATCAGCGTTAAACGGCTGCGCAGAGGGGCCAAAATACGCGCACGCCCTGCGATAATGGTGTCAATCTTGGGCCCTATCACCCGCGCCAAAACCCAAGCCACCAGCGCAATCGCCACGATAATGCCAACCTGATAGGCATTCCAAGGGCGCAATAAACCGGTCGCGAAATCCAACGCCTGATCATACAGGCCCAGCGCAATATCGCCCGCGTTCTGCGCGCCATCAGCGGCGGTTTGTGTTGTATCTGCCATGTGATTTCCCCTGACCTGATCACAACTTTACTGCGAACTCCTGATTGGATCAATTCAGGAAATAGGCGGCGGAAATATTCCTTGACACACATAGGGAATCATTGTTATCCGAATAATATTTAATGTAAAACAATAAATAATTATCGAAAGGGATGTGTAATGAACGCAAGGATAAAGGTGGCATCGACCGTATTGCTGGCATGTGTGGTGTTTTTCGCGGCCTATTGGTTGAAAAATTTGGCCATGACTGTGACGCCCTATGTTGTGGGTGCCAAGATTTATGAGGTGACCACTGTGGTCGATATCGACGGGACTTTGCATTCGGCCTATGTGGTGGATCCACGAATAACGGTGTCTGTGTTTCAACGCGTCCTATATGGCGCGGCCTGGATGGCGGTGATTATACCGTCTTTGATCGCATTTTATTTTGCAATTCAACTCTTGTCCCGTATCCGGCAAGGCGACTACTTTACCCTGGTCACAACGCGATACCTGCGCAATTTGGGTGTTGCGGTGATGGTGGCCATGATCGGCGACACCCTTTTGCCCATTTTGGTGCGGATGATCCTAAGTTATCGAAATATTGATGGGATGCTGGGACCACGCTATTTTTACGATGCTGAGGATATTTCGCTGTTCTTGGCGGGGTTTGGCTTTGCCATTATCGGTTGGGTGTTTCATGAGGCCCGCAAAATTCAGATCGAAAATCAGGAATTTGTCTAATGGCCATTATTGTACGACTGGATGTCATGTTGGCCCTGCGCAAAATGAAATCGCGCGAATTGGCCGACCGGATTGGCATCACCGAACAAAACCTGAGCCTGTTGAAAAGCGGCAAGGTCAAGGGCATCCGCTTTGACACCCTGTCTGCCATTTGCCGTGAACTGGACTGTCAGCCGGCGGATTTGCTGGAATACACAGACTAACGCACCCACAGACACGGCCCATTGCAACAATACTTGAAGCGCGGGCCGTTTCGTCGTATGTGGATAGGCATGAAAGCCCGAGTCTTTACCATTGATGATCGCACACGGCTGCCTTGGCGGTTTTTTGGTGCGATGCACACTGTGCTTGCCAGCCTGTGACGCTGGCCCCATTCGGATTCACCAAATTTTCAAAACTCTAGCGGGAGAGGATTAAAAATGACCGCCCCCAAGACCCTTTATGATAAAATCTGGGACGCCCATGTTGTGTCTGAGGACGCCGATGGCACCAGCCTGTTGTATATCGACCGTCACTTGGTCCACGAAGTGACCAGCCCCCAAGCGTTCGAAGGATTGCGCATGGCGGGCCGCCAAGTGCGCGCCCCTGAAAAAACCATCGCTGTGCCGGATCACAACGTGCCGACCACACTGGATCGCGCATCCGGCGTGATCGAAAACGAAGAAAGCCGTATTCAGGTCGAAGCGCTGGACAAAAACGCACGTGATTTCGGCGTTCATTATTACCCCGTGTCTGACGTGCGTCAGGGCATCGTGCACATTGTTGGCCCCGAACAGGGTTGGACATTGCCCGGTATGACCGTTGTCTGTGGTGACAGCCACACCGCGACACACGGCGCATTCGGTGCCTTGGCCCACGGGATCGGCACGTCCGAGGTCGAACATGTTTTGGCGACCCAAACCTTGATCCAGAAAAAATCCAAAAACATGAAGGTTGAAATCACCGGCAAATTGCGCCCAGGTGTGACCGCCAAGGACATCACATTGTCCGTCATCGGTGCCACAGGGACCGCAGGCGGTACAGGCTATGTCATCGAATATTGCGGTCAGGCAATCCGCGATTTGTCGATGGAGGGTCGCATGACCGTCTGTAACATGGCCATCGAAGGCGGCGCACGCGCTGGCCTGATCGCGCCAGATGAAAAAACGTTCGAATACTGCAAAGGTCGCCCACACGCCCCCAAAGGCGCCGCATGGGATGCTGCCGTTGCCTATTGGAAAACCCTGTTCACCGACGAAGGTGCGCATTTTGACAAGGTCATCACAATCGCCGGCGAAGACATCGCCCCCGTTGTGACATGGGGCACATCGCCCGAGGATGTACTGCCCATCACCGCAACCGTTCCCGCGCCCGAGGATTTCCAAGGTGGCAAGGTCGAGGCCGCAAAACGTGCTTTGGACTATATGGGTTTGACGGCGGGTCAAAAATTGACCGATATCGAAATTGATACCGTGTTTATCGGATCCTGCACCAACGGCCGTATCGAAGATTTGCGCGCCGCCGCCGCGATCCTGAAAGGCAAGAAAATCAAAGACGGCATGCGCGCCATGGTCGTGCCGGGGTCCGGTCTGGTCCGCGCCCAAGCCGAAGAAGAGGGTCTGGCCGATATTTTCAAAGAGGCAGGGTTCGAATGGCGTATGGCCGGATGTTCCATGTGCTTGGCGATGAACCCTGATCAGTTGTCCGAAGGTGAACGTTGCGCGTCCACATCGAACCGCAATTTCGAAGGTCGCCAAGGGTACAAAGGTCGCACACACCTAGTATCGCCCGCCATGGCCGCCGCAGCTGCAATCACCGGCAAACTGACCGACGTACGGGAGATGATGTAATGGAAAAATTCCAAAAACTAAGCGGTATCGCCGCGCCGATGCCTTTGGTTAATATCGATACAGATATGATTATCCCCAAGGTATTTTTGAAAACGATCAAACGGTCGGGTCTGGGTGTCAACCTGTTTGACGAAATGCGCTATGACCGTCAGGGCAATGAAATTCCTGATTTCGTGTTGAACAAACCGCAGTATCGCGATGCACAGATTTTGGTTGCGGGCGATAACTTTGGCTGTGGATCGTCACGCGAACACGCGCCTTGGGCGATTGCGGATTTCGGCATCAAATGTGTGATTTCCACATCCTTTGCCGATATCTTTTTCAACAACTGTTTCAAAAACGGCATCCTGCCCATCGTCCTGCCCCAAGAGCAGGTCGATCTGTTGATGAAAGACGCTGAAAAAGGCGCGAACGCCCGTATGGAGGTGGATTTGGAAGACCAGACCATCACCACATCCGATGGCGAGGTGATCAAATTCGATGTTGATGCGTTCAAAAAACATTGTTTGTTGAACGGTCTGGACGACATTGGCCTGACCATGGAAAAGGCAACTGCCATTGATGCGTACGAAGAGCGTGCGAAACAATCATTCCCTTGGGCCTAATTGGATCCACGTTATGAAAAAAATGGGCAGCCGCAGGGCTGCCCATTTTCGTTTGGTGATGCAGGTGCGCCGATTATTCCGCGGCTGCAATTTTTTCGCGTTTGCTGTCGCGATACAGCGCCTTGGCCAGGGCGATGCACATCAGAACCATCACAATCGTGAACGGCAATGCGCCGATAATCATGGCATTTGACAGCGCATCAATCCCGCCGCCGCCGGCAATCAACAGGGTCCCGATGACCAAGGTCAGGATAATCCCCCAGATGATCCGGTGTTTGATGCCTGTTTCCTGTTCCCCGCCTGACATGATGGTGTTCATCACCAAAATGCCCGAGTCTGCCGAGGTGACCAGGAATGTCAGGATCAAAACCACGCACATCACCGTGATCAATGACAGGAATGGACCGGACAAGATGACATCCAAGGTTGCAAACAATTTAGCTGTTGCGCTTGCGCCCAAAATGGTGCCTTGCGCCACACCAGACAATTCCAAATCAATCGCAGTTGCGCCTAGAATGGTCATCCATGCAAAACAGACCAAGGATGGGGCAATCACCGCGCCCAGGATAAATTCGCGGATGCTGCGCCCTTTTGAAATGCGTGCTAGGAACAATCCTACGAATGGTGAAAACGCGATCCACCATGCCCAATAGAATGTGGTCCAACCCGCTTGCCATCCGAATTGACGCCCTGCTGTGCCGATTTCGTACACTTGCGCTTTGACGTCAGATGGCAGATCGGCGGCGGCACCGGTCAGGCCATCGGCGAACCCTGCATAGCTGCCCCATGCGTTGGTTGCCCCTGAATACAGGGCCGCGATCGCATCTGCATCCAATGCCTTGGCGGCCTCTGGCAATGCGGCGACAAAGGTCTCTTGGGATTGGGGGCCAAATGCGCTGAACGACAGGCTGACAAAATGCAAGATATAGTCAACCAAGGCGGTGGCATAGGTGGTCATCGCAAACAGGAATGATCCGAAAATGACAAATGTCAGCAACAGAATCAGCGACAAAACCAGGTTCAAGTTTGACAGGTATTTCACCCCACGGCCCACACCCGAAACGGCGGATAGGATTGACAGAACCATGATCACACACAGCGCGGTGATCAAACCGACGGTGCTGGCCTCTGGCACCTCGGCGCCATTCATTAACCATTCGGCACCTGTGATCGAATACAGACCATCAACGAATTGTTTTACACCTGTGCCAATGGTCACAGATACGCCCAAAATGGTGGCCACAACGCCCAAAACGTCAATCACATGGCCAACAAACCCATTTGCAGCGCGCCCAATCAATGGGGTCAGTGCAGACCGGATGGTCAGCGGCATGTCACGCGTATAGGCGTAATAGGCCAAGCACAGGCCTGTTACCACATAGATCGCCCAGGCATGAAACCCATAGTGCAGGAACGTGTAGCGATAACCAGATTGCAACGATTCTGCCGAGTTTGCAGGGACATCCCCCGCAACAACAACAGGGTTCGACCCCCACAGGCCCAGCGGTTCAGCCGTGGCATACACCATCAACCCCACGCCCAGACCCGCGCCAAACATCATGGAAAACCATGAGAAATTCGAAAACTCAGGTTTTTCACCGGGTTGGCCCATCACCTTGCTGCCCGTCGATGGCAGCAGCGCCACCACAAACAGGAAAAAGGCGAAAAACCCAACGGAAATGACATAGAACGTGTTGAAATCCTCTAATAATCCCCATTTCCAGCTGCCAAGGTAACTGTTTGCATTCAGTGGCCACACCAATGCCCACAGCACCAGTGCCGTCATGGAAATTTTTGAAATTAAAGCAATCGGGATGCTATATCCCTCATAAAAGCCAGACGGCGCCTTGTTGATTTCAAGGTCCGTAAATGGCGGTTTAATTGACATTTTTCTCTCCCTTTTTGTTATCGGGGGCGGGCTGTACGGCCCCCTTAACTTAGACAAGGGTATCCACTGCACCTATACGATGGGTTCGAAAATAAGACACCTATGGTTATATATGAGACATTTCGTCACTAAATTTTACACTTTGGTCAATATTTTAGAATGTTCTCCAGCGCCTGCGCCAAAGGCGTGGGATGAAAATCGGGCAGAATTTGGGTCAAGGGGGTTGCATCCAAATGATGCGGCAGTGCCCACAGATATCGCATTTCGATCAAACGCCGCGCCATGGGCCAAACAGGATAGGCCGCATACAATGGCAGCCAATTCAATGGTTTGATCCGAATATCGCGCCCCAGATGTGCAGATAGGGCCCGTTGCCAATCCTGCGGCGTCAATGTGTAACCGGCAAAGGGAATGTCCACAAACTGCGGTAAGTGTTGATGTCGCACGACCAATTCTGCCAGGATGCGCCCCACATCAGGCAGATAGGCCCAGCTGTGCGCCGCATCCGTATCAACCGGATACGTCAAAATGCCCCGCTGCAGCGTTGGTGCCATGACCCTGTCAAACCAGTTTCCCGAAGCCTCGGTATCCAGGAAATCGCCTGATCTTAGGATGATCGTCGCAATCCCCGCATCCCGATAGGCACGTTCCATTTCAATCCGCAGACGCCCCATCGGGTTGCGCGCCAAATGCGGTGTCTGCGGACCCCAGGGGGGTGGCGCATCCGGGCCGAAATTATAAACGTTTCCCGCCAGAATCACGCGTTTTGGGGTGTCTTGAATGGCGGCGATCAGGTGACGTGTCATCGGCATAATATCGCGAAACCAATCGGGGTATTGGGGATTCCAACCATTTACGATGACATCCGCCCAATTGGCCCATTGCGCCAAATCATCACAGCTCCGGTCAAAGAGATGTGGACAGTGGCCAAGGTCGCGCAGACTTTGCGTTACATGGCGACCGAACCGGCCTGAGCCGCCGAGTATCAAAATGTTAATAGACATCAGAAAGTTCCTTATCGCTTGTCAGATCGGACAAGAGTTTGCAAAACTATTATGAATAGAAAATTGGCTATATTTGTATGTTAGGTATTCATAAATGAATGACATTGAGTTTGATTGGTCCGAATTTCGGATTTTCGCCGCCGTCGCTGAATTGGGGTCTTTGTCCGCAGCTGCCCGTCATTTGCACATATCGCAGCCGACTGTTGGGCGTGCAATCACGCGTCTGGAGCGGCGGTTTGATGCCCCATTATTTCAGCGCCATGCGCGGGGATTGACCCTGACCCCCCTGGGACAACAGGTGCACATTCAGGCCCAAACCATGCGTCAGGCCGCGGCGGGCATCGATATGTTACGCACACAAGGCGGCGATGCGGTATCGGGAACGGTCCGCATTACGGCCCCCATGGTGATGGCACATTTTTTATTGCCCGAAATTTTGGCGCAGATCCGGACAGATTATCCGCAAATCGAAATCGAATTGGTGGCCAGTGATCGCCCTGACAACCTGCTCTTTCATGATGCGGATATAGCGCTGCGGACCTTTGAAACGCAGCAGTTGGAAATTATCACCACCAAGCTGGCTGAATTCGACATCGCCATTGTTGCATCAGCATCCTATCTGGCCAAACGTGGCGTGCCCGAAACGCCCCACGATTTACGTCAGCATGACATCATAGGATACGATAAAAATACGGCAATCATTTTGGGGTTTCGGGCCATGGAATGGGATCTGGATCCGCATGATTTTGCCCTGCGGTGCGATGATCAGGCGGCGTATTGGCAATTGGTGCTGGCAGGATGCGGGATCGGGTTCATGCCATGGCGTATCGCCCAGAAATTTCCCCAGATCCAACGCGTGTTAGAGGGCGTCGAAATACCCCGATTGCCCCTGTATTTGGCCAGCCATCCCCGCGTTTTGGCTGCGACACGGGTTCAGACCGTTTGGCGCGCCTTGCGGGCGGCCATCGGTCGGCCCCGGCATTTGGGTGATGTTGGCTGAACACGAATTCAAAAATTAATACAAAACGGTATAGAAACCTATACAAAAGTGTTGTATTTTGCCACACTTGTGGGCAACAGTGGTCAAGCATCCGGCAATACTTGGGCATGCGTGATGTAAAGGTTTGGGTATGGTACGACGCTTTTTCGGGGCGCTTTTTCGGGGGGTCTGTGCTGGGTTGGTCTTGATGGTGCCATCGCTGGTATTGGTCCATGTGCCTTCGGACGCGACATATTTTGTTTTGATATCTGCGATGTTGTTGGCGTTTATTGTGTTTTCGGAATACAATAATACCTATCCCAGTATTCTGGAATTCCGCGACGCGCCACCGTTTAACCGCATCCGGTTTTTACATGGGATTTTGTCCGTTTGTGGCGTGGCCCTGATTTTTCAAGACATGATTTTCGGTGATGGATCGGGTGCGGTGACGCGGGTTTCTGTGTATTTGGGCCAGGTTTTGGATTTCACCGGATCCCCGGTTGATATGCTGATGATGAGCGTCCCCTATGATCTGTCCGAATCCGTGTTGCAGTCGATGCGTGCTGCGGGCGCCCTGACGATAACCCTGTGTGTTGTCAGCATTTTGGCATTCTTTGCGTATATTAAAACCACGAACTGGCCTATATCGCGGGGGCAGTTCAACATTTGGGTCAATCTGCCTCTGATGGATCCTTCGCGTGGCGATAATTTGGCCAAACGGATGAAACGCCGTGCGCAGGTGAATATCGGGCTTGGTGGTTCATTTTTGTTTGCGGGTTTGGTGTTTTTCAAAGGGGTCGGTGCGATCCTCGGCCCCGCATTGTATGCGGATTTGGTGGTGCTGATGTGGATCATCATTTTATGGGGGGCCATTCCGACCACGATGGTGATGCGGGGTATTGCCATGGCACGCCTGGCGACAGAAATTGCAAAAAAACAAACGCAGGGTGCGGCAAATTCTAATCTTCAGGCGGCATAGCTGCGTTGCTTTCTTGACCATTTGCCCACAAATGTTTAGGCCGTTGACCAAGAATTCAAACCCAAGGACAGCAAGAGATGAGCAACCCTTCTTTATTAATTTTGCCCGGTGACGGGATCGGCCCAGAAGTCATGGCAGAAGTGCGCAAAGTCATTGATTGGTACGGTGCCAAGCGTGACATGGCATTCGACGTATCCGAAGACCTCGTGGGCGGTTGCGCCTATGACGCACACGGCACGCCCCTGCACGACGACACAATGGCCAAAGCGCAAGAGGTTGATGCCGTTTTGTTGGGCGCCGTTGGTGGCCCACAGTATGATGATCTGGATTTCAACCTGAAACCCGAACGCGGACTGTTGCGTTTGCGCAAGGAAATGGACCTGTTTGCAAACTTGCGCCCCGCGCAGTGTTTTGACGCGCTGGCCGATTTTTCATCCCTGAAAAAGGATGTGGTTGCCGGTCTGGATGTGATGATTGTGCGCGAATTGACATCGGGCGTCTATTTCGGTGAACCCCGCGGTATTTTCGAAGAGGGCAACGAACGCGTCGGCATCAACACACAGCGTTACACCGAAAGCGAAATCGCCCGCGTTGCCCGCAATGCGTTCGAAATGGCGCGTCGCCGCAACAACCGCGTCTGTTCGATGGAGAAAGCAAACGTCATGGAATCCGGCGTATTGTGGCGCCGCGTTGTCGAAGAGGTCCACAAGGCCGAATATTCCGACGTGGAACTGACCCACATGTATGCGGACGCAGGCGCGATGCAATTGACCCGCTGGCCCAAACAATTCGACGTGATTGTCACTGACAACCTGTTTGGCGATTTGCTGTCCGATTTGGCGGCGATGCTGACAGGGTCACTGGGCATGTTGCCATCTGCATCATTGGGCGCGCCTATGGAAAATGGCCGTCCCAAGGCATTGTATGAACCCGTTCACGGATCAGCACCTGACATCGCGGGTCAGGGCAAAGCAAACCCGATTGCCTGCATCCTGTCGTTCGCAATGGCCCTGCGCTACAGCTTTGACCAAGGGACCGAGGCGGACCGTTTGGAAAAGGCGGTTGAAACGGTGCTGGCCGATGGTCTGCGCACCGCTGATTTGCTGGGCCAAGAGGGTGTGGCGCCTGTGTCCACATCGCAAATGGGCGATGCCATCATCGCGGCTCTGGACGCCAGCCTGTAATATCATTTTGGCAAGGGGGATCATATTTCCCCTTGCCAACCCCTGATCACCTGTGATTGACCTAACGTGTTAGCGGAAACAATCGTTCAGGTGGCCCATGTCCCCCAATGCCAAAGGTGCGCTGTTTGCTTTGCTGGGCTTTGCCCTGTTTTCGGCGCATGACGTGATCGTCAAATATCTGGGGGGCACCTATTCCACGTTTCAAATCCTGTTTTTTTCGGTTCTGTTCAGTTTCCCGATGGTGCTGACCATGCATCTGCGCGAACGCAGCAGTCAGGATTTGATCCCGAAACATCCGTGGTGGTCAACGCTGCGCGTGGTGGCCA
Source organism: uncultured Paracoccaceae bacterium (assembly GCA_913060475.1). GTDB lineage: Bacteria > Pseudomonadota > Alphaproteobacteria > Rhodobacterales > Rhodobacteraceae > CAJXSD01. The sequence goes on along the minus strand of CAJXSD010000002.1, from coordinate 70,932 downwards.
CGGTGATCACCGGTATTTCGGCATTCTATGCCTTTTCGGTTCTGCCGATGGCGCAGGTCTATGCATTTCTATTCTGTATGCCGCTGGTGATCACGGTGCTGTCGATCCCCATTCTGGGCGAAAAGGTGGGCATCCATCGCGGCGGCGCGGTGATTGTCGGGCTGATCGGTGTGATGATCGTTTTGCGCCCCGGATCGACCGAATTCACCCTGGGCCATATTGCGGCGTTAACGGCGGCGATGTTCGGCGGACTGGGGTCGTTGATCGTGCGCAAAATCGGGCAGGACGAACGCAATATTGTGCTGTTGCTTTATCCGATGTTTGCCAACCTGTTGTTAATGGGTCTGCTGATGCCATCATCCTATGTGCCGCTGGAATTGCTGGATCTGGGCGCGCTGGCCCTGATGGCAATTATGGCGTCGATTGCGCAGCTGTGCATTATTTTGGCCTATAAATCTGGCGAAGCGGCCGTGGTCGCCCCGATGCATTATTCCCAGATGATCTGGGCGATTATTTACGGGTTTTTCATTTTCCAGGAATGGCCCGATGCGATGACCCTGATCGGCAGTTTCGTGATTATTGTCAGCGGTAGCTATGTTGTGTTCCGCGAAAGCCGCAAAAAGGTGTCGCAAAACACCCCCGTTTTGCGCAACCGCAGTCGCGCCGATACCGGCATCGTGCCAAGGACCAGTTTTCTGGACAAGACGCTGAACAACTGATCTGCCAAAGGTTATATCTGTAGAAACAGGATCAGTTTTTGTTCTAACGTCCGGATTTCGACGGGTTTGGCGATGTAATCATCCATGCCGGATGCGTAACATTTATCTGCATCGCCCTTTAATGCGTTTGCGGTGATGGCAATGATCGGTGTGCGGTCCAGCCCCTGTTCCAATTCCGCCCGGCGAATGGCCTGGGACATTTCGAAACCGTCCATAATGGGCATATGACAGTCTGACAAAATCGCATCATATGAACCGTTCTGCCATTTCTTGAACCCGTCTTGCCCATTGTTGGCAACGATCGATCCATAGCCCAGAATTTCCAGCTGCTTTAACAAAACAACCCGGTTTATTTCATTATCTTCGACAATCAAAATGCGTTTGGCTTGCCGCTTATCCTTGATCTCTGGGGTCAGGTCATTGATCTGAATATCCGAGGTCGGCCTGTGTTCCTCTGTTTGCCGGCCCGACAGCACGGCAAGCGCGCGATGCAATTCGCTGGGCAACAAAGGAAACATCTGAATCCGCATGACGTTTCGTTCGATCAACCCCAATCGGTCCGAACGCACGTCGGTCATCATGATAAACCGCGGGGCATCCAGCGTGGCGCGAATTTGGTCCTGCCAATCATTGGTCAATTCGTAATCCGGCGAGAAAAACGCAAAGATACGATTGTCATCTGTTCCAATTTCATCCGCGGTTAACACCTTGTCCGCCTGAATAATGCGCAAATCCACACCGTTTTTTTCGAAATATTCGTTGATGCGTTTCGGCAAAAAACCGTCCTTGTGGGTGATCCAGCTGATGCTGATCCCCTGCAACGATATGGGTTTTTTATGCGATTCTGTCTGGATGATGCGTACGGGAACGTCAACTTTCACGGTGGTGCCAAGATTGGGTTGGCTGTCAACGCGGATGGTGCCGTTCATTTTTTCAATCAGCATGCGGGTAATGACCAGACCCAAACCGGTGCCCGTCACGCGGCGGGTTGATTTGTTATCAGCCTGCATAAATGGTTGAAATAACCTGTTTTGGACCTCTTGGGACATGCCAATGCCGTTGTCCTGGAATGTAATTTGCAACGTGCCCTGTGGCGCATAATCGACAAAGAAATAAACCTCGCCCATGCGTTCGGTCAGATCATAGGATGAATATTTGATCGCGTTTGACAGCAGGTTTAACATGATCTGCCGCAGGCGTCCGCTGTCGATCATGATGTGATCGGGCACATCAGGATCGACGTACAACCGAATGCGGACAGAAAATTGATCGGCCATGTTTTGCAAAGTCACGGCCACGCCTTCGATGGTGTTGCGCAAATCGGTAATGGCGGGCGACATTTCCAATTTGCCCGCCTCAAGTTTTGAGGCATCTAAAATATCGTCGATAATCCGCAACAAGGAAAACGCCGAATTCCGCACGGTTCCCAAGATACGGGATTGATCAGCGGTGGGTTGCATGGTTTCCAGCACCTCGATCATGCCGATCACACCATTCATTGGCGTGCGAATTTCGTGGGACATATTCGCCAAAAATTCGCCCTTGGCCGTTGCGGCCGCCTCGGCTGTGCGGCGGGCAGATAACAGGTCAGCCTCGGCTTGGTTGGTGACGCTGGCAAAAAATGCCAGTTCCGCAATCAGCAAAAACGCAACCGTCGCCTGCAGGCCGTATCTGATTTTGTCAGGCGAAATGGCCGATTGGATTGAGGGCAGGCCGAATATCGCCTCGGATGTGCTGGCTAGGCCAAATAAAACAATCGACAACCACGCCACAGCAGGCACAATCAAAAACGCGATCAGGTAATATTTTTCTGTTTTCCACGAAAATGCCAGAAATGGCAGGCAGATCAGCGGTAAAAACAGAACCTCAACATGGGTGCCTGGCTGGGAAAACATGGACCCCAGAAACAGCGTAATGGTGCCATTGGCCAGCCATGTGGATCGCGCCAATTTGTTGAAATTCCATTTAAACAGCGCCAGTGTCAGCGCATAGGTGGTCGTCACCACGGCGCAAATGATAAATCCGGCCATTTCGCCCAAAATCAGCAAAATCAACGCCCAGACGCCCGCGGCAACGATGACGACATAAACCGCCAACAGACTAACCCGTAGTCTGCGTTGCATGTCCAGATGTCTGGTTTCCGTTTCGTATTTCATCAACTGCCCTTACTTGGTCTAATCCTTTCTGCACTGGTCCTGCGGGTCAAGTAGAATTACGGATAGGTTTGTATCCGCCTTGCATTTCTGCCAAAGTTTTGTGACAAGGTTCCGAGAAAGGACTGTTGCCCATGACACACGCCCTGCTTGTGATTGATGTTCAAAACGATTTTTGTCCCGGCGGTGCGTTGGCTGTTGCGGATGGGGATCAGGTGGTGCCCGTTATCAATGCGATGATGGATCGGTTTGATCTGGTTGTTGCGACCCAGGATTGGCATCCTGCGGGGCACTCGTCCTTTGCCTCGGCCCATGATGGTCGCGCGCCCTTTGATGTGGTCCAGATGCCCTATGGTGATCAGGTGTTGTGGCCCGATCATTGTGTGCAGGGCAGTGCGGGCGGCCAATTTCACCCCAATCTGAAAACCGATCCCGCCGCATTGATTGTGCGCAAGGGGATGAACCCCGCAATCGACAGTTATTCGGCGTTTTTCGAAAATGACCGCACCACACCCACAGGATTGCATGGATATTTGCAGACCCAAGGTGTGGATCAGGTGACAGTGGTGGGCTTGGCCACCGATTATTGCGTGAATTATTCGGCCCAGGATGCGGCCGCGCTGGGATATCGCGTGCGGGTGGATTTATCGGCCTGCCGTGCGATTGATTTGAATGGATCGTTACAGGCCGCCTTGGATGATATGGCGCGGTTGGGTGTGGAATTGGTCAATGGTTGATATTGCGACACGGGTCTGGAACCACAAATGGAAAATTGATCCGGTTGTGCGATCCTTGATCGATACAGATTTTTACAAATTGCTGATGTGCCAGTCGGTGTTTCGCAACAAACCCGATACGCAGGTCACATTCAGCCTGATCAACCGGTCTGATGATGTGCGTTTGGCTGAATTGATTGACGAAGGCGAATTGCGTGAACAGCTGGACCACATCCGCAGCCTGTCCCTGACCCGCGGCGAAAGCACATGGCTGCGTGGCAACACATTCTATGGCAAACGCCAAATGTTTCGCCCCGATTTTATGGAATGGTTCGAAAACCTGCGCCTGCCCGATTACCATCTGGAAAAACGCGACGGCCAATATGAATTAACGTTCCAGGGGTCCTGGCCCGAGGTGATGTTATGGGAAATTCCCGCGCTGTCCGTGTTGATGGAATTACGCGGGCGGGCGGTCACCAAACACATGGGGCGGTTTGAATTGCAAGTGCTATATGCCCGCGCGATGACCAAGCTGTGGGAAAAAATTGAACGCTTGCGCGATTTGGATCGCCTGAAAATCGCCGATTTCGGCACACGGCGGCGGCATTCCTACCTATGGCAGGATTGGTGCGTTCAGGCCATGGTCGAAGGGTTGGGGGATAAATTTGTCGGAACATCCAACTGCCTGATCGCGATGAAACGCGACATCGAGGCGATCGGAACAAATGCCCACGAATTGCCCATGGTCTATTCCGCGCTGGCGAACACGGACGCAGAATTGGCCAAAGCGCCATATCAGGTTTTGGCCGACTGGCACGAAGAACACGACGGCAACCTGCGTATCATTCTGCCCGACACCTATGGATCGCCCGGGTTTTTGCGCAATGCGCCCGATTGGTTGGCCGGTTGGACCGGCATCCGTATCGACAGCGGCGATCCCGCAACGGGGGCCGAGGCGGCGATTGAATGGTGGCGCGCCCGCGGCGAAGATCCGCGCCAAAAATTGATTATCTTTTCCGATGGTTTGGATACGGCCGAAATTGAAACGCTGTACAAACAATTTGTGGGCCGTGTCAAAGTGTCCTTTGGTTGGGGCACCAATCTGACAAATGATTTCCGCGGTTTGGTTTCTGACGGGTGGCTGGACGCATTTTCATTGGTATGCAAGGCGGTCGAGGCCGATGGGCACCCCACCGTCAAATTGTCGGACAACCCGAACAAAGCGATGGGGCCGGCCCATGAAATTGAACGCTATAAACGCGTGTTCGGCGTGGGCGCACAAACTGCGTTCGACGTACAAGTTTAGATTAGGACATTCAAATGTATCCATTTATCCGAATGATCAAAGAGATGATCGTTCACCGCAATGCAGCGCCCCTGACGTTTGGGGATATCCATGTATCGCATCATATGTGTTGGCCATGGGATTTGGACCCTTGGATGGAATTGAACAACGGGCGCACCCTGACCCTGTTTGATCTGGGGCGCATCCCCTTGGCCAATCGCAGTGGATTGGTGCGCGTGTTGCGCGACAATAAATGGGGTATGACCATGGCGGGGGCCTGCGTGCGGTACCGTCGTCGCGTGCGGGCCTTTGATCGGGTGACCATGCGCAGCCGCGCGTTATGCTGGGATGATCGGTTTGTGTATCTGGAACAATCCATGTGGCGGCGCGATGGGGAATGTGCCAATCATATTGTGTATCGCTCTGCCTTTGTCGATAAAAATGGCATTGTATCGCCGCAACGGGTGGCGGATGCCCTGAATTGGCAGGGCGACCCACCCCCCATTCCCGAATGGATTGCCGATTGGATTACGGCCGAAAACAAACGCCCCTGGCCGCCAATGCAGGAATAACTTGCCAACCACCAGATTTGCAGGCTTACTACCCATAAGGGAATGAGGAGCCAAAAATATGCGCAAAAAAATCTGGGGTTGGTATTTCTATGACTGGGCCTGTCAGCCCTATAACACATTGATGCTGACGTTTATTTTTGGTCCATTTTTTGCGGCAACGGCGGTGGAATATTATGCATCGCTTGGTTTGTCCGAGGATGCGGCAGACGCGCGCGCGCAAACCCTGTGGTCGAATGCGCTGACCATTGTTGGCCTGATCATCGGGTTTTCGGCCCCCATTTTGGGCGCAATCGCTGACAGCGCTGGGCGGCGCATGCCATGGCTGATGGGATTTACCGCCATGCTGATTGCAGGCGGGTTTGCAACGTGGTTTTCTGACCCTAATGGTGGCAATCTGATCTTTATGCTGATGGCCTTTTGTTTCGGGTTTATGGGGTCGGAACTGGCCTATATCTTTGCCAACGCGCAATTGCCCGAAATCGCACAGGGCGATGATGTGGGGTCTGTGTCTGGCTCTGGCTTTGCCTTTGGGTATCTGGGGGGGGTGATCAGCCTGTTGATCGTGCTGCCCCTGTTTGTGGCCCAAGGGGACGGAAAAACCATTTTGGGCATCGACCCGCTGTTCGGATTTGACCCAAGTATGAAAGAGGGCACGCGGTTTACCGGCCCCTTTGTTGCGCTGTGGTGTCTGGTTTTTGCCATTCCCTATTTTGCATGGATGAACGAAACAGATCGGCCCAAATCACGGCCCAGTTTTGCGGTTGCCATGTCGCGCCTGAAATCATCCATTGCGGGGTTGAAACACCGCCACAGTCAGGCATTTTTTCTGGCCGCATCGATGTTTTACCGTGATGCGATGAATGGGCTTTATACCTTTGGCGGGATCTATGCGACCTTGGTTCTGGATTGGGATATCGTCAAAATCGGCGTCTTTGGCATTGTGGCAGCGATTGGGGCCATGGTGTTCAGTTATCTGGGTGGCAAAATGGACCGCCGCCTGGGGCCAAAACCTGTGTTGATGGTGACGATTGTTCTGCTGATCGCGGTGTGCATCGTGATTGTCAGCATGACCAAAGACAGCATTTTTGGCGTCACCCTGCCGGATGGATCAACTCTGCCGGATACCATATTCTTTGTCTGTGGTGTGTTGATCGGCGGGTTTGGGGGCATGCTGCAATCCACCAGCCGTACCCTGATGGTGCGCCACACGGCCAAGGGGCGCGAAACGCTGGAATTTGGTTTGTATGGCCTGTCAGGGCGGGCCACGGCGTTTTTGGCCCCTGCCTTGATCGGGATTGCCACGACAATCACGGGCAGCGCACGTTTGGGCGTTTCCCCGCTGATCGGGCTGTTCATCATCGGATTTATCCTGTTACTATGGGTCCAACCCAAAGGAGATGCGGAGACATGGGAAAATGGTTAATCATCGGCGCCGCGCTGGCGGCGCTGGCATCCTGTACACCGGCGGCAAACACCGTTGACGTCCCCGCACGGCTAAGTTCGAAAGAGGCGAAATATCTGTTCGGCGCGGCAGAATTGCCCAGCAAACAGCGCCCTGAACCCTTTGGCAGCTATGCCAAGGGCTGTGTCGCGGGTGCGGTGGAATTGCCCGAAACCGGCCCCACATGGCAGGCCATGCGGTTGTCGCGCAATCGCAACTGGGGCCATCCCGAAATGATCGATTTCCTGAAAACCCTGTCGGCCAAGGCCGCGGCGCAACCGGGGTGGGATGGGTTATATATCGGTGATATTTCCCAACCGCGGGGGGGGCCGATGTTGTCAGGCCACGCCAGCCACCAAATGGGGTTGGATGCCGATATCTGGATGCTGCCGCCCAATGATTTGACCCTATCGCGTGAGGCGCGCGAAAACATATCGTCCATATCCATGCGGCGCGCCAATGGGGCCTATACCAACGACAAATGGACCCGCCAGCATCACGAAATTATCAAGGCGGCCGCATCCGACCCCCGTGTCGCACGGATTTTCGTGTTCCCGGGGGCCAAGGTGCAGATGTGCGCCGATGAAACAGGCGACCGCGATTGGCTGCGCAAGGTGCGCCCATGGTGGGGGCACCATTACCATTTCCACGTTCGCATGAAATGTCCCGATGGCGCGGCAGGATGTGTCAACCAACCCCCACCCCCCGCCGGTGACGGGTGCAAAGGCGCGGAAAAATGGGTCCAAGATATCCTAAATCCACCCAAACGCGACCCGAATGCGCCGAAACCCAAACCCAAACCGCCCCTGACCTTGGCCCGTTTGCCAAATCAATGCGCGGGTGTTTTGATGTCGGAATAATCATTCCGCTTGCACTGGATGCAAGAATGCCCTAAACGCCGCCCGTCCCCGATGGGCGGGGGCCAAGTCTCCGAGCACCTTGAGAAAACGGAATAACATTATGACAAAATTACTACCTGGCGTGATCGCCATGGCCGCCATTGTTGTGGCCTCGAATGTTCTGGTTCAGTTTCTGATCCTTGATGGCCTGCTGACATGGGGGGCCTTTACCTATCCATTGGCGTTTCTGGTCACTGACCTGATGAACCGCGTTTACGGGCCGGCGGCTGCACGTCGCGTTGTGTTTGTGGGTTTCATCGTGGGCGTGATCTGTTCGCTGATCGGCAGCCAAATCATGTTGCAGGGGGATGGTTACGAATATGCCGCCGTTGCATTCCGCATCGCTGTCGGATCGGGCATCGCATTCCTGACCGCACAATTGGTCGATGTGTTTGTGTTCGACAAAATGCGCGCCGGTGCGTGGTGGCGTGCGCCGCTGACATCCACAATCGTGGGATCCGCGTTGGACACGGCATTGTTTTTCACCATCGCATTCGCGCAATTCGTGCCGTTTTTTTCCGAAAACGCAAACATGGAAATATCCTGGGCCTGGGACACGATGCCATTGTTGACCGTTGGGGGCGATGCGCCGCTGTGGGTGTCATTGGCATTGGCCGATTGGGGTGTGAAATTGGCGCTGGCCCTGATCGCATTGATCCCGTTCCGTGTGTTGGCCAACAGATTTCACAATTCTGTTGCATAAAACATTTTGACATTTCTGGAAACTGTGCCACCATACCTAGTATCGAAACATAGCGAAAGGAGGTGGTCCAGTGTCTAGAGAGGTATTGGAGAGAGGTGTCGGAACAGTTCGGAGGGTGATTGATTAAGGCAGCCCTTAATCTTTGACAATCCAGAATTGGTGGTTCCTAACCGGCCCACCTCCGGAATTCTCGAAAGGTCGCCACAGGGCGGCCTTTTTTGTTTGGATACCCTTTCGTGGTTGACATGGCTTGCATAAATTACCACTTTGGTATGGTTGTGATATGCTTAGGTGGGGAAAATATGGCCAACGTTCTAATTTACTATGCGCATCCTGCGCAGGAAAGGTCGCAGGCCAATACGGCCATGATTACGGCCGCGCGCGCTGTTGATGGGGTAACGATTGTGGACCTGTACAACACCTATCCGCGGTTCGATATTGACATTGATGACGAACAGGACCGCATGCGCGCACATGATGTGATTTTGTTTCAATATCCTGTGTTTTGGTATGCGCCCCCTGCCTTGGTCAAGGAATTCCTGGATCTGGTGTTGGAATACGGGTTTGCCTATGGCGAAAACGGCACCGAATTACATGGGAAATACATGGGCTTGGCCCTAACGGCTGCCGGCAGTGAACAGGCCTATTCCGTGCAAGGGTATCAAAATTTCCCGCTGCGCGATTTTACAAAACCGATGCAATAAACGGCCACCCTTTGTGGGATGCAGTTTCTGGCCCCCTATACGTTATTTTCCGCGCTACATGCTGCTGAAACGGGCGATGTCGCGGCCCATGCTGCGGGCTATGCCCGTTATATTACGGCCTTGCGCGATGAAACGCTGGACCTGACGGCGGCGGTATCGGCCGATTTGCTGTTTCATTCAACTCTGCCGGTGAAAGGATAACGCCATGACTGACATTCTAATTCTTGCGTTTATCTTTTTGATAGCGGGTGTGATTGCCGTGCCGATTGCGTCCCGCTTGGGTTTGGGATCTGTGTTGGGGTATTTGATTGCTGGCGTGGTGATCAGCCCCGTTTTGGGCGCCGCAGGTGTCGATGTTGTCAGCATTCAGCATTTCGCCGAATTTGGTGTGGTCATGATGCTGTTTTTGGTCGGGCTTGAGTTGGAACCAAAAATGCTATGGGCGATGCGGGCCAAATTGCTGGGGCTGGGCGGATTACAGGTTGTGTTAACGGGGGCTGCCGTTGCGGGCGTTGCTATGTTTTTGGCCAACCTCTGACAGTGGCGATTGCCATTGGCTGCGTTATGGCGCTGTCATCCACCGCGATTGTTCTGCAAACCCTGAATGAAAAGGGCCTGATGAAGAGCGATGGCGGACAGGCCAGTTTTTCCGTGCTGCTGTTTCAGGATATCGCGGTGATCCCGATGCTGGCCCTGTTGCCGCTGTTGGCGATGCCCGATCTGATGGATCTGTCCCATGCAACGGATGCCCATGCCGTGACCACACAGGTTGCCGATGCGGCCCATGGCGCGGCTGATGACCATTCCGGTGGTGATCATGGGGATGGCATTGACCTGATGTCTGGCCTGCCCGGTTGGGCGCAGGCGGCGGTGACGCTGGGCGCGATTGGGTTTGTGTTGTTCTTTGGCAATTATCTGACCGGCCCGTTGTTTCGGTTTGTATCGGGCGCGGGGCTGCGCGAATTGTTTACCGCCGCCGCGTTGATGATCGTAATTGGTATCGCGGTCCTGATGTCATTGGTTGGCCTGTCGCCTGCGTTGGGCACGTTCATTGCGGGCGTCGTTTTGGCCAACAGCGAATACCGCCACGAATTAGAGAGCGACATAGACCCGTTCAAGGGGCTGTTGTTGGGGCTCTTCTTTATCACGGTTGGGGCAGGGGTTGATTTCGAATTACTGTTCGCCAATCTGGGCAATGTCGTTGGGATGACACTGGGTTTGATGGTTCTAAAGGCAGCGATTTTGCTGGGTCTGGCGCGGGCGTTTCGCGTGCAGGGCACCGACAAATGGCTGTTTGGTCTTGGGTTGGCACAGGCGGGTGAATTTGGATTTGTCCTGCTGTCGTTTACCGTTGGGGCCAAGGTCATTCCATCAGCCGTGGCCGATCAGCTGTTGCTGGTTGTGGCACTGTCGATGTTGCTGACACCGGCCCTGTTCATTTTGTATGACAAAGTGATCGCCCCCCGTTTGAACGCAACCGGCGCACAGCAGCCCGATGACATTGATGAACGCGGCAAGGTAATCATTGCAGGTCACGGGCGGTTTGGGGGCATTGTAAACCGTATGTTGCGGGTCAATGGCTATGAAACGACGGTGCTGGATTATTCATCCGCGCAGCTGGAAATGATCCGCACCTTTGGGGTCAAGGCGTTTTTCGGGGATGCCACGCGTCCCGATCTGCTGCATGCGGCGGGCATAGACGAAGCCGAATTGATCGTCGTCGCCATTGACGACAAACATCAAATCACCGAACTGGTGAAATATGTGGCCGAAAATTATCCCCACGTCAAAATTGTGGCCCGCGCGGTGGATCGCACCCACGTTTATGAATTGTACGCCGCAGGCTGCCGCAATATCATTCGCGAAAGTTTTGATGGATCTGTGCGTGCCGGTCGCAGCGCCCTAGAAGAATTGGGGATCGCACCCTATGATGCAGAAAAACGCGCGCAAGAATTCCGCCAACGTGATATGGAGGCTATGATCGGATTGGCCCCCTATTATGATCCGGCGGTGCCGATTCACGAAAACCCCGCCTTTATCGAGGCATCACAACGGTTTATCGTGCAAAGCGAAGAGGAAATGCGCGGCACGCTAAATGGGAAAAATTCCCGGGTTTCTCGGGGTTGGGCACCGCCCCGTGGGGCCAGCGCGGGGGGGACGGACGACGAATAAACGGATGGATTATGCGGGTAAATGACACCATTGAAATACACGACTGGGAATTGACCGAACACTTTGTGCGGTCGTCAGGACCCGGTGGGCAAAACGTGAACAAGGTGTCCAGCGCCGTTGAACTGCGGTTCGAGGCGGCGCGATCCCCGTCATTATCCGACCCCATCAAAAACCGTTTGCGCCGGATTGCGGGGCAAAAATGGACGAAAGAGGGCGCGATCGTCATATTTTGTGACGAAACGCGCCATCAAATTCGCAACCGCGAAATTGCGCGGCAGCGGTTGATCGACATGATCCAGCGCGCCGCGCACAAACCGAAACCGCGGATTGCCACCAAACCCACCCGCGCGTCACAGCGGCGGCGGGTGGATGCCAAAAAACACCGTGGCGCGATTAAACAGGGGCGCAGTGCGCCGACTGATTTTGGCGATTAACCTTTGCGCAGGTGTGTGGTCACCAATTTTTCGATTTGCGCGGCGGGCATTGCACCTGATTGGCGGAACACCTCTTTGCCATCGCGGAACCCGATCATGGTAGGTATGCCGCGGATGCCCAATTTCTGTGACACCGTCTGATATTGTTCGGTGTTAACCTTGGCCAAACGCGCCTTGCCGCGCAGGGTGCTGGCGGCTTTCGTAAACTCGGGGGCCATGGCGCGGCAGGGGCCACACCACGGCGCCCAGAAATCCACCACCAACAACGTGTCGTCCAGGTTTTTTGCCTTGTCGAACACTTGGGGCGTTAGGTCCATCGCCTTGTCCGTCATCAAGGATTGCCCGCAATTTGCGCATTTGGGGGCATTGGCCAATTTGTCCTTGGGGACGCGGTTGCCTTGGCCACATTTCAGGCAGGCCATTTTGACATAGTCCATGGTTTCATTCCTTATACATTCGGAAATTAATATATGAAATTGCCCGCAGGTTACAAGGGTTTAGACAACGCCGCTTGCGTGAAATTCCGAAATGGTTGCATCGTCATAACCCAATTCGGCCAAAATCGCATCCGTTTGCTGGCCCAGATCAGGGATTGGATCCATCCGTGGTTCTGGCCCAACGCCGCCCGGGGGCAGCAATGCGGCCAGCGGACCGGCGGGGGTGTCCACCTGACGCCATCGATTGCGCGCGGCCAATTGCGGATGCGCCCACAGCCCCGCCATGTCATTAATATGCGCGTTTGCAATGCCTGCGGTATCCAGTTTCGCAAGGATCTGATCCGCTGTGAATCGGGAAAAACAGTCTCTAATAATGGCAGTTAGGGCCTTTTTGTTGGCGGCGCGGTCGCCGTTGGATTTGAAACGGTCGTCCTGTGCCAAACTGGGATCACCCAAAACGATGTCGCAAAACTGCACCCATTCCCGTTCGTTTTGCAGCCCCAACATCACATCGCGGCCATCGCCCGCCGGAAAGGGGCCATAGGGAAATATCGTCGAATGCGCGGCGCCGGCGCGTTCGGGGGGTGGTGCGCCATCGTGGGCGTAATACATGGGATATCCCATCCATTCGGTCAGCGCCTCTAGCATGGATACGTCGATATTGCAGCCTTGGCCCGTTTGGCCCCGCTGGATCAGGGCGGCCAATATGTTGGAATAGGCATACATCCCCGCCGCAATATCGGCCACGGAAATGCCGGCCTTGACCATATCATCGGGGGTGCCGGTGACCGATAAAAAACCTGCCTCGGACTGGATCAACAGGTCATAGGCCTTGCGATCACGATAGGGGCCATTCGCGCCATAGCCCGATATATTGCAGGTGATCAAACGGGGATGGTTGGGCTGCAAATCGGCATAGGATAACCCCATCCGATCCGCGGCACCGGGTGCCAGATTTTGCACCAAAACATCCGCATTAGAGACCAATTTTTGCAAAACATCGCGGCCCTGGGGCGATTTCAGATCCAGTGTGATGCTTTCTTTGGATCGGTTGATCCAGACGAAATGTGATGCCATGCCTTGGGTGCGGGTGTCATAACCGCGGGCGAAATCGCCTGTTTTGGGGCGTTCGACCTTGATCACGCGTGCGCCCAGATCGGCCAGTTGCCGTGTGGCAAAGGGGGCCGCGACCGCATGTTCCAATGTGACGACGGTAATTCCCTGTAATGGCAGCATGTTAAAACGACCTTGGCAGACCCAAAATATGTTCGGCAACATAAGACAGGATCAAATTGGTGGAAATCGGGGCCACCTGATACAGGCGCGTTTCGCGGAATTTGCGTTCCACATCATATTCCGCGGCAAAGCCAAAGCCACCGTGGAATTGGATGCAGGCGTTTGCCGCCTCCCAGCTGGCTTTGGCGGCTAGGTATTTCGCCATATTCGCCTGATCGCCGCAGGGCTGGCCCGCATCAAACCGACGACACGCGTCAAAGCGCATCAGGTTCGCCGCCTCAATTTCGATAAAGCTTTCGGCGATGGGGAATTGCACCCCCTGATTTTGGCCGATGGGGCGGCCAAAAACGACCCTATCCTTGGCATATTGGCTGACTTTGTCGATAAACCAATACCCGTCCCCGATGCATTCGGCGGCGATCAGGGCGCGTTCGGCATTCAACCCGTCCAGGATATAACGGAACCCCATGCCTTCCTCTCCGATCAGGTTTTCGGCCGGAATTTCCAGATTGTCGAAAAATAATTCGTTGGTTTCATGGTTGACCATGTTTTCGATCGGTTTCACCGTCATACCATTGCCAATCGCATCGCGCAGATCGACGATAAAGATGGACATGCCCAGTGATTTTTTGGTGACTTGATCCAGCGGCGTGGTACGCGCCAGCAGGATCATCAGGTCGGAATGTTGAATGCGGCTGATCCAGACCTTTTGCCCGTTGATGACGTATTTATCGCCTTTGCGCACGGCGGTGGTTTTGATTTTCGTCGTATCGGTGCCCGTGGTTGGTTCGGTCACGCCCATGGATTGCAGGCGCAGTTCGCCGCTGGCAATTTTGGGCAGATAGAATGATTTCTGTGCGTCTGACCCATGGCGCAGCAGGGTGCCCATGTTGTACATTTGCCCATGACAGGCCCCCGAATTGCCGCCGGATCGGTTGATTTCCTCCATAATGATGCTGGCCTCGGTCAGGCCCAGACCCGATCCGCCGTATTCCTCGGGGATCAGGGCGGCCATCCAGCCATCGCGGGTCAATGCGTCAACGAATGCCTCGGGGTAGCCGCGGGCGCGGTCGATATCGCGGTGATATTCCGGCGGAAAGGTTTCGCATAACGCGCGAATGGCATCGCGCAGATCCTGATAATCGTCGGTCATTTAACGGTCCTTAATCGTTGCTTGGCCCTGCATGGCCAACGCCCCATCATCGCGCGCAATCCACAATTGATAGGTGCGCGCATCCACCTGCGCCCCATGCACGGTGAAATTATCTGTGTCGAACACAGGCGCCATGGCGCGAAATTCGAATGTATCGACCCATGCATCCGTATGACGGCGCAGCAAATCCATCATCAGCGTTGCCAACAGTGGGCCATGGACGACCAACCCGCCGTATCCTTCGGTGCCGGTGCAGAATGGCTGGTCGTAATGGATCCGGTGCCCGTTAAAGGTCAGCGCGGAATACCGAAACAACAGCACGGAATCAGGCTCTATATAACGGGAAAAGTCGGATTGGTTCGGGGCCTGCGCGGGTTTGGGTTGCGGTGCTGTCGCATCGGGGCGGTCGCGATAGACGATATCGTGTTGTTCCGAAATTGCGGTGCCGGCGGCATTCGCCAATTCATGCCCCACGGTGACAAACACCAGATCCCCGGATCGACCCTGTTTGTGGTCCACCGATTGAACCGTGGATGTTTTGGTCACGTCATCGCCAATGTGCAGGGGATGATGAAACGTGAACCGGCTGCCCGCCCACATGCGCCGGGGCAGCGGTACGGGCGGTAAAAACCCCCCCAGTGCCGCATGCCCGTCATAGCCCGCATCGGATAATTTGAAAATCGGCAGAAAATGCAGCCAATGCCACAAATGCGGCAACATCACCCCTTCGTCATAGGGCGCATCATCGCGATTTAACGTGGCGGCCAGCGCATTTGATGGAAACCCATGCAACCGTTCGGTATGGGTTTCCGACCGACCGACCCATGTTTTCAGATGATCAACGTCCAGCATGGGTTAAGCCGCTGGATAGGTGTCAGCCATCGATGCCCGCGCGGCAAATGTTTTCTGGAACGCCGCCAGATTGGGACAATCCGCCTGCCAATTGCGATTGGGATGGCGGAAATCCAGATAATCCAGCGCACAGGCAACCGCGATTTGACCCATGTTCAAATCCCCCTGTAGGGCTGCGAAATCGCCACGCTCTAACGCGGCTAGGGCGTGGGATACCTTGCTCCACTGCGCCTCGACCCAGGCGGGGGATCGTTCGGTTTCGGGGCGCAACAGGGCCTCATAGACCATGGAAACGGCCGATTCCATCATGCCATCGGCCAGCGCCTCAAGCGATAGGACATCGTATAACCGATCCGCAGGATATAGGTTCGATCCTGCCAGTTCGTCCAAATACCGGCATATCACACGGCTGTCGATCAGGGTGCTGTCGCCATCGCGCAGCAATGCAGGAATTTTGCCCAAGGGATTGGCCGCACGGGCATCTGGCGCGGTGTTCAGCGCGTTGGTGGCCACGGGCTGCAATGCCACGCGGTCTTGCAACCCGGCCTCAAGGCGCAGAACCATCGCCTTGCGGACAAAGGGGGATGTAGGCGAACAAATCAAAGTATGAGACATGGTTTTTTCCTTTTTTGCGAAAGCTAGCGTGCAAGTCGGGATAAAACAAATGAAATTATGCGCCGCACCGCAATGGGCCGAAAACGCGTCGCAATGGGGCTTGGCAAATGCGGTGGCTGGGTGTAGCTTTGGCGTGTTCTCAGGGCGGGGCGAAATTCCCCACCGGCGGTGATAGCCCGCGAGCGGCCCGTAAGGGTGTCAGCAGATTTGGTGAAATTCCAAAGCCGACGGTCATAGTCCGGATGAAAGAGAGCGATCGGAAACAGGCGCCCTGCGTCTGCTCTGTCGTATGCCTTGGGTGACGTGTTGTTAATACAAGGAGATACGAAATGACACACACCCGTTACGCCTTTGTCAAAGCAAACTGGCATTCCGCCATCGTGGACCAAGCTTTGGCAGGTTTCCTAGAATTGATCCCCGCGGACCAAGTGGACGTGTTCGACGCCCCCGGTGCGTTGGAAATGCCCCTGTTGGCCAAGGATTTGGCCAAAACCGGCAAATATGGCGCGATTGCGTGCTGTGCGCTGGTCGTGGACGGTGGCATTTATCGCCACGATTTTGTGGCACAGGCCGTTGTTGACGGTTTGGTACGCGTTGGGTTGGACACCGATGTGCCGGTTCTGTCCGTTTCACTGACACCGCACAGCTATCAAGAAACCGATTTCCACAACACAGCCTTTGCCGCGCATTTCGTCCAAAAAGGCCGCGAAGCCGCAAACGCAGCCCTGCAAATCGTCGAAACCCGCGCCGCAATCGCGGGCGCGTAAATCGCAAATGCGAAACGTCGGTGACATGTCGACGTTTCGCACCCCGCCCATGCGGGGACAGACCATTGTTTCGATGGTCCTTGATCGCCCCCTTTCGATATCCCAAAATCTGCGTTATGACGGTCCCAATCACTAGATAGGTTTCGATGGACAGTGCGCAGCAGTTAAAACAGCGGGTGGTGGATGCCGCGGCGGATATGGGGTTTGGCCTGTGTCGCATCACGCGCCCCGATGCGATACCGCAGGTGCCGGACCGATTGGCACAGTTTGTTGACGCCGGTTTTCATGGGCAAATGGGGTGGATGGCCGATCGTATGGCGTGGCGGGGCAATCCGGCGGCGTTATGGCCCGAGGCGCGCAGCGTGATTATGTTGGCCGAACCCTATACCCCCGATCATGACCCGCGTGATATCCTGAACCATCCGGACCGGGCCGCCATTTCCGTTTATGCCCAGAACAAGGATTACCATGATATCGTCAAAAAACGCCTGAAACGGCTGGCGCGTTGGTTGATCGAACAGGCGGGCGGGCAGGTTAAGGTGTTTGTCGATACCGCACCCGTCGCCGAAAAGCCTTTGGGTCAGGCGGCAGGGCTGGGATGGCAGGGCAAACATACCAATCTGGTCAGTCGTGATTTGGGCAATTGGTTCTTTATAGGGTCTGTTTTCACCACGCTTGACCTGCCCCCCGACCCGCCCGAAGGGGACCATTGCGGATCCTGTCGCGCCTGTTTGCAGGCCTGTCCCACCGATGCCTTTGTCGCGCCCTATCAAATGGATGCGCGGCGGTGCATTTCCTATCTGACGATTGAACATCACGGGCCGGTTGACCCCGAATTGCGCCCCCTGATGGGAAACCGCATTTACGGCTGTGATGATTGTTTGGCGGCCTGTCCGTGGAACAAATTTGCCGTGGCTGCACGCGACATCCGATACCATGCGCGTGACGATTTATTGGCACCCGCGCTGGCCGATTTGGCGATGCTGGATGACGCGGCCTTTCGCGCAAAATTTTCCGGCAGCCCGATCAAACGCATTGGTCGCAATCGGTTCGTGCGCAATGTGTTGTATGCCATCGGAAATTCCCGCGACAAAACGCAAATTCCCCTGTGTGAGAGACTGATTTCCGATGATGATCCAACGGTACGCGACGCCGCAGAATGGGCCGTGC
The DNA here is from genome assembly GCA_913060475.1 of uncultured Paracoccaceae bacterium. Lineage (GTDB taxonomy): Bacteria > Pseudomonadota > Alphaproteobacteria > Rhodobacterales > Rhodobacteraceae > CAJXSD01. Next base: position 52,904 of record CAJXSD010000002.1, on the reverse strand, counting down.
AGCGTTTGTCGCAAACGGACGTGACGAACCATCATTCCGCCCTATAACCAATACCAAACACTGCGAGGGACAGATGGCATATCTATTGGGGATTGATACGGGCGGCACCTATACAGACGCCGTTATTTTACAAGACGAAGATCGCGTGATCGCATCGGCCAAGTCGCTGACGACACGTCACGATTTGGCCCAAGGGATCAGCCGTGCGGCGCGTGCTGTTCTGGATCAATCCGGTATCGCGCCTGGTGATATTTCGCTGGCATCCCTGTCCACAACGCTGGCCACGAATGCCCTGGTCGAAGGTCAGGGCGGGCGCGTCGCACTGGTTTACATCGGGTTTGCGGCGGGCGATTTGGACAAACACGGGTTATCCGATGCCCTGCGCGGTGATCCTGTTATCGAAATGGCGGGGGGGCACAGCCATTCAGGCACAGAAATCTGCGCATTAGACACTGATATCCTGCGCAACTGGGTTGCGGGTTGTTCGGATGTATCGGCCTTTGCCGTGGCATCGCAATTTGCCACGCGTAATCCGGCCCATGAACAATTGGCCGTGCAAATCATCCGTGATCTGACGGACAAACCGGTCAGCGCGTCGCATCAGTTGTCTGCGAAATTGAACGGCCCCAAACGTGCGCTAACGGCGGTGCTGAATGCACGCTTGATCGGGATGATTGACCGGTTGATCGCCCGTGCGCGGTCCGGTTTGGATGATTTGGGTGTAACGGCCCCACTGATGGTGGTGCGCGGCGATGGGGCGTTAATGTCATCCGATCAGGCGCGGGAAAAACCGATTGAAACGATCCTGTCAGGTCCTGCCGCGTCAATCGTTGGTGCGCGGTGGTTGACGCATGCGGATCATGCCTTGGTGTCTGACATCGGGGGCACCACGACCGATGTGGCCGTCTTGCGCGATGGCCGTCCCGCGATTGACCCCCAAGGCGCCCAAGTGGGCCAGTTCCGCACCATGGTCGAGGCCGTGGCCATGCGCACCACCGGTCTGGGTGGCGACAGCGAAGTGCATTTCCGCGTCGACGGATTGCAAGGCGGCGTCACATTGGGCCCTAAACGTGTGTTGCCCGTGTCGCTGGCGGCGCAGATTGCGCCCGATGTGGTGCATAACGCCCTGGATGCCCAGTTGCGGTCCGTGTTGCCCGGGGATTATGACGGGAAATTTGTCCGCAAACTGGGCGTATTTGATGCGGGCGGCCTGACGGAACGGGATCAGACGGTGTTTGACCGGATCACTGATGCACTGTTGCCGTTGGGCGATGTCGTCAAAACGCGGTTGGATCAACAGGCGATCACGCGTCTGGTGTCGCGCGGCATTGTTCAGGTGTCGGGCCTGACGCCATCGGACGCATCGCATGTTTTGGGCACGTTGTCCGACTGGGACAGCGATGCCGCGGCCAAGGCGATGTTGTTGTTTGGCCGCCGCCGCACGGGTGCGGGCGATATGTTGGCAAACGACCCTGAAAAAATGGCCCAGATCATCGTGGATCAGTTGACATATCAGACGGCTTTGGCCTTGTTAGAGACTGCTTTCGCCGAAGATGGTGCCTTTGACGCTGCGCCGGACGTTTTGGCGCGCAGCACCTTGATGCAGCTGGGGCTGCATCAGCACCGCGGATTGGTCAAACTGGATACGGGCCTGAATGTGCCGGTGGTTGGTTTGGGGGCCTCGGCGCCCACCTATTATCCTGCGGTGGGGGCATTGGTGAACTGTGATATGATCCTGCCCGAACATGCGGGTGTGGCCAATGCGATTGGGGCCGTGGTGGGCCGCATTGTGATCCGCCAATCCGGTCAAATCACCGCCCCCAGCGAAGGCAAATTTCGCGTGCACCTGCCAACAGGTCCGCAGGATTTCGGTAATTTCGATGCGGCCTATGATTGTCTGGTCACCCATCTGAAAACGGTAACATTCGATCACGCTACATCCGCTGGGGCCCAGGATATCCAGATCGACATTACCCAAGACATTCGCCAAGCCGCTGTTGAGGCACGCGAAATTTTCGTAGAGGCCACCGTCACCGTTCAAGCATCGGGCCGCGCGCGCATCGCATCCTGACGGGGTTGGCCCGCATTTTGCATCATACGGGAAAACGGTATGGTGCATATGAAAAATTTAGGTATAAATTTGTTGTGTGTCGCGGGCTTTGTCAGTTTTGTATTTATCGTACAAACGATGTATTTGCGATATTCGAACACGCTACAGGTGTTGGAACATACCAACACCGCAGTTCAGGTATGCGGCGAGGGCAAGGTAAAATTTGTCACGCCCAATGGCTTTGAATGCAATTTCGATCCATCGGATGCGCCTGATGTGGCCGCACCCGACGGACAAGATCCGTCTTGATCCCCGTTATGACCCCAGTGAGGGCACCGTTTTCCAATGATGACAGGCAACCAAGTGCCCCTGACCCAAATCATCGACCGGTGGCTTGGTTTGTGAACACAGGTCTGTTGCATGGGCACATCGCGTGCGGAACACACAGCCCGATGGCGGGTTGATGGGGGATGGCAAATCGTTGTTGACGATTTTATCAACCTCGGGTTTGACATAGCGCGGATCCGCCACGGGAACCGATGAAATCAGTGTCTGTGTATAGGGATGACGCGGTGTTGCGTATAAATCCGCGCTGCTGGACAATTCCACCATATTGCCCAAATACAGCACCATCACATGATCGGAAATGTGTTTCACAATGCTTAGATCATGGGCAATGAATATTAGCGACAGGCCCATTTCGGCCTGCAACTCTTTCAATAGGTTCACAACCTGCGCCTGGATTGACACGTCCAGCGCCGATACGGGTTCGTCACAGATGATCAGTTTCGGTTTCAAAATCAACGCGCGGGCGATGCCGATACGCTGGCACTGACCCCCTGAAAATTCATGCGGATAGCGGTTGATCATATTGGGCAAAATGCCCACACGATCCAGCGTTTCACGCACGCGGGCCACGCGGTCGGGTTTTGACATTTCGGGGTGGTGGGTGATCAGCGGCTCTTCTACGATTTGGCCAATGGTCATGCGCGGGTTTAGCGATGCCAAGGGATCTTGGAAAATCATTTGAATATCGCTGCGCACGCGGCGCATATCGGATGTGGACAGGTCCAACAGGTTTTGCCCCATCCAGACGACCTGGCCCGATTCTGCGGGGACCAAACGGATCAGCGCGCGGGCAAGGGTGGATTTGCCGCAGCCGCTTTCGCCCACAATGCCCAGGGTTTGTCCCGCCATTAGGTCGAAACTGACGCCTGACACGGCTTTCAACTTTTGGCTGGGGGTCCAGGGCATGGCCGAACGTGGGCGGATGTCAAAGGTGACGCGCACATCGCGTGCGGATAAAATGGGATCTGTCATGACAGCTCCTCTGCTGATTTCAAACAGGCGCGTTGGCGATCCTGATAGGGGGCAAGGCTGGGGTTGTGTGTGCTGCATCCTGCATCAGCAAAGCTGCACCGCGGATGGAACGGACACCCACTGGGCGGGGCCATCATATTGGGCGGGTTGCCCGGAATTGCGACCAAGCTGTCGGATTGCTGATCCAGCCGTGGAATCGCAGACAGCAAACCGCGGGTATAGGGGTGCGACGGGGCCTCGAACAGATCAATGGTTTTGCCGTATTCCATCACCTGTCCGCCGTACATCACCAACATATCGCGGCAGCTGGACGCCACAACGCCCAGATCATGCGTGATCAGGATCATCGCCATATCCAAATCGCGTTGCAAACTGGCCAGCAGGTCCATGATCTGTTCCTGAACCGTCACATCCAGCGCGGTGGTGGGTTCGTCGGCAATCAACAAATCCGGTTCACACAGCAGCGCCATGGCAATCACCACCCGTTGGCGCATACCGCCCGACAATTCGTGGGGGTACATGTGAACGCGTGTCTTGGCCTCGGGGATGCGAACGGCGTCCAGCATGCGTACGGCCGCAGCCAATGCATCGCGTTTTGACATGCCGCGGTGGTGAATTAACACTTCGCACAGTTGATCAGACAACCGCATATAGGGGTTCAGCGATGTCATCGGGTCCTGAAACACCATCGCCATTTTTTCGGGGCGAATTTTGTTCAAGGCCCGCGGTGGCAGGTTCAGGATATCCTGACCATCCAGCACGGCGCGCCCTGTCGCGCGGCCATTGGCGGCCAGCAAACCCATTATGGAAAATACGGTTTGGGATTTTCCCGATCCGCTTTCGCCGACGATGGCCAGCGATTGACCGCGATCCAACGTGAAATTCAGGTCATTGACCGCGTTGACCGTCCCATCAGGGGTTTCGAAACGGACGGTCAGGTTTTCAACAGATAATAACGTCATGATCTACCTACCGATCCTTGGGGTCCAGCGCATCGCGCAGGCCGTCGCCGATGTAATAAAAACAAAACAGCACCAACATGAAAAACGCCAGCGGATAGCCCAGCTGCCAAAATGTGCCGTATTGCATGGTTGATGTGCCTTCGGAAATCAGCAGGCCCAAACTGGTTTGGGGTTCTTGCACGCCTAGGCCCAGGAATGAAATCGTGCTTTCCAGCAAAATCATTTGCGGCACTAAGAGCGATGTATAAACCACGACAACACCGATCAGGTTTGGTACGATATGGCGGCGAATGATAGTCAGGGTGGGCACGCCCAGGGCGCGGGCGGCCTCGACGAATTCCTTGTTTTTCAGCGATAGGGTCTGGCCGCGGACAACGCGGGCCATGCCCAGCCAGTTGGTCAGGCCGATGCCGATAAAAATCATCAGGATCGATTGTCCGAAAACCACCAGCAACATGATGATAATAAAGAAAAACGGAACCGAGGTCAGAATATCGACCGTGCGCATCATAATGGAATCGGTTTGACCCCCGATATAGCCCGACACCGCCCCATAGAGCGTGCCGAAGATCGCCGCCACAACAGCGCCAATAATGCCCACCATCAGCGAAATTTGCAGGCCCAGCAGCGTGCGCGCGTATAAATCACGGCCCAATTCATCAACGCCGAAATAATGGCCGTTTTCGACCGATGGCCCGCCCAGTTCCGCGATCATGCCCAGCATTTGCCAATCAATTTCGTCAATGGTGAATCGGGACAACTGCCCGCCAAATATGGCAAACAGGATCAGTGCGGCCAACAGGTACAGCGACACCATGGCCGCTTTGTTTTTCAGGAAACGTGCGCGTGCATCGGCCCATTGCGACCGTCCGCGCACCGCTGTTTCTGTCTGTGTCAGTATTGCGTTTTGCATAGATTAATACCGAATTTGCGGGTCAATCCAGCCGTAAAGCAGATCAACAAGTAGGTTGAAAAGAATGGTCAAACCCCCCGTCAGCAGTGTCACCCCCATCATCACCGCATAATCGCGGTTAAACGCGGCGTTGGTGAAATAGGTCCCCAATCCCCCCGTTGAAAAAATGGCGTCCACGATAAATGACCCTGTGATGACGTAAACGAACACGGGGCTTAGGTATGAAATCACGGGCATTAGGGCCGGTTTCATCGCATGGCGCAAAATGATGGTGCGTTCCGGCAATCCTTTGGCGCGGGCGGTGCGGATGAAATTGGATCGCAACACCTCAAGCATCGATGATCGCGTCAGGCGCGTGATGGATGCCATATAGGATGTGGCCAGCGCGATCACGGGCATAATCATATATTCCCATTGCCCGCCGTTCCAGCCGCCGCCGGGCAACCAGCCCAGCCAGAGGGTGAAAATCAAAATCAATATTGGGCCCATAATGAAGTTGGGCAGCAAATCGGCCAGAATGGAAAACCCGACGGCCAGATAATCGATCCATGTATTCTGTTTAATGGCGGCAATCATCCCCAGCGGCACACCAACGGCCAGCATCACCACAATCACCCATGCGCCATAGGTCAGGGTCACGGGCAGGCCTTGGGCGATGATGTCGTTTACGGTGCGATCTTTGTAGACATAGGATGGGCCGAAATCCAATTCGGTGACGATCCCCTGCAGATACATAAAAATCTGTTTATAGAGCGGTTCATTCAGGCCATATTTCGCCTCAATATTCGCCAAGACTTGGGGTGGCAGGGGTTTTTCCGATGTAAAGGGTCCACCGGGGGCCGAATGCATCAGGACAAAGGTGACAATGACCAAGATCAGCAAAGTGGGCAGGGCCACAGCTGTCCGGCGGATAATCATATTTAGCATAATGGTTTTCCAGCAAAATGGCGCCCACGTCGAAACATGGGCGCCAGTGGTGAAAATTATTCTGCGACTTTATACAGATCGCGCGAATAAATGTTTTGCTCTACGTTGTCATAGGGCCAACCTTTGACGTCGGTTTTCATCAAGAAATTGGCTGTGTACTGGTAAATCGGAATGATAGGTGTATCCGTTGCCAAGATTTGTTCAATCTTGGTATAGATGGGCTGCGTATCTGCCGAAACCTTGGCCTGTGCCAGCAATTCATCAACCTTGGGGTTGTTGTATTTTGCATCGTTATAACCGCTTTCGGAACCAAGCAGATCCAGGAATGTGGACGCTTCGTTATAATCGCCACACCAGCCAGCGCGGGCCACCTGATAGTTTTGTGCACCGGGAGCATCCAGATATGTTTTCCATTCCAGGTTGGACAGGGTCACATTGACGCCCAATTTCTGTTTCCACATCTGGCTGATCGCGATCGCGACTTTTTTGTGGGATTCGGATGTGTTGTACATCAATTCCAGATCCAGGCTGTCGACACCGGCGGCGGCCATCAATTCCTTGGCCTTGGCGTCGCGTTCTGCCTGGGTCATGGATGCCATTGGCGATGCGGGCGGTGTAAACCCTGCTGTTGCCTCGGGGGTAAAGGCATAGGCGGGTTTCTGGCCAGCCTGCAGGATGTTTTTCGTGATGATGTCATGATCAATCGCATGCGACAACGCCTGACGGACGCGCACGTCCTGCAATGCGGGATTGCCGCTGTCTGTCAGGTTGATCGTGTAATAATATGTGCACAGTTCAGGAACCACGACGGTTTCATCGGGGTTTGATTGCTGCAATCTGTTGAATTGACCAGACGGGATATTGGTTTGATCCAATTCGCCCGCCATGTAACGGGTCAGCGCCACGTTTTCATCGTTGATGACCAATGCGGTCACTTTTTCAATGATGGTGCTGTCGTTGTTCCAATACATCGGGTTGCGTTCACGCACGGACCGTTCGTTCGCCACATATTCGGTCATGATATAGGCGCCGTTTGTCACGATATTGCCGGGGCGTGTCCATTCGTTTCCATGCGCCTCAATCGCCCACTGTGGTGTCGGGAATGCGGATGCGTGGACCGTTGTCAGCGGGAAATAGGGCAGCGGTTTTTCCAATGTCACCTGCAATGTGTGATCATCGAGCGCGGCCACGCCCAATTCGGACGGGGGCAGTGATCCGTCAGACACGCCAGCGTTGTTTTTGATACCCATCACGCTGATATACCATTGATAGGCCGATCCTGTCGCGGGGTCGGCCAAGCGACGCCATGCATAGACGAAATCATTTGCTGTGACGGGTTTGCCGTCTGACTATTTCGCCGTGTCGCGCAGTTTGAATGTGTAGACGGTTTTGTCATCGCTGATCGTATGGCTCAGCGCGACACCTGGGATCAGGTTGCCTTGGCCGTCTTGGTTATACAGGCCTTCGAACAGGTCGCGCGCGATTTTGGATGAATCCACATCCTCAAGCAGCTGTGGGTCATAGGACGCGGCTTCGTCCAGAACGCGATAGGTGAAAGTTTGATCATCTGCCAGTGTTTCGCCTGTGATCGGATGTGTGCCGGCTGCCCAAGCCAGTGACGCGCTTAGCGCGAATGTGCTGGCAACCGCAAAGGTTTTGAAAACATTTTTCATGTATTACCCCTAGTTGGTGTTGTTGCAATTTTTCGTACAGTAATTTGAGTCTAACAAAAGTTAGAAATAGTGCTCAAGAGAATATATTATATTACTTTTGATAAAAACCCACTTCTTGTGATCAAAACTTTGGGAAAAAAGTATGCACATAATAGGGTTTTGCCGAAAATTTCGGCCAAATTGCCCCGAAATTTGCGCGATTTGGCCTTGGGGCGTCCCTGCACATACCGAAAATCAGCAGGCCTGCGCTGGGCAAGCCTGCTGTTTCGGGGTCTGTGATGTCGGGCGATGGACCGGTTATTTTTTCTGAAATGCGCTTTGCAACAAATCGCCCAAGCTGCCTTGCGATTTTCCGCTGTTTTGCGGTTTCTGTTTTTGTGGGCGGCTGTGGGTATTGCGGCCAGCGGATGCCGTATTAGGGCTGCGCGCCGCATCGGGGGTGCGTTTCATCGACAACCCAATGCGTTTGCGGGGCACGTCCACCTCGGTCACGCGGACGCGCACGATGTCGCCGGCCTTGACGATATCATGGGGATCTTTGACGAACCGATCGGCCAGTTGCGACACATGAACCAATCCGTCCTGATGCACCCCAATATCGACAAAGGCCCCAAAGGCGGCCACATTTGTCACCGTGCCCTCTAGGGACATGCCCACCTTTAGGTCGGTGATTTCATTCACGCCCTCGGCAAAGCTGGCGGTTTTGAATTCGGGGCGGGGGTCACGACCGGGTTTTTCCAACTCGGCCACGATATCGCGCAATGTGGGCAGGCCAAAGGTGCCATCGACAAAATCGGATAAATTCAGGCGGGCCAAGGCCCCTGATTGCGCTTGGGCCGATTTCACATCAATGCCAATGGCGCGCAGCATATCGCGGGCCTTGCCATAGGCTTCGGGGTGAACGGCCGAGGCATCCAGCGGTTCGGGCCCATCCGTCACACGCAAAAATCCGGCGCATTGTTCAAACACCTTGGGGCCAAGGCGTGCGACCTGCAACAAATCGCGGCGCGTTTTGAATGCCCCATGCGTTTCGCGGTGCGATACAATCGTTTCTGCCAAAACCGGCCCGATGCCCGCAACCCGTGCCAACAACGGTGCCGATGCCGTGTTCAGGGTAACGCCGACGGCATTAACCGCATCCTCGATCACGGCATCCAGACGGCGGCCCAATTTGGATTGGTCCACATCGTGCTGGTATTGGCCCACGCCAATGGATTTGGGTTCGATTTTCACCAATTCCGCCAAGGGGTCCTGCAACCGCCGCGCAATGGATACGGCCCCGCGCAGGGACACATCCAAATCGGGCAATTCCGCCGCCGCCAGTGCAGATGCGGAATATACGGATGCGCCGGCCTCGGACACGATGACCTTGGTCGGTTTTTTGTGGTCTGCGGGCATTTGGGCCAGCAAATCCATCACCAGTTTTTCGGTTTCACGGCTGGCGGTGCCATTGCCGATGGCAATCAGATCGACGTTGTGGCGCAGGATCAAGGCGCCCAGTGTGGCCATCGCCCCCGCGACATCATTTTTCGGCTGGAACGGATAAATGGTTGCGGTGTCCAACACCTTGCCCGTTGCATCCACGGCGGCCACCTTGACCCCTGTGCGAATGCCCGGATCCAATCCCAATGTGGCACGGTTGCCCGCCGGTGCGGCCAGCAACAAATCCTTAAGGTTTCGGCCAAAGACGGTGATCGCCTCTTCTTCGGCGCGGTCGCGCAATTCGACCAGAACATCAATCGACAGCGAATTTGACAGTTTCACCCGCCATGCCCAAGTGGCCACCGTTTTTAACCAGCGATCTGCCGCGCTGTCGGCCAGTTGACCGGCCAAAGCCTGCACCGCCATCAATTCCGCGCGTGATGTGCCGCGGGGGGCATCGGGTTCAACCGCCAGATCCAGCGTCAATACGCCTTCGTTACGGCCACGAAACATGGCCAAGGCGCGGTGGCCTGCAACCTTGGACACGGGTTCTGAATGGTCGAAATAATCCGCGAATTTTTGACCCTTGGTTTCCTGCCCTTCGATCACCTTGGACACCAAAACCCCGTTGGTGCGCATATGATCGCGCAGACGCGCCAACAGATCGGCATTTTCGGACAGGGATTCGGTCAAAATATCGCGCGCGCCGTTCAGGGCCGTTTTGGTGTCGGGCACATCCGCACTGATATAGGATTGGGCCAGGACTTCGGGATCACAGGCGCGATCTGCCAAAATGGCCATGGCCAGCGGTTCCAGCCCCAATTCCCGTGCAATCATCGCCTTGGTGCGGCGTTTGGGTTTATAGGGCAGGTAAATGTCCTCAAGCTCGGCCTTGGTGGTGGCCTGGGCCAGTTTGCGGGTCAGATCATCGGTAATTTTGCCCTGTTCCGTGATCGATTTCACGATCACATCGCGGCGCGCATCCAATTCGCGCAGATAGGTCAGGCGTTCGGACAAATCGCGCAGCTGCGTATCATCCAGCCCGCCGGTCGCCTCTTTGCGGTAGCGGGCGATAAAGGGGACGGTGGACCCCTGATCCAACAGCGTCACCGCAGCCGAGACCTGATCGACAGATGCGTTGATTTCTGTGGAAATGATACGGAATATTTGTGCGGACATACGGGCGCCTTGTCATTGTGTCGGGGTGCTGCAGTCAGATCAAACTGCACGCGCCTTTGCAACATGAAACTGGCAATTTTTACGGCCCACCACTAAATTGAGAGGTCGGATGTGATTTCGTACAAATCCGACCGATAGACGCCAACCGTCAATTCCACAGCCCGCCCCGAGGCAAGGAAACTGTGCCGTGTAATCCGCAAAACGGCCGCATCGACGCGCATGTTCAGCAAATTTGCCTCGGACTTGTTCAGGTTATAGGCCCGAATGCGCTGTGTTGCCCGAACGGGGGCGGTGTTTTGCTGTCTTAGCACATCATAGAGGGATGCGCCCAGACAATCAGGATCGGGCAGTATATCGGTGGGAAGACTGGCGTGTTCCAATGCCATCGGCACGGTATTGATACTGCGCAATCGTTTTAGCCGGCTGACTTTGTCCTTGGACCCTAGGGATAATGACACCATTTCGCTGGGGGTTGGGGTAAATATTCCGGCGCTTAGCACTTGGGTGACGGGGGTATGCCCGTGCTGCGACATATATTCGGTGAAACTGATCAGGGCGTCTGCGTTTTGAACGTGCCGGATGGGCTGGGGTTTGACGAATGTGCCAATGCCGCGCCGCTGTTCCAGAACATCGCGCTTGACCAACTCTTCAATCGCTTGGCGTATGGTGACGCGGCTGACGGATGCAATACTGGCCATTTCCCGTTCTGGCGGCAGTTGGGTGTTCGGCGGCAGGGTGCCATTTTCAATCAGTGACAGGACATATTGGGACAGTTGCACGTATTTGGGCCCGCCAACGGCGCGCATCCAACGTTCCGGCATAAAATATCGATTTAACGAATCTGCAATCATTCCCGTCATTCCTGCGAAAGTAATATACGACAGATCCGATAAATTTTATAGAAGAATCTCAAATTGATAAAACCATCCCGCATGGGGATGGTTTTGATCACGTCCTGCGGTCTGTACCTATGCGTCAAAGGCCAGTGGTTTGACCTGTTGGAACAACCCGGTTGCATTCAGGTCGGCCACGATATCGGCACGGATTGCGCTGTCTAGGTATAATAACGCAATCGCTTCGCCACCGGCCGCAGCACGACCCAAAGTAAAGTTCGCGATATTGACACCATGTTTGCCCATGGTGGCACCCAATGTCCCGATGATGCCGGGGACATCTTCGTTTGTGGTGTACAGCATATGCGCGCCCACTTCGGCGTCGATGTTGATGCCTTTGATCTGGATAAACCGTGGCTTGCCATCGCTGAACACGGTGCCCGCGATGGATCGTTCGCGTTTTCCGGTGACAACCGTGACCTTGATGTACCCTTCAAAGGCGCCGGATTTATCCTGATTGGTGGTGGAAATTTTCACGCCGCGTTCCTTGGCGATCACGGGGGCGGACACCATGTTTACGTCTGGATTGGCCTTTTTCATGATGCCGGCGATGACCGAACAATTCAGCGCGTCCAAATTCATTTGGGATGCGGATCCGTCATAAAGGATGTTGATCGCCTCAATGGGTTCGTCGGTCATTTGGCCGATGAAATTGCCCAAATGATCGGCCAATTTGACCCATGGGCCCATAACTTTGGCCTCTTCTGCGGTCATGGATGGCATGTTCAGCGCGTTTTCGACAGCACCCTCCAGCAGATAGTTGGACATTTGTTCGGCCACCTGCAGGGCCACGTTTTCCTGCGCCTCGGTTGTGGCGGCACCTAGGTGGGGGGTGCAGACCACGTTGGGCAGGTTGAACAATGGGTTTTCTGTTGCGGGTTCTTGGGAAAACACGTCGAATGCGGCACCGGCCACATGACCAGATTGCAGCAAGTCGGCCAAAGCCTGTTCATCGACCAAACCGCCACGGGCACAGTTGATGATGCGCACGCCCTGTTTCGTTTTGGCCAGATTTTCGCGGCTAAGGATATTGCGGGTGCCATCGGTCAGGGGCACGTGCAAGGTGATGAAATCTGCACGTTTCAGCAGGTCGTCCAGTTCAACCTTTTCCACGCCCATTTTATCGGCTTTGTCCTGACCCAGGAACGGGTCAAAGGCGATGACCTTCATTTTCAAACCGCGGGCACGGTCGCAGACGATGCCACCGATGTTGCCTGCGCCAATCACGCCCAGCGTTTTGCCGGTTAATTCAACGCCCATGAATTTGGATTTTTCCCATTTTCCGGCATGTGTTGATGCGCTGGCTTGGGGAATTTGGCGGGCAACCGCGAACATCATGGCGATCGCATGTTCCGCCGTTGTGATCATATTGCCAAAGGGAGTGTTCATGACGATCACACCTTTTTTCGATGCGGCGTCTTTGTCGACGTTGTCGGTGCCGATCCCTGCGCGGCCCACCACTTTCAGGTTGGTGGCGGCCTCAAGGATTTTGGGCGTGACCTTGGTCGCCGAGCGGATGGCCAAGCCATCGTATTGGCCGATGACTTCGGCCAGTTTATCTTTGTCTTTGCCCAGATCGGGCATGAAATCGACATCGATGCCGCGGTCGCGGAAGATTTGGACGGCGGTTTCGCTGAGTTTGTCAGATACAAGTACTTTGGGGGCCATTTTCTGGATCCTTATAAGACTGGGTGTTCGTTAGAATTGGGGGAAGCCACCGCCCACCCATCGAGGATGGGCGGTGGCTGCTGGTCGCTGCGCGCCAGCGGGGATATTGGTTAGGACAGGGCGTCAATTTCGGCGTGGAATGCGTATTCCAACCATGGCAGCATCGCCTGAATATCAGACGTATCAACCGTGCCGCCGCACCAGATCCGCAGACCGGCGGGGGCATCGCGATATGCGCCGATGTCATAGGCCACGTTTTCCGTATCCAGCCGTTTGGCCACGGCCTTGGCAAAGGCAGCGCCATCGGTGATGCGATCATCGGTGAATTTCAGGCACACGGATGTGTTCGACCGTGTCGCCGGATCCACCGCCAGATTGTCGATCCAATCGCGTGTGTCGCAGAAATCCCAAACCGCCTGTGCGTTGGCATTGGCGCGGGCGATCAGCCCGTTCAGCCCGCCCACGTCACGCGCCCAATCCAGCGCGGCCAGGTAATCTTCGACGGCCAGCATAGATGGGGTGTTGATCGTTTCGCCGACAAAGATGCCGTCAATCAATTTGCCGCCCTTGGTCATGCGGAAAATTTTGGGCAGGGGCCATGCGGGCGTATAGGTTTCCAGGCGTTCCACCGCGCGGGGCGACAGGACGATCATACCATGGGCCGCTTCACCGCCCAGAACCTTTTGCCAGCTGAATGTTGTGACGTCCAATTTGTCCCATGGCAAATCCATGGCAAAGGCGGCGGATGTTGCATCACAGATGGTCAGGCCCGCGCGATCTGCAGGGATCACATCGCCTGTGGCGACGCGCACGCCCGATGTGGTGCCGTTCCATGTGAACACAACGTCCGTATCATAATCAATCGCGGCCATATCCACGATGTGGCCATAGTCGGCCGTTTTCACGTCAGCATCGATTTTCAACTGTTTCACAACATCTGTGACCCAGCCTGCGCCAAAGCTTTCCCAAGCGACCATCGTCGCAGGGCGCGCGCCCAGCAGGGACCACATGGCCATTTCAACTGCGCCCGTGTCCGAGGCAGGAACAATGCCGATGCGGTAATCCGCTGGGATGCGCAAAATGTCGCGTGTGCCGTCGATGGCGGCCTTTAACTTGGCCTTGCCCACGGCGGCGCGATGCGACCGACCCAAGGGGGCGTCTGCCAGTTTATCCAATGTAAAGGTGGGGTTTTTGGCGCAGGGGCCGGACGAAAATTGCGCGCGTGCTGGACGCGCAGATGGTTTGTTCATAGCCATGTAGCTACCCTTTCAGATAATCGCCTCTCGTTGGGGAGAGGTGTCCCACCGACCGAAATAGAGGGGGATGCGGGGTTTCACAATGCGCAAAATGACGCTATAGCGGCGTTTAGGATGAATTTTGCGACAGTTTCGTCGCCTATCGGAAACTTGGGAATGTATACAGTTACTTTGATCGCGGCCCCTGTGGCCAAAAATCTGGACACCGCATTGGTCGATTCGCTGCGCAATGCCTGGGGGGGTGGCGATCTGCGGGCGCTGGCCCCGTCCGAGGCGGCGGAATTTGATATCGCGACCCTGCCAGACAACCGTTGGGATGTCTGGGCCGATGTGCAGGGCATGGGCATTGATTTGGTGATCCAGCCCACCCAGAACCGGCGCAAAAAAATGCTGTTGGCGGATATGGACAGCACCATGATCGAACAGGAATGTATCGATGAACTGGCCGATATGGCCGGCGTGGGCGAACGGGTCAAAGATATCACAGCCCGCGCCATGAACGGCGAATTGGATTTTGATGCGGCCCTGCGTGAACGGGTCGGATTGTTGCGGGGCTTGCCCGTGTCGATCATTGATCAGGTCTTGGCCGAACGCATCACCTATATGCCCGGGGGTGACGTTTTGTTGCGCACGATGAAGGCGCAGGGCGGTTATGCGGCGCTGGTGTCGGGTGGGTTCACGGCCTTTACCGCAAAGGTCGCGGCGCATTTGGGTTTTGATGAAAACCACGCCAATACCCTGCTGACCGATGGCGATACCCTGTCTGGACAGGTCGGCACACCGATTTTGGGCAAACAGGCCAAGGTCGATCAGCTGGAAAAGATCACCGCCAAATTGGGCATCGCCGAGGCGGATGTGATCGCTGTTGGCGATGGTGCCAATGATCTGGGCATGCTGCACCGCGCAGGCACTGGCGTGGCGTTACATGCTAAACCATCCGTTGCCGCGCAATGTGATGTGCGGGTGAATTTTGGCGACCTGACGGCGCTGCTGTATATCCAGGGGTACAGCCGTGATGAATGGATCACCGGCTAGTGTGATTTGTGAAACGGGGCCACGGCCACGGCGATAATGGCCCCGATAATCAACCCCACCACACCTGCAAATGCGGCGCCTGCGAACCATGTCACCAACCCAGATAGGGGATATTGCCCGTCAACCACATGTTGCGCGGCGTGCATCAGTTCCTCGGGCAGGTGCCAATTATAATGTTCGGCGGCATGGATCAGGATGCCACCGCCCACCCATAACATGGCCAATGTGCCAACAAAGCTAAGCGTTTTTAGGAATGTGGGCATGGTTTTAATGATCCCACGGCCCAATCCCGCCAAGGCACCCGTTTTATATTTGGTCATCAGGTGCAGGCCGAAATCATCAGCCTTAACAATCAGGGCCACGGCACCATAGACCACAAAGGTGATGAAAAACCCGACCACCAACAGGGTGATGGCGCGTGTTGTGAAATCTTGGCCATCCATGGTGGACAGGGCCAGCACCATAATTTCGGCGGATAATATGAAATCGGTGCGAATGGCGCCGGCGACGGTCTGATCTTCGTTCTTTTTGGCGGCTTTGGTTTCGTGCCCGCCCGATAGCATCTCGATGACCTTTTCCGCGCCTTCGAACGACAAAAACAGCCCCCCCAGAACCAACAGCGGCGTAATGGCCCAAGGGGCCAATTGCGACAGGATCAAAACCGCCGGAATGATGAACAGGAATTTGTTTTTCAGCGATCCCCAAGCAATGCGTTTTACAATCGGCAATTCGCGTTGCGCAGGGAAACCCACGACATATTTCGGGGTCACGGCCGCATCATCCACCACAACGCCCAGCGATTTGGCCCCCGCCTTGGCCGCGGCTGCCGCAATGTCATCGACCGACAGTGCCGCGGTTTTTGCCAAAACGGCAATGTCATCCAATAATGCGAATAAACCTGAACTCATGCTGTGCACCCCTTAATTTCCCTGGGGGTGACTATCCCATATTTATATGCAAGGGCAAGGAAAATGGGTCATCTGGACCCTTGGATTTTGCCCGAAATGCGCCACATATGATGCCAAAGGGGAATTGATATGACCAAATACACCAAAAATCCTGACGTGATTGCCACGCTAAGCGATGAACAATATTGGGTAACCCAAGAAAACGGCACCGAACGGCCGGGCACCGGGGAATTGTTGTATAACAAAGAACCCGGGATTTACGTCGATATCGTGTCGGGCGAACCCCTGTTTGCATCCAGTGATAAATACGAAAGCGGCTGCGGCTGGCCCAGTTTTGTAAAACCGATTGAACCTGCCCATATCACTGAACTGCGCGATACATCCCACGGAATGATCCGGGTCGAGGTGCGATCGACCCATGGCGACAGTCATTTGGGCCATGTGTTCCCCGATGGTCCGCGCGATCGTGGTGGGTTACGCTATTGCATAAATTCCGCATCTTTGCGATTTGTACATCGTGACGACATGGTTGACCATGGTTATGGTGATTATCTGGATCAGATAGAGGGTTAGATGAAAACAGCAATCTTAGCAGGTGGATGTTACTGGGGGGTCGAGGATCTGTTGCGCCGCATCCCCGGTGTGTTGGATACCCAAGTCGGATTTACCGGCGGTCATGTGGAAAACCCATCCTATGAACTGGTCTGCACCAAAACCACAGGCCATGCCGAGGCGATAAAAATCACCTATGATCCCGAACAGGTCAGTTATCGGCGTTTGTTGGAACTGTTTTTCCAGATCCACGATCCAACAACTGTGAACCGTCAGGGCAATGATATTGGTGACAGCTATCGGTCGGAAATTTTCTATACCGATGATGAACAACGTCAGGTCGCAGAACAAACCATTCGTGATGTCGATGCCTCGGGCCTATGGCCGGGCAAGGTGGTGACCAAGGTCACGCCTGCGGCCCCGTTCTGGGATGCGCCTGAAACGCATCAGGATTATTTGGAAAAAAATCCCAATGGCTATACCTGCCATTTTCCACGGCCGGATTGGGTCTTGCCAAACAGCTGATATAGGCGCAAAACCATCGGGTATCGGACAAGGACGGACCCAAAATGGACCCGCTTAAGGGGATAGCGTTAAAAGTGTTAGCGGTGATTGGTTTTATTGTCATGTCATCGCTGATCAAACATGCCGCAACCACTGTGCCGCCGGGTGAATTGGTGTTTTTCCGGTCGTTTTTCGCCATTCCTGTCATTTTTATCTGGATGTATTTTCGCAATGATTTGGCCCAAGGGGTCCAAGTGGTATCGCGCAAGGCGCATTTTTGGCGCGGTGTGATTGGGACAACGGCGATGGTGTGTTTTTTTACGGGCCTTGGCCTGTTGCCCCTGCCCGAGGCGACGGCCCTGAGCTATGCCATGCCGTTGATGACGGTCATTTTTGCCGCGGTATTGCTGCATGAACCGGTTGGGGTCTATCGCTACTCGGCCGTGGCCTTGGGGATTATCGGCGTGGTGATCGTGTTGGAACCACGGCTTAGTCTGGGAACCGAGGTTCACACAGATTTGAAATCGACGCTGGGGGCGATTGTTATTTTGTTTGGTGCGGTCTGCGCGGGTTTGGTTCAGATCCATATCCGTCAGATGGTTCAAACGGAACGTACCGCATCGATTGTGTTTTATTTTTCGCTGACCTCGACCATCCTGTCGCTGTTAACCCTGCCCTTTGGTTGGGTGATACCAAGCTGGGATATATTTGGGATTTTGGTCGTGGTGGGGTTGTTGGGCGGCGTGTCGCAGATTTTGCAAACCTCATGCTATCGCTATGCGCCGGCCTCGGTTGTGGCGCCGTTTGATTATTTGTCGATGGTCTTTGCCATTGTGATCGGGTTTTACATATTTGATGAGGTGCCGACAGCGCAGGTCCTGTTTGGTGCGGCTTTGATCGTCATTGCAGGCATTGTGATCATCTTGCGCGAGGCGCATTTGGGGTTGGCCCGCGAAAAATCACGCAAGGTGCGCAGTCCGTTGGGGGATTGATGGGGGATTGATACCTATCCCTCGATCCAGGGCATGATGCGGTATATGGGGGCCAACAGCCACCGGCGATGCCGCCCCAGCGGATAACGTTTGGGCGGATGTTGAAACACCTTTGGATAGGTGCGGGCCGTGGATCCCGTGGTGATCAAATCGGCCAAAATCGCCCCCGCATAGCTGCCCATGGCAACGCCGTTACCGTGGTATCCAAACCCCGCATAGCCCCCCGGATACCCCGCAATTTCCCCCACATAGGGCGCAAGGTTGCGGTTCATGGCCACCAGGCCCGACCAGTAGTGATCAATTCTGATGTCGCGCCAGTTCGGGAACAGCCTGCGGAAATTGCGGGTTATGGTCGTTTTTATCACGGCCTCGGATGCGGGGGTGTATTGCAAACCACCCCGCATTCCAAACAAAAAACGCCCATTGGGTAAGCGGCGGAAATAATGCAACAAAAACCGCGTGTCATAGGCCATTTGATCGCTGAACCAGCCCTGTTGTTTTTGGCGTTCAGGCGATATTGGTTCGGTCACGATGACCGAGGATTGCACCGGCAAAAACCGTGATGTCATCCATGGGAACATATCCTCGGATGTATAACCGTTGGTGGCGATCACGAATTTTGCTGCGGTGACGCTGCCCTGTGGTGTGGTCAGCTGATATCCTTGCGCCACTGGGGTGATGGCCTGTACGGGGCTGTTGGCAAAACAGGTCAGATCGGGTGTGTTGGCCAGCAAACCCAGCAGGTATTTTTGCGGGTTCAGGCCGAACCCGATTGGCGTCGTAACGCCCCCAAAGAAATGCCCGCGCATGCCGAGGGATGCCAGATCATCGCGGGTGTGTAGTGTTGGGGTCACGTTGTAATCGGCGGCAATTTCATCGTGGATCTGTGTCAGATGTCGGGCTGCGCGCGGGGAATGGGCCAGCAGGGTTTCGCCGTTGGAATGCCGGTCAATGTCGATACCTAGGACTGCGGTCAGGTCGTGGACATAGGCGACCGCGCTGTGTTCTGCTTGGCGGTAAAGACGTTGCTGGTCCGCGCCATAGGATTTGATCAGCGCTGCGTTTGAAATTTTCCCGCCCCCCAGACAGCAAAACCCACCATTGCGCCCCGATGCGCCAAAGGCAGGGGATTGCGCGTCGATCACGATGACCTTGGCCCCGGTTTGGCACAGGTGATAGGCGGCGTTCAGCCCTGTAAACCCTGCCCCAATAATGGCCACATCGGCCTGATGTTGGCCATTCAGCTTTGGCAGGGTTGGGGGCACAACCGTTGTCGGCCAATAGCTGGTCGCGATTGGTTTTTGGCTATAGGCGTCTGGTTCATAAACATATGTCATCGCGCATGGTTCTGTGTTGGGCCTTGGCGTTGGGGGTAGCCCGGGGGGGCCGGGGGCAGAGCCCCCCGGCCCCCCCGGGCATTGGTCGGATCGCGTAAGCGATCCGAGGCCGTTAGGAATATACGTTATTTGTTGCGATACACCTGCGCCTCTGTTGGAAAGGCGCGGGATTTCACGTCGTTTGCGTAGTTTGACACCGCTGTTTCGATCCCCTCAAGTAGGTTGCCATAGGTTTTCACGAATTTTGGGGGGGTCGGGTTCAGGCCCAGCATATCCTCAAGGACCAAGATTTGCCCGTCGCAGTCCGCCGATGCCCCGATGCCGATGGTGGGAATGTCCAGCGATTTGCTGATTTTCGCCGCCAGCGGTTCGACCATGCCTTCTAGCACGATGGAAAACGCACCTGCGTCTTGAACGGCCTGCGCATCCGCTTCGTGCAGGGGCCAGCCATCTTGGTCGCGGCCTTGGGTTTTGAAACCGCCCATGGTGTTTGTCGATTGTGGGGTCAGTCCGATGTGACCCATCACCGGGATCCCGCGTTCGACAAGGAAATGGATCGTTTCGGCCATACGCGCCCCGCCTTCTAGCTTGACCGCGCCGCAGTTGGTTTCCTTCATAATGCGCACGGCATTGCGGAACGCGATTTGCGGGCTTTCTTCGTAGGTGCCAAAGGGCATATCGACCACGATCAGCGCGCGTTGTGTTCCACGCACCACCGCGCGGCCATGCATGATCATCAAATCCAGCGGTACGGGCACCGTGCTGTCCATGCCGTGCATCACCATGCCCAAACTGTCACCGACCAAGATAAAATCCGCATAGCGATCGACAATCGCGGCCGTATGCGCGTGATAGGATGTCAGTGACACAATCGGATCGCCCCCTTTGCGGGCCGTGATTTGGGGGGCTGTGATGCGGCGAATGGGGGTTTGGGTGCTCATGCAGTGTCCTTTCGGGTTGGGATGACACATTGATCGATCAATAACACAGGGGCAAAGGTGACGGCCAGTAAAACGACGATATCCCGTTGCGGCACACCTGTGACGGGATCCAGCGTTGCAGCATCGCGGATATCGACCGTTTCGACCTGTGCCAAGGGTTCTGCGTCGATGAAATCGCGGATGGCGGTTTCCAGTGCTGCCACATCAGCGCCCTGCGCCATCATGTCCCGCGCCAGATCAAAGCTGCGGGCCAGAACGGGGGCCGCCGCGCGGGCGTTAGGCGACAGGCGGGCGTTGCGCGACGACATGGCCAGCCCGTCAGCTTCGCGGACGGTTTCAATTCCGCGGACTGTCACGGGAATATCCAAATCACGCACCATCGTGCGGATCACGGCCAGTTGTTGATAATCCTTTTCCCCGAAAAAGGCGCGATCGGGTTGAAACAGGTTGAACAGTTTGGTCACAACCGTTGCGACCCCGCGAAAATGGCCGGGACGCAGTTCGCCCATTAATTTATGCGCCAAATCCGTGGTTTCCACGATTGTTTGCGCCTCGGGGTGGTACATAATATCGGGGGTCGGGGTAAACACAACCCGCACACCCGCATCACGCAGCATGGATAAATCGCGGTCCATATTCCGTGGATAGTTATCCAAATCCTCAGCCGATCCAAACTGGGTGGGGTTCACAAAGATTGACGCCACCACATGATCGCATTCCGCAGCAGCGGCCCGAACCAAGGCCATATGCCCATCGTGCAAATACCCCATTGTGGGCACCAATCCGATGGTACCTGTTGTACGCAGGTCAGCAAGAGCGGACCGCAGGTCCTCTTTGGTATCACATATCTGCACCGGATCCCCCAATGAAATGCTGCATTGGCAAAGTATATGCTGCGCCGCAGGACGTTTCAACGAAAGTTTCGTTTGTTTGGGCCCGACTATGGCCTAGGGTTGGCTAAGCCTGTGGATGCTCATGGAAATATGGGCGCGGCGGATCAGGGCGGCGGCGGTGGTATCGCCTGCAGCAATCGCATTGGCGGTTTCGTCAATTTCGCGGGCGAAAATGTCGATTTCCTGTGCCAAATCCAGTTTGGAAATGGATTTTAACCAAATGCGGGCGGTGCGGTAATACAGCCGTTCCGACATATCCCGCAGCGGTTGGTTTTCGCATAGCGACAGGCCAAAGTCGAAAAAATCCATGTTCAGTTGCGCAAATGTACGGGCATCGGGGGTGGCGCGCAGATCATTGGCGCGGGATTGGAATTTGGCGACCTCGGTCCGGGTGTTTTGTGTGATTGGGGCAGGGGACAGGGTGCCCACCAATTGCGCCAATTCCATGCGCAATTCGTAAACATGGCGCATTTCGGCGATATCAACATCGGTGACCAATGTGCCAACGCCGTGTTGGGATTGGACCAATCCCTCATCCTCAAGCCGTGCCAAAACGCGGCGCAGGGGGGTGCGGGACATACCGAATTCAGCGGCCAGCGATTCCTCGGACAGGCGCGAATTCGGGGGATAATCCAACAAACAGATGCGCGATCGCAAGGTGTGATACACCGTTTGGTTGCGAAATGCGGCGGTGTCTTGGGTCATGCGGTGGATCGTGCCATTTTCTGACCCAGCCCGCGCAACATATCCAAACAGCTGTCCATCTGGTCCAGCGCGACATATTCATCGGCCTTGTGCGCCTGCGCGATGCTGCCGGGGCCACAAACGATTGCCGACATTCCAATTCCTTGGAATATCCCCGCCTCGGTGCCAAAGGGCACAACATCGGCCCCATTGGCCCCAGTCAGTTCCATCACCAAATCCTTGACCGCGTTTTCGTCCATCGGTTCCAACCCTTCGACCTCTCCGATCACTTGTGTGTCGATAGCGGCATCGGGGTGAACGGCGCGCATGGCGGGCAGCAATGTGTTTTCGACATAGGCGTTGATTTCATCCTTCATATAGGTGAAATCAGATTGCTGGACGGGGCGAAATTCCCAATCTACGTGGGCCTTGGACACGATCACATTATGGGCCATGCCGCCATGAATGCCGCCGATGTTCATGGTGGTCCATGGGGGTTCAAACCGGCTGCCCACGGGCGTGCGGGTTTTCATTTCCTCGCGCAGCTGCATCAGACGCGTGACAAAGCGCACAGCATATTCCGCGGCATTTACACCCAGATCTGGGGATGATCCATGGCCAGGTAATCCGTGGAATGTGGTTGTATATTCGCAGCATCCCTTGTGCCCCTCGATGATGCGCATTTCGGTGGGTTCGCCAATCACCGCCATCGCGGGTTTGTATCCGCGTTTGACCAATTCGGGCACCATCGCTTGGGCACCCAAACATCCGGTTTCTTCGTCATGGGTGAACGAAAAATGGATGGGGCGTTGCAGATCCAGCGCTGCGTAATAGGGGGCCATGGCCAAGGTTGCCGCGATGAAACCCTTCATATCGCAGGCGCCGCGCCCATATAGGCGCCCGTCGCGTTCGTCCATGACAAATGGATCGCTGGTCCAATCCTGATCGGTCACGGGCACCACATCGCTGTGCCCGGACAACACCAAACCACCGTCACGATCGGGGCCAAGGGTGGCAAACAGGTTCGCCTTGCGCCCCGTTTCATCGTGGAACACATCCACACGCGCCCCCAGCGTTTCCAGTATGCCCGCCATGTGGTGGATCATATCCAGATTGCTGTCGGTCGACACCGTAGGAAAGGCGATCAAATCGCCCAGAATGGCGCGTGCGGATGCAAGGTCGGTCATGGTTTTACGAACATCTTTCTGGGCTGGTTGCACAGTGTTTCGGCGGCCCCGTTTTCGCGAATAACGATGGATTCGGTGATTTCCAATCCCCAATCATCCATCCACAGACCGGGCATGAAATGGAATGTCATTCCGGGTTGCAAAATGGTTTGATCCTCGGACCGCAACGACACGGTGCGTTCGCCCCAATCTGGGGGATAGCTGATGCCGATGGGATACCCACAGCGCGCGCCGCGTTCGATGCCTGCGCGTTCCAGTGGTTCGGCCAGTGCATTGGCGATGTCACAGGCGCGGTTGCCGGCGCGGGCTTTGTCCAGTCCGGCCTCTAGGCCTTCGATCAGGGCCGCCTCGGCGCGTTTCAATTCGTCTGTGGGGGTGCCCAGGAAAATTGTCCGGCTCAGCGGCGCGTGATAGCGGCGATAACAGCCTGAGATTTCGAAAAATGTCGCCTCGCCCGTGGCGAATTGGCGGCCGTCCCATGTCAGGTGGGGTGCGGCGGCGTCTGATCCTGATGGCAACAGCGGTACAATCGCGGGATAGTCGCCCCACGCCCCATCAACCCCGCGAATGGCGTCGCCATATACCTCGGCCACGATTTCATTCTTGGGGATGCCGGGTGCGACACGTTCGACCAAGCCATTGATAATCTTGTCAGAAATGGCCGCAGCCTTGCGCATAAATGCCAATTCTTCGTCAGATTTGATACCGCGTTGCCAGTTGACCAGCGCAGTTGCATCGACAAATTCGATATCGGGCATTTCGGTGCGCAAAGTGTCAAACGCCTTGGCTGAAAAATAGTAGTTGTCCATTTCCACACCCACGCGCCCCGTGACGCCAAAGTCGCGCAGGCGTTGCGCCAGATCCTGCATGGGGTGGCGTTCGGTCGATTGCACATAGTTATCGGCATAGCCAATCACACGGTCATTGCCCATCCAAACGGTACGCACAGCGCCATTTGCATCCTGACGGCGGCCCCACCAAACGGGATCGGCATCGGCAAACATAATCACGCCCTGATGCACATAGAACGACCAGCCATCATAGGCGGTCAGCCATGCCATGTTGGACGGATCGGTGACGAACAGCGTGTCAATGCCCTTGGCGGCCATGGCGGCGCGGGTTTTGGCCAATCGCCGTTGGTATTCGGCATCTGAAAATGGAATGTCTTTTTGAATCATGGTCGGGATCCTTGTTGTTTGGGGGTATTCTAGTATTTGTATACAACTGTGCCAGCCCGTTTCCGACGCCTCGGGGTCGCAATCCTTATATCGTTGGGTTTTTATACGGGATAAGGCTGACTTGACCTTGTCGTACATCTGTGTTGTGTACATATCGAATTATCCAAAGGAGCCCGCGATGAAAAACGATCTATTGGAACAATGGGATCGCGAAAATTTTTTCCACCCGTCCACACATTTGGCCGAATTCGCGCGGGGCAATGTCCCGCAGCGCGTCGTCACAGGGGGCCAAGGCTGTTACATTGAGGACCGCGATGGCAACCGTTTGCTGGATGCCTTTGCCGGCCTGTATTGTGTCAATATCGGCTATGGCCGGACCGAAGTGGCCGAAGCAATCGCCGCACAGGCCAGCGAACTGGCGTATTACCATTCCTATGTCGGGCACGGGACCGAGGCGTCGATCACCCTATCGAAAATGATTTTGGATCGCGCCCCCGATCACATGAGCAAGGTCTATTTTGGCCTATCTGGGTCAGATGCCAATGAAACCAACATTAAACTGGTGTGGTATTACAACAATATCCTGGGCCGCCCCGAGAAAAAGAAAATCATCAGCCGTTGGCGCGGGTATCACGGGTCCGGTTTGATGACAGGATCATTGACAGGCCTGGAATTGTTCCACAAAAAATTCGACCTGCCCCTGACCCAAGTAATCCATACCGAGGCCCCCTATTATTTCCGCCGCCCCGATCTGAACATGTCCGAGGCGGATTTCGTTGCCCATTGCGTGGCTGAGCTTGAGGCGTTGATCGAACGCGAAGGTGCAGACACCATCGCGGCATTCATTGGTGAACCCGTATTGGGAACAGGCGGCATTGTGCCACCCCCCGCAGGATATTGGGATGCCATCCAACCTGTTTTGGAAAAACACGACATTTTGTTGATCGCGGACGAGGTTGTCACAGGCTTTGGCCGTTTGGGCACGATGTTTGGATCCGAACACTATGGTTTGAAGCCCGATCTGATCACCATTGCCAAGGGTCTGACATCGGCCTATGCGCCGCTGTCCGGATCCATCGTTTCTGACAAAATGTGGAAAGTGCTGGAACAGGGCACCGATGAAAATGGCCCAATCGGTCACGGCTGGACCTATTCTGCGCACCCTATTGGGGCCGCGGCGGGGGTTGCCAACCTGAAACTGATTGATGAACTGAAATTGGTGGAAAATGCAGGCACTGTTGGCCGGTATCTAAATGACACCATGCGCGCCGCGCTGGCCGATCACCCAAATGTCGGTGACGTTCGCGGCGAAGGCATGTTGTGCGCGGTTGAGCTGGTATCAGACCGGGATACGCGCACATTCTTTGACCCATCGCAGAAAGTTGGCCCAAGCATCGCGGCCAAGCTGTTGGATCAGGGAATCATCGCGCGGGCCATGCCGCAGGGTGATATTTTGGGCTTTGCCCCGCCATTCTGTTTAACGCAGGCGCAGGCGGATGAGGTTGTCGAAAAAACGGTTTCGGCCGTGAATGCCGTTCTGGGTTGACCTGCTGGCAGGACATTCGACCTAAGCCCATCGGGTGATTCAAGGCAATTTTACCAAATTGCATAAAAAATGAATGCGATGCGCCTTAATTCCAGTGGGCGCGTTGCAAAATTAAACAAAAATGCCGCAATCTGGTTGATATCTGCATTGGTATTATGTTTACATTGCGGAACAGGGATAAAAAAACACGGGGAGCCATAGTTTGGCACTAGATAATTCCAGGGATGCATTCGTACAGTTTAATCGCGTCCAGAAAAGCTATGACGGTGAAACACTTGTCGTAAAAGATTTGAACCTTGATATTCCAAAAGGCGAGTTTCTGACCATGTTGGGCCCATCCGGGTCGGGCAAGACAACTTGTCTGATGATGTTGGCGGGTTTTGAAACCGCAACGCATGGCGATATCATGTTAGATGGGGTGTCGATCAATAACATTCCGCCCCACAAACGCGGCATTGGTATGGTGTTCCAAAACTATGCCTTGTTTCCGCATATGACCATCGCCGAAAACCTGTCTTTCCCTCTTGAGGTCCGTAAAATGGGCAAATCCGAGCGCGAAGAAAAGGTCAAGCGCGCCTTGGATATGGTGGAAATGGGGGCCTTTGGCGGGCGTCGTCCGGCGCAATTGTCAGGGGGCCAGCAACAGCGTGTCGCATTGGCGCGGGCGTTGGTGTTTGAACCTGAATTGGTTTTGATGGACGAACCGCTGGGCGCGTTGGACAAACAGCTGCGCGAAAAAATGCAGTTCGAAATCACCGATCTGGCCCACCGTTTGGGTATTACTGTGGTCTATGTGACCCACGACCAGACCGAGGCGCTGACAATGTCAGACCGCGTGGCCGTGTTTAACGATGGCCGCATTCAGCAGATCGCACCACCCGATGCCCTGTACGAAGAACCTGAAAACAGCTTTGTCGCGCAGTTTATCGGTGAAAACAACACGCTTGAGGGTGTGGTTAAGGAAATTTCAAACGGTCGTGCACTGGTTCAGCTGGACAGTGGTGATCTGATTGATTGTAAACCGATTAACGTGTCCGAACCCGGTCAGCGCACCCGCGTGTCGATCCGGCCGGAACGCGTCGAATTCCACAAAGACCGCCTAAGCCCAGACGCGCATTTGCTAAAGGCAACGGTCAAGGAATTCATTTACATGGGTGACATTTTCCGCACCCGCCTAAGCGTTGCGGGCAATGATGATTTCATCATCAAATCACGCAACGCCCCTGATCAGGTGCGTTTGCAGCCCGGTCAGGAAATCGAAATAGGTTGGTTGGCCGACGATTGTCGTGCCTTGGATGCATAAGATTTCATGCCCCGTGTTGCGGATTACATCGGCAGCCGGGGCATGGGTAACCGAGGTGCGCAGGAAACGCCCGACACGCGCATCTTTAATCACACGGGCAACTTAGGGAGAATACAATGAAATTCACCAAAACTTTGCTAGCAACAACAGCACTGACAGTTGCAGCAGGTGCAGTCGCAGCACAGGAAATGACCATCGTGTCATGGGGCGGCGCATACTCGAAATCACAGCTTAAGGCCTATCACGAGCCCTATTCAGCGAAAACTGGCGTCACCATCATCAATGACGACAGCTCAGCCGAAGCGGTTGCGAAACTGCGCGCGATGAACGAAGCGGGCAACGTCACATGGGACGTTGTTGACGTGGTTGCCGCGGACGCGATGCGTCTGTGTGACGAAGGTCTGGCAATGGAAATCGATGCCGATACACAGTTGGCACCAGCACCAGACGGAACACCAGCCTCCGAAGATTTCGGTGATTTGCTGGTCTCTGACTGCTTTATCCCACAGATCGTGTATTCAACAACATTCGGCTATCGTACCGATTTGGTTGGCGACACACCTCCTACATCTGTTTGTGCGGTTTTCGATTTGGAAAACTATCCTGGCAAACGTTCGCTGGAAAAACGCCCAATCAACAACATGGAATGGGCGCTGTTGTGTGACGGCGTAGCCAAGGAGGACGTATACGACGTTCTGGAAACACCAGAAGGTCAGGACCGCGCGTTGGCCAAGTTGGACACAATCAAGGACAGCGTTGTTTGGTGGTCAGCCGGTGCGGACACACCGCAGTTGTTGGCAGATGGCGAAGTCATCATGGGCTCAACATACAACGGCCGTTTGTTCAGCGTCATCGAAGAGCAAAAACAGCCAGTTGCAATGTTGTGGGACGCGCAGGTGTTTGACCTTGACGGTTGGATCATCCCAGCGGGCCTAAGCGAAGAGCGCAAGCAGCGCGCATTGGACTATATCTATTTCGCGACAGACACACAGCGTCTGGCAGACCAGGCGAAATACATTTCTTATGGTCCAGCACGTGCGTCATCGGCGCCATTGGTTGGCAAGCACGAAGAATTGGGCATCGACATGGCGCCACATATGCCAACCGATCCTAACAACGCGAAAAACACATTCTTGTACAACTATGAATTCTGGGCCGATTATCGTGACGATATCGACGCAAAATTCCAAGCTTGGTTGGCCAAGTAATCGTCTTTGACGTGAAAGGGGCGTGTAAAAACGCCCCTTTTTTAACTATAATAATCAAACCCACGGGGACACTATGACGGATCAAACTGCTGGGCAGGACATGATTGCCGCGGATGGGATGCCGCTGAAAAAATCCTTGGCCAAGTCATTACAACGCGAAAAAATGCGTGCGTTGATGCTGATTGCACCGCTGCTGATTTTTGTATTGATCACCTTTATTTTCCCGATTGGGTCGATGTTATTCCGATCTGTCGAAAACAGCATTGTGCAGGATACGCTGCCCAAAACTGTGGTCGCTTTGCAGGATTGGGATGAACTGTCCGGCGAATTGCCTGACGAAGCGGTATTTACCGCCTTTGTCGAAGATTTCATTATCGCCGTCGAAAACAAAGAACACACACGAATCGGATCGCGTCTGAACTACGAAGTCAGCGGCATGTCATCGCTGTTCCGCAAATCCGCGCGCAAGGTTAAGAAATGGGATCCCGTCCAAGACGCCCCATTCCGTGACAAATTGATCGATGTCGACAAGGATTGGGGCGATCCCGCAACTTGGTCGATCATCAAAACGCATTCGGTGAAATATACAAACGGGTATTTCCTGAACGCCATCGACATGCAGCGGACCGCCGAGGGCGCGCAGGCACAGCCCGAGGATAAACAAATCCTGATTAAACTGTTCATCCGGACCGTGAAAATGTCGCTGATTATCACGGGTATGTGTATTTTGCTGGGCTATCCTGTGGCATGGATTTTGGCAAACTTGCCCAACCGTTCCGCGAATATGTTGATGATTCTGGTCCTATTGCCGTTTTGGACATCACTGTTGGTGCGCACATCCGCGTGGAAAGTGATGTTGCAAAACCAAGGTGTCATCAATGACACGCTGGTCTGGTTGGGGTTGGTATCAAACGACGCGCGATTGGAAATTATCAACAACCAATTCGGCACCATTACCGCGATGACGCATATTCTGTTGCCGTTTATGATTTTGCCGATGTATTCGGTGATGCAAACCATTCCGCCCAGCTATCTGCGGGCTGCCAAATCATTGGGGGCCACAAACTGGACCGCGTTTTGGCGCGTGTATTTCCCGCAATCCATCCCGGGTATCGGGGCGGGGTCCATTTTGGTGTTCATCTTGGCCATCGGATATTACATCACGCCTGAAATCGTGGGTGGTACAGATGGTGTGTTTATTTCGAACCGGATTGCATACCATATTTCATCATCGCTCAACTGGGGCTTGGCCGCGGCACTGGGGGCCATATTGCTGGCGGTGGTTTTGGTTCTGTACTGGGCCTATGACAAAATCGTCGGTATCGACAACGTGAAACTGGGGTAAAGACAATGGCATTAGTAACACCAATTTCCCGTAAACCGCTGTCGTTTGTATTGCAGTGCTGTGCCATTATGGGTGCGTTTTTGGGGCTGTTCATCGGAACAGCCGCAGGATCAGGCATCATGGGCATGATCGGCGGCGCCGTCATTTTGATGGGCTTGGCCACGCTGTACATCACGGTGATCAACAATGAAAAACTGTCGCGTTGGCTGAATTTGGCTCTGTTTGTTGTGGCAGGCTTTGCCTTTGCCCAGGTGGGCGGCATTGTACTAGGTCTGATTTATGGCAGCCTGACCAGCTGGTTTATTTTCTGGCTTTACGAAGGGCGCTATCGCAGAAACCTGCTGCCCTATCTAACGCCGGGTCAGGTCCTGTGGCATTACACATTCCGTGTGATTTGCGGCGCGATTTTCGTGTTCTTGATCACGCCGATTTTGGTGGTTCTGCCGCTGTCGTTCAACGCGCAGGATTTCTTTACCTTTACGCCAGAAATGCTGCGGTTGGATCCGGATGGCTATTCGTTGAAACATTACCAAGATTTCTTGGGTCTGCGGGCCGATTCCAACGGGGAATGGCTGCGGTCATTCAAAAATTCATTGGTTATTGCGCCGATTGCCACGATTATTTCCGTGTCACTGGGAACCTTGGCAGCCATCGGGCTTAGCCAATCACATGTGCCAGCGAAACGTGCGATTATGGCGATCCTGATTTCACCAATGATCGTTCCGCTGATTATTTCCGCAACGGGTATGTTCTTTTTCTACTCGGATCTTGGGAATTTCATGGAAAACACCATGGGCATGAACAAAAACTTTGTCGGCTATGTCAAGGTCGTCTTGGCGCATGCCGTCTTGGGGATTCCGTTCGTGATCATTACGGTCACGGCCACGCTGGTCGGGTTTGACCGGTCACTGACCCGTGCGGCGGCGAACATGGGCGCGAACCCTGTCACCACGTTTTTCCGGGTGCAAATGCCATTGATCCTGCCGGGTGTGATTTCGGGTGGTTTGTTTGCCTTTATCACATCATTCGACGAAGTGGTGGTGGTGATGTTCATCGGATCGGCCAGCCAAAAAACCCTGCCTTGGCAGATGTTCCTGGGCCTGCGCGAACAAATCAGCCCGACCATTCTGGCGGTTGCGACCATTTTGGTGGCCCTGTCGGTCGCGCTGTTGGTGACGTTGGAACTGTTGCGGCGTCGATCCGAACGCCTGCGCGGTATGTCGCCCAGCTGATCGGCACAAAATTTTCTGTCAAAGGCGTCCTTGCGGGCGCCTTTTTCGTTTCAAACCGATGTGTCATCCCATAAGATCAGGCAAACAACCGATTTACGCAGGACCCAGAAATGAAGACAGCTTTGATCACTCATGCCGATTGTTTGGATCATGTGACACCGGCGGGCCACCCTGAACAGGTGGCGCGACTGGATCATATCCTGCATGCCTTGGCCGATTTGGATTTGAACCGTGTCTCGGCCCCCTTGGCCGCCGATGATGATGTGCTGCGCTGTCATCCCCAGCGCCATCTGGATGCCATTCGCGATGCCTGCCCTGACGCGGGAACCGTCCAAATTGATGGTGATACGCATATGTCGCCCGGATCCGTTCAGGCCGCATTTCGCGCCGTGGGCGGGGCGGTGCGTGCGGTCGATATGGTGATCACAGGTCAGGCAACGAATGCCTTTGTTGCGGCCCGCCCGCCGGGGCATCACGCCGAAACGGAAACGCCGATGGGATTTTGCCTGTTTGGCAATGTGGCGATTGCGGCCAAACACGCGCTGGATTACCACGGGTTGGATCGGGTCGCGGTGGTCGATTTTGACGTGCATCACGGCAATGGAACACAGGATCTGTTGTGGGATGAACCCCGTGCCTTAACCATTACTAGCCAACAAATGCCATTGTGGCCGGGGACGGGGCGCGCGGATGAAACCGGCGCACATGACAATGTGTTGAACGTGCCACTGCCCCCTGACAGCGATGGGATGCTGATGCGTCAGAAATACACCGACCTTGTGTTCCCGCGATTGTTGGCGTTTCGTCCCAACCTTATCCTGATCTCGGCCGGATTTGATGCCCATGCGGACGATCCGTTGGCCCAGCTGAATTGGGATGAGGATGATTTTGCATGGATCACCGAAAATCTATGCCAAATCGCAGCACAGGTCTGCGACGGCAGGGTGGTATCTGTTCTAGAAGGCGGCTATGATCTAGCTGCCTTGGCGCGTTCCGCCAAAGCGCATGTCCAAAAATTGATAGAGGCCGCAGAATGACAGACACACCTATTGACGAAATGACATTTGAACAGGCGATGGCCGAATTGGAACGTGTGGTATCGCAATTGGAACATGGCGATGTCGCGCTTGAGGCATCGATCACCCTGTATGAACGTGGGGCACAGCTGAAAAAACGCTGCGAAACCAAACTGAAAGAGGCCGAAGAAAAAGTCGCCGCCATCACATTGGATGGTCAAGGCACCCCCACCGGCACCACCCCGGTCGACGGGCTGTAACCCCCGTGCAGGATAAATTGCAGGCCTGCGCCGAACAGGTGCAATCGCATTTGAACACCTATCTGGCACAGATGGACCGCGTCGATGTGGTCCATGCCATGGAATATGCGTTGCAGGGCGGCAAACGTCTGCGCGCGTTTTTGGTGATGGAGAGCGCGGGCCTGTTCGACATTCCCGCCGCACAATCTATCTGGCCCGCATCGGGGATTGAGGCGATCCATGCCTATTCCTTGGTTCATGATGACCTGCCCTGCATGGATGATGACGATATGCGCCGTGGCCGCCCCACGGTCCATAAAAAATGGGATGATGCGACGGCCGTGTTGGCGGGCGATGCCTTGCAGACCTTGGGATTTGAATTGACGCTTGCGCCGCAGACCAGTGATGATGCTGCTGTGCGGGCCACGCTTGCAATGGAATTGGCCCGGGCCTCGGGCGCGCAGGGTATGGTTTTGGGGCAGGCGTTGGATATTGCGGCCGAAACGGCGGACAGGCCACTGACCTTGGATCAGATCACCCACCTGCAACAGGGCAAAACCGGTGCGCTGATATCCTATAGCGCGCGGGCCGGTGCCATTATGGCGGGCCAAGATACAACCGCGCTGGCGCATTATGCCGATGCGATCGGTTTGGCGTTCCAGATCGCCGACGATATATTGGATGTGACGGGCGATCCCGAATTGGCCGGCAAACGCCTGAACAAAGATGCCGAGGCCGGC
Source organism: uncultured Paracoccaceae bacterium (assembly GCA_913060475.1). Classification (GTDB taxonomy): domain Bacteria; phylum Pseudomonadota; class Alphaproteobacteria; order Rhodobacterales; family Rhodobacteraceae; genus CAJXSD01. The sequence continues at coordinate 19,801 of CAJXSD010000002.1, read as the reverse complement.
AAAGCCACCTTTGTATCGTTGTTGGGGTTAGAGGGTGCGAAAAAACGGGCCCATATGCTGGTGGATCAGGCCTGTGACGCTATATCACCCTATGGAATGCGGGCCGATACCTTGCAGCAGGTGGCGCGTTTTATTATTGCACGCGATAAATAACGCGATAGTTAACCGGCCAAAGGATCGCAGATGTCTGTTATGCCCCATACTCCCCTGTTGGATCAGATTTCATCGCCCCGCGATTTGAAACACCTGTCTGATGCGCAATTGGGGCAATTGGCGGCGGAATTGCGGTCGGAAACCATTTCGGCCGTGTCCCAAACGGGGGGGCATTTGGGCGCAGGTCTGGGTGTGGTGGAACTGACCGTGGCCCTGCATGCGGTGTTTGATACGCCACGCGACAAAATTATCTGGGACGTCAGCCATCAAACCTATCCACATAAAATCCTGACAGGCCGGCGCGACCGCATGTTGACCCTGCGCCAGAAAGGCGGGCTAAGCGGATTTACCAAGCGCAGCGAAAGCGCCTATGACCCCTTTGGCGCCGCGCATTCCAGCACGTCGATTTCTGCCGCCTTGGGCTTTGCCACGGCGCGGGATTTGGGTGGCCAGATTGACGCTGGCTTGGGTGACGCGGTTGCCGTTATTGGCGATGGTGCCATGACCGGCGGCATGGCGTATGAGGCGATGAACCACGCGGGCCATTTGAACAAACGTCTGATTGTGATCCTGAACGATAATGACATGTCCATCGCTGAACCCGTGGGCGCACTGTCCAATTACCTCAGCCAGCTGTATTCCGGCGCCCCGTTCCAGGATTTGAAAGAGGTGGCCAAAGGCGCAGTATCATTCCTGCCCGAACCATTCCGCGAGGGTGCAAAACGTGCCAAAGACATGATCAAAGGCATGGCCGTTGGCGGCACCCTGTTCGAAGCGTTGGGGTTTTCCTATGTCGGGCCAATTGATGGCCACGATCTGGGCCAGTTGCTGCCATTGCTGCGCACGGTCAAGGATCGTGCAACAGGCCCGATCCTGATCCATGCTGTCACGCAAAAGGGCAAAGGATACGCCCCCGCCGAACAGGCCCGCGACAAAGGACACGCCACCGCCAAATTCGATGTGGTGACAGGAAAGCAGCACAAATCCCCATCAAATGCGCCCAGCTATACATCCGTGTTTGCCCGCGCCCTGGTTGCGGCGGCGGCGGATGATCCGCGCATCTGCGCGATCACGGCGGCAATGCCGGATGGCACGGGTCTGAACCTGATGGCCGAACGTTATCCCAGCCGCTGTTTTGACGTGGGCATTGCCGAACAACACGGTGTCACATTTGCGGCCGCATTGGCTGCGGGCGGGATGCGGCCGTTTTGTGCGATTTATTCGACGTTCTTACAGCGTGGCTATGATCAGGTGGTTCATGATGTTGCCCTGCAAAACCTGCCTGTCCGTTTTGCGATTGATCGCGCGGGATTGGTGGGGGCCGATGGGGCCACACATGCGGGCAGTTTCGATATCGCCTATCTGGCGAACCTGCCCAATATGGTCGTCATGGCCGCCGCGGACGAGGCCGAGTTGACCCACATGGTGGCCACCGCCGCCGCCTATGACGATGGGCCCATCGCGTTCCGGTATCCACGCGGCGAAGGACAGGGCGTGGACATTCCCGACCGGCCCCAAGTTCTGGACATTGGCAAAGGCCGCATCATTCAAACAGGATCGCGTGTGGCGATTTTGTCGTTTGGCACCCGCTTGGGTCAGGTCCAGCAGGCCGCGGAATTGTTGTTGTCGCATGACATCACCCCAACGATTGCCGATGCCCGTTTTGCAAAACCATTGGATCGTGACATGATTTTGGATCTGGCCGCCAATCACGATGCCCTAATCACGATAGAAGAGGGCGCCGTCGGCGGCTTTGGCAGTCATGTGTTGCAGTTGTTGATTGATAACGGCGCGTTGGATCATGGACGGCTGCGGGTGCGCACCATGCAGTTGCCCGACACCTATATCGATCACGCCAGCCCAGACGATATGTACGCCCAGGCGGGTCTGGACGCCGACGCGATTGTGGCGCAGGTGCTAGGTTTGGTCGCTGGCTAACATCGCGTCCAGCCCCGATTTATAGGTGGGGTGGATCAATGTGATCCCCAGATCGCGTTTGACCTTGGCGTTCGATACCCGTTTGCTTTCGGAATAAAAACTGCGCGCCATGGGGGATAAATCGGCTGTTTCAAAATCGACCTCGGGCGGTTGGGGCAGGCCCAGAATCTGTGCCGCATAGCCGATCACATCCTGTGGCGGGGCGGGATCATCATCGCATAGGTTATATATATTGCCCGGCCTTGGTGACATCATCGACGCGGCAACCGCTTTGGCGATGTCATCCACATGAATGCGGCTGAACACCTGGCCCTGTTTGATGATCCGTTGCGCGGTGCCGGCCCGCACCTTGGCAAAGGGGCCGCGCCCTGGCCCATAGATGCCCGCCAAGCGGAATATATGCAGGGGCAGGTCTGGAATGGCCTGCCATGCGGCCTCGGCCTGAACGCGGGCGTGGCCGCGTTGGGTGCTGGGCGTCAGCGGCGTGGTTTCATCCACCCATTCGCCCCCATGATCGCCATAGACCCCTGTTGTCGATAAATATCCCACCCAGCGATAGCGTGCCGCATTTCGGGCAATGGCGTCGCCATAGGCCCCCAACACCGGATCACCATCAGCCTGTGGGGCAACCGAGGTCAAGACATGCGATACCTGCCCCAGCAGCGTGGATATCTGTGGATCCCCCCATATCACGGGGATCACCCCATCTGCGCGCATTTTATCGGCGGTGTCCGGGGATCGTGTTGTCCCATACACCCGCCACCCCAATGGGACCAGCCGCGCGGCCACAGCGCGCGCAGAATATCCATGACCGAATGATAGCAGTGATTTTTCCATGGCTCTAGATTTATCCGATACCCCCCAAATGGCAACCCATCGTCGCAGGGGGCATTTTGACGGTACGTTCAGGGTGACAAATCAAATTAGAACGTCATAATCGCGCCAAAGTCACAACGAGGGCAGACCATGACAGATATCGTAATACTAGACGGCGCGCGCACCGCCATCGGCACCTTTGGCGGATCATTGGCGGGCATCACGCCGATCGAATTGGGCACCGTTGCCGCAAAGGCCGCATTGGAACGTTCCGGGGTCGAGGGCGCACAGATCGGACATGTGGTGTTTGGCCATGTGATCAACACCGAACCGCGCGATATGTATTTGTCGCGCGTGGCGGCCATGCAGGCGGGCATTCCCGATACGACCCCTGCCATGAACGTCAACCGCCTGTGCGGATCAGGTGCGCAGGCGATTGTGTCGGTGGTGCAGTCGCTGATGCTGGGGGATGCTGATTTCGGTTTGGCCGGTGGGGCCGAATGTATGTCACGGTCGCCCTATATCATTCAGGATCAGCGTTGGGGTGCCAAAATGGGCGACATTCGCACGCTGGATATGATGCTGGGTGCATTGAATTGCCCCTTTGGAACGGGTCACATGGGGGTCACGGCGGAAAATGTGGCGGCCGAACATGATATTTCCCGCGCGGCCCAGGATGAATTTGCCATGACCAGCCAAACACGCGCGGCGGCGGCGATTGCGGATGGCCGCTTTGCCAGTCAAATCACACCCGTGATGGTGAAACAGAAACGCGACATGGTGCCCTTTGACACGGACGAACACCCCAAGGCGACGACATTGGACGCGCTGGGCGGGCTGCGCCCCGTGTTCCAAAAGGATGGCAGCGTCACCGCCGGCAACGCATCGGGCATCAATGATGGCGCGGCTGCGATTGTGATGGCGCGCGCGGACGCGGCGGCCAAGGCGGGGTTGAAACCCCGCGCACGCGTTCTGGGCTATGCCCATGCCGGTGTCCGCCCCGAGGTCATGGGGATTGGCCCCGTTCCTGCGGTGGAAAACCTGTTGGCAAAAACGGGCCTGTCCATCACGGATTTCGATGTCATCGAAAGCAATGAGGCATTCGCCGCTCAGGCCCTGGCCGTGAACAAAGGGCTGGGTTTGGATCCTGCCCGCGTCAACCCAAATGGCGGTGCGATTGCGCTGGGCCACCCTGTTGGGGCAACCGGTGCGATCATCACGATCAAAACGCTTTATGAATTGGAACGCATTGGTGGTGGCAAAGGGTTGATCACCATGTGCATCGGGGGCGGCCAAGGCATCGCAATCGCGATTGAAACGCTGTAATTGCGCCCCCGTTAACGAAGTCTAAGCGAAAAAGCCCTAGCGTTCAGGTTGGATATCCAACCTGAACGGAGCATAGGTATGACGCAGCTGGCCCACCGTCTGGCCGAAGAACGCCGCGCCAGATTGGCAGCAGAGCGGTTGCTGGAATTAAAACAGGCCGAATTATCGGCGGCCAATCGTAAATTGGGCCGCCACGCCAAAGCGTTAAGCGCGGAAATCGTCGAAACGCGCGCCGAAAATCAACGTGTGAAATCGGATTTAACCGTCGCGCACCAACATATCGAGGTTGTCGAACGGCGATTGTGGCATTCCATCGAAACGATCCGCGATGGCTTTGCCGTGTTTGACATCAACAACGGATTGTTGATGGCCAATCGTGCCTATCTGTCGGCCTTTGACGGATTAGAGGAAATCACATCCGGCGTCAGTTATGCCCGTATTTTGCAGCTAATGACCCAAGAGGGCATCGTAAACACCGGCGATAAAACACCCGCCGACTGGCGCGCGATGATGTTGGACCGGTGGGAAAAACCAAACCCGCGCCCCGTGGTCATCCAGTTATGGAACGAAAAATACATTCGCCTGATTGACCGTCGGGGCCATGGGGGCGATGTCGTCAGTCTGGCGTTGGATATCACCGACAGCGTGAATTACGAAAAACAGCTGCAAGCTGCGCAAATTCACGCCGAGGCCGCCAATCGCGCCAAATCTGCATTCTTGGCGAATATGAGCCATGAAATCAGAACCCCCATGAATGGGGTTGTGGGCATGGCCGATTTGCTGACCGAAACCGACCTGAACGATGAACAACGCCTGTTTGTCGATACGATCAAAAGTTCCGGCGAAGCGTTGTTGGTGATCATCAATGATGTCCTGGATTTTTCCAAGATTGAGGCCGATAAAATCGTGCTGCATTCCGATGGATTTGATCTGGAACGGTCCATCCATGAAATTCTGATCATGTTGCAGGGCAAGGCACGGGAAAAGGGCATCGAATTAATTTTGGATTACGACATGTTCTTGCCCAGCCGTTTCATCGGGGATCAGGGCAGGATCCGTCAAATTTTGACCAACCTGATCGGCAATGCGTTGAAATTTACCCTGCAAGGCCATGTTCTGGTGCGTGTGGTCGGGGTGGAACAGGATGATGGCACGGCTGCCTTGACCCTAACAATCGAAGATACGGGCATCGGCATCCCCGATGACAAAATCGACCATATCTTTGGCGAATTTAATCAGGTGGATGACGAACAAAACCGCCAATTCGAAGGCACAGGTCTGGGACTGGCCATTTCCAAGCGTTTGATCGAATTGATGGGCGGCACCATTTGGGCCACATCGCAGGTTGATGTGGGCACGTCCTTTGGTCTGTCATTTGTGCTGCCTGTTGATGAAACAGAACACGAAGATATGCCCAATATCCAAGGGCGCTTTGCCCGTGTGATCGTCGCCGAAGGCAATGACGCCGCCGCCCAGATTTTGATCCGGCAGATGCAAATTTTGGGGGCCAAGGTCACGTATGTTTCATCCTATCACGCGTTTTGTACGGCCTGCGATGGGGGGTATGATCTGTTTTTATGCGGGTCGAATTTTACGGATGCCGACCCGTTCGAATTCGTGGAGCAGGCCCAGGGCGTGGACCCAGATATGCCTGTTGTGATGATCTCGGCCACGTTGGTTGACATTCGCAGCGATCCAGCGGGCCATCATGTCAGCGCCCTGGTTCCCAAACCTGCAACGCGGCGCGGGTTGGTGCAGGTGCTGGCGGGCTTGGATACTGTTGCGACCTGTCTCCAGCCTGAACAGGCGGTGCCTGACACCGTTCACGACGGGTCCGCGGATCAGTCCCTGGACCCACCGATCCAAGATCGGGGCAAAATGCGGATCCTAACGGCCGAGGATAACAAAACAAACCAATTGGTTTTTTCCAAAATGGTCAAGGATTTGGAAATTGAATTACAGTTTGCCAACAATGGGTTAGAGGCGGTTGAATTGTATCAGTCCTATCACCCTGATTTGATATTCATGGATATTTCTATGCCCAAAATGGACGGCAAACAGGCAACACGCGAAATCCGCAAGATCGAAGCGACAACAGGTCGTCATGTCCCGATTGTGGCGTTAACGGCGCATGCCATGAATGGCGATGATGCGGATATTTTGGCCGCGGGATTGGATCGGTACCTGACCAAACCGTTAAAGAAGGGGTTGATCACCGACACCATTTCCGAATTCGCCCCACATCCCCTAGACCAATCTGCCTAGGGCCCATGTTGGGGGGGTACGCGGGGGCTTTGTGCCCCCGTTTTACCATTAACTCATTTGTTCGCGCAGAACCGATGCGGTGATGGACAGCATCAGATAGACGCCCGAAAAAATCAAAAACGCCAGCAGAGTGTTTTCAAACACACGCGGATAACTGGGATCCTGTGCCGTGACGGGGTTGTTGGCCAAGGACAAATACCGCGATTGGGTCGATGCATCTGTTTCTGCAACTTGCATCCGTTCCAACGCGGCCTGCAACAGCAAATCACGCGTCATCACATCCGCCCGTGCAATGTTCAGCTGTGCCATCAACTCGGCCAAGGTTTGACCGTTGGCCAGCGGCAATTTCATTTTGTTTTCTGTGGTCGCAATCGCCGTTTTTAACCGATCGACATCGGCCCGCACCCCTGCCACACGCGACGCATTGGGGCGGGGATTGTCCAACAAGGCTTGCAAATCCAATTGTTTGTCGATCAGCTGTTGTTCCAACATGGTGATCTGGGACCGCAGAGATGCGATATAGGCCTCGGGGTCGACCAATGTGGTTTGTTGCAGCTGGGCCAGTTTTTCCTGCGCCTCGCGCCTGTTTTGCAGTGCCTCGTCGTATTGGCGGCGTGCGTCGGATACCTGATTTTCGCGTTTGCGCTGGGACAGACTGTCGACGCGTTCTTCGGCGTATTTGATCAGGGCGGTCGTGAAATCAACGGATTTTGCAGGATCGGCGGCAATCACATCCATGTTGACCACGCCTTCGGTCGGGTCAAAACCGATTTTGACCACGCGTTCGTACAGTTTGTGCATGGTTTCGATCGATGCATCCGGTTCTAGACGTTGCACGAAATCAACCTCGGGCGCGCTGAAATGGTCCAAAAAACCCACATCCTGGTCCAGCCGGACCATTGCATCCTTGGACAACAGATAGGTCTGCACCGCGATGGCATCGGGCGTTGTGGCGAACTGGGTGCCGGACAACAAACCGCCCATGCCCGCCTGTTGTGCGCCGTCTGCCTTGATGATCTGAAACGCCGATTTGGTTTCATACATCGGCGTTGCGATATTGGCATAGTAATATCCACACAATGCCGTGGGTAAAACGACGAACGCCAACAACCGCAGCGCCAAAAATATTGTGTTCCGCCGCCGCCGTTTGACCAGATTTTTCTGCAGCTCAAAGATTTCGGCGGCCCGCATTTCGGCCGATACCGCGGGGGGTGGTGTTTTGGCTTGCTCTGCGGGCACCTTGGCAGTGGCGGCCCGTGTGGGCAAGGTGTTGGACGTGGTGGTGGCAGGGACGGTGCCGGGTTTGTCCAGTTTCGACAGGGCCCCGCGATCAAAGGGGTCAATCCCCTTGGCCTTTAGGCTGTCAATGGCTTGCAAATCGGTTTCGAATTCGATGCCATGGCGTTCGGCCACACGGCGCGCAATCCGCAGTTGCCGCGGGGAATACCCGCCGTTTGGGTCGCCGGCCTCTGGGCGTTGGGCCTGATCCCCTTTGGACAGTTGGGGCCTTAGCCGGAATCTACGCGCTGTTGTTTTCATAGTCATACAATTCTTTTGCTTCTTCTAGCGTGTCAAACATGATCAACTTGCCTTGGCTTAGGACCGCGGCGCGGCTGGCATATTTTTCCAATGTGTCGGCCTGATGCGATACAATCACAATGGTTGTCGTGCTCAGCCGTTCCGCCAGGATTTCCCCCGCCTTGCGGTTAAATTCGGCGTCCATGGTGCGCGGCATGCCTTCGTCGATCAGATAGATATCAAAATCCAGGGCCAACAGCAGGGAAAATGTGAACCGCGATTTCATGCCGGCGGAATAAATCGACAGGGGTTGATCAAAATATTCCTCAAGCCCGCACAGCCATCGGCAATAGGCCTCGACGTAGTCGGGATCCATGCCATACATGCGGGCGATGAAGCGGCAATTTTCGCGGGCTGTGTGTTTGACAATCACGCCCCCCATGAACCCCAAGGGAAATGAAATGCGCGCGCCGCGATGAATTTCGCCTTCGTCCGGTTTTTCAAGGCCGGCCATCATTTTGATCAGTGTGGTTTTCCCCGTGCCGTTGGGGGCCAAAATTCCGACGGATGTCCCTAAATCCACGCGAAACGATGCCCGATCAAGGATGATCTTGCGGCGTGTTCCTGTCCAGAACGATTTGCTGACGTTCGTAAATTCCAACATACGCGTACTCAGGTTACCTAGACGTCGGGCTGCACGCTGCGTGCCAAGTATTGGCCCAATGGCAATGAATTCAGGTTAGAATGAAATGAAATTGGTTAAAAGGGCAATAACACCGATACGAAAAAACTGGCCAGGATTGGCCAGTTTTCTATAAATTTTGATACTTTAGCCCTTCATCGAATCCCAAAAGGATTTGACAGACGAGAAAAAGCTGCTGCTTTCGGGGTTGTTTTCCGATGATTCCTGTTCGAATTCGCGCAGCAATTCTTTCTGACGCGATGTCAGGTTCACAGGGGTTTCCACGGCCAGTTCGATGAACATGTCACCCACTTGGGATGATCGTACGGCTGGCATCCCCTTGGACCGTAACCGCATTTGACGCCCTGATTGGCTGCCCGAGGGTACCTTGACCCGGCTGCGACCGCCGTCGATTGTGGGTACCTCGATATCGCCGCCCAAGGCGGCCGTGGTCATCGACACAGGCACGCGGCAGAACAGGTTGGTTCCATCGCGTTGGAAAATGTCGTGTGGCGCCACCTCGATAAAGATATAGAGATCGCCACTGGCCCCGCCGCGCAAACCCGCCTCGCCTTCGCCGGACAGTCGAATGCGTGTGCCCGTTTCAACGCCTGCAGGGATGTTCACGCTTAATGCGCGATCCTTTTCGGTGCGGCCTTGGCCGCCGCAGGATTTACAGGGGTTTTTGATGATCTGACCCATGCCCGAACAGGTGGGGCATGTGCGTTCGACGGTGAAAAACCCCTGGGTCGCGCGGACCTTGCCCATGCCGGAACAGGTGGGACAGGATGTGGGTTCTGATCCCCCCTCGGCGCCGGTCCCGTTACAGGGCCCACATTGGGCCGTGGATGGCACGTTGATGGTTTTTTGTGCGCCGCCAAAGGCCTCTTCTAGGGTGATGCGCATGTTATAGCGCAGGTCCGATCCGCGGGTGTTGCGCGACCGACCACCGCGACCGCCGCCGCCGCCCATGAAATCGCCGAACAGATCGTCGAAAACATCGGAAAAGGCGGATGAAAAATCGCCCTGACCATAGCCACCGCGACCGCCGCCGCCGCCCATGCCACCTTCGAATGCGGCATGACCATAACGGTCATAGGCTGCCTTTTTCTCGGGGTCCTTTAGGACGTCATAGGCCTCATTGGCTTCTTTGAATTGGCTTTCGGCATTGGGATTGTCGGAATTGCGGTCTGGGTGCAGTTCCTTGGCTTTCGTACGAAAGGCTTTCTTGATTTCGTCGGCCGAGGCACCTTTGGATATTCCAAGAACATCATAGTAATCGCGTTTAGACATTGATTACGCCTCCTTTTCAGACGGAAAAACCGGCCTGCCCGTGACAGGCCGGTTTGTGTCTGGTGTTACGATCAGCGTTTGTCGCCGCCCAAATCTTCGAAATCTGCGTCAAGGATGTCGTCATCTGCGCCATCATTGTCGCGGTTTCCGGCGTCCATTGGGCTTTCATCTGCGCCGTCCTCTTGGGACGCTTTGTAGATGGCTTCGCCCAGACGCATTGACGCTTCGGTCACGTTTTGGATGCCGGATTTGATTTTGTCGGCATTGTCTGTTTCCAGCTCGTCCTTTAGCGCGGCGATGGCCAATTCGATTGCCTCGATCGTGGATGGATCAACCTTGTCGCCATGCTCTTCAATCGATTTCTCGGTTGAATGGATCAGGCTTTCGGCTTGGTTTTTCGCCTCAATCAACTCGCGACGCTCTTTATCCGCGTCTGCGTTTTCTTCGGCTTCGCGGACCATGCGTTCGATGTCGTCATCTGACAAACCACCGGATGCCTGGATCGTGATTTTCTGTTCTTTGCCGGTGCCTTTGTCCTTGGCTGACACAGATACGATACCGTTGGCGTCGATGTCGAACGTCACCTCGATCTGGGGCATACCGCGGGGTGCGGGTGGAATGTTTTCCAGATTGAACTGACCCAAGATTTTGTTGTCGGCCGCCATTTCGCGTTCACCCTGGAACACGCGGATGGTCACAGCATTCTGGTTGTCTTCGGCGGTTGAAAACACCTGCGATTTTTTCGTTGGAATCGTGGTGTTGCGGTCGATCAAACGGGTAAACACGCCGCCCAATGTTTCGATGCCCAAGGACAATGGTGTTACGTCCAACAAAACAACGTCCTTAACGTCGCCTTGCAAAACGCCCGCTTGGATCGCGGCACCCATGGCCACAACTTCGTCAGGGTTCACACCTTTGTGGGGTTCTTTGCCAAAGAATTTGGTGACCTCTTCGATCACTTTGGGCATACGTGTCATACCACCGACCAAGATCACTTCGTCGATTTCCGATGCGGATACGCCCGCGTCTTTCAGCGCCGCTTGGCAGGGTTTGATCGACGCTTTGATCAGATCGCCAACCAGGCTTTCCAATTTTGCGCGGGTCAGTTTCATGACCATGTGCAAGGGTGTGCCGGTTTTCGCGTCCATGCTGATGAACGGCTGGTTGATTTCTGTTTGGCTGGATGATGACAGTTCGATTTTCGCCTTTTCTGCGGCCTCTTTCAAACGCTGCAACGCCATTTTGTCGGCGGTCAGGTCAACGCCGTGCTCTTTCTTGAATTCGTCCGCCAGATAGCTGACGATGCGCATGTCGAAATCTTCACCACCCAGGAACGTGTCGCCGTTGGTTGATTTTACTTCGAACAGGCCGTCGTCGATTTCCAGAATGGTGACGTCGAATGTCCCGCCGCCCAAGTCATAGACCGCGATGGTTTTGGTTTCTTTCTTGTCCAGACCATAGGCCAGGGCCGCAGCGGTCGGTTCGTTGATGATGCGCAGCACCTCAAGACCGGCGATTTTACCGGCGTCTTTGGTCGCCTGACGCTGTGCGTCGTTGAAATAGGCCGGAACCGTGATCACCGCTTGGGTCACTTCTTCGCCCAGATAGCTTTCGGCGGTTTCTTTCATTTTTTGCAGGGTGAATGCAGAAATCTGGCTGGGGCTATATTTGTCGCCGCGCACTTCGACCCATGCGTCACCATTGCCGCCGTCAACAACGTTAAAGGGCAGGTTTTTCTTGTCTTTGGCCAGATGCGCGTCATCCGCACGACGGCCTATCAGGCGTTTCACGCCGAAAATTGTGTTTGTTGGGTTTGTAACAGCCTGACGTTTCGCGGGTTGGCCAACCAGACGCTCATCCTCGGTAAAGGCAACGATGGATGGTGTGGTGCGCGCACCTTCGGAATTTTCGATAACGCGGGGCTGTGACCCGTCCATGATCGCAATACAGCTGTTCGTGGTGCCTAGGTCGATACCGATAACTTTTCCCATTTTATGATCCCTCTCTAAATATAAGGCGATGACATACGACGCGAACCCATGTCGGCATTTGCGCCGTTTCTAAATGCGATGAAACATCTGCGTTTCAACGCGACAGAGCGTATATAGTCAGGCATTGCCGGTGCTGCAAGCACCACAACGGGTGAATTTGTCGCAAATATGACGAAAATTCTGTATATCCACCGGTTTTTTTGTGACTCAAGTTTACCAAGATGAGAATCCCCTAAAATTGCGAATTGGCGCGGCGTTATCCCAAGGTGACACGCAGGAGATGATATGAAACACGTAATAGCGCTAGGATTTTTGACTGCGGCTGCGGGTCCGTTGGCCGCATCAGAAGAGTTGTTGACGCGGCACGTCCACGATGTTGCGTCCGAATATCTGTTCCCGATTCCGACCTTGGCCGAGCTGATTGACGATTTCGGTTATAACGATGCCCAGATCGAATTGGGGCGCCATTTGTATTTTGAACAACGTGTGTCCAAGGACGAAGATATTTCCTGTGCAACCTGCCATGGTTTGGATACGGGCGGTGTCGATTTGTTGCCGACCTCGATAGGCCATGATGGCCAAGTGGGCGGTCGAAATGCGCCGACTGTTTACAATGCTGTTTTGAATATTGAACAATTTTGGGACGGGCGGGCCCCTGATTTGGCGGAGCAGGCCAAGGGTCCCGTTGAAAACCCCATTGAAATGGCCAATACGCGCGACGCATTGATCGAAACGTTAAAGGGTATTCCGGGCTATGTGTCCCTGTTTGATCAGGCCTTTCCTGACGATGCGGACCCTGTGACATTCGACAATTTTGCAACTGCGATTGCCGCATTTGAAACGACATTACTGACCCCATCGCGGTTCGATAAATTTCTGCAGGGGGATTTGAATGCGCTGTCCTTGGGCGAAAAGGTGGGGTTGGATATCTTCGTCGATTTGGGCTGTGTTGAATGTCATAACGGATATAATGTCGGGGGTGGCAATTATCAGCGTTTTGGCGCGGTCCAAGAGCCGGGGACAACGCACCGCCCGCCAGGTGACATCGGATTGGCCGCCGTATCAGGGAACCCGACTGATAAATTTGTGTTTCGTGTGCCAAGCCTGCGCAATATCGCGGAAACCGGCCCCTATTTTCATACGGGCAGCGCCGAAACATTAGAAGAGGCGATCCAGGTTATGGCCCAAGTGCAGCTGGGCACAGGCCTGTCATCCGATGATGCCGAATTGTTGGTGGAATTTCTGCACACCCTGACCGGTGAATTGCCGCGCATCGCCATCCCCGATCCACTGCCGAAACCCGACCCTGCGCCCGATGTTCCGGCAGATCCCGAAATTTCGCGCGCTATGATTTCGGCGCTGTGGTCATTTGGCCATCCAGCTGGCCGAGGCACGCTTGCTGGTATAGTACTGGGTGATTAACCCGATCACGATGCAGGCCGCCGTAATCACCAGTGGCACAATCAGGTCGCTGTTGCGTGGGTTATAATTGACAAAGGCATAGCCCCGCGTTTGGTCGATAATGTGGAACAATGGGTTCCAGTCAAACATATTAATCACAAACGCGGGCAGCATATTGGCCACAAACATTTTGCCCGATGCCAGCATTGTAATGCGTTGGTAAAACGTGGCCAACAATTTGAAAAAACCTGGGGCCCAGGGTTGCGCGGAATAGATCAGGATGCCGATCGCAACACCCGATCCCCAAGCCAGCAGAAACATCAACAAACATCCGATCCAGTCATTAATGACAAAATGTTCAAAGGCCAGGTAATACCCCGCCAACAGAATAAACACGGATAAAAACTGGGTATACAGCGAACTGAGCGCGGCCCCCAGAATGGCGACCGTTGGTGTCATGGGGCCATGTTGCATCAATGGTGATGCGGGGCTGGGCGCACCCGATACGGCACCAATCGCGGCCAAATGGGTCATGAACATGAAAATACCCGTCATCAGGTAAATGATAAAATCCCCACGGATCGCAGCTGCCCGCATGCCAAGGAATTCAAACATCAACACAAAAGACAGGACGAAAATCAGTGATTTCATCACCGCATTGACCAGCGACATCAGCGGGATTCGGTGTTCTTTGCGCACGTTTTGCACGGCTGTCACATAAACGACAGACCACATCGACACGAAGGACGAAAAAAACATCTTGTTGCTTTGTACCATCGGCATAAATTTTCGAAATCCCGGATTTAGCGCGTGACCCATGGGTATGTCTTTCTTAAACTAGATCTTAACCGTTGACTGATGCATAAGCAATGCGGATGCCAACTGGGATGACCCCTGTCAAAGAGAGAACAGATTTGAATTACGAAATCCTTACCAATGTAATGCGTGAACTGGCCCTGCGGGCGGGGCAGGCGATTATGGACATTTACGCCCAGGATGATTTGGGCGTCGAAACCAAGGGCGATAACAGCCCCGTCACCCGCGCCGATACCGCCGCGGATGCAATCATTTTCGATGGCTTGCGTGGGGCATTTCCCGACATCACAATCGTGACCGAAGAGCAGGCCCAATCGCATGCCCTGACAGCCGACCGGTTTTTGATTGTCGACCCCCTGGACGGAACCAAAGATTTCATTCAACGGCGGGGGCAGTTTACCGTAAATATCGCCTTGGTCGAACAGGGCGTGCCTACCCGCGGGATCGTGTATGCACCCGCAGTGGGGCGGTTGTTTTACACCGATTCCACAGGCCAAAGCATTGAGGAAACAGGCAATTACAGCCTGGGGACGCTGGGCGACATATCCCCCATTTCGGTGCGGGTACCGGATAATAACGCCTTGGCTGTCGTGGCATCAAAATCGCACCGCGATGCGGCAACAGATGCCTATATTCAGAAATATAGCGTGGCCGAAATGACGCCGGCCGGGTCATCGTTGAAATTCTGTTTGGTCGCCACGGGCGAGGCGGATTTATACCCGCGTTTGGGGCGCACCATGGAATGGGACACCGCCGCAGGTCAGGCCGTATTACAGGGCGCGGGTGGGCATGTGGTGCGGTTTGACGATCACACGCCATTTCGCTATGGCAAACCGAATTACGAAAACTCGTTTTTTATTGCCTATGCCCCCGGCGTTACGTTGATTCACTAGGACGCTTTGGTGTGGTCGCGTGGGTGCAAGCATATCGGTTACGTGTAAAACGACGGCGTTTGCTGTTTCGCGCCCTGCGAAAACGGCGGCAATTGCGCCGAATGCGCGATAACACCCAATCAATTCGTGCGGGCGATATTTTATGCTTTGTCACGTTGCGCAACGAAATGAACCGGTTGCCCCATTTTCTGGATCATTACCGCGCGCTGGGCGTGCGGCATTTTCTGGTGGTGGATAATGACAGCACGGACCATAGCCGTGATTTTTTGGCGGCGCAGCCTGATGTGTCGCTGTGGCACACGGCGCACAGCTATAAATTGTCACGCTTTGGCATGGATTGGCTGACGTGGTTGCAGATGCGTTATGCCCATGGGCATTGGTGTCTGACCTGTGATGTGGATGAATTGCTGGTCTATCCGCATCATACAAGCCGTGATCTGGTCGCGCTATGTGATTGGTTGGACCGCTGCGATCAACCGATGATGGGGGCGATGATGCTGGATATGTATCCGGCCGCATCGCTGGCTGACGGGCGCCACAGTGGCGATCAGGATCCCATGACCACGCTGACCCACTTTGATGCGGGCAATTACCAAATCCAACTGCAACCCAAACTGGGCAACCTGTGGATCCAAGGCGGCCCGCGCATGCGCCATTTTTTCAAATCCGATCCGCGCAAAGCCCCCACATTGAACAAAGTGCCGCTGGTCAAATGGAACCGTCGCTATGTCTATAACAGTTCCATGCACAATATGTTGCCGCGCGATCCGTCGAAGAAATGGGGCGCAAAGAACATTTTGAAAATTCGGACCTATACACGGATTATTACGAAACATTGGCCGCGAACCCGACCTTGATGACCGATCATTCCACGAAATATACCGATTGGCGGCAACTGGAACGTCTGGGCCTGATGTCGCGCGGTGGCTGGGTGTAACGGCATGAATTTATGGCAAAAATATAAATTACGCCTGCGCCGTCAACGATTGTTGATCCGGGCATGGCGCAAATCCCGCGAATTGCGTGTTGTTCAGGATTATACCCGAAACATTCAACCCAACGATATCGTGATCCTGTCGACCATGCGCAACGAATATGCGCGGCTGCCCTATTTTTTCGACTATTACCGTGCGATGGGGGTTCGGCATTTTTTGATTGTGGATAATGCCAGCACTGACGAAACGCAGGATTATTTGCGACAGCAACCTGACGTGTCGTTTTGGACAACAGGGGCCAGTTACAAATCCGCCCGCTTTGGGGTGGATTGGCTGACCAGTTTGCAGCACCGGTATTGCCGTGGGCATTGGACCCTGGTCGTCGATCCCGATGAATTGCTGGTCTATCCGCACTGCGATACGCGGCCCTTGCCGGCGCTGACCCAATGGCTGGATGAACAGGGGGCGCGATCCTTTGGGGCGATGTTGTTGGATCTGTACCCCAAAGGGCCCGTCGCCGATGCGCGGTGTGGGGTGGGGGAAAACCCGATTGACACACTGTCATGGTTTGATGCCGGCAATTACACCATCGAAAAAAACACACAGTTCGGCAATCTATGGATCCAAGGCGGCGTGCGCACCCGCGCGTTTTTCGCCAAAACGCCCAAACAGGCACCGGCGTTGAACAAAACGCCTTTGGTCAAATGGGCGCGCGGGTACGTCTATGAAAGTTCGACACATATGATTTTGCCGCGTGGTTTGAATTTGGTCTATGATTTTGCAGGCGGAGAAAAGCCCAGCGGGGTTTTGTTGCACACAAAATTCCTGAATATTTTTGCCGAAAAACTGGACGATGAAAACAGCCGCGGCCAGCATTATGCATCCAGTCGGGAATATCAGGCCTATTTGCAGCAATGGCAGGAAAACCCTGAATTGTGGAACCGATGGTCAGAACAGTATATCAACTGGCGACAGCTGGAAATTCTGGGGCTAATGTCAAAGGGAAATTGGGCATAATATGACACAAGCACGCGCACAAATCGGAATTGTGATGCTGGTGCACACGGCGTTGGATCGGGTGGCCCAGATTGCGCGCATGTGGGCGCAGTCTGATTGCCCCGTTGTGATTCATGTTGATGCGGCTGTGCCGGATGCCGATTTTGCCGCGCTGCGTCAGGGGCTGGTGGATGCGCCACAGGTGTCATTTTCCGCGCGTCATCGGTGTGATTGGGGCAGTTGGGAATTGGTGGCCGCCACGCAGGATGCCTGTCAGGACATGTTGCGTCTGCATCCGGATGTATCGCACATTTATTTGACGTCCGGGTCCTGTTTGCCCCTGCGGCCAGTGCAGGATTTGGTGGCCTATCTGGACCAGTTTCGCGACACTGATTTTATCGAATCCGTTACCACCCGCGATGTGTCATGGATCAAGGGTGGATTGGGGCTGGAACGGTTCCAACTGCATTTTCCGTTTTCCTGGAAAAAACAGCGGCGGTTGTTTGATCTGTCGGTCCGCGCTCAGCGTAAATTGGGGGTCAAACGGACCATTCCCAAGGGGATCGTGCCGCATATGGGGTCGCAGTGGTGGTGTTTAACGGCCAAAACCCTGTCGGCAATTTTGAACGATCCGAATCGCAAACACTATGATGATTATTTTCGCGGCGTCTGGATTCCGGATGAAAGTTATTTCCAGTCGCTGGCGCGGCGGCATTCGGACCAGATCGAAAGCCGGTCACTGACATTTTCGAAATTTGATCATCAGGGCAAACCCTATGTGTTTTATGATGATCATTTGCAATTACTGCGCCGGTCCGACAGTTTTCTGGCGCGTAAAATCTGGCCACAGGCCAATGCGCTATATGATTATTTCCTGGGCGACGGCCCCCGAAACCAGCCGCAGTTGCCCCCTGCACGATCGAAAATTGACCGCCTGTTCAACCGCGCCATGGAGCGCCGGACCAAAGGGCGCGCCGGCCTGATCATGCAAAGCCGATTTCCCAACAAAGGTGTCGAACGCGTCTTGACCGCACGCCCCTATGCCGTGTTTCAGGGGTTTGCGGACCTATATCCAAATTTCCAAACATGGATCACGCGCCATTCCGATTTTGTCACCCATGGCCATTTGTTTCACCCTTTGGGGGTGCAGTTTGTGGATGGTCAAACTGGGTATCTGGGCGGGTTGACCGATGATGCCGCAATCAGGGACCGTAATCCGCAGGCATTTTTGACCAATCTGTTATGGAACGGGCGCAGCGCGCGTCATTGTTTTCAGTTTGGACCAGATGACAATCAGGCGATTGGCCCGTTCATGGCGCGCGATGGCAATGCGACGATCCACGTGATTTCGGGCGCATGGGCTGTGCCACTGTTTCATGCGGACATCAGCTTTGGCAACAAACGCAAAATTGCCGCCAACCTGCAACGGATCGAGGCGGCGCATCTGAAATCACTGGGCGAACGCTGGGTCAAGGCGCGTGTGACCGTCTGGAGCCTGGCCGATTATCTGCAAAACCCGACCGAGGCCCTGTCCCAAATCGCGCGTGATCTATCCCTGCGATGCGATGGGTTTGACGATTTGGAAATGGCAGATATGGCAGGGTTTGCCCAATTTCTGCAAGATTTGAAAAACGCAGGCATGTTGCCCTTTATTATGGGGGAATTTCCCACTGCACTGCGGGGGCAGGACACGCCCAAACCACACACAAAATATGAGCCGAGACAGAATGACACGTAGATTTGATAGCTTTGTTATTTTCGGGGAAATGCGCACAGGGTCCAATTTTTTGGAAACGAATCTGAACGAATTTCCCGACATTTTCTGTATGGGAGAGGCCTTTAACCCCGAATTTATCGGCACCCCGAAAACAGATCAGGTTTTGGGGTATGATGTGGCCCGCCGGGATCGTGATCCGCATGGCCTGTTACAGGCATTTCGCGATCAAGACGACGGGTTATACGGGTTTCGGTATTTCAACGGCCATGATCCGCGTGTTTTGGAACCCCTGCTGGATGATCCGCGCTGTGCCAAGGTGATCCTTTACCGCAATCCGGTTGAAAGTTTCGTGTCCCTGCAGATTGCCCAGCAAACCGGCCAGTGGAAATTAACCAACCTAAAACGCCGCGAAACACGCCCAATTCAGTTTGACGCCGATACATTTGATGCGTTTTTGGGAAAATTCCGCGGGTATTACCAGATTTTGCAAAATGAATTGCAAAAACGGGGGCAGACGGCATTTCACCTGCATTACGCCGATTTGCACAACTTGGATGTGATCAACGGTTTGGGCCGGTTTTTGGGTGCGGCAGAGCCGTTGGAACAGCTGTGTAAAACGCTAAAGCCGCAAAACCCCGACCCCCTGCCCAGCAAAGTGGCAAATTTCGACGACATGGCGCTGCATCTGGCGAATTGGGATTATTTCGGGCTGGCGCAGGTCCCCATGTATGAACCGACCCGCCCCGCCACAATCGGCAATTTCCACGCCTGCGAAGGCCTGCCCCTGTTGTTTATGCCCATACAGGGGCGATTGAACCGCGGCGTGGTCGATTGGATGCGACAGCTGGATCCTGATGTCAGTATGCTGGGAAATTTTACTGATAAAACCCTGCGCGAATGGTTTGCGCAAAACCGTGGGCACAAAAAATTTACCGTTTTGCATCATCCGATTGAACGGGCCTATGACATTTTTATGCATCGTATTTTGGTGTTTTCGCCTGTGTCGATGAACCGGTTCCGCAATATGTTACGCCGCGCCTATGGGTTGGATTTGCCAGACA
>CAJXSD010000001.1 GCA_913060475.1 uncultured Paracoccaceae bacterium | reverse complement strand
CATGGGTGCAGGCATTGGTGCAGGGATGGGCATGGGTATGGCGCAGGCAATGGCAACGGGTCCCTGGGGGACCAGCCCCGCACCGGCCGCCGCGACCCCACCCCCGCCACCGCCCCCCCCTGCGGAACATGTCTGGCACATTGCTGAAAATGGCCAAACAACCGGCCCCTATTCCAAGGCGCGCCTTGGACGCATGGTGACCGACGGCACGTTTTCGCGCGACACATATGTCTGGACCGCCGGTCAGGATGGTTGGAAAAAGGCCGAAGAGGTCACCGAACTGGCACAATTGTTCACAATTCTGCCGCCGCCCCCGCCCCCCATGGGATAGGACAGATCAATGCCACAAACACCGCCCCCCTTGCCCGCCGCGGCCAAGGAACACCACCGCTTTCCCTGTGATCAATGCGGCGCGGATTACCGATTTGATCCCACTGATGGTAAAATGATCTGCGATCACTGCGGACACACACAATCTATGGCCCAGCCGGGACCCTGGGCGTCAAATATACGCGAACTCGATTTTGAAAACGCATTGGCGGGGGCGCTGGATGCATCCGAAATGGAAACACACCGGATCAGCCAATGTCCCAACTGTGCCGCGCAAATTGAATTAATGGGCAGTGATCACGCAACTGAATGCCCATTTTGTGCGACACCTGTCGTGACAGACACGGGCGAATTCCGCCACATTAAACCCAAGGCGCTGCTGCCCTTTGCGCTGGATGATCGTGCCGCAAAACAGGCCATGACCGATTGGCTGGGAAACTTATGGTTTGCGCCCAACGGCTTGCAGGAATACGCACGCCGGGGCCGCAAATTACAGGGCATATACGTGCCCTACTGGACATTTGATGCCGATACCAAATCCACCTATCGCGATGAACGCGGTCAGGTTTACTATGAAACCCGAACCGTCATGCGCGACGGAAAATCCCAACAGGTCCAGGTGCAAAAGATACGTTGGTACCCTGCATCAGGCCGTCTCGCACGGTTTTTCGACGACATGCTTGTGCTGGCGTCACGCTCATTGCCTAAACGGTTTACAGATGCGCTGGAACCTTGGGACCTCTCTGAATTGGTGCCCTATAGCCCCGAGTATCTGGCAGGGTTCCAAGCCGAAGGCTACAGCGTCCTTTTGGATGAAGGCTTTCGCGAGGCGCGCGACAAAATGGACCGAGTCATTGCCCGCGATGTCCGATTTGATATCGGCGGTGATCGCCAGCGGGTGCATGATATCAACACCACTCTTAGCGATGTCACCTTTAAACATATCCTTTTGCCCGTATATATGGCCGCATATAAATACCGCGGAACGTCCTATCGATTTGTCGTAAATGCGCGTACAGGTCGCGTACAAGGGGAACGCCCCTACTCAGCCTGGAAAATTGCTTTAGCCGTCACATTCGGACTTATCATGGCGGTGGGGCTAGGATATATTGTGGCCACACAACAAGGATAAAAAACATGCGGGTCCTCCTACAAAGGGTGTCACAAGCACAGGTCAGCGTCGATGGTCGCGAGATCGGAACATGCGGTGCCGGTCTGCTCATCTTTGTCTGCGCGATGCAGGGTGATACCGAAACACAAGCGGATCACCTGGTTTCGAAAATCGCCAAACTGCGTATTTTCAAAGATGATGCAGGAAAAATGAATAAATCAATTTTGGACATCAACGGATCCGCATTGGTGGTCAGCCAATTTACCCTTGCAGCCGATACATCCCGCGGCAATCGACCCGGGTTTTCCTATGCTGCGAAACCCGAGGACGGGCGGCAGCTATACCAATATTTTGCAAACACCCTTGCCGCCAAAGGGATCACAGTGGCAACGGGTGAGTTCGGCGCCGACATGCAGGTTGCACTGGTTAATGACGGACCCGTTACAATTTGGATGGATACAGAGGACCGTTAAGGGGCTGTCTGCCCCTCTTGGCCTTTGGCCAATTCACCCCGAGGATATTTTCGAGACAAAAAATGAGGCGCATATGTTCATTTTTTGTCTAAAAATATCCTCGCCGAAGGCGAAATAGACATATCAAACATTACGATATTTGCGCAGTTCGGCGCGTGCCACTTGGCGGCGATGGACGGCATCTGGGCCGTCTGCAAAGCGCAATGTTCGGACATGTGTCCACATATGGGCCAGATCAAAATCTTGGCTAATGCCTGCAGCCCCGTGCAGCTGCATTGCGTCGTCGATGACACGCCCGGCCATTAAGGGGGCAACCACTTTGATTTTGGAAATCCAAGGTTGTGCGGCACGGACACCGGCCGTATCCATCATGTAAGCAGCCTTGAGGCATAGCAGGCGGGCCATTTCGATATCCATACGCGCATTTGCGATGATATCATAGTTGGCCCCCAAATCGATGATCTGCTTACCAAAGGCTTCGCGCTGCAAACCGCGGCGGCACATCATGTCGAGTGCCTTTTCCGCCTGGCCAATTGCGCGCATACAGTGATGTATGCGGCCTGGCCCTAAGCGGCCTTGGGCCACTTCGAAACCGCGACCTTCGCCAAGGACAACAGCACTGGCAGGGATACGCACATTGGTAAATCGGATGTGCATGTGCCCATGTGGCGCATCGTCGTGGCCAAAGACCTGCATGGGGCGCAGCACCTCGACGCCTGATGTTTTGGGGTCCATCACAAACATTGTGTGACGGCTGTGTTTTGGCGCATCCGGATTCGTGCAGGCCATCACAATATAGAGTGCGCAGCGCGGATCGCCTGCGCCCGAGATCCACCATTTTTCACCGTTTAGGACCCAATCATCCCCATCGCGGCGCGCCGAAAACGCCAGTTGGGCCGCGTCAGAGGATGCCGTGTTTGGTTCTGTCATCACATAGGCCGAGCGGATTTTTCCATCTAGCAGATCATAGAGCCACCGGTCTTTGTGGTCTTGCGTGCCATAACGTTCCAAAACCTCCATATTGCCGGTGTCGGGGGCGTTACAGTTGAACACTTCGGCGGCTATTCCGACTTTGCCCATTTCTTCGGCCAGATAAGCATATTCGACCGTGGTCAGGCCATAGCCTTTTTCGCTGTCTGTCAGCCAGAAATTCCACAAACCCCGTTCGCGCGCCATAGATTTAAGACCATCAAGGATCTCCAGCTGGCGGTCTGTATGTTGAAACCGGTCGCCCGAGGGATGTTTGCCCACCTCCATGTGATATTCATGATCCAAGGGGGCGATTTCGTTTTCCACCATATCGCGGACGGCCGCGATCAGTGGGGCGACTTTTTCTGTTATACCTAGATCCATGGTACCCTCTAATTTGGAAGTTCGTAGTCAGCAAATTTCTGACGCAGTGTGAGTTTTGAAACCTTGCCCGTCGCGGTCAATGGCAAGGCATCGACGAATTCAATTGCATCAGGCAGCTGCCATTTCGCAACATGTTTTAGCAATAGTGCGTCTATCTCGTCTTTGGTGACGCGACGATCCCCCGCGGGAACCACGATCAGTAATGGGCGTTCATCCCATTTGGGATGCGGCACGGCAATGACCGCGCAATTTGCAACATCACGATGCCCCATAACCACATTTTCCAGGTCAATGGAACTGATCCATTCACCACCCGATTTAATCAAATCCTTGGACCGATCCTGGATGCGCAGCAATCCGTCAGGGGAAATGGTGGCGATATCGCCGGTACCGAACCAGCCATCCGCATCCATCGCAGAGGCGGTTGCGTCGGGGTTGTTGTAATACCCGCTGATAATCCCGTTGCCGCGCACAAACAATTCGCCAGCGATTTGTCCATCGTGGGGCAGTGGCTGGCCTGCGTCATCCACGATTTTCAAATCAACCCCCCACGCGCGGCGGCCTTGGGCCTGTTGAATATCCAGACGCTGTTCCAAATCCAATGTATTGCGCTGGTGATTGGGCAAAATTCCGTGTGTTCCGATTGGGCTCATCTCGGTCATACCCCATGCGTGACAGACCGACACACCTGATGTTTCAAAGGCACGGATCATGGATCGTGGCGCGGCAGAGCCGCCCACAACCACATTATCAAATCCAGTCGGATTGCGACCTTGTTCTGCAATTTCCCCCAACAGGCCCAGCCACACAGTCGGCACACCCCATGCTGATGTCACCCGTTCACGGTCCATCAACTGATAAAGTGACGCGCCATCCAATTGCGCACCGGGGAATATCAGCGATGCGCCAACCATCGGCGCGGTATAAGGCAGGCCCCACGCATTAACGTGAAACAGCGGCACAACGGGCAAAACGCGCGTGCCTTCGCCCATTAGGCGACCCATGCTGATTGCGACAGACATAGCGTGCAACACGGTTGAGCGATGCGAATATAACGCACCCTTGGGGTTTCCCGTTGTCCCCGAGGTATAGCACAGACCTGCAGCGGTGTTTTCATCCAAACTTGGCCAATCATAATCCGGAGATTGACCCGCCAGCAGCGTTTCGTAACACAGCGCGCCATCCAACCCATCGGGCATATGATCGGGGTCGCACATAATCACGATTTGCAAATCAGCAGGCAATTGATCACCAATGTTTTGCAGGATTGGCACAAAAGTCAGGTCAGTAAACAACACGCGATCCTGGGCATGATCGACAATAAACGTCATCTGTTCCGCGCTAAGGCGTGGATTGATCGTGTGACACACCGCGCCCATCCCGCTGATCGCATAATATAATTCGAAATGGCGGTACCCGTTCCACGCCAAGGTTGCCACGCGGTCGCCCGCCTGAACCCCCAGCCGATCCAAGGCATGCGCCAATTGGCCCACGCGGGTCATGGCGTCACCGTACCCGTATCGGTGAATGTCGCCTTCGGTACGAACAGAGACGATCTCCGCATCGCGGTGGATTTCCGCCGCATAGCGTAAAATTTCAATGATCGACAATGGCCGATGCATCATTTGGCCCAGCATGATGGGACCTCCCTTATTTTTATTTTTGCTTACTAGAAAAGGAATAGCGCGAATAGGCAAGTGGGCAATTCGAAAGACCCAGAAAATTATGCAGGGCTGTCTTGAATTTCCAGTTTCAATTCGGGGTTGGCAAATACGCGCAGATCATCGGTATCCAAGGGGGCAGTTGGTTTCGACAAACGGTTGCGCACCACCCAAATCAACCGATCCTGCGCCCGCGTAATCGCGACATAGGCCAGCCGTTTCCACAATGGCTGTCCTGCCTCGACGCGGCCCATTTGCGAGGCCGCATATAGATCAGGGGCAAAAACCTGAACGGTATCCCATTGTGACCCCTGCGCCTTGTGGATGGTGACCGCGGCCCCATGCAAAAACGCAGCCCCCATCCGCGCGGCAAAAGGGATAAAGGGTTCTTCTTCATCCGGTTTTTCGATTTTTACGATGGAGGCGGCGGATAGTTGTGGATCCTCTGCACCGATAACATGCAGACGGGAAAACCCCGGTTTGCGCCCTGGTCCCAAATAGACCACCTGCGCCCCTTTGATCAGGCCGCGCGCCTCTAGGTCGATGCGTTTTTTGCGGTGTTTTAGGGGCAGCTCGATCCCATCGCAGATCAGCGGCTCACCGGGTAACAGCGCGTCCTCGGGGGCGTCATAGACCTTGCGAAATGCTTGGATCAATCGAATACGGGTGGCGTTGCGCCAGACCAGCACGGGGCTGCGCGCCATTAAATCAACCTCAACCCGCTGGCCCCAGACCACGCGATCATCGCGGGCGGCTTTCTCTTGGATCAAGGTTTCGAAATCGTGAAACGTGATGACAGGATCGGCCAAAGCATGGGCCAAATCCAAAATAGGGTTGTCTTGGGTTTGGCGGTGGACGCGGCTTAGGGTTTTCTTTTGTCCCGCTTGTAATTTGTCAAACACCATTCCACCGCCTTGGTTCACAGGGGCCAACTGCGCAGGGTCGCCAAACAACACAAGTGTTGGGAAAATTTCTTGTAAATCTTCGAACTGGCGGTCATCCAGCATCGACGCTTCGTCAATGAAACCGATGTCCAGCGGGCTTTCGCGGCGTTTCCAGCCCGTGATGAAATCAGATCCACGCAGCCCCGCCGCGGCCAAGGCACCGGGGATGGATTTGGCAGTTTGATAAAAATCATGCGCCCGATCCAGCGCCTCGGGTGTTAGGCCTTCGACCTCGGGGCGGTCGGTTTCACCGGCCAACCATTCAGCGATGCGTTCATATTCGGGGTCATAAACGGGGGTATATAAAATGCGGTGAATGGTGGTTGCGGGCACGCCACGGTTGCGCAGCACGGATGCTGCCTTGTTTGTGGGGGCCAAAATGGCGAGGGTGCGTTTTTCTTTCTTGCGGCGGCTTTCGTAATCGCCGGACACGATGTCAACGCCTGCATCAGACAGGGCATTGACCAAATGCGCCAGCAGCATGGTTTTGCCCGATCCTGCCTTGCCCATCAGGGCCATGACGGATGACGCCATATCGCGCGGGGGGCGCAGCAATTGGTTGTCTAAATCAATACCTGCGCCGCGCAAAATATCGGCCACATGGTCAAAGGCATCCGCCTGATCATCTGAAAAAACAATAGGGCTTTGTGTCATGGCCCGACCCTAATGCGGTGGGGGCCAAGATACCAGTGGCTAAGTTAGCCAACCATCGCAAATTGTGGATCTGCCCCAAAGGACTGTTCGAACCATTCTAGGGATTGTTCCAAGGAAATGCCCGCGATTTTCGACACACGTTCATGCAGCTGCGCATCATAGGACCACAGGCCAATACCGATAAAATCGGATCCCTGCCCCGTTTGCCCCAACAGTTTGGGGCTGGCCCCGATCATACGGTAAATGCGGATCATGCGCTGGTCAAACACGCCCACATATTGTTTGACACCGCAGCCTTTCATAAATTCGCCGCCTGCCAACATCAACGCATTGGCCGTGCGGGGTTTGGCGTGAGGCGACAAACAAAACCGCGTTGATTCCCAGATCAGCGGGCTGTTCACGGGCCCATCCGTTAACAATTCGCCAAAATGTTCATTGATCATACAGCGCCCCGTTGTCGGCATTAGCCGCATCGACCCACCATGGCGACCGTCAGGCATTTCCCAAATCACATAGAGCGGGTTCATCGCGTCATATTGATCCATTTCGAACCCGTTTTCATCCACATGCACCGCCCAATTCAAACGCGTTTTGAATTGCAAGGCGCGGTCTTGGAACATGGTGTCGCGCAGTTTTGGAAATTTATGTAGTTGATCGGCAAATATAAATCTGATCATTGTCCTTGGCCCTTCTGGTTCTGACAGTCGCAGAGCCAAGGCTAGGCCAAGAGGAATTAAGAATTCTAAACGGCAACGCCCTATTTACATTGCATTTAAATTAAAATGATCCCTTGTGTCAGGGCCGATGCAATCGCATGGATGGTATTGGATGCCCCCAATTTCAACCGCGCGCTTTCGATATAGGCGCGCAGGGTATGTTCCGAAATTTGCATGGTTTGCGCCACTTGTGCGCGGCTATACCCAATCGCCAAAAGGGTCAGGGATTCCGTTTCACGGGGGGATAATGCGGTACGCGATTGTGTCTTGGCCTCGCCCTCAAGCGCGATCACCTTGGTGTTCAAAATATGGCTGAGGACAATTAAATCCGCGCGATGGGTTTCGATAAAATCCGCCCATTCATCGTCAGAGCACCGGTGATTTACGGTAAACAGCCCGTATTGCCCCAGTGGGCCCCGAATTGGGACAGACAGTCCCTGGTTCCCAACCCCGTGTTCCAGCGCGTCTTGTAAAAACGCCCGTGCCGCTTTGCTGGACCAATCAAGGGTTTTCCAATCGGCCGGATGCATCTGTTGTGAACACCCCAGAACAACCGGATCAACGCGCACATATCCCAGGTCCAAATAACGATTGCGCCAAATATCGCTATAGGTTCCCACCCCTAAACTGGCCCCCTTGGAATTAACCCAATGGTAAACCATATGATCCACGCCAATTTTGTCACGCAGATCCTCGATCAATGGCTGTAGATCAGATAACCCGCTTGCCTGATCGATCTGCGACAATATCGCATTGATGTGCAGGGTCTTGTGCTGTCGCGTCATAACCAAAGCTTTCGCTATAGGACGCGATTTCAATTGCTGCCACCAGCTGCGTATCTTCTAGCTGGGCCGCCAAAGTCAACAGATCGTTGTTTTTGGCGAAACTGCGCAGATCGGTCAAAACGTCCAAAATCCATTCATGTTTCATTTCAGTCTCATTAATAATGGTTAATATTTGGTTAACACAATCTTAGCGCGAATTAACTG
This sequence comes from uncultured Paracoccaceae bacterium, assembly GCA_913060475.1. Taxonomy (GTDB): domain Bacteria; phylum Pseudomonadota; class Alphaproteobacteria; order Rhodobacterales; family Rhodobacteraceae; genus CAJXSD01. The sequence continues at coordinate 228,985 of CAJXSD010000001.1, read as the reverse complement.
CTTAATGATATTCGCTTTTTTCAACCCCCCATAAATGGCGGGTCAGGGAAAATCTAAGGTATTGATATGCAAAACGCCGCATTTTCAAATGCGAAAGGGCCGCAAATCATATGAACGATTCGCGGCCCTTGATTCTAATGGGTGTTCCAGAACGGATTAACGCGCGTCTAATGCATCTTCAAAGGTCCGCAGACCCGTTGTCGGTGCCTGAACCAGAACAGCCATATTGCCGGGTTTATGTTCGTTACGCAGCATTTTCAAATGCGCCGCAGGGATTTCTTCCCATGGGAAAACCTCGGACATGCATGGGTCCAAACGGCGTTCAATCATCAATTTATTCGCCGCGGCCGCCTGTTTCAGATGGGCAAAGTGCGAGCCCTGCAAACGTTTTTGGTGCATCCACATATAGCGCACGTCAAAGGTACAGTTAAAACCAGAGGTGCCCGCACAAATCACAACCATGCCGCCTTTTTTACAGACGAATGTTGATACTGGGAACGTGGCTTCGCCGGGGTGTTCGAACACGATATCAACGTTGTTGCCCTTGCCGGTGAATTCCCAAATCGCCTTGCCGAATTTACGTACCTCTTTGAACCATTCGGCATATTCGGGCGATCCGACGGCGGGCAATTGGCCCCAACAGTTGAAATCTTTGCGGTTGATCACGCCTTTGGCCCCCAGACCCATGACGAAATCACGTTTGTCTTCGTCTGAAATAACGGCAATGGCGTTGGCACCGGCCGCGTTGATCAGCTGAATGGCATAGGTTCCCAAACCGCCCGACGCGCCCCAGACCAATACATTTTGACCAGGTTTCAATTCATGGGGATGATGCCCAAACAACATGCGATAGGCGGTGGCCAATGTCAGAGTGTAACAGGCACTTTCTTCCCATGTCAGATGTTTGGGTCGTGGCATCAATTGCTGCGCCTGCACACGTGTGAATTGCGCAAATGACCCATCGGGCGTCTCATAGCCCCAAATCCGCTGACTGGTCGAAAACATCGGATCGCCGCCGTTACATTCTTCGTCGTCGCCATCGTCCTGGTTACAATGGATTACAACCTCGTCGCCCACTTTCCAATTGCGCACCTTGTCACCTACGGCCCAAACGATCCCGGATGCATCCGAACCCGCGATATGATAATCTGCACCGTGGCCGTCAAACGGGCTGATCGGAACGCCCAAACCGGCCCAAATGCCGTTGTAATTCACGCCTGCAGCCATGACCAGGACCAACACATCATGACTGTCCAACGTGGGTGTCTCGACCACCTCAACCTGAAACGATTTATCGGGTTCGCCATGGCGTTCACGGCGAATGGCCCATGCATACATCTGTGCAGGCACATGCCCTAGGGGTGGCATTTCACCGATCTCATACAGGTCTTTTTCCGGTGCATCATAGGCTGCGATGTTTGAATTAGCGTCCAAAGCCATTGTCCTTCTCCGTGCTTAAAATTGCCGCGATGCAGAATCGCGCTCACCCCATTGATATATTTGTGACGAAATATTGCAACCCATTTGGAACATTTTTTGTAATTTTATAACCGAGCGATTGCAGAAATTTCATAAATTGCCCTAAATTTTGGTAATTTATATCGAAATATCCATGCGCTACACTACGCAACAAACAAAATTACCGTCAATACATCTGCCGCAACGCAGCGAATTGACATCCTTACATTATTTCAAGTATCTAGGTTTAAGTGAAATTTTATTACCAAATGGGGGCACCATGTCTGAGACACCCAAAGATAGACCTTGGCTTATCCGCACCTATGCCGGCCACTCGACCGCAGCGGCATCAAATGCGCTGTACCGATCCAACCTGTCCAAGGGACAAACGGGTCTGTCCGTGGCTTTCGATCTGCCCACACAGACCGGCTATGACAGCGATCATGTTCTGTCACGCGGCGAAGTGGGCAAAGTGGGCGTCCCTGTCTGTCATCTGGGCGACATGCGCACCCTGTTCGATCAGATCCCCTTGGAACAGATGAATACATCCATGACGATCAATGCCACGGCCCCATGGCTGTTGTCGCTGTATATCGCCGTGGCCCAAGAACAGGGCGCAGATGTTGCCAAACTGCAGGGCACGGTTCAAAACGACCTGATCAAGGAATACCTCAGCCGCGGCACCTATATCTGCCCACCCCAGCCGTCCTTAAAATTGATCGGGGATGTGGCCGAATACTGCTATAACAATGTGCCCAAATGGAACCCGATGAATGTCTGTTCCTATCACCTGCAAGAGGCCGGTGCCACACCAGAACAGGAATTGGCCTATGCCCTGGCCACCGCAATCGCCGTTCTAGACGAATTAAAACCGCGCGTGGCCGCGGATGATTTCCCCGCCCTGTGCGGACGCATTTCATTTTTCGTAAACGCCGGCATACGATTTGTCACCGAAATGTGTAAAATGCGTGCATTCGTGGATCTATGGGATGAAATCCTAGAAACCCGCTATGGCGTCAGCGACCCAAAATATCGCAGGTTTCGCTATGGGGTTCAGGTCAACAGCCTTGGCCTGACCGAACAACAACCCGAAAACAACGTCTATCGCATCCTGATCGAAATGCTGGCCGTCACCCTGTCCAAGAAAGCACGCGCACGCGCCGTGCAGCTGCCCGCCTGGAACGAAGCACTGGGCCTACCCCGCCCCTGGGATCAACAGTGGTCCATGCGGATGCAACAAATCATGGCCTATGAAACCGACCTACTGGAATTTGACGATCTCTTTGATCAAAACCCCGCGGTCGACGCCAAGGTCGAAGCCCTAAAAACCGCCGCCCGTCACGAATTAGATACGCTTTCTGGCATGGGCGGTGCCATCCAGTCTATCGATTATATGAAATCGCGTCTAGTCGACAGCAACGCCGAACGTCTGAACAAAATTGAACGGAATGAAACCATTGTGGTGGGTGTCAACAAATTCACCAATGGCGAAGCGTCCCCACTGACATCGGGGGATGGCGGCATCATGGTCGTGGATCCAGCGGTCGAACAGGATCAGATCAACCGCCTCAACGACTGGCGCGCCACACGTGATAACAATGCGGTACAACAGGCCCTGGCCGATCTGCGCCAAGCGGCCCAAAATGGCGACAACATCATGCCCCCGTCCATCGTTGCGGCCAAGGCAGGCGTGACAACGGGCGAATGGGCCGCCGTGATGCGTGAAATCCATGGTGAATACCGTGGGCCAACGGGTGTTTCGCGCAACCCTTCGAACAAAACCCAAGGGCTTGATGACATTCGCGACGCGGTGGATATGGTCAGCAAACAACTGGGCCGCCGCCTGTCGTTCCTGATGGGTAAACCCGGTCTTGATGGCCATTCAAACGGCGCAGAACAAATCGCTTTCCGTGCGCGCGACTGCGGGATGGATATGACCTATGACGGCATCCGCCTGACCCCCGATCAAATCATCGCATCGGCCAAAGAAAACAACCCCCATGTCATTGGCCTGTCGATCTTATCAGGCAGCCACCTGCCACTGGTCCAAGAGGTCTTGGAAAAACTGAAATCAAACGATCTGGACCATATCCCATTGATCGTTGGCGGCATCATCCCTGACGACGATGCCAAACGCTTGCGCGCCATGGGCGTGGCCCGCGTCTACACCCCCAAGGATTTTGAACTAAACACAATCATGCGCGACATTGTAACGCTGGCGACGCCAACGCCGATCGCCGCACAATAACGGCTGCTTTCATTTTTGCCCAAATACTCAATCAAACGCGCCCCAAGGGGCGCGTTTTCTACATCGGTGAACACAATTCCAACAAGATGCCACAGGGTGTGCGCACATAGGACACCATCTGACCCCAGGGCTTTGTCTCGGGCGCACTGATTTCGACCGCACCGTAATGAATGGCAGCCTGATGCATCCCTGCCACATCAGGATCGCATAACGCTACCTCAAACCCCAATGGCCGATCCGCCTGATCAGCACGCAAATATCCATCCGCCAAATTTTGTGCCCCCAAATCATGGCTGGCCATGGCCAAAACCGTGGCCCCTGTGTCCAACTCGCCGTAATCTCCGCCTTCGTGCAAAAACCGCCGCTTTAATCCAAAACTCTTTTCAAAAAATGCCAAACTTTGCGCCACGTCTGGCACATAAATTATGCAATATCCAAATTGTACCATTTATACCTTCCCTCTTGTCACCCTCCACAGGTTAGCCTAGCGTAAGACGAAAAGGTATTGTTAAATGCGCCATTTAATCCCAACAATTCGCCCATTGGCTGCGACAGATTTCGACCAATGGTGTGACCTGTGGCGACAATATTTGGAATTTTACCAATCTAGCGTCCCACAGGCCGTCTATGACACCACATTTGAACGCCTGATCGACCCTGACAACCCAGCACAAAACGCCCATATTGCGGATCAGGCGGGCACTTTGGTGGGCCTGGTCCATTTCATCTATCACCCCCACAATTGGCGCATTGAAAATGTCTGTTATCTACAGGATCTGTTCACCGCGCCCAAAACGCGGGGGATGGGGGTCGGCCGCGCCTTGATCCAATCGGTATATGACGTTGCGGACAATAACGGGACCCCGTCGGTTTATTGGCTGACGCAGGATTTCAATAAACCAGCGCGTCTGTTATATGACCGTATAGCAACACAAACTCCTTTTATAAAATACCAACGCTAAAGGTCCGACATGACACCACATATCAATGCAAAACCCGGCGATATCGCCGAAACCGTTCTGATGCCAGGCGATCCCCGTCGTGCGAAATGGGCCGCAGAAAATTTTCTAACCAACCCCGTTTTGGTGAACGAAGTCCGCGGTATGTTTGGCTATACCGGTGAATATCGCGGCAACCGAGTGACCATCCACGGATCTGGCATGGGCATGCCCAGCCTGTCGATCTATGCCAATGAATTGATCGCACAATACGGTGCAAAAACGCTGATCCGCATCGGATCATGCGGAGCGATGCAACATCATGTGAATGTGCGCGATGTGGTCATCGCAATGACAGCGACCACCATGTCCACCCCATCGCGCGGCATTATGCGGGAATTGAACTTTGCCCCCTGTGCTGATTTTGGCCTATTGGAACGTGCCGTGGCGGCATCGCGGACCCGTGACGTGGCCACCCATGTCGGCGGCATTTATTCGTCAGATGTGTTTTACGACGAACGCCCCGATTTGACGGAAATCATGACACGCCATGGCATCTTAGGGGTCGAGATGGAGGCCGCCGAATTATATCTGGTCGCCGCACGCCACGGCGCACGGGCGCTGGCGATCTGTACGGTTTCTGATCACTTGTTAACCCACGAAGCCCTGCCCGCAGAGGACCGCGAACGCAGCTTTGGCGACATGGTGGAAATCGCTCTGGCCGCGGCCTTTGATTAATCAGAAAGCAAATCCAGATTCGCGGGCGTTAGAACGATACCCTAGCGCCCGTGCGTTTGATCATATCCGTTTCGCGCAGGCGGCTGCCACCCAGCCAGTGCCTGTTTTGGTGGGGCATAAACATCGATCCGCAACGGGTAACAGGCGGCGACATCGCTGCTGTGCTGGGACGAACAATCGCCGCCTGGGCAGGCTGACAATGCACCAACCAGGTCTATTTCAGCGAAAAATTCCAAATAATCATTGGGGCGTACCGGGCTGGCCTTCATGAAATATTGGCCGGTATCGCGGGTAAAACCAGTACACATAAACACGTTTAGCACATCATGCACATGTGGTTCCGCCTGCGCCAAATCGACCCCTAAATGATCGGCCAAGGCACGGGTCAGGTTCGAATGACAGCAATAGTGATACTGGGTCCCAGAGAGCAGATTGCCGGTATAGGGATCGCAGCGCGTGCCAATCACATCATGCACCGATCCGCCAAACTGGTCCTGGACATACCAATCCAGCGTATCGTTCACGATCGTCGCCATGGGCCGCAAATGGGGAAAAGATGACCACATGCGTTCGCCAGTGGTCAGATGCGTGCCATGTAACGCCCGTGTTTTTCCCGAATAAAACCGTTCTGACAGGTCATGTGCATTCCATAGGTTCAGATCCCCCACCTGTGGGCCATCCACGCAGGTGATGCGGAAAAACTGCCCCGCCTTGGCGGTAAAACAGGCTGCATCACGGGCCGGAACGATCACCGTTTCAACATGTTCCGCCGCGTCCCGCGCCGCACGTAGCCGCCCCAAATCGACCGTGGGCAATGTATCATTGGGATAACAGATGACCGGTGGCACATCGCGGCGGGCTTGGGCGTCTGCGGGTTCTGACATGGGGGTATCCTATGTTTTATTCTGCTGTGGATCATGGCACAATTTAGGTGCCTCTTTGGTGTCTGTCATCACGCTAGCGCCACATTGCAAACAATGCCAATAAAATCCGTCCTGATCCAGCGCCGCATTGCGCCGCCACCGACATTGCCGTGTGGCACGGTTCGAAAAAATCACCACCAAAACAAAGGCAATGATCAAGCCGATCACAACAATCATGTGTGCAAATCCCTAAACGACAAAACGCGGCAAACAGGGCCGCGTTTTGGGGTATTGAAATATCAAACGGTTATACCGCGCGTTCCACCATCATTTTTTTGACCTCGGCGATTGCCTTGGCGGGGTTCAACCCCTTGGGGCAGGTTTTGGCGCAGTTCATGATTGTGTGGCAACGATACAGTTTGAACGGATCTTCTAGCTGGTCCAAACGTTCGCCGGTGGCCTCATCCCGGCTGTCGATGATCCAGCGATAAGCATGCAGCAACGCGGCTGGCCCAAGATACCGATCGCCATTCCACCAGTAGGATGGGCAAGACGTTGAACAGGATGCGCACATCACACATTCATAAAGACCGTCCAGTTTTTTGCGATCCTCAATGGATTGTTTCCATTCCTTGGCAGGGCGGTTCGTTTTGGTTTCCAGCCATGGCATAATGGACGCATGTTGCGCATAAAAATGCGTCAGGTCAGGGATCAAATCGCGGATCACCGGCATATGTGGCAGGGGATAGATTTTGACGTCGCCCTTGATTTCATCCATGCCATAGATACAGGCCAGCGTGTTAATGCCATCAATGTTCATGGCGCATGACCCGCAAATTCCTTCTCGGCAGGACCGGCGAAATGTCAACGTTGGATCAATTTCGTTTTTGATTTTGATCAGGGCGTCCAAAACCATGGGACCACAGGTATCCATATCAACAAAATATGTATCAATCCGTGGGTTTTCCCCATCATCAGGCGACCAGCGATAAATCTGGAATTTACGCAGGTTCGTTGCCCCCGATGGTTTGGGCCATGTTTTACCGGTTTTCATCCGTGAATTTTTTGGCAGGGTCAGTTGCACCATTTCATTGGTCCTTTCTGGTCAAGAACATCATTGCGGACACAGGCCCGCACCCCCGATAAACAGAGACGCGCCTGCGGGACATTCCGGGTTCACACCAGTGCTGACCGGCGCGGTCTGCGATGATGTGTATCCCGATTGGGTTTCGGTTGTATTTTCGATTTTGGCCGGTGCGCTCGCGGGGACCGCAGCGGGTTTCGCGGGCGCGACCTTGCCACTGCCATCCAAGACAGGGCGCGGGTTCGTCGCAATCATGGGTGAACCGCTGGATTGTGGCTTTGCATTGGGCGCATCAGCGGGTGATATCTCTTTTTGTGCTGCTACACGATCAGCGGCACATTTATTTGCCATATTGGCTTGCTTGGCCGATACTTGACCGTTAGCAACATATTCAACAAGCCATCCAGAGCCAGCGTTCCATCGCGCGGATTCTCGTCTAGGATAAGCCAACCCCAATTCATTTCCGCAGGCGGTCAGAATTTTGGAATATTCATCCATTTTCATTCCGCCTTTTGCGCCACCGCAGACCGCTAAAGTCACGCCGCAAATCGCCAACAAAGCATACACTTTCATCATAATTCCCTTACCTCACCGTACTTTTCACAGGTTTCGCACCAGATACCGCAAGGTGCTGGACCCAAGTATTCTCTTTTTCATATCCTAATGAAATCAAAATATCACCAAATTCAGCCGCATAAATTCCAGCCACAGGCATTGGCAATTCATCGCGCCAGCGGGTGGTTTTACCGGTTTGCACGTGTGATTTACGCGTAACCGCGCCACCATTGCGATTAAACAGACTATATTGCATAAAAATCAGGCGGGCCATTTCTGCCTCATCCGCGGACAGCCCCCATGGGGTCAGGGCCTGAACAAATGCACGGCCCTCAACATCCCCCATCAATGTTTCGTATTTCACACGTGTTTGACGGGGATGGTCACTGGGCCAGGCCACCATTTCGCGCAGGGTTTGCGCGTGTTTTTCATGCATTTCAAACAGCAGCTTTGCTGACAGGCTTTGCATGTTTTGCAGGGTCTGCTGATAGGTCAGCCCCCCTAAATCCGCGCGGGGGATGTGCAAAAATGCTTCGCCTGCGGGGCCTGCAGAATGGTGATACTGGCACCCTGACAGTAATATATCACGTGGATCGCGGATCACGTTGACAAAACCGGCATCCGCATCATCCCACAGCTGTTTGGGGAATGTACCGTGCCAGTTTACCAAAATGGCCCGCCCCGTTTTGGGAACCCGCGCCATAGGATCTGCACCCCATACGCCCACCCAAGGAATATCCAACGCTTTGGACAGGGCGGCGATGACATGTTTCATCCAGATTGTGCCACCCTTGTGATAGGTGGCCAAGCACAACAGCCGTTTGGGCGCCGCATGACGCCCAAAACCGGTATCCTGTTGTGCCACGGACATGGATTAGAATGTCCGCGCTTTGGGAGCGATTTTTTCCAGACTGATACCGCCTTGTGTTTCGGTGGTCAGCGGATCGGTGATGACAGGGCGATAGGACAATTCCACCGCGTTGCCAGTGACCCGTGTCACCGTGTGCACCCGCCAATTTTCGTCGTCGCGCGTTGTGAAATCTTCGTGCGCGTGGGCGCCACGGGATTCTTTGCGCGCTTCGGCGCCGACGATGGTGGCCAATGCGTTTGGCATCAGGTTGGTCAGTTCCAATGTCTCCATCAGATCGCTGTTCCAAACAAGGCTGCGGTCGGTGACTTTGACATCGCTCATTTTGCCCGCAATCTCGGTCATCTTTTCAACGCCTTGTGACAGGGTTTCAGATGTACGGAACACGGCCGCGTCTGCCTGCATTGTCTTTTGCATTTCCAAACGCAGTTCTGCGGTTGGCGTGCCACCGTTTGCGTTACGCAGACCGTCAAAGCGATCAAAGGCTTTGTCGATGGACGCTTTGTTCAACACAGGGTTCGCTGCGGATGGGTCCACAACTTTGCCCGCGCGGATCGCGGCCGCGCGACCAAAGACCACCAAATCGATCAATGAGTTTGATCCCAGACGGTTTGCACCGTGAACTGATGCACAGCCCGCTTCGCCAACAGCCATAAGGCCAGGCACAACCGCCGTTGGGTTATCGGCCGTTGGGTTCAATACCTCGCCCCAATAGTTTGTGGGAATGCCGCCCATGTTATAGTGGACAGTTGGCAAAACAGGGATTGGCTCTTTGGTCACATCAACGCCTGCGAAAATTTTCGCAGATTCCGAAATACCAGGCAGACGTTCGGCCAAGGCTTCGGCAGGCAAATGCGATAGGTTCAGGTGAATGTGATCGCCACCTGCGCCCACGCCGCGACCTTCGCGGATTTCCATGGTCATACAGCGTGACACATAATCGCGTGGTGCCAAATCTTTGTAATGTGGCGCGTAACGTTCCATGAAACGTTCGCCTTCGCTGTTGGTCAGATACCCGCCTTCGCCGCGCGCACCTTCGGTGATCAAACAGCCAGAGCCATAGATGCCCGTTGGGTGGAATTGCACGAATTCCATGTCTTGCAGGGCCAAACCCGCACGCGCAACCATACCGCCGCCGTCACCGGTACAGGTGTGCGCCGAAGTCGCGCTGAAATACGCGCGGCCATAACCGCCCGTCGCCAAAACGACCATTTTGGCGTTAAAGACGTGCATTGTACCGTCGTCCAATTTCCAACACACAACGCCCTGGCATTGACCATCGTCAGACATGATCAGATCAATCGCGAAATATTCGATATAGAATTCCGCATTGTTTTTCAGAGATTGACCATAAAGCGTGTGCAAAATCGCGTGACCTGTGCGGTCAGCTGCGGCACAGGTGCGCTGTACGGGGGGGCCTTCGCCGAATTCGGTGGTGTGACCACCAAAGGGACGTTGGTAAATCTTGCCCTCTTCTGTCCGGCTAAAGGGTACACCGTAATGTTCCAGTTCATACACCGCTTTGGGCGCTTCGCGCGCCAGGTATTCCATGGCGTCGGTATCGCCCAACCAATCAGACCCCTTGACCGTGTCATACATGTGCCACTGCCAATGATCTGGCCCCATGTTTGACAGCGATGCCGCAATTCCGCCTTGGGCCGCAACCGTGTGGGACCGGGTTGGGAAAACCTTGGTCACGCAGGCTGTGCGCAGTCCCTGTTCGGCCATGCCCAATGTCGCGCGCAGGCCAGCACCACCCGCACCGACGACCACAACGTCATATTCATGCGTTTCGTATTGATATTCTGCCATAGTCCCTGCCCCTTATAGTGCCAATTTCGCGATGGCGAACAAACCGGTTGCCATCATGCCATAGGCCAAACATTTCACCAAAATAATGCTGATTTTTTCCGCTGTGCCGTGCACGTAATCCTCGATCAACACCTGTGCGCCGGATTGGAAATGTTCCAAGCCAACGATCAACGTTAATGCCGCCACGATTGCAGGGAATGGACGCTGGTAATAGGCCAAAACCTCTTCGTATGGGGCACCAAGGATCGACCCGAATGTCAAAACAAACAATGGCACCAAAATCAGCAACGCGACCGAGCTGACCTTCATCGCCCAAAAATGTGCGGTTCCTGATTTCGCGCTGCCCATGCCAACGGCGCGTTTGCGGTCTGTTAAATAACGCATGACTTCCCCCTATAGCACGATGACTGTGATCACAGTCAGCACAAATGATCCGATGACCAATGCCCAACCCAGTTTATAGGCGGTGGGCAAATCCAAACCGACCGCATTGTCCCAAATCAGGTGACGAATGCCGCCCAGCGTGTGGTACCACAGCGCCCAGATCGACCCCAGCATGATCAGCTTGCCAAACCAGCTGCGGATCACACCGTCAGCAATGGCGAAATATTCAGGGGATGTTGACGCCGCCAGCAGCCACCAGATCACCAAAAACGCGCCAACGATCAGCGCGTTGCCCGTAATCCGGACCAAAATGGATGTAATTGACGTCAACTGGGGACGGTAAATTGTCAGATGCGGTGACAGCGGGCGATTGCCTCGGTTTACATCAGCCATATATCTTAGCCTTTCGGTTTCAATCAGGGCCCACCACAACAGGTTCGGCCGCGTGCATATTTATGGTCAGTTTCTTAATATAATCTAACGGCAAAACCAGCGTCAGAAATAGTGTTACCGTTAAAAATATGTCATTACGGTATTTTGTGATCACTTAAATATTATTAGTGATCACAAAAATAGCCATTAGAACCAAGATCAAACAGGCATCAACGCCCAGTAATCCAGATCCAGCAGAACATCTGGATCGTATTTTCCATCGGCGGTTTTCAATGTTTTCGGATGGCTGCCTTTGGTCGCGACCAAACGCAACCGAATGGCCCCGACACCGGGGGCATCGGTGGGCGCGCGGTCTAACACTTCGCTCCAGGCTTTGACGGTGTCACCCGCAAAACAGGGGTTGGCATGGGCCCCAGAATTCAGGCCAACAATCATCTGCGCATTGGCCAAACCGTTAAACGACAGCGCACGCGCCATTGAAATGACGTGCCCGCCATAGATCAACCGCTGACCATCGGGGCGGAATGTGGCGTCAAAATGCACCTTGGCGGTGTTTTGCCACAGGCGTGTGGCCAACATGTGTTCGGCCTCTTCGATGGTGACGCCATCGACATGGTCGATGATTTCGCCAATGTCATAATCGCCCCAGCGGTGTGGTTCGCCAGCCAGGGTAAAATTATAGTCGGTGAAATCCAACCCGTCCGGAATGACCAGATCGGTGACGTCCAGCCTGGGCTTCAGTTCAGGGACCACCGTTTCAGGGGCAGGCGCATCCACATTATTTTTGCGCACCATCACCCAGCGGACGTATTCCATCACAACGTCATCATCTTGGTTCAATCCACGGGTGCGCACATAGACAACACCGGTTTTCCCGTTTGAGTTCTGTTTCAAACCGATGACTTCGGACACAGATCGCAATGTATCGCCCGCGTAAACAGGTTTTAACCAGCGGCCTTGGGCATAGCCCAGATTGGCCACCGCATTCAGCGACACATCTGGCACCGTTTTGCCAAACACCACATGGAACGCCGCCAGATCATCCAGCGGCGCAGTTGGAAATCCACACCCACGCGCAAATTCATCCGATGAATACAGCGCATGACGCGCGGGATAGAGCGCATGATACATGGCCCGTTCCCCACCTGATACGGTGCGGGGCACGGCGTGTTCAATCACTTGGCCAATGCTGTAATCTTCGAAAAAACGGCCCGGGTTGGTTTTTGCCATTATTGCTCTCCTAGTTTCATGTTTGGATCATAATCATCCGCAATGGTTTTGATCACAGCCTGCGCACAGCGCATTTTGCCCGTGTCATGATCAAAGGCATAACAGGGATCGCCATAGAGCTCCCATCCTTTGGACAGGGCCAAAGTCACCTTGTGACAAAAGGCGGATGTATCCTCATGCGTCAAAAGTCGATAAAGCTGTGTCATGACTTACCCCGGAAATGGATGTACGCCCAAGGCGATGTGAACCCCAATCATGATGGCAAATGTCACTACCGTGATCACAACAAACAGCCAATCGCGCCCTTTGTCACCCGGTTCAGGGCGGGTCCAGTCTTCGGCGCGGTTGATCAAAATCACCGAAACAACGGCCCAGACCAGCATGCCGCCGAACAAAACAATGGACGCCAAGTCACCGTTCACCAACAAATGCGCGGTCGCCCAGATTTTGACCGACACCAACATAGGATGACGCATTTTGCCGCGCAGACGGCCTTTGGTATGGGCCATGGCAAAGACCGCGACGGCAACCACCATCAGCAGGTTATTGACGTGCACCAAAAACGCAGGGGGATACCAAATGTTCACAAATTCAGCCTGACGATATCCATAGATCATCAGCCCCAACCCGATAAACAACAGAATCGATATTATTCCACGCCCCCCTGCGCCCAAAGACGCCCGAAATTCAGGGGCCAACCGTTTTAGCCAATGGGGCACAATCCACAGGATCAGCCCAAGTATTAATAGTGTCATAGTTTACTCCGCATCTTGTTTGGCAATGGCTTCGGCCTTGGCCAAAGTTTGCATCGCCGTTTCAACATGCAGATTTTCGACGATTTTACCATCCACAACTGCTACGCCTTGGCCTGCGGCCTCAACCTCATGGAATGCGGCGATATAGCGTTGGGCCAATTCAATTTCCGCAGCAGATGGGGCAAAGCATTCATTTGCAATGGAAATTTGCGCGGGATGGATCAGGGTTTTGCCATCAAATCCCAGATCGCGGCCCTGTTCACATTCGGCCCGCAGACCATCATCATCCTTGAATTGGTTATAGACCCCATCCACGGCCACCACGTTGTGCGCACGCGCAGCCAACAACATGGTTTGCAGCGCTGTTTGCAGCTGCATCCGATCCGCGCGGAACCGACAATTCAGGTCTTTGGCCAAATCATTGGTTCCTGCGACAAACCCCTGCAACTGGGGATGCGCGGCGATGGCGGCGGCGTTTAACACGCCCAGCGGCGTTTCAATCATCGCCCAAATGGGTTTCCCGTTGCCCAACATATCAGCAACCGCCTGCACATCTTCTGGGCTGGCGACCTTGGGGATCAAAAATGCGTCCGCATCCGCATCGCGCAGTGCGGCAATGTCACCCTGCCCCCATTCGCTGTCTAGCCCATTGATGCGGATGATTTTATATCGCGCACCATAGCCCCCCGCCGCTAGCGCCGATTTCAACGTCGCACGGGCGTCAATTTTGGCATCAGGCGATACCGCATCTTCTAGATCGAAAATAATGGCATCAACAGCCAGCCCCCGCGCCTTGTCCAGGGCGCGATCCTTGGATCCTGGAATATACAATACTGATCGAAACGGGCACGTGTTGATGTCCATGATTTCCTCCGTAATATTATTGCGCAGGACTAGGCCATTTATTTACAAAAACTTCAAGGGGAAATTTGCCGCAGTGCAGAAATTACGTTACAGCCACCCAAATCAACCGCACCCCCGTCACCAATAACAGGACATAGGTCAGGCGGAAAAACCATGTTTCCGATATCCAATTATGACCCTTGACCCCCAAATACACCCCCAACACCGCAAAGGGGGACAACATCAGATCAATTTTCAACGTGTCCCAACTGAACAACCCCAACGCGGTGTATGGAATGACCTTGGCCCAATTGATGGCCCAGAAAATAATAACGGTCGATGCCTGATATTCGGTTTTGGTCGGGCGCTTGGACAGCAAATAAACGGCCGCAGGCGGACCGCCGGCATGGCTGATAAAACTGGTAAATCCGGCAATTGCCCCCGCCAAAAGCCCCGCCCAATCGGGCAAGGCACGTTTCGGCGGCGACAGCCACCCCATTCGTTGGGCCCCCTGCCACAGCACGAATAAAATTGCGATAACCCCAATCAAAATACGGAAGATATCGGCATCAACCCGGGAATAGAGCCATGCACCCATCGCCACACCAGGCAGACCGCCCAAAACCATCAAGACAGCATCAAGGGTGCGCCATTTCCCCCAATACGGTTTCAGCGATGTCACATCCATCAGCATCAACAACGGCAACATGATCCCGATCGCCATGCCCGGATCAATCACAGTGGCCAGAATCGCCCCAGCCGCAAAGGCAGCACCAGACCCGAATCCCCCCTTGGACACCCCAGCGAATGTGACAGCCACAGCTGCAATCAGGAAAAAGCTGATAGACATCATCGCGCGGAAATACCCTAAAAACCTATTGTTTGATTGATATTTAGCGGTCTTTGACGCGAATGAACAGGGCCCAGATGGTCTGCGCTGCATTGCAGCACTCTTGCGTCAAAGCCACAAAACGACTAGGCCATAGCGCGTGTAACAACCGGACCGGAGAGGAATTTCCATGGCCAAAGCAAAAATCGCCCTAATCGGCGCAGGTCAAATCGGTGGGACATTGGCCCACCTCGCAGCGATGAAAGAACTGGGGGATGTTGTTTTGTTCGACATCGCCGAAGGAACCCCACAGGGCAAGGCGTTGGATATCGCCGAATCTGGCCCATCCGAAGGATTCGACGGATCATTCAAAGGCACCAATGACTATGCCGATATCGCTGGCGCAGACGTTTGTATCGTAACAGCAGGTGTTCCCCGCAAACCCGGCATGAGCCGTGATGACCTGCTGGGCATCAACCTGAAAGTTATGAAATCCGTTGGCGAAGGCATCGCAGCCCACGCGCCAAACGCATTTGTGATCTGTATCACCAACCCGCTGGACGCGATGGTTTGGGCCTTGCGCGAATTTTCTGGCCTGCCCCACAACAAAGTGGTCGGTATGGCGGGCGTTTTGGACAGCGCGCGGTTCCGTCATTTCCTGTCGACAGAATTTGACGTGTCCATGCGCGATGTGACTGCCTTTGTTTTGGGTGGCCATGGCGACACAATGGTGCCATTGGCCCGCTATTCCACCGTTGCCGGTATCCCTCTGCCTGATTTGGTCGACATGGGCTGGACTACACAGGAAAAATTGGATGCAATCATCCAACGCACCCGTGATGGCGGTGCCGAAATCGTTGGCCTGTTGAAAACAGGATCCGCATTCTATGCACCCGCGACATCCGCAATCGAAATGGCCGAAGCATACCTGAAAGACCAGCGCCGCCTGTTGCCATGTGCCGCATATTGCGATGGCGAATTTGGCCTAAAGGGCATGTACGTTGGCGTTCCCACAATCATCGGTGCGAATGGTATCGAAAAAGTTGTGGACATCAAATTAACCAAAGACGAACAAGCGATGTTCGACAAATCCGTTGACGCGGTCAAAGGTTTGGTTGAAGCCTGCAAAGGTATCGACAGCAGCCTGGCCTAAACACGGCATTCCCAAAATTCAGAATGCGGCGTGTCCCCCACGCCGCATTTTTTGTTGCCTATTAATTCTTCGCAACAATCATCAATTTTGTGATCACACATGAAAATCATGTGATCACAAAACGCATAAAACCTGCACATATTGATAACTTGGCTAAAAAACATGTTCTCGGCACCGTTGGCTAGGGAATATACGCGAATAAACGAAGCAACACGGGACAAGTTTCATGAACATCCATGAATATCAGGCGAAGGCTCTTCTTCGCAGCTATGGCGCCCCTGTTTCAGACGGACGTATCGTTCTGAAAGCAGAGGACGCAAAAACCGCCGCAGGTGAATTGGACGGGCCACTTTGGGTCGTCAAGGCACAAATCCACGCAGGCGGTCGCGGCAAAGGCAAATTCAAAGAAGCCGATGCCGGCGAAAAAGGTGGTGTTCGTCTAACCAAATCCGTCGAAGAAGCCGCAACAGAAGCCAAAAAGATGTTGGGCCGCACCTTGGTCACACATCAAACCGGTCCCGTTGGCAAACAAGTCAACCGCATCTATATCGAAGCGGGTTCAGGCATTGAACGTGAATTGTATCTGGCCCTGCTGGTTGATCGCGTGACCAGCCGTATTTCCTTTGTCTGTTCGACAGAAGGTGGCATGGACATCGAAGAGGTGGCCGCAAGCACACCCGAAAAAATTCTGTCGTTCTCGGTTGATCCTGCGACAGGGTACCAACAATACCACGGCCGTCGCATCGCATTTGCATTGGGCTTGACCGGCAAGCAAGTCAAAGAATGCGTCAACCTGATGGGCATTCTGTACAAAGCATTCGTCGAAAAAGACATGGAAATGCTGGAAATCAACCCTTTGATCGTTGCCGAAGGTGGCAGCCTGAAAGTGTTGGACGCCAAGGTAGGCTTTGACGGAAACGCGGTCTATCGCCATTCCGATATCGCCGAATTACGCGACACAACCGAAGAAGACCCCAAGGAATTGGAAGCGTCTAAATACGACCTGAACTATATCGCGTTGGACGGTGAAATCGGCTGTATGGTCAACGGTGCCGGTCTTGCGATGGCGACGATGGACATCATCAAACTTTATGGCGCGGAACCTGCGAACTTCCTCGACGTGGGTGGTGGTGCGACCAAAGAAAAAGTGACCGAAGCGTTCAAGATCATCACATCAGATCCAAACGTAAAAGGCATTTTGGTCAACATTTTCGGCGGCATCATGCGCTGTGACGTCATCGCCGAAGGCGTTGTTGCCGCGGTGAAAGAAGTGGGCCTGCAAGTTCCGCTTGTCGTCCGTCTTGAAGGCACAAATGTCGAACAAGGCAAAGACATCATTAACAATTCTGGCCTAGATGTTATCGCAGCAGACAACCTGCGCGACGGTGCAGAAAAGATCGTGAAAGCGGTGAAAGGATAAGACCATGGCAGTTCTTGTAAACGAAAACACAAAAGTCATCTGCCAAGGTTTCACTGGATCCCAAGGCACATTCCATTCGGAACAGGCGATCGCTTACGGCACCAAAATGGTGGGCGGCGTGACACCTGGCAAAGGTGGCATGGAACATCTGGGCTTGCCCGTGTTCAATTCCGTTCACGAAGCGAAACACGTGACCGAAGCAAACGCATCGGTGATCTATGTGCCGCCCCCCTTTGCGGCAGATTCAATCCTAGAAGCTATCGACGCCGAAATGGAATTGATCGTTTGTATCACCGAAGGCATTCCAGTTCTGGACATGATGAAGGTCAAGCGTGCGCTTGAAACATCAAAATCCCGTTTGATCGGTCCAAACTGCCCTGGCATCATCACGCCTGACGCCTGCAAAATCGGCATTATGCCGGGTCACATTCACCGCCGCGGATCGGTTGGCGTTGTGTCGCGTTCGGGTACATTGACATATGAGGCGGTCAAGCAGACATCAGACGTGGGTCTGGGCCAATCTACCTGTGTGGGCATTGGCGGCGACCCCATCAAAGGCACCGAACATATCGACGTGTTGGAATGGTTCCTAGCCGATGATGAGACCGAGTCCATCATCATGATCGGCGAAATCGGTGGATCCGCTGAAGAAGAAGCCGCACAGTTCCTGAAGGATGAGGCGAAAAAAGGCCGCAGCAAACCCGTTGCAGGTTTCATCGCGGGCCGCACCGCCCCTCCCGGTCGTCGTATGGGCCACGCAGGCGCGATTGTTGCCGGCGGCAAAGGTGGCGCTGAGGACAAGATCGAAGCGATGAAGTCAGCTGGCATCGTTGTTGCTGAAAGCCCCGCAGGCTTGGGCGAAGCCGTCTTGGCAGCCATCGGCAAATAATCGAAAACGGGCCTCGCCCCCATGGGGCGGGGTCATTCATTCCACCATAGCCCGATTAGGGATACATGATATGAACGACCATTCCCCGAACGACCAATTCCACGCGTCATCCTTTATGCAGGGGCATAACGCTGAATATCTGGAACAGCTTTATGCGCAATACGCCGCCGATCCGAACGCGGTTGACGATGCGTGGCGTGCCTTTTTCCAATCATTGGGCGATCCCAGTGGTGATGTGACCCAAGAGGCCGCAGGCGCCAGTTGGTCCCGTGGGGATTGGCCACAACAGCCAAATGATGATTGGACGGCGGCCCTGACAGGGGAATGGCCCATCGTCCCCGATGAGGCCAAAAGCGCCGGCAAAAAGATCAAAGAAAAGGCAGCCGCCGCAGGTGTCGAAATCTCGGACGATGCGGTCAAGCGCGCCGTTCTGGACAGTATTCGCGCGTTGATGATTATCCGCGCCTATCGCATTCGCGGCCATTTGGTGGCCGACCTTGACCCATTGGGGATGCGCGATCAAACCCCACATCCTGAACTGGATCCGAAATCATACGGTTTTTCAGAAGCTGACATGGATCGCCCAATCTTTATCGATAACGTTCTGGGGCTGCAGATCGCATCCATGCGCCAGATTGTCGATATCGTGAAACGCACCTATTGCGGCACGTTTGCCCTGCAATACATGCATATTTCCGATCCAGAACAATCCAGCTGGCTGAAAGAGCGGATTGAAGGATATGGCAAAGAAATCACCTTTACCCGCGAGGGTCGCAAAGCCATTTTGAACAAGCTGGTCGAGGCTGAAGGTTTCGAAAAATTCCTGCATGTGAAATATATGGGCACCAAACGTTTTGGTCTGGACGGCGGCGAGGCATTGATCCCCGCGCTGGAACAAATCATCAAACGCGGTGGGGCCTTGGGCGTGCGTGATATCGTCGTGGGCATGCCGCACCGTGGGCGTTTGTCGGTTTTGGCCAATGTGATGGGCAAACCCTATCGCGCGATTTTCAACGAGTTTCAGGGCGGGTCATTCAAGCCTGAGGATGTTGATGGTTCGGGTGACGTGAAATACCACCTAGGCGCGTCATCTGACCGCGAATTCGACGGCAATACCGTGCACCTGTCATTAACCGCAAACCCATCCCACCTTGAGGCGGTCAACCCCGTTGTTCTGGGCAAGGTTCGTGCGAAACAGGAACAAATGGGCGACACTGATCGCACCGCTGTTCTGCCGTTATTGTTGCATGGGGATGCGGCCTTTGCCGGTCAGGGCGTTGTGGCCGAATGTTTCGGCCTGTCAGGTCTGATCGGTCATAAAACTGGTGGCACAATGCACGTTGTGGTAAACAACCAGATCGGGTTCACCACCGCGCCGCATTTTTCACGGTCCTCCCCCTATCCCACCGACATCGCATTGATGGTCGAGGCCCCTATTTTCCACGTCAATGGCGACGACCCCGAGGCCGTGGTCCACGCCGCCAAGGTCGCAACAGAATTCCGTCAGAAATTCCACAAAGACGTGGTAATCGACATTTTCTGTTACCGCCGGTTTGGTCACAACGAAGGCGACGAGCCGATGTTTACCAACCCGATCATGTACAACAAAATCAAGCGTCAAAAAACCACGCTTGCCCTGTATACAGAACGCTTGGTCCGTGACGGTTTGATCCCCGAGGGCGAAATCGAGGATATGAAAGCGGGCTTCCAAGCGTTCCTGAATGACGAATTCGAAGCAGGCAAAGACTATAAACCCAACAAAGCTGATTGGTTGGATGGTCGCTGGTCGCATTTGGACCGCAACAAAGAGGATTATCAGCGCGGCAAAACCGCCATTGCATCGGACACCTTGCAAGAGGTGGGGCGCGCCTTAACCACGGCGCCCGACAATTTCCCGATCCACAAAACCGTTGCCCGTCTGCTGGACACCAAAAAACAGATGTTCGCAACTGGCCAGGGGTTTGACTGGGCCACAGCCGAGGCATTGGCATTCGGATCACTCATGACCGAAGGATACCCTGTCCGTCTGGCAGGTCAGGACGCAACACGCGGCACATTCAGCCAACGTCATTCAGGTCTGGTCAACCAAGAAACAGAAGAGCGGTATTATCCCCTCAACCACATTCGAGACGGCCAGGCCAAATACGAAGTTATCGATTCCATGCTCTCGGAATATGCGGTGCTTGGCTTTGAATACGGCTATTCCCTGTCCGAACCAAACGCATTAGTCATGTGGGAGGCCCAGTTCGGCGATTTCGCAAACGGCGCGCAAATCATGTTCGATCAGTTCATCAGTTCTGGCGAAAGCAAATGGTTGCGGATGTCAGGGCTGGTCGTACTGCTGCCCCACGGTTTCGAAGGCCAAGGCCCAGAGCACAGCTCAGCCCGCCTAGAACGGTTCTTGCAGATGTGTGGTCAAGACAACTGGATCGTGGCGAATTGTTCGACACCCGCCAATTATTTCCACATCCTGCGCCGCCAGTTGCACCGCAGCTATCGGAAACCGCTGATCATGATGACGCCCAAATCGTTGCTGCGTCATAAACTCTGCATTTCCGACGCTGCCGATTTCACCGATGGGTCATCGTTCCACCGCGTCTTATGGGATGACGCACAGAAAGGTCACTCAGACACGCAATTGGTGGCAGACGATAAAATCAAACGCGTGGTCATGTGTTCAGGCAAGGTTTATTATGACCTGCTTGAGGAACGCGATGCCCGTGGCATTGACGATATTTATCTGTTGCGCTTTGAACAATTCTATCCCTTCCCCGCGATTTCCGCAGTCAAGGAATTGGAACGGTTCAAGGGGGCTGAAATGATCTGGTGCCAAGAAGAACCCAAAAACCAAGGCGCATGGTCGTTTATCGAACCCAACCTGGAATGGGTATTGTCCCATATCGGCGCGAAACACACCCGCCCCACCTACGTGGGTCGCGCGACATCCGCATCGCCCGCCACCGGCCTTGCATCGCAACACAAAGCACAACAAGAAGCGCTGGTAAACGAAGCGCTGACTATTAAAGGGAACTAACAAATGACCGAAGTACGTGTTCCAACCTTAGGTGAATCCGTGACCGAGGCCACCGTTGCCACATGGTTCAAAAAACCAGGCGATGCCGTGGCTGTTGACGAAATGCTGTGTGAACTAGAAACGGACAAAGTCACCGTCGAGGTTCCCAGCCCCGCCGCAGGAGTCATTGGTGACATCGTCGCCGCCGAAGGCACAACCGTTGGCGTGAATGCCCTGTTGGCCAATATCACCGCAGGCGATGCTGCAGCTGCACCTGCAGCCACCCCCGCGGCCGCCGCCACACCCAGCAATGACGCGGCCGTTGATGTCATGGTCCCGACCTTGGGCGAATCTGTGTCCGAGGCGACCGTTGCCACATGGTTCAAACAGGTGGGCGATACCGTGGCCCAAGATGAGATGCTCTGCGAATTGGAAACGGACAAAGTTTCGGTCGAGGTCCCAGCACCTGCCGCCGGCGTTTTGACCGAAATCCTAGCAGCCGAGGGCGCAACCGTTGCCGCAGGCGGCAAATTGGCCGTTTTGGGCGGTGCGTCTGCGACAGCGGCCACCGCACCAGCCGTAGCCGCTGCCCCCAGCCCAGCGGCAACGACATCCAAGGACGTCGAAGACAGCCCCGCCGCCAAGAAGGCGATGTCCCAAGCCGGTATTTCCCGTGACGCCGTCACAGGCACCGGTCGCGACGGCCGCGCCATGAAAGACGACGTCGCCCGCGCTGTGGCCGCCGCCGCCGCAACACCAGCACCAACACCCGTGGCCGCAGCGCCACGCGCCCCCGTGGCCGCGGACGATGCCGCGCGCGAAGAACGCGTAAAAATGACCCGCCTGCGCCAGACAATCGCAAAGCGCCTGAAAGACAGCCAAAACACCGCAGCCATGTTGACCACCTATAACGAAGTCGACATGTCCGCCGTCATGGCACTGCGCAACGAATACAAAGACGCATTCGAGAAAAAACACGGCGCTCGCATGGGCTTTATGTCCTTCTTTACCAAAGCCTGCTGCCACGCCTTAAAAGAGGTGCCAGAGGTCAACGCTGAAATCGACGGCACAGACATTGTTTACAAAAACTATGTCCATATGGGCGTTGCCGCAGGCACCCCAACAGGCTTGGTCGTGCCCGTTATTCGTGACGCTGACCAAATGTCATTTGCAGACATCGAAAAGGCAATCGCCGAAAAAGGCCGCCGCGCCCGCGATGGTAAATTGTCCATGGCAGAAATGCAGGGCGGCACATTTACCATCTCGAACGGCGGCGTTTATGGCTCGCTCATGTCATCTCCCATCTTGAACCCACCACAATCCGGCATCTTGGGCATGCACAAAATCCAAGACCGCCCCGTGGTCGTGAATGGTGAAATCGTGATCCGCCCGATGATGTATCTGGCCCTGTCCTACGATCACCGCATCGTTGACGGCAAAGGTGCTGTGACCTTCCTTGTCCGCGTCAAAGAGGCGCTCGAAGATCCACGCCGCCTGTTGCTCGACCTTTAAACCCATGCGCGCGGCCCAAACCCACGGGCCGCGCCGCTCATATCCGGTGCGCCCCTATGTCCCCAGAACTCACCGCCCTTGGACTTGCTGCTGTGCTACAGATCGCGCAAATCGCGTTCTATGCGGTCTTGGGCAATCGTGAACTCGGGGTTTCATATTCCCTCAGCGCACGTGATCAAACCCGCAACTTAACCGGCAAGGCCGCCCGCGCCCAGCGGGCGATGAATAATCACTTCGAAAGTCTGCTCCTCTTCACGATCGCCGTTTGCCTATGCCAGTTCAGCCAGTCAAACACGCATCTGACAGCAGGCGCTGCATGGACATATATCATCGCACGAACCCTATACATTCCCGCCTATCTCTTTGGCCTCTCACCTTGGCGCACCATATTTTGGACGCTGGGTCTCGGCGCCATCGGTGTAATCTTGGGCGTTTCACTGCTATGACATTTTTTGTCGCCAAATATCCCGGGGGAATTGGCCGCAGGCCAAGGCGGCAGCGCCCCACCCCAAACACATTGAAAGGATTTCCACATGTCTCAATATGATGTCATCGTCATCGGCGGCGGCCCCGGCGGCTATGTTGCTGCAATCCGCTGCGCACAACTTGGCCTGAAAACCGCCTGCGTCGAGGGACGTGAAACATTGGGCGGCACCTGCTTGAACGTCGGCTGTATCCCCTCCAAGGCGCTGCTGCACGCATCGCATCAACTGCACGAAGCGGAACATAATTTCGAAAAAATGGGCCTTATCGGCAAGCCGCCATCTGTTGATTGGGGCAAAATGCAGGCCTACAAAGATGACGTGATCGATGGCAACACCAAGGGCATCGAATTTCTGTTCAAGAAAAATAAAATCGATTGGCTCAAAGGTTGGGGTTCCATTCCAGAGGCAGGTCAGGTCAGCGTTGGCGACACCACCTATAGCACCAAAAACATCATCATCGCCTCGGGATCCGTTCCCTCTGCCCTGCCCGGGATAGAGATTGACGAAAAAATCGTCGTTACCTCAACCGGCGCACTCAGCCTTCCCAAAACGCCCAAGAAAATGGTTGTCATTGGCGCAGGGGTCATCGGACTGGAACTGGGGTCTGTCTATGCCCGTCTTGGCGCCGAGGTCACAGTTGTTGAATACCTGGATGTCATCACCCCCGGCATGGACGGCGAGGTTCAAAAAACATTCCAGCGCATTTTGAAAAAGCAAGGCATGAAATTTGTCATGGGCGCTGCGGTTCAGAAAGTGGACAAAACAAAAACCAAGGCCAAAGTCACCTATGCCCTGCGCAAGGACGACAGCGAACACAGCATTGATGCAGATGTTGTCTTGGTGGCCACCGGGCGCAAACCCTATACCGACGGTTTGGGGCTCGAGGCGCTGGGTGTGACAATGACGGAACGCGGCCAGATTGCGACAAATGCGCAGTGGCAAACCAACATCCCGGGCATCTATGCCATCGGTGACGCCATCGCCGGCCCGATGCTGGCCCACAAAGCCGAAGACGAAGGCATGGCTGCAGCCGAAGTGATCGCGGGCAAACACGGTCATGTGAATTATGACGTGATCCCAGGGGTTATTTACACCAACCCCGAAGTGGCCAATGTCGGCAAAACTGAAGAAACCCTGAAAGCCGAGGGCCGCGCCTATAAAGTCGGCAAATTCAACTTTATGGGCAATGGGCGCGCCAAGGCGAACTTTGCCGCAGACGGGTTTGTCAAATTGCTGGCGGATGCAGAAACCGACCGTATTTTGGGCGCGCATATCATTGGCCCGGCGGCTGGCGATTTGATCCATGAAATCTGTGTTGCAATGGAATTTGGCGCCTCGGCCGAGGATCTGGCTCTGACCTGCCACGCCCACCCTACCTATTCCGAAGCGGTCCGCGAAGCGGCACTGGCCTGTGGTGATGGGGCGATCCACGCGTAAGTCGCCACAATTCAAATCAAACACAAAGGGCCACGCTTTGTCGTGGCCCTTGTGGCTTTATGCGATTACAATTTCGAATGCGACCCATCACAAAGTGGCGCTTTGGCGCTGTGCTTGCAGCCGCAAAAAAACACCTTGCCGGTTTTTTCGGCCGTGTATTTTACGGGGTTAATTTCGCTGCCTTTGTGGCTGCCATCGCAAAATGGCTGCTTGGCGCTTTTACCACATGCGCACCAAAAATATGTTTTGCCCTCTTCTACGTCGATGGGCATGGGCGATTTTTGAAAAATGATTGGGTCTGACATAATGCCTCCTTATCTTGATAAGGTGTCATTTAGAGCGGTCCGTTAAATAAAAAACCCCGCGCGATGCGGGGTTTTATTAATCAGCTTGGTTCCGGTGCCAAATCACCCTCGGATGATTTGGGCTTAGGCTTGGTTTTCGGAATCGCGGTGACGGATGCTGTCCCGTCATCCTCTGGGTCATCATCACCTTGGGGGGGCAGGCCCTGCATGACGCGTTTGATTTCGTCACCTGTCAGGGTTTCATATTCCAACAACCCCTTGGCCAAACGTTCCCATTCGTCCTTTTTCTCGGTCAGAATTTCATATGCACGGTCATATCCACGCTGGATAAAGCTTTTGACCTCTTCCTCGATCAGTTCCTTGGTATGGGCGGATACGGAAAATCCGGCTGTATTGCCCTGATACCCTTCGTGGGCTTCGGAATAATCGATGTTGCCGACCTTGTCTGACATGCCCCAACGCAACACCATGGCGCGCGCCAGACCCGATGCCTGCTGAATATCGCCTGCGGGGCCGTTTGACACATTGTCCGCACCGTATTTGATGATTTCAGCCGCTTTGCCCGCCATGGTCATGGCCAACTTTTCTTCGCATTCGGATTTGTGCCAATTCAGGCGATCGATTTCAGGCAAGGACACAACCATACCCAACGCACCGCCACGGGGGATGATCGTCGCTTTGTAGACGGGATCACATTGTGGCAGTGTCAGACCGACCACCGCATGTCCAGCCTCGTGATAGGCGGTTTTTTCCTTTTGATCTTGGGTCAAAACCATGGACCGGCGTTCGGCACCCATCATGACTTTGTCTTTGGCGTTTTCGAAATCTGTCATTGTCACAACAGACCGTCCAACACGCGCCGCCATCAGGGCCGCTTCGTTCACCAAATTGGCCAAGTCAGCGCCCGAAAACCCCGGTGTGCCGCGGGCAATCAAACGCAGATCCACATCTGGACCCAAGGGCGTTTTGCGCGCATGCACGTTCAGGATTTTTTCGCGCCCCTTGATATCAGGGTTCGGCACCGTCACCTGACGGTCAAACCTGCCCGGACGCAGCAGCGCGGGGTCCAAGACATCACGGCGGTTTGTGGCCGCGACGATGATCACACCTTCGTTTGCCTCAAACCCGTCCATTTCGACCAACAACTGGTTCAATGTCTGTTCACGTTCGTCATTCCCGCCGCCGTAACCTGCGCCGCGATGGCGGCCCACGGCGTCGATTTCGTCGATAAACACGATACAGGGTGCGTTTTTCTTGGCCTGTTCGAACATGTCGCGCACACGGCTGGCACCGACACCCACAAACATTTCAACGAAATCAGAACCGGAAATGGTGAAAAACGGCACCCCGGCCTCGCCCGCAATCGCGCGCGCCAACAGGGTTTTACCGGTACCGGGGGGGCCCACCAGCAATGCACCTTTTGGGATTGTGCCGCCCAGACGGCTGTATTTTTGGGGATTGCGTAGGAATTCGACGATTTCTTCCAGCTCTTCTTTGGCCTCGTCGATGCCAGCCACATCATCAAATGTCACGCGGCCCTGTTTTTCGGTCAACAATTTCGCCTTGGATTTGCCAAAGCCCATCGCGCCCCCTTTGCCGCCGCCCTGCATCCGGTTCATAAAATAAATCCAGACCCCGATTAACAGCAGGAACGGGAACAAGGTCATGAAAAACGACTGTAGCCCTGATTGTTCCTGCGCCTCGGCGCGGATGGCAACATTGTTGTCAATCAACAATTCAGTCAGATTGCTATCGGCCGGACGGATGGTCATATATTCGCGTTTATCCCCGCCGACAAAGCGGACGCGTTCGCCATCCAATGTTACGGCGGACACATCCCCCTGTTCAACAGAAGTCACAAAGTCGGAATAGCTGATTTCGCGGCTTTGAAGTGTGCTGCCGCCATTGCTGAATACGTTGAACAAGACAACGACCAGTAAAAACAGAACGACCCAAAATGCGATGTTTCGATTATTGCCCAAGGCATGTCTCCTACATTACTTAGGTTCTGTGATACCACAGAAGCGTTGGTTCATAAATAGACATTGGGGCCCAAGGT
This sequence comes from uncultured Paracoccaceae bacterium, assembly GCA_913060475.1. Taxonomy (GTDB): domain Bacteria; phylum Pseudomonadota; class Alphaproteobacteria; order Rhodobacterales; family Rhodobacteraceae; genus CAJXSD01. The sequence goes on along the minus strand of CAJXSD010000001.1, from coordinate 201,714 downwards.
TCAATGGCCTATCAGGAAATCTGCGAACTTTGGCCGCAAATTCGTTAAATATTTTTCATCCTCTGCAACCAAAGTTGGCGTGGCTTGCAATATTTCGCCCGCAAACAGCGCAGGTTGTACCTGTAACCGGCGGCTGGGCTGGCGTTTTTTGATGTCTTTGGGCAGTTGTGCGACGCCCATGGGCCCCAGTGGCGCGATGATCCAATCGCTGTGCGCTGGTCCGGCATAGGCCCAATGCCCATCCCAAATTGCACCTGATATGGCAGGTGTCGATGTGTCGGGCAGGGCGCTGAATTCGCGATCAATCCAGACGCAGGATTTACGGGGGGATAACACACAGCCCATCAAGGTTTGCACACGCCCCCGCTGGACCGCGTGCCAGACCTTTTCTAGGCTGGACAATCTGGGCCGATACGGTGATCCGCTGGTCCACATCAAGGCGGCCGCCAGCAACCGCAAACGGATTTCATCAGGGGTTCCAAACAATCCCGCCAGTGATAACTTCACACCCAGTGCGTCCTGGATCACAATATCGCGGGCGGCGGTTTGTGTGGCAACAGACAATGCCGCCCCTGCGCGTTGCATGCTGTGCGCCAATTTGGAAAGGGTCGCGGGATCAAGGCCCAGCTGAGCCAAATGGGGCAGCGCGTGGCGCATTCGGATCCGGTCATAATCGGGGTTATCATTGCTGGGATCATCGCACCATGTTTGCCCCCGCGCCGCCAGATAGCGGCGCAAATCGGCGCGCGATATCTCCAACATGGGGCGCAGTAATTCCAACCCATTGGGCAGCCTACGGCGTGGGACCATGGCCGCCAGCCCATCAACGCCGGATCCCCGTTTGATCCGCATCAAAACGGTTTCGGCCTGATCGTCCAAGGTATGTCCAACGAACACGGGCGTCGCGGGATCGGGACAAACAGACCGGATCAATCGATACCGTGCTGCGCGCGCGGCCGCCTGTTTGTTCCCCTGCCCCTGCCAATCATCCCAGACCACCGTGCGATGCGGCAGGCCGAGGCGGTCGCATAACCTATGTACCCAATCCGCCTCTTGCCCGCTTTCACGACGCAGCTGGTGATCGACGGTGACAACAGACACCTGAACGCCGTGGCGCATGGCCCAATCTTGCGTCAACAGCAATAGGGCAACACTGTCAGATCCACCCGACACCGCCACCAGAACCCGGCCCGGCACCGGGTCCAGCGCCAGTCGATCAATGCCGGCATCAAATTGGCGTTGAATATCGCAGATTACTGACACGCAAGTTCGGACATGATTTGCGCGGATTGTGCGGCAAATTCAGATTGCGGAAACCGGATGCTCACCTGCCCCAGTGTTTGGCAGCCTGCATCGGTTTGACCCAGTTTGGTCAGTGACATACCCAACAGCGTCAACATTTCAGGGGCCGCATCGGATGTCCCGAAATTTGTGAACCCCTCCAGATAGGCGCGTGCGCTGGCACGGTGATCTTGCAGTTCGTCATAGGATTTACCACGGATCAACAACGCTTGGGCTGCAAGGGGGCTGTTGGGATAGGTTTCGGAAAACCGGCCCAACATGTCAGCGGCCTCTTGGTAGCGCCCGTCGTCAAAGGCGCGGGTTGCGGCGTCAAAATCGGCGCGTTCCCCCACCGCCAATTCGGCGGCAGGTTGCGCGGGCTGCGGGGCGGGCAGTGCAATATCGCCCCCCAATGTGGTGGTTTCCCCCAATTGGGAAATATCGCCCCCCTCAAGTTCGACCAGGCGAAATTCCAGATCGGCAATCCGACGCGTGCCATCGGCAACAATTTGATCAATCCGCAGTTCCAGCGTTTCGGTTGCCCCCGTTAGGCGTTGCAATTGTGTTTCCAACGCGCCAACACGGTCCAATACCGATCCGGCCGAGGCCGTGCCGGTTGGGGACCCAGTGGTAGATAATTCCTGTTTCAGACGCTGAATTTCAACATATAAGACATTCAAGTCCTGTCGAATGTCGGCCAATGATTGCGCCCGATCTTGGGCCAACGCCATGTTCGGGCCAATCAAGGTCACCAAAACCAATGCTAAGGCACGCATCGCACTCTCCTGCAGGGGTTAGAAATTGGCGTTGTTAATAACGCTAACCGCGCGGCGGTTCATGGCATAGCAGCTTTCGGCACTGCACAATTCGGCCGGACGCTCTTTGCCATAGCTGACGGTTTGGATCCGACCGGCGGACACGCCCATGGACACCAGATATTCGCGCGCGGCATTGGCACGGCGTGCGCCAAGGGCCAGGTTATATTCACGCGTGCCCTGTTCGTCGGCATGCCCCTCGATTGTGACGTTATAGTCGGGGTTTTGCGCCAACCAGTCGGCCTGCGCGGCCAATACCACACGGGCAGACTCGTCAATGGTTGATTGATCAACCGCGAAATAAACGCGGTCGCCAACGGTTTGCTGGAAATAGGCGGGCGACGCGGGATCGCTGACGCTGCCTTGGGCATAACCATTTGCGCCGTTTGCACCATCGGTGCCATCGGACGCCCAGCGGCCTGCGTTATTGTTGGAACAGGCTGATACGACGACCAGCGCTAGAACGAAAGATGCTCGGACAAAGTTCATTTTGGTGCCTCATATATTTATATTAGATTGTATCACGTTTCATATAACTTGCAAATGCCCGTCCTAGCCGCCCAAGGGCGACCATGCAGGATCTGACCCACCAGCGGGGGTTGGTACAGGTTTCAAATTACGACCCGACACATCGACCGAATACAGGTTCGTCGTGCCCGAGGCCCCTTGGGTTTCACGCGAAAACATAATCACACGCCCGTTTGGCGACCATGTGGGGCCTTCGTCCAGAAATGATGCGGTCAACAGACGCTCTTGGCTGCCGTCGGTGCGCATGACGCCGATATGGAACCGCCCCTTACTTTGTTTCGTAAATGCAATCATGTCACCACGGGGCGACCAAACGGGGGTGCCATAGCGGCCTGACTGCGAACTGATCCGTTTGGCTGTCCCCCCTGTTGCCGGCATAATATACAGCTGCTGCGTGCCGGAACGGTCGCTTTCGAAAACGATCTGGCGACCGTCGGGGGAAAAACTGGGGGCCGTTTCAATGGACGCGTCATTTGTCAAACGAACGCTTTGGCCTGTGCTTAGGTTCATAGAATAGATATCCGTATTACCACCCTGTTCGAGCGAATAAACGATGGTATTGCCATCGGGGGAAAACCGTGGTGCGAAACTCATGGTGCCGAGGGTGTTTTGCAACACACGACGGTTTGTGGTGCCCACATCCATCAGATAAATCCGCGGAAACCCTGTTTCATAGCTGGTGTACAAAATACGATCACCTGTGGGGGAAAACCGTGGGGCCAGAACCAAATTGTTCGCATCCGTCAGATAGGTCACATTTGCCCCATCATAATCCATGATCGCCAAACGTTTACGACGCTGACCTTTGGATCCGGTTTCCGCAACATAAACGACACGGCTGTCGAAATAGCCGCCTTCGCCGGTGATACGACTATAGACAGCATCTGCCACCTTGTGGCCCATACGCCGCCAGCCATCCACGCTGCCCGACAATTTCAACCCTGTCCCCATTTCCTGATTTGCAAACACATCATAGACGCGAAATTTAACGGTAACCGTCTGGCCTGAGACAGACACGGCGCCGGAAATCAGGGCCTGGGCATTGATCGCTTTCCAGTCGGAAAACTGGATGGGCGATGAAAAGGATGTGATTGTGCTGATAAACGCGCTTTCCGGAATGCGGCGGAACAGGCCTGATCCGATCAAATCCTGCGCCACGACATTGGCAATATCTTGGGCCAACTGTTCCGATCCGGGCGTTTCCGCCACAAAAGTCGGGGCCGCAAAGGGCATCGGTTCAATGACGCCGTCCGTAATTTCAATCCGCAAAGGGGCTGCGGATGCAAGGGATGCAAACAGCATGGCAATCAGAACAAAGAGTGTGCGGAACATGAGCGTGTCCTCAGTTATTGGGGTTAAATGTAATTTCGATTTCGCGCCATTGGTCATATTTGTCAGCTGGCAAACTATACCCAGATTTCTGGCATAAATAAATCGCACGGCGCGCAGCTTGGAAAGCGATTTGTGTATCCGCTTCGCTGCCGCCTTGGGATGCGATCAATTTGGGGTCACTGTCGACCTTGCCGTTGCGATCCAGCGTCATCGCCACTGTGACCGTCACACGGGCCCAAAGGCTGCCATCATCCACATTCCAACATTGCTGAACCGAGGCACGAAAAGCTTCGCGTTCGCTGAAACTTAGCGGTGGGCCGGATGGTGTATCGGCCTGTGTATCAGCCTGTGTTTCGGCCAAGGCAGAGGCCAGCGCATCATTCACAGATTGTTGATCGACCGGTGGTTTTGCGTCCTGCGCAGGGTCAGATTCTGGTGCGGGTTCAGGGTCAGGTTCGCTGACCTGCGCCAACTGTTCCGGACGTTTGCGTGGCCGCAATGACGTTGACGGGGCACCTGATGGTTTTGGCGTGGCTTCAGTTACGATTTCTGTCACTGCCTCTTGGGGGGCCTGGGCCTCTTGCTGGTCTTGGGGGGTCTCAGAGGCGGCATCGCCCGTCAGGCTAACGCTATCTTGGGCGGTGTCAGCCTCGGCCACATCGGGGGGCGGCGGGGCCACGGGTTCTGGCGCCACACGATCAATCTGCCTTGGCGCGGGCGGCGCATCACGCTGGGGCGCATCGGGCAAGGGTGCAGCAGGGGGTTGCGGCCGCGGCTGTGGTTTTACAACGGGATCAACATCGGGCACTGGCTGAACCGGGGGTGCCGGTTCCGGCGCCGGATCATTTGGCTGGGTCAGCGGTGTGACAGAGTCTGAAATCTCAGGCGCAGACGGCGTCGCAGACAAGGCCAGAAATTCCTGTTCGGAAATCACGGCCACATCCGTTACCTCAAAGGGGATGGGTTCAGGGCGAAACGCCCCGCCAAACAGCACCCACAGGATAAATCCCGCATGTGCAGCCCCCGAGATATAATGGCCGATATGCATCTGCATCGCCTGTTAATTCTGTTGCGCCATAGTGGGCCCGCCAACATCCGTGACCAAGCCAATGTTGGAAAATCCTGCCGCATTCAGCGCGCCCATCACTTGGACCACCGCCTCGTACGGGTTGGCCCCATCAGCGCGTAGGAATATCCGGTCATTGGCACGTTCCGCCGCGATGGCCCGCAATTTGGCAATCAATTCATCGCGCGGCGTCGGTGTATTTTGGATCGACAATGCCCCATCCGCCGATAGGGTGACGGTCAGCGGTTCCTCTTGGTCCGTGGGCAGGGCATTTGCAGCGGTTTTTGGCAATTGCACCGGAACGCCCACCGTCAACATCGGGGCCGCCACCATGAAAATGATCAACAAAACCAACATCACATCCACAAAGGGTGTGACATTGATTTCGGCCATGGGCTGGGACCGGCGTCTGCGGCCGCGGCCCTTGTCTGATTTGACGACACCCGCGCCCATATCAGCTGTCCAACTGACGGCTAAGGATGGTGGCAAATTCGTCGGAAAATGCCTCATAGGTGGCCAACAACCGATCACTATCGCCGCTAAGTTTGTTATAGAACACCACCGCAGGGATCGCCGCGATCAACCCCAAACCCGTGGCCAGCAATGCCTCGGCAATGCCGGGGGCAACGACCGCCAGGTTTGTATTTTGCTGGGCCGCAATTTCGATAAAGGCATGCATGATCCCCCAAACCGTCCCAAACAACCCGATAAAGGGGGCCGTTGATCCGATGGTCGCCAAAACGGTCAATCCCTTTTGCAGTTCATCTGCGGCGCGGGTCACGGCCACATCCATGGATCGTTCGATGCGCGATTGGGCACCGGCAATCAAACGCCCCTGATCATTGTGTGACCGCTGCCATTCAACCATGCCAGCCGCAAAGACGCGTGCCGTATTGCCCGCGGGTTCCGGCCCCAAGGTATCAAACAATTCATCCAATGGTTCGCCCGACCAAAACTGGCGGTCGAATATCTTGGCCTCATCCCGGGCGCGACGGTATAACAATGTGCGTTGCACGATAATCGACCACGACCAAAACGATGCCCCGATCAACATCACCATGACAAGTTTTACGGTAAAGGTTGCGCGTGCAAATAACGCCCAAAACGAAAAATCCATTTCATTGGCTAACGCCAAAGCTTCTGTTTCCATGATCACTGCTCGTTTTTATGTGCGCCCGTATGTTCGGACTTTGTCGCCAATATAACGAATACCAATCATAAAACCAAGGTAATTACAGCGTGATCACAAGTTTGTAGGTGTATCGGCAATCTTGCGCCGAAATTCCTCTGGCAACCGCGTGGGCCGCCCCGCCACATCCAAGGCCACCAAAGTGACCTGAGCGGTAAACAAAACCTGATCATCGCGCAAAACCGTCTGATCCAACACCACGCGCGCGGGCGATAGGGTCGATACCGCAGTTTGCACCATCAATTGGTCATCGAATTTCGCAGGCTGCAGATAATCGGCCACAACGCGGCGCACGGCGAAAACCATGCCCCTGTCGTTTTTCAGGGCCACCTGATCCACACCCAATTCACGGACCCATTCACTGCGCCCGCGTTCGATGAATTTCAGATAGTTGGCGTAATACACAATGCCCGCGAAATCGGTGTCTTCGTAATAGACGCGGACAGGGAAAACATGTGCGTCCATTATTGCACCCGTTCGTTTTGGCGCACCTGCCCCACCCGCGCAAACAGGCGCAGGGCATGCGACGGATCCCGCGCCATGCCGGGCAACACCGGATCATAGGCCGCGCGGATAATTTCCGCGATATCTGGGCGCAAAATCACATGGCCCTGCGGTGTTTTTGCCAAGGCCGAACGATCGCTAAAGGCGCGATCCGACCACAACAAAAACGATTGAACCACCTGCGACAAACACAAGGTATCCGCCGGCACCCCCGCCATGTCGTCATCCATGCGGATAAACACAAAACAGGCCTTGATCCCGCCATCATCATCAAACCGGAAAAACCGATACTGATTGGCATCCGCCGCCGTCAACCGATCCACCAATGGGGCCAAATCAGGCACCAGTTTATCCAGATCCGGCACCGCAACCAGTTCGGCCCATTCGCGGAAAAAGAAAAACATCAGGTTTGACCCCAATTCCGGATCCGTTTCAGCCACCTGATGGCCCACCATGGTGCAAATCGCCTGGATCGCGCCCTTTAGGATCGACAGGGTGTCATCCTGAATGCCAAAGGCAATCGGGGCAATGGGCCTGCCCCAACGGGCAAACAGATAACTGCCATCGGATCTGGTAAAACACTGCTCTACGCGTTGCGGTGTTAGGTCTGCGATCTGGTCGGGCTGTGACATATCTGGCCATCCTTGTCAGGTCTGCGACATCGTATTTGCCATCAACTGAACAAATCCGATTGGTTTTTGGGTCGGGGCCGGCCCAAATGGTCCCATGCGCGTTGGGCCAGCATGCGCCCACGCGGTGTACGCTGAATCAACCCCTGCTGCAAGAGATAGGGTTCAATCACCTCTTCGACGGCATCGCGGCTTTCGGATAGGGCGGCGGAAATGGTTTCCACCCCCACAGGCCCGCCCGCATAGTGATCGGCAATCATCGTCAGATAGCGGCGGTCTGCCCCATCCAACCCCAAATCATCAACCCCCAACCGCGTCAGCGCATGATCGGCCAGATCGCGGGTGATGGTGCCATCTCCCTCGACCAGTGCGAAATCGACGACGCGGCGCAACAGGCGTCCCGCAATCCGCGGGGTGCCACGGGCACGGCGTGCGATTTCACGCGCGCCCGCTTCGTCTGCGGGGGCCCCCAATTTGCGCGCATTGCTGGACACGATTTGATACAGCTCATCCTCGGTATAAAACTGTAATTTTGTGGGGATACCGAACCGGTCCCGCAGCGGCGTTGTCAACAGCCCCAACCGTGTTGTGGCCCCCACCAGTGTAAAGGGCTGTAATTCGATGCGCACGGTCCGCGCGGCGGGGCCCTCTCCGATCACAAGGTCTAGCTCGAAATCCTCCATCGCGGGATAGAGGACCTCTTCAACCACCGGGTTTAGACGGTGAATTTCGTCGATAAACAGGACATCGCGGGCCTCAAGATTGGTCAAAATTGCGGCCAGATCACCCGCCTTGGCCAAAACCGGCCCCGAAGTCATGCGAAAATTTACGCCCAACTCGCGGCTCATGATTTGGGCAAGGGTGGTTTTGCCCAATCCGGGGGGGCCATAAAACAAGGTGTGATCCATGGCCTCGCTCCTTTGGCGGGCGGATTGGATGAACACCCGCAAATTGGCGCGGGCCTCGGCCTGGCCCACGAATTCATCCAACCCCTGGGGACGCAAGGCGCGATCGCTATCCTCGGGCATGGGGTCGGGGCGCATCATTGGATCAGATTTTTCCATGGCCTACCCCTTTGGTGCCAATAATTTCAACGACGATCGGATCAGCGCGGCGGTATCCTCTGCCCCCGCGTCGCCCAAAACCGTCGCAATGGCAGAGGCGGCCTCGGACGGGGAATAGCCCAAGTTGGTCAACGCAGACAACGCATCCGCCTGTGATGCCCCCGTTGCTGGCGTGGCGGCCGGCTGTGCGGGGGGCGTGGGCACAGGTGCATCACTGGTGTCGATCACATCATCATCGACGGGCATCTGTGGCGCGGCCTGTTGTGGGGATGACATGGCCATGACGCTTGGCGCCTTATCCTTTAGGTCCAAAACAACGCGCTGTGCGGTTTTGGGACCCACGCCCTTGGCCGCCTTGACCGCATTCCAATCGCCCAGCGCAATGGCACGCGACACACCATCAGGCCCCAAGGCCCCCAAAATGGCCAAAGATGCCTTGGCCCCGATCCCCTGCACCGACATCAGCAGGCGATGCCATTCCTTTTCAACCAGCGACATAAACCCAAAGAGTTGCATCAAGTCTTCGCGGACCAACAAATCAGTATAAAGGACCACCGCCTGCCCCGCCGCAGGCAGGGCCGCCAAGGTGCGATCGGAACAATAGACGATATATCCGACACCTTTGACATCCAGCAAAATGTGATCATCGGCCTTGTAATCAATGCGGCCTGCAAGTTTTCCAATCATCCTGTCGCCTTTTTCAATGCGGCACCCAAACGGTCGCCTGACCGCGCATAATGGGCATGACACAGCGCAATTGCCAAGGCATCCGCCGCGTCTGCACCTGCCAGGGCCACGCCAGGCAGCTGCAGCTTGACCATATGTTCCACCTGACCTTTATCCGCATGCCCCACGCCGACAACCGTTTTTTTGACCTTGTTCGGGGCATATTCGGCAACGGCCAGCCCCGCCTGCGCCGGAACCAGCAGGGCGATTGCCCGCGCCTGCCCCAATTTAAGCGTGCCAACGCCATCTTTGTTGACAAATGTCTGTTCAACTGCGGCAGTGGTGGGATCCCAACGCGCAACAATGTCTGTCATCTGATCATATAGCGATAACAGCCGCTGGGCCAAATCATCGCCCGTCGAATGGCAAATGCCATTTGCAACGTGGCTGATTCGACTGCCCATCACATCGATCACGCCCCAACCCATGTTTCGTAACCCTGGGTCAATTCCCAAAACCCGCATGTTCCTGCCTTAGTGTTGTTTTTTTACACCACTAGCACGAAACGTGAACAAAAGCCAAATACAAATTCGCAACAGTCGTTTTCGACACCTGTTCAGACAAAGGCGACACGCGGCAATGCTGCAGCGCAACAAATCGGTTAAAAACCCCAAGAAAACATGAAAAATGTTAACCTTTGGACCTATGCAAGAATTGCATAAAGGCCATGCAATCGCGTGTGTTGTTTTGTCGAATGTTTGGTCCTAAATCCGCCATCAGATCAAACACCGACTTTAAGGATTTTGGAAATGGCCGCAATCGACACACAAGCTGTTTTCGCAGCAGCACCACGCAAAACATCATTCGTTGTAACATTGTTTGCAACTGTTCAAGAATGGAACGCAAAACGCCAAACACGCGCAGCGTTGTCAAAATTGACAGACCGCGAATTGTCAGACATCGGCATCACACGTGCCGACATCGACACCATCGTTGGCTAAGCGCTGACACACTGTTCAATTCTCTCCCTGTTGGACAGAAAGCCGCATGCATCGCATGCGGCTTTTTCTTTGGATCGAAATAACTGTGTGACCGGCGAAATTACTGTTTTTGCAAGGTCAGCGTGGACCATTCGCCAATGTCTTCGCGGTGGATCAGATCATAGCCAGCCGCCTGATAGGCTGCGGTGACATCGGGGGCCTGTTCCACCAGCAACCCAGACAAAATCGCATAGCCCTGCGATTGGGTGTGCTGCGCCATATCGGGGGCCAATTCGATCAACGGACCTTTCAGGATATTGGCAAAGACCAGATCAAAGGGGGCCGCGGATTTCAGCTGATCATTTTCGAAACCTGCGGCCTCAAGGCACAACACGCGCCCCGTCAGATCATTGGCCGCCACATTGGCATTGGCCACATCCACGGCCACCTGGTCAATATCGCTGGCCAAGACGGGGTTTGGCCAAATGCGTGCAGCCGCCATGGCCAAAACGGCCGTACCGCAGCCAATGTCTGCCACGTTTTGGCCCACAACGCCCTGATTGGCCAATCGGTCCAGGGCCTTTAGACAGCCCAGTGTTGTGCCATGGTGGCCTGTGCCGAATGCCATCGCGGCCTCAATCAACAAGGGTTCGCAATCAGCAGGCACCTTGTCGGCATCATGGCTGCCATAGACGAAAAACCGGCCCGCTTCGACGGGGCTGAGTTCGCGGCGCACCTTGGCCACCCAATCGGTGTCGGGCAATTCAGACACCACAAACGGATTGGCCCCAAAGGCCGCCGCCATCAGGGTCAATGCCACATCATCCGGCGTTTCTATGAAATAGGCGCCGATTTCCCACAGGCCGGAACCATCCTCTAATTCGAAAACACCTACACCCGTTGGTTCGGGATCCAGATTTTCCAGCGCATCAGCCAGCGCATAGGCCTGATCTTTGCCAGTCAGGGTGGTCAAGGCGGTAAAGGTTGTCATCGAATACTCCGATCTTGGGCTGTGTTAGCTTTGGGTGGACTGGGGTTTTACCACGGCCGCAATCCCTTTGCTGAATATGGTTTCTTGTCCCTTAACGGGGTGGCGCGGAATCATCAATGACAGGATCAAAGAAATTCCTGCCATGCCCGCCGCTGTGACAAATACCGCAGCCGGCGACACCAGCCACAAATACCCCAACAAAGCGGGCAAAAACACCGCAGCAATATGATTGATGGTAAAGGCCACCGCCGCCGTTGGTGCAATATCCTGCGGATCGGCAATTTTCTGGAAATAGGTTTTCAGCGCCAATGCCATCGCGAAAAAGATGTGATCAACCACATATAACACCGCCGCGACCAGCACGCCCCAGCCAAAGAAATATAACCCCCCATAAAGGGAAAACACCGTGATCAACCCGATATATTCAATCGACAGTGCCAGCCGCTCGCCAAAGGCCCCAACCGCACGCCCAATATAGGGGGCCGCCACAATGTTGATGACCAAATTCACCAAATACAGCAGCGTAATTTCATGCACGTCAAAGCCAAAGCGTTCAACCATCATAAACCCTGCAAACACGACAAAGATTTGCCGCCGCGCGCCCGCCATAAATTGCAACGCATAATACAACCAATACCTGCGGCGCAGCACCATTTTTTTGATCTGCGGATTAGGGGTTTCAAATTGTGGGTACAGCAAAAAACACGCAATCGCGATCAGCACGGTGGCCCCACCGGCCACCAGATAGACCGCGTTGTAGGATATGTCGTAACTGCGCCAAACCATGACAATCGCGACATAGGCCACCAAAGTCGCGGCCGAGCCCACCGCCAACAGCTGGCCCAGCACTTTGGGGGCCTCTTGTTTCGACAGCCATTGCAATTGCAGCGATTGATTGACCGTTTCATAATAATGAAACCCGATCGAACTGAGCATCGTAATCGTCAAAATGCCGCCCATGGATGGAAACCACGCGGTCACGGCGGTGGCAGCCCCCAACAAAGCCAGCGCCACAATGCCCAGAACCTGTTCGCGGATAAACATAATCAGCGCAATCACGCCGATTGCCAGAAATCCGGGAATTTCGCGCACGGTGTGCAGCCACCCAATGTCGGACCCGTCAAATTGGCCAACCTCAATCACAAAATTATTCAGCAGGGCCGACCAGACAGAAAACGCCAAAGGCATGGCAATGGCCATGGCAATCAACAACGCCTTGGGCCTGCGCCACGCGGGCAAGGTGTGGGATTGGTCGATTGGGAAAATCTGCATGTACGATGAACCTTTGTGGCCTATGGCGACGACTTGGCCCAACACCTACGCCGAAACCCGCCAAAGTTCAAAAGAAACTTTGCGGGTCAATATCAATGGCCAAACGCAAGTCGCCGCGCAATTTAAGATTGGCCGTCCAATCGTGCAACGCACGCTGCAAGGGGGTGGATTTATCTGCCTTGACCAACAACCGCACGCGATAGCGCCCGCGCACCCGCGCAATGGGGGCCGCCGCAGGGCCAAAGACCTGCGCATTAATCTGATCCAGCGGCGTGCGATGCCGCGCCAGATGTTGGCCCAGACCAAAAACCTGTTCTGCGTTAGACCCGCTTAGGATGATACCCGCCATCCGACCAAAGGGGGGCACGCCCGCCAATTCACGCGCACGGGCCTCGGCCTGCCAAAATGCCTCTTCTTGGTCGGACAAAATGGCACGGATCACGGGGTGATCGGGTTGATAGGTCTGCAATAACGCGGTGCCTTTCTTTTCGGATCGGCCCGCACGGCCCGCAACCTGTCGCAGCACCTGAAACGTCCGTTCAGCGGCCCGCAGGTCGGACCCCTGCAGCCCCAAATCGGCATCTATCACCCCCACCAGCGTTAGATTGGGGAAATTATGCCCCTTGGCCACCAGTTGCGTACCAATGATGATATCTGTATCGCCCTGTGCAATTGCATTAATTTCCTGTTTCAGCGCACGCGCCGATCCGAATAAATCCGACGATAACACGCTGACCTTGGCATCGGGAAACAGGGCCTGCGCCTCTTCGGCCAGGCGTTCGACACCGGGACCAATGGGGGCCAATCGATCTGCGACATGGCAATGGGGACATTCGGTGGGGATCGGTTTGGTTTCGCCGCATTGGTGGCACATCAGACGGTTTTGAAACCTGTGTTCGACCAGTGACGCATCGCAGTGATCACAGCCGATTTGCTGCCCACAGGCACGGCACAACGTGACCGGTGCATACCCACGGCGATTTATGAACAACATCACCTGTTCGCCCTGCGCGATGCGCGATTGCATGTTTTGGACCAAGTCGTCCGAAATCCAACGCGTCGCCGGCAATCCCGCCGCGCGCATATCAATGACCCGCATATCGGGCAGCACCGCCGTCCCATATCGCGCGGTCAAATCGATGCGATTGTATTTACCATTGGATGCATTCACCCAGGTTTCCAAACTGGGGGTGGCGGATGCCAAGACAACGTGCGCCTTGCACAATGCGGCCCGTAACACAGCCATGTCACGCGCGTTGTACAATACGCCATCCTCTTGTTTATAGGATTTTTCATGTTCCTCATCGACAACGATCAGGCCCAGATTTTGAAATGGCAAAAACAGGGCCGAACGGGCACCAATGACAACCTGCGCCCCGTTTTGGGCCACCATTTTCCAAATCCGCCGCCGATCCGTCATGGTCACACCCGAATGCCATTCTGCGGGTAACGCCCCAAAACGGTCGCGCACACGGGTCAAAAATTCAGCTGTCAGTGCAATTTCGGGCAACAACACCAGCGCCTGTTTGCCGCGCTGCAAACAATCGGCCACGGCCTCTAGGTACACTTCGGTTTTGCCCGACCCTGTGACACCGCGCAGCAAGGTTGCCCCAAAATCGCCTGTCGCCATCAAATCGCGCAACTGCGCGGCGGCAGCTGATTGATCATCAGTCAAGACCTTGCGCCCGAAATCGGGATCCATCGGGGCAAAGGGCATATCCTTGGGCGCATTTTGCGCCATCACGGCCCCCTGTTCTGCCATTCCCTTAATCACCGATGTACTGACCCCTGCGGTCTGGGCCAGTTCTGACAGGGTAAAGGGCGCACCGCCATAGTCGGCCAAGGTGTCCAACACTTTCTGCCGGGCAGATGTCATTTTGAACCCCTGCGGCGCGGTGCCCGCCCGATACACCACCCGCATCGATGGTGCATCCATCAAACCCGGTGCGCGGGTGGCCAATCGCAACATCGCAGACAATGGGGTCAGGGTGTAATCAGCGGCGCGTATCAAAAAATCACGCAATTCCGGCCGCATTGGGGGGACATCAACCACGCGGATGACCGAGCGAATTTTCGCATAGTCGAATTCCCCCTGCCCCGCGCCCCAGACAACGCCCAAAACCTTGCGCGGACCCAAAGGCACCTCGACAAAGGCGCCCAGAAAACAGCCCTCGGCCGGGGCTTTGTAATCCAAGAACCGGTCAATCGGCTGCGCCGTCAGTACGCTGACCAAATGACCAGCCGGGAAAAAATCAGGCGCAGTCACATTCGGCTCCTGCTAGGGGTTTTATCGACGTTCACTTTGCAGTAAAGCATATGCGAACATAGGCCAACCCAACAAAGGACCCAGACAATGAAATTTTTTGTCGACACCGCAGATATTGCACAAATCAAGGAATTAAACGACCTAGGCATGGTTGACGGGGTCACCACAAACCCATCGCTGATCATGAAATCAGGCCGCGACATTTTAGAGGTTACCAAAGAAATCTGTGACTTGGTCGAGGGCCCGGTCAGCGCCGAAGTCACCGCGACAGACGCGCAAACCATGATCGCAGAGGGTCGTAAATTGGTGAAAATCGCGCCAAACATCACGGTCAAGGTTCCCCTAACTTGGGACGGATTGCAAGCCTGCAAAACATTGTCAGGCGAAGGCCACAAGGTCAACGTGACATTGTGTTTTTCCACGAACCAAGCGCTGTTGGCCGCCAAAGCGGGTGCGACATTCATTTCGCCATTCGTGGGCCGGTTGGATGATGTCAATATCGACGGTCTGGAATTGATCGAAGACATCCGCACCGTCTATGACAACTATGGCTTTGAAACGGAAATTTTGGCCGCATCCATCCGCACAGTGAACCACATCACCCAATGCGCATTGATCGGCGCCGATGTGATCACCGCGCCCCCCGCTGTGATCAAATCCATGGCCAGCCACCCGCTGACCGACAAAGGTTTGGCAGCATTTTTGGCGGATATCGAAAAAACAGGTCAAAAAATCCTGTAATCTGTAATACCATTCGACGTCGGCAGCCTAGGGGGATATGAAATATGGACACCACATTACGTGATAAAATATTGTCAGATCCTGCGGCCATTCTGGCCGATGCCGACGTCATGCGGGCCCTGATCGATGCCAATGCGCAGGCCATGGGCGACAATGTGATTGATCTGCGCGGCATTGTGATGAACCGATTGGAAAACCGGCTGGACCGGCTAGAAGACACCCATCGCAGCGTCATTGCCGCAGCCTATGAAAACTTGGCCGGCACGACACAAGTGCATCGCGCCGTTTTGGCGATGTTGGAACCGCGTGATTTTGATACGTTTCTGGCCCGCCTTGAAACCGAGGTACGCCAAATTCTGCGTGTGGATTGCATCAAAATTGTGTTTGAGGCACATGCATCCGATGCTCAGGCCGAACAGTCGTTAGAACAGACAAATTCTGTCATCGTGATCCAGGACAAATCTTTTACCGAACTTTATATTTCCCAAGGCGCAGGGGGCCCGCGCAATATGGCAACCCGCGCAATTCCCAAAGGCGGTGTTCAGGTCTATGGCGATAGCGCACGCGACCTGACATCCGAGGCCTGTATAAAACTGGATCTGGGATCGCAGCGCCTGCCTGCGATGCTGTGTCTTGCCTCGGTTGATCCCGAGAAATTTTCGCCCCAACAAGGCACCGATTTGCTGACTTTTTTCGGGGGGGTGGTTGAACGTTTGATCATCCACTGGCTGTCATGATCCCCGCCGGGATCACACATCTGATCAACGAATGGCTGGCGGTCAAATCCGCCCTAGAGGACGCCAGCGACAATACCGCCATTGCCTATCGGGGCGATGTGACGGAATTTGTTGCATTCCTGTGCGCCTATCATGGCGAACCCGTGGGGGCCAAAAAACTGGCGCAGACACGTCTGACCGATATGCGCGCCTGGATGGCACATATGCGCGAAAATGATACATCCGCGCGCAGTCTGGCCCGCAAACTCTCAGCCGTCAAAAGCTTTTATCGCTGGCTGGCCCGCCGTGACGGGTTTGACCCAACGGTTGTTTTATCTGTGAAATCGCCGCGGTTTTTGAAAAAACTGCCCCGCCCCTTGGACGAAGAGGCCGCGCGCCAAGTACTGGACACCGTCGAAATTCAAAGCGACGTACCCTGGATCGCCGCCCGTGACAGCGCAGTTGTCACCCTGCTATATGGTTGCGGGCTGCGCATATCCGAAGCGCTGTCATTAACGGGCCGCGATGCGCCCCTGGCGGACAGCGTCCGCATTCTTGGCAAAGGTGGAAAAACGCGGCTGATTCCCGTGATTGATGCGGCGCGGCAGGCGGTTGATGCCTATGTTTCGTTATGCCCCTTTGATATTGGGCGTGATGATCCGCTGTTTTTAGGGCCGCGCGGGGGGGCATTGGGGCCGCGGCCCATCCAAAAACTGATCCAAAATGTGCGTATGCAGTTGGGCCTGCCAGATACGGTTACCCCCCATGCGATGCGCCACAGCTTTGCCACACATTTATTAAACGCTGGCGGGGATTTACGCGCGATACAGGAATTGCTGGGGCATTCCAGCCTGTCGACAACACAGGCCTATACCGGCGTGGATACCGCGCGATTGTTGCAAGTTTATGCCCAAACCCACCCCAAAGCGACCAAGATATAGGTTTGCAATCTGATGCAAATTGCGTCACTAACGCGGCCATGACAATACAGACACGCGCCCTATTCGTTCATTTTTTCACCGCGACCGGTGCCGTTTTTGCCATGCTTGCCCTACTGGCGGCTGCAGACGAAAACTGGGCCATGATGTTTTTATGGCTGGTTGTGGCGTTTTTTGTGGATGGCATCGACGGGCCACTGGCGCGCAAATATGATGTCAAAACCAATGCGCCCCGCTTTGACGGGGTCTTACTGGATCTGATCATCGATTACCTGACCTATGTGTTTATTCCGGCCTTTGCCCTGTTCAAATCAGGACTGTTGCCCGGCTGGGCGGGCTGGATTGCCATGATCGCAATCACATTTACATCAGCCATTTATTTTTGCGACAGCAACATGAAAACCAAAGACAACAGTTTCCTAGGATTTCCCGGATGTTGGAACATGTTGGTGATTGTTCTGTTTGCACTTAGCCCGAATTACTGGATCATTCTGGGGTTGGTGACATTTTTGGCAGTGGCCATGTTTTTGCCGATCAAATTCATCCACCCAGTGCGCACCAAACGCTGGCGCACCCTGTCGTTGCCCATCGCCTTGGCATGGACGTTTTTTGCAGGTTGGGCCGCCTGGGTTGAATTTCACCCCGAAAGCTGGGCACATTGGGGATTGGCATTGACGTCCATTTACCTGCTGTTTGCAGGGGCCGTACAACAGGTCAGTCCAGGAAAATACGGTTCAGGACTTTAACCGATATCCGGTTTTGAACAGGACCCAGGCCAAACCGGCAACCGCAACCACAGATACAACACTGACAGACAGGGACAGGGCCACGGGTTGGTCCGATATGCCAATGACGCTGTATCGCAGGCCGTCAATCAAATAGAATATCGGGTTGAACAGGGTGATATCATGCAACACCTTGGGCAGGGCTGTGATGGAATAAAAACTGCCCGATAAAAACGCCAGAGGGGTGACAATAAAATTGGTAATTGCAGCCATTTGGTCGAATTTATTGGCATAGACCCCCGCGACAATGCCCAAACCGCCCAACAGCGCGGCCCCCAATACGGCATAGGCCAAGGCCAACACAGGATGCGCCAGGCCAATGCCGATGGTCACCTGCAACCCCAGCCACAGCAAAACCGCAATACACACACCACGCACAACGGCCCCCGCCATATAGCCCAAAACCAATTCCGTCGCAGACAGTGGTGGCATCAGCGTATCGACGATATTTCCCTGCACTTTGGAAATAACCAAGGATGACGATGTATTGGCAAAGGCATTTTGGATAATCGTCATCATCAAGACGCCCGGCGCAATAAAGGTCAAAAATGGTACCCCTAACACGTCGCCGCGTCGCGTGCCCACCGCGATGGTGAAAATCACCAAAAACAAACCTGCGGTGACCATGGGGGCCAATAATGTCTGCGTCCAAACGTTAAAAAACCGCAACACTTCGCGCAGGGCCAAAGTGTAAAGACCCAGCCAATTGACCCGACCAAAGCGTCGAACGCCCATATCAATGTGATTTTGTGCCATATGATTCACTTCTTTTGCTTGGTGCATCTTGTAACTCGACCCGCGATGGTTAGAATAGGGGCTTGATGAAAAAAAGTCAGGCGCTTGGGGTCTGACGCAACCTATATAGGATATATTCATGTCGTGGACAGACGAACGCGTTGAATTGTTGAAAAAAATGTGGGGTGAGGGACAATCCGCCAGCCAGATCGCCAAAGAATTGGGCGGCGTCACCCGCAACGCTGTCATCGGCAAGGTTCATCGCCTAGGGTTATCGAACCGGACAACCACGACCGCCACCCCCAAAGCCGAGGCCAAGGCCAAACCAGCGCCCAAGGCTGATCCAAAACCCGCAGGACCCAAGGAACGTGCGCAGCCGAAACCGGCGCCCGAACCCATCGCGGCCGAGCCAAAGCCAACCAACGTCACCCCTCTGCGCCGTCAGATCGTGCCCGCGGGACAACCGTTACCACCGCAGCCATCGGCCAATGAAATCAGCCCCGAGGCGCTGGCGCGCGTTAGTGAAGTTGAAAAGAAAGCCAAAAAAATCAGCCTGCTGGATTTGACCGAAAAAACCTGCAAATGGCCTGTTGGTGATCCCGCAACGGATGATTTCTGGTTCTGTGGCCTGCCATCACAGGCCGGCAAACCGTACTGCGAGGCGCATGTGGGCGTCGCATTCCAACCCATGAACGCACGCCGCGATCGTCGCAGGTAACCTCTGGTCGCCCTGGGGATGGGGCATGGATAACGTATGGATGGCGGGGCAACATAGCGGCCCCGCCATTTTTTATTACAGACCCTTGGCCTTGTAGCTTGAGGCCACTTTGCCAATTGAGACCAGATAACCGGCAGTGCGCAGATCAGGCACGTCAGAGCGATTGTGCCAAATGTCCCGCATGGACTGGAACGCGGTGCGCATGGTGTCATCCAAACCGGACCGGACCAATTCCAATTCCCCTGCCCCGCGCAAAAACTGTTGTTTGAACGATGGCGTCAGGGTCCATTGGTTGCCCATGGCGGCACTTAGGTTTTCCAATTCCTGAACCAGCATTTCGTTGCGCGCCTCTTCTTGGCGGCGCTGCATGCGGCCGAAACGAATGTGGCTTAGGTTTTTGACCCATTCGAAATAGGACACGGTCACACCGCCCGCATTGGCGTATAGGTCAGGGATAATCACCGTTCCCTTTTCGCGCAGAATTTCATCAGCGCCAAAAGTGATCGGACCATTCGCCGCCTCGATAATCAGGGGTGCCTGGATATTGGCAGCGTTTTCTTTGTGAATGACGCCTTCTAATGCGGCAGGGATCAGAATGTCACAGGCGTTTTCCAGCACTTTGGCACCATCGGCGACATATTCTGCCCCAGGGAAACCCGCGACACCGCCATGCTGCGCAATCCATTGGCGCACGGCCTCGACATCTAGGCCGGTTTCACTGACCAAGGCGCCATCGCGTTCAATGATGCCAGTGATGATTGAACCATCCTCTTCTGACAGGAATTTCACGGCGTGATAGCCCACGTTCCCCAAACCCTGAACAATCACGCGTTTCCCGTCCAGCTTGCCTGATAGACCAGCCTTAGCCACATCGGCGGGTTCACGGAAAAATTCACGCAATGCATATTGCACGCCACGGCCTGTGGCCTCGACCCGACCGGCGATACCGCCGGCGTTCAACGGTTTCCCCGTCACACAGGCGCGTGCGTTGATGTCGGTGGTGTTCATGCGGGCATATTGATCGGCAATCCACGCCATTTCGCGTTCGCCGGTGCCCATGTCAGGGGCGGGTACGTTTTGGCTGGGGTTAATCAAATCGCGTTTGATCAATTCATAGGCAAAACGGCGCGTGATCAATTCCAGTTCATGTTCGTCGTAATCACGCGGGTTCAAACATAATCCGCCCTTGGACCCGCCAAATGGCGCTTCGACCAAGGCGCATTTATAGGTCATCAGCGATGCCAGCGCTTCGACTTCGTCTTGGTTCACCGTATCTGCGAACCGGATCCCACCCTTAACCGGTTCCATATGTTCCGAATGCACAGACCGATAGCCCGTGAATGTTTTAATGTCTCCGCGTAAACGCACACCAAAGCGCACGGTATAGGTCGCGTTACACACGCGAATTTTTTCCTCAAGCCCGGGGGAAAGGTCCATCAGACGGACCGCCCGGTTGAACATTAAATCCACGCTCTGGCGGAAACTTGGCTCTGATTTTGATGACATTTGGAAACCTCCGAAACGCTGTCATGTGCTACATTCAATCAAATAACGACATAGGATGGTTGATAAAATATGTTCACGACTAAAAAATTATACCTTTGGATTGCAATCCTATGCCTTTGACCCAAGGTACAGATTGTCGCAGGTAAATCAATCTGTAATTCTGCTGAATAAAACTGTGCAAAAATGCGCAATGGCTGTCTGGTTTCCCACAGTCATCTTTGTTGATGCACAGCACATTTCGCCCTAGATTATCACCAAGAAAGGAGACACATCATGTCTATTCGTCCTATTTTGGAACAACGCGCGGCCCAACCCACGATGGAGGGCGCCGGCGTGCATCTGCACCGCGCCTTTGGGTTTCAGGACCCCAGCGAATTGGATCCATTCCTGTTGTTTGATGATTTTCGCAACGAACATCCCGCCGATTTCATGAAAGGGTTCCCATGGCATCCCCACCGCGGGATTGAAACCATCACCTATGTGCTGTCAGGCACCGTTGATCACGGCGACAGTCTGGGCAACCAAGGCACGCTAGGCGCGGGGGATGTGCAATGGATGACCGCAGGATCAGGCATTTTGCACCAAGAAATGCCCAAAGGAAACGCAAACGGCCAAATGCACGGATTTCAACTCTGGGCGAATTTGCCCAGCAGCCTAAAAATGACCGCCCCCCGTTACCAAGACGTCAAAGCCCCCGACATTCCTGTCATCACCGATGACGACGGCACACAAGTCAAGGTGATCGTTGGATCGTTTTGGGGCAAAACTGGGCCCGTTGACGGAATCGCGGCCGACCCGCAATATTTGGATATTTTCGTGCCTGCAGGCGTGAAAAAGACGTTCAAGATTGACACCTATCGCAAGGCATTTGCCTATATTTTCCGAGGTTCTGCCGCCTTTGCCGATGCGTCCCAACCCCATGGCGTGTTGCTGGAAAAAGAAGTCATGGGCGAAGAAGTTAATATTCGCGATATGTCGGGCAACCGCACCTTGGTGAAATTTGGCACGGGCGACGAGGTCACAGTTCAGGCCGGACCCGAGGGCGTACGATTCCTGCTGATCTCGGGTGCGCCGATCCAGGAACCCGTGGCCTGGCATGGCCCAATCGTGATGAACACCCAAGATGAATTGCGCCAAGCGATCAAAGATCTGCGCAATGGCACCTTTATCAAACCGGCGCATTAACCAGCGTTAAATCTGCGTCGCACCCAAGGTGCGGCGCACCAAGGTTTTGTACATGTCGCACAATTGAGCGACATCCAAACGCCCGCCCTGTCTGTACCAGGTCGTCACCTCGGTCAACATGCCGATGACGGCCAGCGTCACAATGCGCGTATCGGCAACCGTAATCTGCCCCGCCTGTTGCGCCGCAATAATCAATCGTTCTAGCTGGTCCTCATACCGCCGGCGCAGGGTTTCGATTGTGTCAAAATTATCGGCATTCAAATTGCGCAATTCCATATAGGCGATGAATACCGCATCTTTGCGGTTCAGGTGATATTCCAAATGAAACTGGGTGAATTGATCCAGCGCGGTCAACGGGTCGTTTGACAAGCCCTGCCCATCCCATGCTGCCAACAATTCGGTCATGTGATCGTGCAACAATGAAAACAACAGCGATTGTTTATCCGGAAAATAATTATACAGCGCCCCCGCCTGCACCCCGACTGCAGCCGCAATCTGGCGCATTGATACGGCCGCATAGCCGTGTTTTGCAAACAATGCCTCGGCCTGCGCGCGCACGCGGGGGCCGGTGGTTTGCGAATGTGATCCTGCAGTTCGTGCCATGGCGTCTATGATATATGAACACATGTTCAGATAAAACCCCATGATTGGCAGTTTACGAATTTCGCGAAAAACCGGTTTTCAGTGCGCAAACCGTTGCGCAACTGGGCTGAAACGGCTACATCCCCCTCAGTTAGATTTATTTCAAGGAGTCCCCCATGTCCCAGCCCCTACGATTGGGCATCGCCGGTTTAGGAACCGTCGGCGTTGGTGTCGTCAAAATCATTCAGCACAAAGCTGACATGCTGGCCATGCGCACGGGACGCGACATTGTAATCACGGCCGTATCGGCACGCGACGCGTCCAAGGACCGTGGCGTGGACCTGTCGGGGTATGCCTGGGAAACCGATCCTGTCGCATTGGCAAAACGTGATGATGTGGATGTATTTGTCGAATTAATGGGCGGCCATGATGGCCCCGCCAAGGATGCGACCGTTGCCGCCCTGGGTTTGGGCAAAGACGTGGTGACCGCGAACAAGGCAATGTTGGCGCACTACGGTCAGGAACTGGCCGTCTTGGCCGAAACACATGGCTGCGTCCTGCGGTTCGAAGCGGCCGTGGCAGGCGGCATTCCGATCATCAAATCCCTGACCGAAGGGTTGGCAGGAAACACCATCACCCGCGTCATGGGTGTGATGAACGGCACCTGCAATTACATCCTGACACGGATGCAATCGGCCGGACTGCCCTATGACACCGTGTTCCAAGAGGCGGCCGATCTGGGCTATCTTGAGGCAGATCCAACCCTGGATGTCGGCGGCATTGATGCGGGCCACAAACTGTCGCTGTTGTCCTCTATTGCCTTTGGCACAATGGTCAATTTTGACGGCGTCGAACTGCAAGGCATCGAAAATATTTCAATTGACGATATCGTGCAGGCCGCTGACATGGGCTATCGCATCAAATTACTGGGCGTGGCCCAGATGACCGCCGAAGGTCTGGAACAACGGATGTCGCCCTGTTTGGTGCCGACAAATTCCCCCTTGGGCCAGTTAGAGGGCGGCACAAACATGGTTGTCGTCGAAGGCGACGAGGTGGGCCAAGTTGTCCTGCGTGGTGCGGGCGCCGGCGAAGGCCCAACCGCCAGCGCGGTGATGTCCGATGTCTTGGATATTGCGCGCGGCACGCGGATTACCACCTTTGGTCAACCGGCCAATACATTGAAACCAGCGCAGGCGGCCATTTCGAAAATAGAATGCCCCTATTACATTCGCCTTGAATTGGTTGACACCCCCGGCGCATTGGCCAAGGTGGCAACTGTTCTGGGTCAAAGCGATATTTCAATCAAACGGATGCGCCAATATGATCACGATGGCGAAAACGCACCCGTTTTGATTGTAACACACAGAACTGATAACGCTAACTTGTTGCAAGCCCTGGAAAAATTGCCCAATACAGGCGTAGTCATCGGCACCCCTGTGGCGCTGCGTATCGAAGATGTGTAAATTTTAAGGAAAATCACGACCATGACCCAGCCGAAAATAGACTTTAACGACCGTATGCTTTCGCTGGGATTGGCCCGTGTGTCCGAGGCAGCCGCCATTGCCTCGGCTGACCTGATCGGGCGTGGCGATGAAAAGGCAGCGGACCAAGCGGCCGTAAACGCCATGCGCGACCAGTTGAACAAACTGGACATCGCAGGTGTTGTCGTCATCGGAGAGGGCGAACGCGACGAAGCCCCCATGTTGTACATCGGCGAAGAGGTCGGCACAGGCACAGGCCCGGGTGTTGACATTGCGCTGGACCCGCTTGAGGGGACAACCCTGACCGCCAAGGACATGCCAAACGCCCTGACCGTAATCGCCATGGGTCCCCGCGGATCCATGCTGCACGCCCCCGACGTGTACATGGAAAAACTGGCGATTGGCCCGGGCTATGCCGAAGGTACGGTGACATTGGACATGTCGCCCGCCGAACGCGTCACCGCACTGGCCGCGGCCAAAGGATGCGCGGCACGTGATATTACGGTGTGTATCTTGGAACGCCCCCGCCATCAGGACATGATTGATCAGGTGCGCGCGACAGGTGCAGCCATTCGGTTGATCACGGATGGCGACGTGGCAGGTGTCATGCACACCGCAGAACCCGCAATTACAGGTATTGATATGTATATGGGCACCGGTGGCGCCCCAGAAGGTGTGCTGGCCGCTGCTGCCCTGAAATGTATGGGCGGCCAAATCTATGGCCGCCTGCTGTTCCGCAATGATGATGAAAAATCCCGCGCGCACAAAGCGGGCATTACCGAACTGGATCGCATCTATAGCCGTGATGACATGGTAACACAGGATGTCATTTTTGCCGCGACGGGGGTTACGGGGGGATCATTGCTGCCCGGGATCAAACGTGATGCGACATCGATCACCACCGAAACGTTGTTGATGCGGTCGAAAACGGGATCGGTACGCCGCATGATTTATCGCAACCCACGAACCGCATAGGGTCGGCTTGGCGTTTCTGGGCGTTGATACATCACTGACGGGGCGGACTTGGGTCGGCCCCAGTGACGATGTGCGCCGCGCCGCCGAGGCGATGGAACAGCAAACCCAGCTGCCACCCGCGGTCTGTGCCGTATTGGCGCGACTGGGCGTGCCGTCTGACATGGCCGGCAAATATCTGGAACCGCAGCTGCGCGATTTATTGCCCGATCCATTGACGTTAAAGGACATGGGCCAAGCCGCCGCGCGTATCGTGCAGGCCGTCCGCACCAAACAGCGGGTGGCCATTTTTGCCGATTACGACGTCGATGGCGCCACATCCGGCGCATTACTGATCACCTGGTTTCGCCATTTTGGCGTGAATTGCACCCTCTATATCCCTGACCGCATCACCGAAGGTTATGGCCCGAACCCACCCGCAATGGCCCAATTGGCAGATGGCCACGATCTGATTATCTGTGTGGATTGCGGCACATTAAGCCATGACGCCATAGCCGCCGCGAAACAAACAGATGTGATCGTGCTGGACCACCACTTGGGCGGGGACACCCTGCCCGATTGCTTGGCCGTGGTGAACCCCAACCGTCAGGACGAAAATGGCGACTTGGCCCATTTATGCGCGGCTGGTGTTGTGTTTTTAACGCTGGTGGAATGTTCGCGCCAAATGCGTGATGCAGGGCCGGCGGGGCCGAATTTGTTGGATATGCTGGATTTGGTAGCACTGGGTACGGTGGCCGATGTGGCCCCCCTGATTGGCGTCAACCGCGCCTTTGTCCGCCAAGGGTTAAAGGTTATGGCGCGGCGCAATCGCATTGGACTGGTCGCGCTCAGCGATGCGGCACGATTGGATGGCATGCCGACATCCTATCATCTGGGATATCTGTTGGGACCGCGCATCAATGCCGGCGGCCGCATCGGTCAGGCCGATTTGGGCGCAAAATTGTTATGCGCAACAGATCCGGTCACCGCACAGGCCATGGCGGACAAGCTAAACCACCTGAATGAGGAACGCCGCGACATCGAACAGGCAGTCCGCCTGAGCGCCATGGCCCAGGCCGAAGAACGCGGGCTAGACGGACCGCTGGTCTGGGCAGCAGGTGATGGCTGGCACCCTGGTGTTGTTGGCATCGTGGCCTCGCGTCTGAAAGAAGCCACCAATCGGCCCGCCATCGTAATCGGTGTCGAAGATGGCATTGGCAAGGGATCGGGCCGGTCAGTGTCCGGCATCGATCTGGGGGCCGCGATCCATAAATTATCGCAAGAAGGCCTGCTGATCAAAGGGGGCGGCCATAAAATGGCTGCGGGCCTGACCGTGGCGCAGGACATGATCCCCACCGCAATGGCGCGATTGGCCGAACTAATGACGGCACAGGGGGCGGCCGCGTTGGGCGCGCCCGATTTGCGTTTGGATGGCATGTTGATGCCCACGGCAGCAACCGTTGAATTGTGTGATGCCATCGAACAGGCCGGTCCATTTGGCGCAGGGGCCGCTGGTCCAAAGTATTGTTTTGCCGGCGTAAAAATAAATTACGCACGCCGTGTTGGCGAAACGCACCTAAAATTACGCTTTGGCGATGGGTTGGGCCATTCGATGGATGCAATCTGTTTCGGGGCCTATGATTCTGAACTGGGCGCTGCGTTGGAAAACCACCGTGATCGCCGCGTTCATTTGGCCGGTAAACTGGATATCAACATCTGGCAGGGTCGAAAAACCGTTCAATTGCGCCTAGAAGATGCAGCCTTTGCGTCATCCTAATTTGGGAAAAAACTTTTTTTGTAAAAAGCGTATTTTTCCTCTTGCGCAAGTCGCGCGCATTGCATAAACACCGCCTCACAGAGCAGCTGGCCCGTTCGTCTATCGGTTAGGACGCCAGGTTTTCAACCTGGAAAGAGGGGTTCGATTCCCCTACGGGCTGCCATTTTCCCTTGAATCATCAGTCGCTTTATGCACAGAATGTCATATATTTGGCGTTCAAAATCCCCCGGTTTTTGCTGTCTTGATTTGTCTGCCCCCTGCCCTATCTGGTTCCCGAACGGGAAAGGATAGGATCCATTATGATGACCAATAAATTCGAAACGGCTGTGGCCAGCTTGAACCAAGCCAAAACCCAAGCCGCAGCCCAGGCCTATGCCGCTGGGGCATCGATTTTGGTTTGGCAATCCATGCCCAGCTGGATGTCTGCAGCCTCGGTTGCGCAAAAATTCTGCATTGCTTTTGCATTTTTTGCGCCCTGTCTGTTGATTATGAAAGTTGTGTTGGGCTGGTTCTAGCCCCGCACAACAGTGACGGTACAGGTTTAGCCATCAACCGCCATCAAATCAGACACGAACCGAACGCATCCGCGGCCTGCGTCTTTTGCGGCGTAAACGGCGTGATCCACCTGAACCAGCAGGGCGTCGTGATTTACATCCGGTGCCAGTGTGTCGGAACATGTCATCACACCCAAACTTGCCGAGACATGGCACATCTCGCCATCAAACATCACCGGCGTTTCAATGCCCGAAATGATCGCCTGCCCCAATTGCGCCAGTCGACCGGCATCCGTTAGATCCGGCAGAATGATCAAAAATTCATCGCCCCCCAAGCGTACCAAAATATCGCATTGCCGTGTTTCGCGACGCATCACTTTGGCGACATGGGTTAAAACGGCATCACCTGCGGCGTGACCATAGGTGTCATTTACCGCCTTGAACCTGTCTAAATCCATTTGGATGATCGAAAATTTCTGCCGATGGGTGATCAGATGATCCAAGGCCGCATCCAATCCGCGCCGGTTTCTAAGCCCAGTTAACGTATCACTTTGGGCCTGTTCTTCGGCGGCCGCCTTGGCGCCTTGCAGGCGCAGTGTCAGGCGCTTGGATGCCTGCATGGCGGCCTGATTTGCCTCAATCAAATATAGCAGCTCGGGCACCATATCCGTTGTCGCAAAATCCGTCATGGTTAACCCGAACCGCCCTATCGCGGCCTGAACACCAATACCAAAGGACGGGCTGAGGAACACCATATCTGTTTGCGGATCATGGCTGACTGCCGCTTTCATCCGGATATCGGGATGTGCGCGCAAATATAGAGACAGTTTTATACCATCACCTTGGGCCAAGCTGCTGATGGATTTGACATTTGCCGGCCGCGTTATTTGAAACAGGTCCAGAAAATTTGTATCTGCGGGAATGTTTGCGCCAATAACGCCCAAAACCTTGGCCATGCTGGGACCAAGGTTTATGATCTGACCTGTGCGATCAACCTGAATAAAGAACGGACAAAACTTTGATAAAACGTCACTCATGCACTACCCTTAACCTGCTAAATTGAATTCAGCTCCTTTTGCAAAATTCTGTTCAATTAAAATCACAACGATTTCTGACGTGTTATCATTGCAATCCTCGATATCGATGAAAACCAGGGTCCCATAGTCATCTGCCATGGCGCGCAACAATCCTTGCAAAACATTGGCAAACCCATGGATGCGGTTTTCAACGGTAATCACCGCGCGATCAGTCGCACATAGATTGACCGTAATTGCGGGCAAATCCAAATCGGGCAATGCCAGCGCCACGCGGTCATTCAGATCCCCCATGGAAATCAAAAATTCGTCAAACGTGGCCCCGCCAAACCGCAACAGTCGGCGGACCATTCTGCCATGGGGCGGTGTGACCAAAAATGTGCCCAAATCGTCCAGCACATCCTGACGGGGCTTGCCTGTCGACTGGATCAGCCCATCAATCAATTGATAGGTCATTTCATCGCTGTACATCAGCATGGGTTCGATATCGCCCCCTGCGCCGCCGACCGACACCTGCGCATGTTGGGCCGCATCGCGCCAGACCCGATCGCCATAGGTTGCGCGGATAAAATGTTCGATTGCTTTGTTTACAACGCCCAGCATTCTGGTCCTCCTGCCTATATGATGACAGGAAAACCTTACCAAGCTGTAAATCGCAGTTCTGATTTTACATTAAAAATCAGTTGGTGCACCGCCTTCGGCTTTGCGGCGTTCGACGAATTCTGCCAATTCTTGTTGGATGGCCACATCCATTTCGGGGGCTTCGAATTCTTCGATAATCTGTTTGTACAGACCGTGCGCGCGTTCTGGTGTCCAAACGGCGCCTGCAACCTCCCATGCCTCGTAATTTCTCCAATCCGATAAAAACGGCTGGTAAAACGCGGTGGTATAGCGGTCCTGCGTGTGCTGCGTGCCAAAGAAATGGCCATTTGGCCCCACCTCAGCAATCGTTTCAACAGCCAAATCATCGGGTGTGGTGGCCCACAGCTGCGGATCCATATAGCGTTGAATTTGTTGCAAAACCTCGCAGTCCATAATGAATTTTTCGGGACTTGCGATCAATCCACCTTCTAGCCAGCCGGCCGCATGATAGACCATATTTGTGCCCGATTGCACCGATGCCCACAGGCTGTTTGATGTTTCCCACATCGCCTGACCATCTGGCACATTCGCGGCACATACCCCGGATGAGCGCATGGGCAAATCATAGAATCGCGCCAATTGACCGGTCATCTGCGTCGCGCGCATATATTCCGGTGTGCCAAAGGCCGGGGCACCCGATTTCATATCAACATTCGATGTAAAGGTGCCGATGGCACAGGCCACCCCCGGATTTATCCACTGGGCCAAGGCAACCGCACTTAGCCCTTCTGCCAGGGACTGCGCAACGGCCCCCGCCATAGTTACCGGCGCCATGGCCCCCGCCAATGTAAAGGGGGTCACAATCAAACCCTGATTGCGCCGCGCAAGCCGCATCCAACCATCCAACATGGGAATGTCGTGTTTCAACGGCGACGTTGAATTGATGTTTGTGTACATCTTGGGGCCCGCGTCGAATTCTTCGTGGCTGAAACCGCCGGCGATCCGGACCATTTCCATCACATCTTCGACGCGTTCGGTGCCCAGACTGTAGGCATGGGGGACCTTGTCCGTCAGGGTCAATTTATCATAGAGCACATCCAAATGTCGCACACTGGCATGCACATCGACCGGTTCCACCGGATAGCCCCCAACAAAATGGATACAGTTGAAATATTGGCTAAGCTTAAGGAAATTGGCACACATTTCGCGCGTTCCAGGCACCTTGCGGCCGGTTTCCATGTCCCAGTAATTGGGCGGGGACGATACGTTTCCAAACAGGATATGATTGCCACCAATGGTGATTTTGCGATCGGGGTTTCGGGGGGTGATGTCAAATTGTGATGGCGCCTTGGCGACCATTTCCATGACGAAATCACGGCCCATGCGCACGTTTTCACCATCCACCGTGCAGCCCGCTTGTTTCATGATATCGCGCGCTTCGTGGTTTAGGAATTCGATCCCGATATTTTCCAAAATATCCATCGCGGCATTGTGGACCGCCTGTACGCCTTCGGGGGTTAGCGGTTCGATAGGACGATCGCGGTTGACGGGCAAATGCCATGGCATCTGCTGGATTGCTCCCCCACCCCGACGGGATGTGTTACCTGCGCGCCCGCCGCCTCGGCGGCGTTTGGATGTGGCTTGGGTCATCTGCGATCTCCTTTGGTTTGCACAATCTGTCTGTACAGAGCCAAAAAATCAGCTGATGACAGCGCAATCCTGTCGATTTCCGACGGATCCTGTCGGTTTTCGCAAGCGCGATCAGGAAATTTGAAAATATTGCGGAATTTCACCGATGTGATTCAATACGACATCCGCATGTCCAGACAAATCATCGCGCGTGGCCATGCCGGTCAAAACACCGATGCAATACATCCCTGCGCGACGCCCTGCGATCAGGTCATGCAAACTGTCGCCCACCATGGCGACCTGTGCCGGCTCCAACCCCACATGTTTGGCAAAGGCCAAAAGTGGGCCGGGGTCCGGTTTCGCGCCAAAACCACTGTTAAAGCCGGCGATAAAATCGAAACTATCCACCGCGCCCACCTGGGCCAAATGCACTTGCGCGCCCTGTTCGGTGTCATTTGTAACCACACCGGTTTTCAGCCCCGCGGCCCGCAATTGCGCCATCAATTCAACCAGCGGCACCACCTGCGATTGGGGTGCGCGAAAGGCGGCTTGGGTTAAAATATCGTCGATGTGGTCATATGCTAAATGCGGCAGCTGGGCGGCCAATAGTTCTGTCGCCTCTTGGCTGGTGCCTGCAATCACGGGCGAGGTTGGCAAAAACCGCTGCTGGTCCAGATCGAATTCGATGGCCGCCGCCAGACGGGCCATGACAGCAGGGTCATTTCCCCCAAGCATGGCCAACACATCCATAGCCCATGCGTTCCATGCGATGTTGTAATCAAACAGCGTCCCGTCTTTGTCGAATAAAAATCCCTGTAACTGCATCCCAGTCCCCTGTTATAATGTGTGCAACCCGTGGTTTAGGTCCAATGCACGGTTTGCCCACCCGGCAATGCAGCACGTGCTTGCATCACGTGATCGGCAGGGATGCCCATGTCTTGGGATAACTGTATCACCCACGCGTCGTCCATCAACACAAAATCCAACACAGCGCCCAAAAATTCGGGATCTGCGGCGTTGTTTTTCAAATCATCCAGACTGGCGCCCGTTGACCCCAAAAACAGGCCCACCAGATCATCCTGCCCCATAATCCAGGCCAGCGCCCTTAGGGCGAAAGTTTCAGCTGTATCTTTTGTCATCATGTTGGTAACCTTTAGAAAGGATTTGTTAACGCAATTGAGTCAATTTTAGAAAAACTTGCAATATGTAAAGGCAATTGAATCGTGTCAGGCAAAGTTCTGTTGATCGGATCCGCAACGGACACCCGCACCACATTGGCCCAGCGCCTGTGTGACGCATTGTTCGATGTCAGCGAACAGGCGTTCTATTATACGGGCGCGGTTGACCTGTTTGATTGCGTCATTGTGGTGATCCAACGTATCGGCGATATTGATCGCCTTGGCACAAATTTCAAAACGTCCCAGCTGCCCTGTCTGGCTGTGTTGGATCACGGGTTTGATGGCAAACCCGGTGCCGTTTTGGGCCGGCTGGCGCAGGATGTTTTGCCCAGCCCCCGAGTGCCCAGCGAATTTTTGGCCCGCGTGCGCGGTCTGATCCGCCGCAATACGGCGCAGCGCGAATTGGATCGTCGCGCCAACCTGAACCGTGCGATTGGGTTCAATGACCCGGCCCAGGGATTCGTCGCCCAAACCCCTGTGCATGTGGTCACTTCGGGCACCACACTGCCCGCATTTTTCAAATCAACCGGGTTTCGCGATGGTCCGTTTCGCTTTGTCCACCAAAGCCTTGACCAACTGCGGTCGAAACTGACGCGGCATCCGATTTCCGTGGTTGTGCTGTGTTATGACAAAAACAGCGCTGCGATGATGACCAATTTGGTTTTGGATCTGCGGGCCCATCCCAATTCCCGCTATGCGGCGATTTTATGTTGGTCCGATTGTGACACCCGCACCAATGCGGCAACGCTGTTGGATATGGGGGCCGATGATCTGTTTGATTGGGACAGCGACCCGGACGAAATTCTGTCCCGCATTGATTTGCACCACCAATCGCAGAAAATAAATGACGCCCTGCGCCAGTCAAACCAACTGGGGCTCAGTGCGGCAATCACCGATCCGCTGACGGGCCTGTTCAACCGCCGGTATGCCATGGGGCATCTGGATGACGTGTGTACCATAGCCCAGTCCAAGGGATCCAGCGTTGCCGCGTTAATGATCGACATCGACCATTTCAAAGATTTCAACGATGCGCATGGGCATTTCGTGGGCGATCAGGTGTTGGTTGCTGTGGCCAACACATTGCAGTCCACCGTGCGCGCATCCGATATGGTCGCGCGCATCGGCGGCGAAGAATTCGTTGTGATCCTGCCCGATCTTAAGGCACGCGATGCGCAAAATTTGGCACAACGCCTGTGTGATCGGGTGCGTAAAATTCCCATCGATGGCACGGCGCGCGGCATTACAATCAGCGTGGGCATCAGCCTGATGGATTATGGCGCGCCGATTTTCACCCATGGCACGACAGAACGCGATTTGTTGATCTGGGCCGACCGTGCCCTGTACCAAGCCAAAGACAACGGTCGCGACCAAGTGTCATACTATCGCGCCTAAATACGGTTTCGCAATTCAGCACCACTCTGATATGTTAGCCCTAACCGCGTCAAGGCAGCGCAGGTTTGGCTCTTGCCAAGACCCATAAAAACGCGCTTAAACGATATACGATTGCATACAGAGGAGACGGGCCGTGGGATACCATGACATTTACAAACGCTGGCAAGCAGATCCCGAAGGATACTGGATGGAGGCCGCACAGGCCATCGATTGGGACACCTTTCCAAGCCGGGCGTTGAATTCAGATAATGCGCCTTTGTATGAATGGTTCACAGACGGGATGGTCAACACCTGCTATAACGCCGTGGATCGCCATGTTGAAAATGGCCGCGCCGATCAGGTCGCCATCATCTATGACAGCCCCATCACAGGCCGCCAATCCAAAACCACCTATGCCGAATTGCAGGCACAGGTTGCGCAACTGGCCGGCGCAATGGTCGCCAAGGGCATCACCAAGGGCGACCGTGTCATCATTTACATGCCCATGATTTCCGAAGCTTTGGTCGCCATGCTGGCCTGTGCCCGTATTGGGGCGATCCATTCGGTTGTTTTTGGCGGATTTGCGTCAAACGAATTGGCCGTACGCATTGACGATGCCCAACCAAAAATGATCCTCGCGGCGTCCTGCGGGTTGGAACCGAACCGCGTTGTTGCCTATAAACCATTGATTGATGGCGCGATTGAACTGTCCAATCACAAACCCGATTCTGTGTTCATTTTCCAGCGCCCCGAATTTGTGGCTGATTTGATCGACGGTCGCGATTATGACTGGCACGATGTGCAACAGGGGGTCACACCCGCTGATTGCGTCGCGGTTGAGGGCAATCATCCCGCCTATATCCTTTATACATCGGGCACCACTGGTGCGCCCAAGGGCGTTGTGCGTCCAACAGGCGGGCATTTGGTTGCCCTGAATTGGACGATGAAGAACATCTATAACGTCGATCCCGGCGATGTGTTCTGGGCCGCATCCGATGTGGGTTGGGTCGTGGGTCACAGCTATATCTGCTATGGTCCGCTGATCCACGGCAACACGACCATCGTGTTCGAAGGCAAACCCGTAGGTACCCCAGACGCAGGCACATTCTGGCGCGTGATCAGCGAACATAATGTGCGCAGTTTTTTCACCGCCCCCACGGCATTTCGCGCCATCAAACGCGAAGATCCCAAAGGCGAATACAAACAAAAATACGATCTCAGCTGCCTAAACGCACTATATCTGGCGGGTGAACGCGCCGATCCCGATACCATCCATTGGGCCCAAAACCTGCTGGGCGTTCCCGTCATCGACCATTGGTGGCAAACGGAAACCGGATATTCCATCGCGGCAAACCCCGTTGGCATCGAACAGCTGCCGATCAAAGTGGGATCGCCATCGGTCGCTATTCCCGGATATGACATTCAGGTGTTAGACGAGGCCGGCAATCCTATGAAGCCTGGCGAATTAGGGGCGATTGCCGTCAAACTGCCCCTGCCCCCCGGCACATTACCCACCCTGTGGAATGCCGAAGAGCGGTTCAAAAAGTCATACCTGAATACTTTCCCCGGATACTATGAAACCGGCGACGCAGGCATGATTGATGAGGATGGATACCTGTACATCATGGCGCGGACCGATGACGTCATCAACGTCGCGGGCCACCGCCTGTCCACCGGCGCGATGGAGGAGGTTTTGGCCAACCATCCCGATGTTGCCGAATGTGCCGTGATCGGGGCCGCGGATGAATTAAAGGGACAGCTGCCTATCGGGTTTTTGTGCCTGACGACCGGCGTCAATCGCCCACATGACGACATCGTCAAGGAATGCGTTAAAATGATGCGCGATCAAATCGGGCCCGTTGCAGCATTCAAATTGGCCGTTGTGGTGAATCGTTTGCCCAAAACACGCTCTGGCAAAATTTTGCGGGCCACAATGGTCAAAATCGCTGATTCCCAAGAATTCAAAATGCCGGCCACAATCGATGATCCTGCGATTTTGGATGAGATTCGCGAAGCGTTACAAACCATCGGCTACGCCAAATAAACCCAAAGGCCCCCAAATTCGGGGGCCTTTTGTTACACGAATTGTTCTTGGATCAACCGTTCTTCTAGGCCATGTCCGGGATCAAACAGCAACGTGTGCTGAATATCCGGGTTGGATTTGATTTCAACACTGACCACATTGCGAAACGATTGACTGTCGGCATCTGCCATCACAGGGCGTTTATCGGGATCAATCACGTCAAACACCACCCGCGCGGTTTTGGGCAGCAATGCCCCACGCCAGCGCCGCGGTCGAAACGCATTCAGCGCGGTCAGGGCCAACACATCGGCCCCAATCGGCAAAATGGGACCGTGTGCCGAATAATTATAGGCCGTTGACCCCGCAGGTGTGGCCAGCAATACGCCGTCAGAGACCAGTTCATCCATCCGTTCACGCCCATCGACCGATATGCGCAATTTTGCGGCCTGTGGACCTGCGCGCAGCAACGATACCTCGTTTATGGCGATGGCGCGATGGGTTTGCCCGTCCATCGTTTGCGCCATCATCGATAGGGGATTGATCCGCGTCCGCTCGGCGCCCACCAGGCGATCGGGCAGGTTATCAACCGCATAGGTGTTCATCAAAAACCCAACGGTCCCGCGGTTCATCCCATAAACGGGCGTTGGAATATCTTGGGTTGCGTGCAACGTTTGCAACATAAAACCATCCCCACCCAGGGCGACGATCACATCTGCCTGGTTCACCGTGACGTTCCCGTACCGGGCCGTCAGATCGGCCCAGGCCTCTTGGGCCAAGGGCGCATCACTGGCGACGAATCCAATTTTTAACGTCATATCCGCTGTTTCCCAAATAAATGCTTTGTTTCCAAAAGAAACATAAGTTTCACCAAAGTACCAGAGATGCCGCGCCTTTTCACCACATTGTCGCAATAAGGCCTTTCCAGCCTGCCAAGTTTCCGATAGGAAATCCCTAAACAACCCTCGCATATCGGAGCTTTGCATGTCTAACGCATCCACAACTGATTTTTTCACACAAACACTTGCGGCACGCGATCCAGAAATCGCCGCGGCAATGAACCAAGAATTGGGCCGCCAGCGCGACGAAATCGAACTGATCGCATCCGAAAACATCGTATCCGCCGCCGTGATGGAGGCGCAGGGCGGCGTTATGACCAACAAATACGCCGAAGGATACCCAGGACGCCGTTATTACGGTGGCTGCCAATATGTTGATATCGCCGAAAACCTGGCCATCGAACGCGCCTGCAAACTGTTCAACTGCGGCTTTGCCAATGTGCAACCCAATTCAGGCAGCCAGGCAAATCAGGGCGTGTTCCAGGCACTGCTGCAACCCGGTGATACCATTTTGGGCATGTCGCTGGACGCAGGTGGCCACCTGACCCACGGCGCCGCGCCAAACCAATCCGGCAAATGGTTCAACGCCGTTCAATATGGCGTACGTCAGCAAGACAACCAAATCGATTACGACCAAATCGCGGCCATGGCAGCCGAACATCAACCCAAAATGATCATCGCCGGCGGATCCGCCATTCCACGCCAGATCGATTTTGCCAAAATGCGCGAAATCGCGGACAGCGTTGGCGCCTATCTGTTGGTGGATATGGCACACTTTGCGGGCTTGGTCGCCGCGGGTGAATATCCTTCCCCCTTCCCGCATGCGCATGTCGCAACAACAACAACCCACAAAACCCTGCGCGGCCCACGCGGCGGCATGATCCTGACCAATGACGAAGCGATTGCCAAAAAATGCAACTCGGCGATTTTCCCAGGCATCCAGGGTGGCCCATTGATGCATGTCATCGCCGCCAAAGCCGTGGCCTTTGGCGAGGCACTGCAGCCATCGTTCAAAGATTATATGAAACAGGTCATCGCAAATGCGCAGGCCCTGTCCGACGAACTGATCAAGGGCGGATTGGACACAGTGACCCACGGCACAGATACGCACCTGCTGCTGGTTGACCTGCGCCCCAAAGGCGTCAAAGGCAACGCGACCGAGAAGGCACTGGGCCGCGCGCATATCACATGCAACAAAAACGGCGTTCCCTTTGATCCTGAAAAACCCACGGTCACCTCTGGCATCCGCCTAGGATCACCTGCCGGCACCACCCGTGGCTTTGGTCAGGATGAATTCCGTCAAATCGGCCGCTGGATTATCGAAGTGGTCGATGGTTTGGCCGCCAATGGCGAGGACGGCAACGCCGAAGTCGAAGCCAAAGTCAAAGCCGAAGTGGCAGAGCTCTGCGCACGTTTCCCGATTTATCCAAACCTATAACCCCCAATCAGGCCCGCGTTTTCGCGGGCCTTTTCATTATGAACACAAGACATTTAGAAAAATTATTGGGCGACCGCCTGCGCCGCCATTTTCCACACCACATCTCGGCCTTTGCGCTCTTTATCGCAAAACTGGCCTGGGCTGCACTCTTTGGCGGCATGCTCTTGCTTGGGATCTTGATGACCAAAGCATTCTGGCCCCTTGATGCCACTGTGGCCCGCTACGATGCCCTGACACTCTATGCCCTCACACTTCAAATCCTGATGATCGCCCTGCGGATCGAAACATGGTCTGAAATGTGGGTCATATTGCTGTTTCATGGTACGGGCACGGCTATGGAATTGTTCAAAACCAATATGGGCAGCTGGACCTATCCCGAACCCAGCCTGCTACGGATTGACCAAGTCCCTCTCTTTTCAGGCTTCATGTATGCCGCCGTTGGCAGCTTTATGACGCGCGCCATCCGTGTCTTTGATATGTCCTTTACGCCCTTTCCCCCAATCGGTTGGCTCTATGGCTTGGGCCTCCTAATCTATATAAATTTCTTCACCCACCATTATATCTTGGACCTACGCTTTGCACTCTTTGCAGCCAGCGTCGTCATCTTTTGGCGCACCCGCATTTATTTCCGTATTGAAACAGGGTGGTACTGGATGCCCCTGCCGATTGCAGCACTCTTATCCAGCGTCTTCCTGTGGGTTGCCGAAAACATCGGCACGCTCACACGCACATGGTCCTATGCAGGTCAATCAAATTGGGATCTGGTTTCTCTGTCAAAAATGGGCTCGTGGTATCTTCTCCTTTACATCAGCTTCGCCTCTGTCCTCTTGGTCAATCGCGACGCCATAAAAAAGGCCCCCTAGGGCCTCTTCATTTTTTGTCTTAAAATATCCCGGGGGTGTGGGGGCAGCGCCCCCACCACGTTACTTAACCGTGATCCGCCCATCTTTATAGGGGCTATATGGGCCAGTTTTTACCATATACTCTGCGGTAACATCCGCCAAATCCGGGCCAAAATCATACACATTTTGCGCATCGCGGAACATCTTATAACCGTCGCCACCATTGCGGACGTAGTTGTTGGACACCACGCCATAGGTCTTGGCCAAATCAATTGGCGCACCACCAACCATCACATCAGAAATCCGCGAACCCGCGGGCGCTTTGGGATCGACGGTAAAGGTCATGCCAGACACCTGCGGGAACCGGCCTGCGCCCTCTTCCATTTCACTCACACCATTTTCCAACGCATCAACCACCGTTTGCCCCGAGACATAGAACGTGGCCAAGGTGTTTTGGAATGGCAAGACAGTCAAAACTTCACCCATGGTCACGGGACCTGCATCAATAGATGCCCGAATACCGCCACCGTTTTGGATGGCAATTTCGATCCCTTGGTCGCGCACACGGTCCAACATGGCATCTGCAATCAGATTGCCCATGGCGCATTCCATTGCGCGGCATTCTTCACGCACGCCCACGATTTCGGATGCTGTTTCGGCAACCACACGGTTGCGAATTTCTTCCAAGGGCTTTGCCGCTTCGGCAATGCGGGCCACGGTTTCGCTGTCCTCTTCGACGCTGGCATCCATCAACAATGGTTCGCCCGTGGCCGAAATAATCTCTCCTGCGTCGTTGAACACAACGTTCAATTCGCCCAAAAACTTGGAATAGGCATAGGCCGAAACGATTGCAGTATTTCCAACCATGGTGGGATATGGCCCCTCGGCCCGATCAGATGTGTTGGATAAAAATGTGTTGGAATGCCCGCCCACAATCACATCCACACCCGTTGTTTCGGCCGCCACGCGTTTATCAACGCTATAGCCCGAATGCGACAAAACGATAATTTTATTCACACCAGCCGCGGTCAGTTTGTCAACTTCGCCCTGCACTGCACCCACGGGATCGGTAAAGATTACGTTTGGACCAGGGCTGGCCAGTTCGTCTGTGTCATGGGGTGTCAAACCGATCAGACCCAGTTTTTCGCCATTGCGTTCAATGATCGTCGATTTCAGCAATTTGTCCGCCAACATCGCCTCGGCGCTGAAATCGGCGTTTGACATCAGAACGGGGAAATTCACCGCATCCATGAAACCACGCAAAACTTCGGGGCCGTCATCGAATTCGTGGTTGCCCACTGTCATCGCATCATAGCCCATTTTGTTCATCATTTCCGCGGCCAGCTTCCCTTTGTAGTAGGTATAGAACAGCGTGCCCTGAAATTGGTCGCCACCATCAACCAAAATCGAATTATCTGACCGCGCGCGTGCGGCATTGACGGCACTGACCAACCGCGCCGATCCACCGAAACATTTGCCTTCGGCGTTATCGTCGGCGGAACAGCCGCTGTCATATTTCGAAATGGGTTCAAAACGTGCATGAAAATCATTGGTATGCAAAATCGTTAACGAATAATCGGCCCAAGCCGCCCCAGCGGCCAAAGCAGCGACAGTTGCTGTCGTCAAAAGTGTTTTCATTGTTTTCGTTCCTCATGTTGGATGCAGCCATAGCACATGAAAATGCACCACTTGTCAAAACGAATTGCACGGTGACGTAACACCTCTATGACACTTGACCACGGCGCGATCCTTTGTCATGACGCTGCTATGCTGATATACAAAATTTTCCGCCCCGCCGAATGGCACAGCCTGCAAACCGATGGCACAACATTCGGCGCGCCCATCGATGTTGCAGATGGGTACATTCACTTTTCCACGGCCGCACAGGTTCGCGAAACTGCTGAAAAACATTTCGCAGATGCAGGTGATTTGGTTTTGCTGATCTGCGATGCCGATGATTTGGGCGACAAACTGATTTGGGAACCATCGCGCGGCGGCGCATTGTTCCCGCACCTGTATCGCGCCTTAACGCTGGAGGATGTCAAATCCGACCATCCCCTGCCCCAAGGCCCCGCGGGGCATATTTTCCCCAAGGATGTGCTATGACATTGATCGAATCCCTTGGCCTCAAGGCGCTATATGCCTTTGATCCGGAAACGGCCCATGGGCTGGCGATCCGCGCCCTGAAAATGGGGCTGACCCCCAAAACGACCCCCCCGACCTCGGACCGTTTGCGGACCCATGTGGCGGGGCTTGATCTGCCAAACCCTGTTGGATTGGCCGCAGGGTTCGATAAAAATGCCGAAGTCTGCGACGCCTTGGGCAACAGTGGCTTTGGGTTTATTGAGGTGGGGGCCGCCACGCCGCGCCCCCAACCCGGAAACCCGCGGCCCCGCTTGTTTCGCCTGACCCTGGATCAGGCCTCTATCAATCGCTTTGGGTTTAACAATCAGGGCATGCAGGCGATTGGGCATCGTCTGGCTGCACGCCG
Source organism: uncultured Paracoccaceae bacterium (assembly GCA_913060475.1). Lineage (GTDB taxonomy): Bacteria > Pseudomonadota > Alphaproteobacteria > Rhodobacterales > Rhodobacteraceae > CAJXSD01. The sequence goes on along the minus strand of CAJXSD010000001.1, from coordinate 161,098 downwards.
TGGCTCTGGCATTGTCGGGCTAAACCTGGGCGCAAACAAAGACAGCAGCGACCGCGCCGCCGATTTTGCAACCGTTTTGCGCCACTGCGGCCCACATCTGGATTTTGCAACCGTCAATGTGTCCAGCCCGAACACAGAAAAACTGCGGGATTTGCAGGGCAAAGAGGCGCTAAGCGCCCTATTGTCCGGCGTTTTGGCCGCAAATGCCGAATTCGACCGCCCTATCCCCATATTTTTGAAAATCGCACCTGATTTGGACCTGGGCGAAATCCAGGACATCGCGGATGTCGCCCGTACAACGGGGATCAGCGGGATCATTGCCACCAACACCACCCTGTCGCGCGATGGGCTAAAATCGGCCCATCGTGATCAGGCGGGCGGTTTGGCGGGCCAACCCTTGTTTGACAAATCAACCCGTGTATTGGCCCATCTATCGCAGATGCTGGGCGGGGATATTCCCATTATTGGCGTGGGTGGCGTTGGATCGGCGCAACAGGCCTATGACAAAATCCGCGCAGGCGCCAGCGCGGTGCAGCTGTATACCGCGCTGGTCTATGGCGGGTTATCCTTGATCGGGGATATTGCCAAGGGATTGGATGACCTGTTGGCGCGCGATGGGTTTGCAAATGTCGCCGATGCGGTTGGCACAGATCGGGATCGTTGGTTATGAGTTCTGTTGAAACCGTCATTTGGCACAACCCGCGGTGTTCAAAATCGCGCCAGACCCTGTCGTTGCTGCAGGAACGCGGGATTGATCCACGGGTGGTTGATTATCAAAAAACACCCCCTTCGGCTGCGGAATTGACGCGGGTGATTGCCGCACTGGGCTGTACTGCGCATGATATTTTGCGAACCAAGGAAACGCTGTATCGCGACTTGGGGCTGGGCCCTGATACCGCGGCTGATCACCTGATTGCTGCGATGGTGGCGCACCCTAAACTGATCGAACGGCCCATTGTGATCCACGGGACACGCGCGGCGATTGGGCGGCCACCCGAACAGGTACTGGATCTGTTTTAATCCAAACTGCGGATCAACGACGGATAGCGCGTGGCCAATGTGGCCCCACGCGCCACAAAGGACACCAGCAAAGCCATCCACAAACCGTGGTTGCCCAATATGGGCACCAAAACCAGCGCAGATATGCCATAGATGGCCAAACTGATGGCCATCATATTGCGCATATCGCGGGCGCGGGATGCCCCGATAAAGACACCGTCCAACATCCAGGGAACCACCCCCAGAATGGGCGAAAATACCATATAAACCAAATAGGTTCGGGCCACAGATTGCACGCCGGGATCGGTGGTCATGATCGCGATCATCCACGGCCCAAGGATCCAAAACGCAACGGCCAACCCACATCCCAGCACCAAGGCCCAAAGGCCCGCGACCCGAACGCTGGCGTTTAATGCCTGGCGGTTGCGCCGCCCCAGGGCTTGGCCGACCAAACTCTCGGCTGCGAATGCAAACCCATCCATGCCATAGGCCGTGATGTGCAAAAACTGCAGTAATACTTGGTTCGCGGCCAATGTTGTGTCGTCAAAATCGGATCCGATCAACAGAAAGGACACGAAAATCACCTGCAGCATCAGGGATCGCAGCAAAATGTCACGATTGACCAACACCATGTGTTTCCAGCGTGCACTGTCCCACAGCGTATGCAACCGCCCTGCCCCTAACCATGCCGCGCGACAGAAAAACAAGGCCACCCCCGCCCCAAGCAGTTCGGCAATCAATGTGGCATAGGCAACGCCTGCAATCCCCAAATCCAATCCCAGCACAAACCACAGGTCTAATATGACATTTACACCATTCATCAGAAATTGAATGACAAAGACGGCGCGCGTGCGTTCTTGGGCAATCAACCACCCCGTTGCCCCATATACCGCAATGGCGGCAGGGGCCGAATAAATTCGAATTTCCATATAGTGACGCGCCATGGTTTCGACCGCCGGCGATGCGGGCGACACGAAAAAGACCGCGTCAAAGATCGCACCTTGGGCCGCAATCAGGATGACACCGCCGACCATCGCAATGATCACCGATCGCAGCAACAGGGCCGATAATTCGCCCATATCGCCCGCACCAAACGCCTGCGCGGCCAATCCTGTCGTGCCCATCCGCAAGAACCCGAAAATCCAATAAATCGACCCGATGATCACGGCGCCCACACCAACGGCCCCAATCGCGGACGCGTCGCCCAATTGGCCAATCACCCCTGTGTCGACCGCCCCCAAAATCGGCACGGTCACATTGGACAAAACAATTGGCACGGCAATGGACAACAACCGTTTGTGCGAAATATGGGACATCTGCGTGATGCTACCCTTGGGTCTGCGTCACAACGTCAGGCATAACAAAATGTCCCGAAGCTTGGGCGAATAACCGGCTGCGATTGTCTTGCCATGCCTCAACCGAAACCGAGGCATAGCGCCGCCCTGACCGGTTGATCCGCGCCCGCGCATAGGCATCGCGCGGCAGGCCTGATCGCAGATAATCGACCGTAAAATCGATTGTTTTGGGCAGTTGCAAATTCTGACCCAGCTGAATTTGATCGGGATCAACCGCACCCGTTTCAATCGATTGCCAAACCGTGGCCCATGTCAGTTCAATAACAGAGGTAATTTCCAAAAAGGCAGCCGTTGCGCCCCCATGCAGGGCCGGCAGCATCGGGTTTCCCACCAAATCGTCACGAAATGGCATGATCGCAGTTAATTCATCGCCGCGGCGTTCAAACTGGATCCCCATAAATTGGATATAGGGCACCGCCGACACAATCGCCGACAGGGCCGCATCGCGGCGTTGTTTGACCACTTGGACCGGTTCAGGTTGTTGACGCATTATTTACCCCCACCATTCACAAATGTACCAGATGCCATCGCAACAGGTTTATCCGTGCGCTCATCCGTCGCCACCGCCCGCACAAAGGCAACGGTGCGCGTGATGTTATAACAGGTGGCTGTCGCTGTGATGACCTGATCGGGGCTGGCCGGACGCATATAATCCACCCGCAAATCAATGGTCGCAGTTGACCCTTGCGATGATGGATGCGTCATCACAGCCGCCCCGCAACAGGTATCCAGCAGGGCAAACACCGCCCCACCGTGAATCACGCGCGTCGCGGGGTCGCCTATGAATTTTTCGTCATATGGCATTTGCATCTTGACCTCGCCTTCGTTGGCGGATGCGATCTGCATACCCAATGCTTTCGAATGTGGGATCGCGTTTATGAAACGTTGTGCCGTTTCGATCGTTTTTGCGGCCATGGCTGCTCTCCTTGCCGAGGGTGTGCGAAATATTTTCGAAATTGACAACCCCTGCGGTTGCTCTTGCAGAAACTTCGTCCTAACCTTGGATCAGGAACGGAGGTCATTATGCAAGAACTTAGACTAAGTTTCAAAGAAATGTGCGCAAAATTCGATGTGACGCCACGCACTTTGCGGTATTATGAATATATCGAATTGCTGCAACCCGAACGTCAGGGCCGTTCACGGTTCTATGGCGCACGCGAATGTGCCCGTATGACATTGATTCTGCGCGGTCGCAAATTCGGGTTCCAGCTTGAGGAATTGCGCCAATGGCTGTTGATGTATGACAACGAAGGCACCCAAACCCAGATGCAGGTTTTTGTCGATATGGCCACCGAAAAACTGGCTGAACTAGAGGAACAGCAAAAACAACTGGCCCAAACAATCGCAGATTTGCGCAAACTGCGACAAGACACCCAAGGCCTGATTGCGCCAAAAGAATTGACGTAACGTTTTACTTACGTCAACGTAAACCTTTGTTACAGTAATGGCACGGATCGCAAATCCGAGTCGCCAAAACGATCAGAGGTGAACATGACAGAAGACTTGATGACAATCCGACAGATGTGCGAGGCATTCGATGTAACCGCCCGCACATTGCGGTTTTATGAATCCAAAGAACTCTTGGCGCCAATCCGTCAGGGGCAAAAACGTCTGTTCACGAAAAAAGATCGCGCACGTTTGACATTGATCCTGCGCGGCAAAAAATTCGGATTTTCCCTTGAGGAAATTCGACAGCTGCTGGAAATGTATCACATGCAGGACCAGCAGGCCACACAGCTGAAAACAACCTATGAATTGGCCCAAAAACGCCTGGCGCAATTGATCGCACAACGCGAAGAATTGGATCAGGTGATCCAAGATTTGCAAGATCAAATCGCATGGGGTTACGAACTTATGCGATCCAAGAACATTTCAATCAAATCATCAGACGAATAGGAAACACCATGCCTGTCTACACCGCGCCTGTCCGCGATATGCAATTTATCCTAAACGATGTCATGAATATTCAGTCCGCCGATATTCCCGGCTATGCGGATCTCGACCCCGAATTTTTGGCCGCGATTTTGAATGAATGCGGCAAACTGACCGCAGACGTTTTGGCCCCCCTAAATGCCATTGGCGACACCCAGGGATGTACGCTGGAAAACGGGGTTGTGCGCACCCCTGACGGGTTCAAAGACGCCTTTGAACAGGTCAAAGAGGGCGGCTGGACCGGCATCGATTGCGACCCAGAATTCGGCGGCCAAGGCCTGCCCTATCTGATTGGCACGGCTGTGGGTGAAATGTTTGCATCGTCGAACATGGCCTTTGGCATGTACCAAGGTTTGACCCATGGCGCCTATTCCGCAATCCACGCCCACGGCACCCAAGAACAGAAAGAAACCTATCTGCCCAAGATGGTCAGCTGTGATTGGACCGGCACCATGAACCTGACGGAACCCCACTGCGGGACCGATTTGGGATTGATGCGGACCAAGGCCGAACCACAAGCAGATGGCACATTCAAAATCACAGGCCAGAAAATCTTTATCTCGGCCGGTGAACACGACATGTCGGATAACATCATCCATTTGGTTTTGGCCAAAATTCCGGGCGGCCCCGAGGGTGTGAAAGGGATTTCACTGTTTATCGTTCCAAAATTCTTGGTCAATGACGATGGATCCTTGGGCGCACGCAACAGCCTGTCTGTCGGCAAGATCGAAGAAAAGATGGGCATCCATGGCAATGCCACCTGCGTCATGAACTATGACGGGGCAACAGGATATTTGCTGGGCCAAGAACACAAAGGCATGCGCGCCATGTTCACCATGATGAACGAAGCGCGTCTTGGCGTTGGCCTACAAGGTCTGGCACAGGCCGAGGTCGCCTATCAAAACGCGCTGGCCTACGCCAAGGATCGCCTGCAGGGACGTGATGTGACAGGCGCGAAAAACCCAGACGGCCCCGCCGATCCCCTGATCGTGCACCCAGACATCCGGCGCAATTTGATGGATCAGAAAAGTTTCATCGAAGGCGCACGCGCCCTGATTTTCTGGGCTGCACAAATGATCGACCAACATCACCGCAGTAATGATGCCCAGGCAGATGGTCTGGTCAGCCTGCTGATCCCTGTGATCAAAGGGTTCCTAACCGACCGCGGGTTTGACATGGCTGTCCAGGCACAACAGGTCTATGGCGGCCACGGCTATATCGAAGAATGGGGTATGTCACAATTTGCCCGCGATGCCCGCATCGCCATGATCTACGAAGGCGCAAATGGCGTCCAAGCGCTGGATTTGGTCGGCCGCAAATTGGCCACCGACGGCGGCAAACATGTCATGGCCTTCTTTGAAATCGTCAAATCATTTATTGCCGAAAACAAAGAGATGGACGAAGAATTCCAAGCCGCATTCTTGGCCCCCCTGAAACAGGCGTCCAAAGACCTGCAAGCCGCAACAATGTATTTCATGCAATCAGGCACAAAAAACCCAAATGACGCCTTGGCAGGATCCTATGACTATATGCACCTGTTTGGACATACCGCGTTGGGATTCATGTGGGCACGCATGGCCAAGGTCGCAAAAACGGCGCTGGAAAATGGCACCGATGACGCAGCGTTCAACAAGACAAAGCTGACAACAGGACATTACTATATGGCCAAACAACTGCCTGCGACTGGGGCGCTCTTGGCGAAAATCACCGCCGGTTCCACCCCCGTCATGGCGCTAACCGCAGATCAATTCTAAAACAGGAGCCCCAGATGTTTGACAGCCGATCCCAATGGATGACCGATGAACACGTGATGTTGCGCGAAATGACCGCAAAATTCATCGCAGACGAATGGTCCCCCCATTTTGATCGGTGGCGCAAACAGGGCGAAATGGATCGATCCACTTGGCAGCAGGCCGGCGAACTAGGCCTGCTGTGTCCCTCAATCCCCGAAGAGTTCGGCGGCGCAGGCGGTGATTTCGGGCATGAGGCCGTAATTTTAACCGAAGGCAGCCGCGCAAATCTGGCCAGCTGGGGACATGGCATCCATTCGGGCATCGTGGCCCATTACGTGCTGCAGTATGGCACCGAGGATCAAAAACAACGCTGGCTGCCCAAACTGGTCTCTGGGGAATTGGTGGGCGCATTGGCCATGACCGAACCCTCAACCGGTTCAGACGTCCAGTCCATCAAAACCCGCGCCATCCGCGAAGGCAACTCCTATCGCTTAAACGGTCAAAAGACCTTTATTACGAATGGCCAACATGCAAACCTGATCATCGTGGCCGCCAAAACCGACCCGACCCAAGGGTCCAAAGGCGTCTCTTTGGTGGTTTTGGAAACCGACCAGGCCGAGGGGTTCACCCGTGGCCGTAACCTAGACAAAATCGGCCTGAAAGCAGCGGATACGTCAGAGCTCTTTTTTGAAAATATCGAAATCGCACCTGAAAATATCCTGGGCGGAGAAGAGGGCCGCGGGTTTTATCAATTAATGCAACAATTGCCCCAGGAACGCCTGATTATCGCCTGCGGCGCAGTTGGCGCAATGGAGGGAGCGGTAGAGCGCACAATCGCGTACTGCAACGAACGCGAAGCCTTTGGCGGAACATTGATGCAATTCCAAAACACGCGCTTTAAATTGGCAGAAGTCCTGACAAAAACCAAAGTTGCCCGTGCATTCTTAGACGAATGCATCACTGAACACCTACAAGGCAAACTTAGCGTGGAAAAGGCTGCAATGGCCAAATACTGGACGACAGATACCCAAGGCGAAGTCCTAGATGACTGCCTACAGCTACATGGTGGCTATGGCTTCATGCAAGAATACGCAGTCGCCGAAATGTGGACCGATGGGCGCGTCCAACGAATATACGGAGGAACGAACGAAATAATGAAAGAACTAATTGCGCGGCCATTATCCCAAAAATAGTGTGGTGTTTATTGAAAGCTCGGAAGCCTCCGGCGGGAGTATTTGGACAAAAATGAAAGATGCGCCCCCAAGAAGATCACGACAATCAAGATGGGGGCGGCTTTCACTTTTGGCGGTCATCGGCTCTCCAGCCTGTACCGCGATACAATATCTGGACCAACAATGTTAAAATAGAGTTAATGGTTTTCATTTTTGCAAAAATACTCATGTGCAAGACAGCAACAATCAAAAGGGCGGGAAATATAAGATGACCTATAAACTGCATTGTTTTGGCGAGAGTGGCCATTCTTATAAAGTTGCGCTTGCGCTATCCCTTTCCGGTGTGGCGTGGCAACCGATAAAGGTCGATTTTTTTGGTGGTGAAACACGCAGCCCCGCCTATCGCACGGAAGTAAATGAAATGGGTGAGGCCCCGGTTTTAGAGCATGGTGACGTCAAGTTAACACAGTCTGGGGTTATCTTAGATTATTTATCAGAACAAACCGGAAAATTCGGTGGCGCGACATCACAAGAACGCCGCGACATATTGCGATGGGTTTTGTGGGACAATCATAAGTTAAGTTCGCTGGCGGGTATGGCACGGTTTTTGATGAATTTTATTCCAAAAGAAAAACAGCCCACAGAGGCAATTGCGTTTTTGCAAGGCCGCTTAAACGCCAGCTATCAAATCTTGGACAAACACTTGGACACGCGTGAATGGATCGCGTGTGATCAGCTGACAAATGCGGATCTGAGCTGCTGTGGATATTTGTACTACCCCGAACCCTTTGGGTTTCAGCGCGCGGATTGGCCAAACATTGATGCGTGGCTGACGCGTTTATCACAACAAGACGGGTGGAAACCACCCTATGACCTAATGCCCGGAAATCCTTCTGAGCGTGAATTATAAAAGGAGAAGACATGAAAGACGTCTTTATCTATGACGCGGTACGGACCCCACGGGGGAAAGGTCGCAAAGATGGATCATTGCATGAAGTGACCGCCGTGCGGCTGTCAACAACAGTATTAAATGCCCTTAAGGACAGAAACGCCTTAGAGGGTCACGCGGTTGAGGATGTGGTTTGGGGCAATGTCACCCAAGTCGGCGAACAGGGTGCCTGTTTGGCGCGGACGGCTGTTTTGGCATCAGACTTGGATGAGGCAATCCCGGGCCTGTCGATCAACCGGTTTTGCGCCTCAGGGCTTGAGGCGGTGAATGTCGCGGCCAACCAAATCGCAGGCGGTGCAGGATCAGGGTACATCGCCGGTGGCGTTGAAAGCATGAGCCGCGTTCCCATGATGTCCGATGGCGGTGCCATTGCGGTTGATCCATCTGTGGCGATGGATAATTATTTCGTCCCGCAGGGTATTGGTGCAGATATTATTGCGACAGAATATGGGTTTAGTCGTGATATGGCGGATCAAATGGCCGTTGAGAGCCAGCGGCGCGCCAAGGCGGCCTGGGATGACAATCGGTTTGCGAAATCGATCGTGCCGGTGTGTGATGTCAATGGCTTGACCATTTTGGATTACGATGAATTCATGCGCCCCACGACCGATATGCAATCGCTGGGGGCCTTAAAACCATCCTTTAAGGATCAGGGCGAAGTCATGCCCGGTTTTGACGCCATTGCCCTGATGAAATATCCCCATTTGGAACGTATCAACCATATTCACCATGCTGGCAACAGTTCAGGCATCGTGGATGGCGCCGCGGCCGTTTTGTTGGGCGACAGGGAATTTGGCGAACACTGGGGGTTAAAACCACGTGCACGCATTCGCGCCACGGCCAAAATCGGGACAGACCCCACAATTATGTTAACGGGCCCCGTTCCAGTTACAGAAAAAATCCTGCGCGATAGCGGTTTGACCATTGGCGACATTGATTTGTTTGAGGTCAACGAAGCCTTTGCATCTGTGGTCATGCGGTTCGAACAGGCGTTCAACGTTGATCATGATCGTGTAAACGTCAATGGCGGATCCATTGCGATGGGTCACCCCTTGGGGGCCACAGGTGCCATGATTTTGGGCACGCTGTTGGATGAATTGGAACGCAGCGACCGCGAATTGGGATTGACCACGTTGTGTATCGGATCAGGCATGGGTGCCGCAACGATCATTGAACGGGTGTAAGGGGGCAAAAATGGCTGATTTCACAATGAACATTGATGCCGATGGCATCGCAAATATCACTTGGGATTGCCCCGAGAAATCGATGAATGTGCTGAACAATACGGCGATTGCCGAACTGGATGGCATGATTGATCAGGTCATTGCAGACGATGCGATCAAGGGCGCGATTATCACCAGTGGCAAGCCTGATTTTGCCGCCGGTATGGATTTGAACATTCTGGCGGACATGCGCAACAATGCGGGCGACAACCCTGCCCAGGGGTTGTTTGATGGCATCATGCAAATGCACGCGTTTTTGCGCAAAATTGAACGCGCGGGCATGGATCCCAAAACAAACAAGGGCGGCAAACCGATTGCCTCGGTCCTGCCCGGGACGGCCTTGGGCATCGGGCTGGAATTGCCGCTGTCAACGCACCGTATTTTCGCCGCCGACAACCCCAAGGCCAAAATCGGCCTGCCTGAAATTATGGTGGGCATTTTCCCGGGCGCAGGGGGCACAACCCGTTTGGTGCGTAAACTGGGCGCGATGGGGGCATCGCAATACCTGCTAGAAGGGAAAACCGTATCACCCAAGGCCGCCAAGGCCGCAGGTCTGATTGACGACATCAGCGATGATCCAATGGCCGCGGCCCGCGACTGGGTGCTGAACGCAACAGATGCTGATATTGTCAAACCATGGGATGCCAAGGGCTATAAAATGCCCGGGGGCACGCCTTATCATCCGGCAGGTTTCATGACTTTTGTCGGGGCATCGGCCATGGTGAATGGCAAAACCAAGGGCGCCTTTCCCGCGGCCAAAGCATTGCTAAGCGCGGTGTACGAGGGCGCGCAGGTGCCATTTGATACCGCGTTAAAGGTCGAAGCCCGCTGGTTTACCAACGTTCTGATGAACCCCTCCAGCAGCGCGATGATCCGCAGTCTGTTCATCAACAAAGGGGCCCTGGAAAAAGGCGCGGTGCGCCCAGCAGGTATCCCGGACCAGCGCGTGACCAAGGTCGGCGTATTGGGCGCGGGCATGATGGGGGCCGGCATTGCCTTGGTCTCGGCACAGGCGGGGATCGATGTTGTGTTGATCGACCAAACCCAAGAGGCCGCAGACCGCGGCAAAGCCTATAGCGAAACCTATATGGACAAGGGCATCAAACGCGGCAAAGCAACGCCCGAGAAAAAGGATGCGCTCTTGGCGCGGATCAATGCCACAACGGACCTAAATTCTCTGTCCGATGTGGATCTGATCATCGAGGCCGTGTTCGAAGACCCCGCCGTCAAGGCAGACATCACCGCTAAGGTCGAAGCGGTCGTCCCCCAAGATTGCATTTTTGCGTCAAACACATCCACCCTGCCCATCAGTGAATTGGCCAAAGCGTCCAAGCGTCCCGATCAATTCATCGGCATCCATTTTTTCAGCCCTGTTGAAAAAATGTTGCTGGTCGAAATTATCAAGGGTCGTGAAACGGGCGATCGCGCCGTGGCCAAGGCATTGGATTATGTCCGCCAAATTCGCAAAACCCCGATTGTGGTCAATGATGCGCGGTTTTTCTATGCCAACCGCTGTATCATCCCCTATATCAACGAAGGCATCCGTATGATCGGCGAAGGCGTGGCCCCTGCCCTGATCGACAATGCTGCGCGGATGATGGGGTTCCCCGTGGGGCCCATTCAGCTGGTCGATGAAACATCCATTGATCTGGGTGCAAAAATCGCCCGTGCGACACGTGCTGCGATGGGTGATGCCTATCCCGATGGTGCTGTCGATGACATCATTTTCTGGATGGAGGAACAGGGCCGTTTGGGACGCAAGGCCAAGGCCGGATTTTTCGCCTATGATGACGCGGGCAAACGTTTGGGATATTGGGATGGCTTGGCCGCGCAATACCCACGACTGGAACAGCAACCTGATGTGACCGAGGTGCAGCATCGTTTGATGTTTGTCCAAACCCTAGAGGCCGTGCGCGCCCTAGAAGAAGGCGTGTTAATGGACATCCGCGAAGGCGATGTGGGCGCGATCCTTGGCTGGGGCTTTGCCCCTTGGACGGGTGGCCCGCTAAGCTGGTTTGACATCCTTGGATCAGAATATGCGGCGGAACGGTGTGATCAGTTGCAGGCCGCCTATGGCGATCGCTTTGCCTGCCCTGATTTGCTGCGCGACATGGCTGACAAGGGTCAATCATTCTATGGTCGGTTTGGCACATCTGACCAAGCTGCATAAACCTATTGCCCCGCGCCGCTGCGAAATGCGGCGGGGGGCATGCCATGAACCCGCTGAAATTCGCGGTAAAAATTGGACCGCGTCAGAAATCCGCAATCATCTGCAATTTTCGTGACACTGTCGCCCGTGGTTGCCAATAATTCGACCGCGTGGGCTATGCGAAATTCATTGATATACTGTGATACATTCACCCCGCGCGCCTGATTGATTGCTGCGGAAATTTTGCGGGCAGGCAAGTGGACCCGTTTTGCCAATCGATCCAGCGTTAAATTCGGATCGGTAAATATCATCGTATCGCGCAGGTGATCGGCCACCATCATTTCGATTTTGTCCGCTTCGCCGCGACGAACCGCGGGATTGGATATCTGCGGCTCAGATTTCCGCGACATTGCCCATAGGCCCACAATCAACGCAGCGCAGATCATAATGGCCCCTGCCGCAATCATATTTTCGGCCAAGGCCACACGCCCCAAGGCAAAGGCCATGGCAATCCCGCCATCCATGATCGTGACAAGGATCAAGACCCCAGCACACCCCAGCATCCATTTGCGTAAAATATCCACCTGCCCCATACGCGCATTGACCAAGGCATCCGACCCCTTGCGCCAGATCCATAAAATACCCAGCGCATGGATCAGATATATGCCCCCAAGGATCACATCCCATAGGGGCCACAGATCAAACAAATTTGCCAGATTCAGCGCAAGCGTTGGCAACAAAAGCAGATCGGACGTTATAAACCCATTCATCCTGGACCGGTCATAGACCATGGCCAAGAACCCCAAAAACAACAGGGCCGACACCGCCAAAGCGCCGCGAAACATCCAGCGGGAAATTTGATTCCCCAAATCCAGCCGCCACGCAGCCGCCAAAGCGGCCAGTGCCAAGGCAAAATTAATCAGGGGCAAAGGCAGGGACAGCATCACATCTGTCCTATTTGGCGTGTGATCTGTCCTTGATCACGTTTTGGGACAATCAGACAGGGGCCAACGCATTGTTTTTCTGGCTGTTTCATCAAATCTTGGACCTATCACAAAACACAAGGATTAAATTCATGAAACTATCTAAGACACCCAAGGCAGCCGCACCCTGAAAGGTTTTGTTTGGTATCCCACAACCGACACCAAACGGATCAAGACCGTGCAAGGCAACAAAGTTTGGCAAGGCATTGAGGCCATCAAAAACGCGCGCGCCACGGCGGGTCAACACCCCTTGGTCATCGTATCCCACGGCATCATGGGCACCGCAATGGGCCAAGCGTGGCTGGCCCAATCGCTGACCCAGCGCGGGTATATCGTTGCGGGGGTCCATCACCCTGGCACATCGTTTTTTGCCGATGACGCCGAGGATCGCCGCGAACTATGGCGCCGCCCCCAAGACATCAGTCGCATCATTGATGATCTGTTGTCTGACGACGAATTTGCCCCCCTGATTGACCCAGATCGCATTTTCGCGGTGGGCCATTCTTTGGGCGGTATGTCGGTCATGTCAACGATTGGGGCGGGTTACGATCAATCGCGCATTGATGCAATATGTGCTGAAACGCCCGATGATTTGGTCTGTTCCATTTTGGACGACTGGAATATCGGCAAAACACCTGAGGACATTGGCGCGCTGGAACAGGATGCCAGCGATCCCAGGATCAAGGCGGCCGTTTTGTTCGATATGGGCGGTGCGCAAACATTCGACCCCGCCAGCCTGGCCAAAATCACAACGCCTGTTTTGATCTATAGCGCAACGGCTGGACATGTTGATTTGGATCGCAATTCGCGACTGTTGGTTGAAACCTTGCCGACACAAATCACGCAATATCTGGAAATGCACGCCTACACGCATTTCGATTTCATGGGGATTTGCACCAAAAACGGGTTGGATATTTTGCAAAAATACGAACCCCAAGATGTCGAGGTCTGCATCGATGGGCGCGCGTTAGATCCGGCGCACGATCAATCCACCTGCGGCGACAATCATCATAATGCCAACCCCTTGGATCAGGGTGATTGTGTCGCCAAACATCACCCAGGCCGCACCGGGGCCAAAGACAAAGACACAGTATTCGATAATGGCCACATAGGATGCTTCGCCCTGTTGATAGGCGCGAATAATCAATCCCACCCCGATCAGGGATCCCGCCGCCTGGATTACCAAAAATGGCCAGACCTGCGCCAGATCCCAAATCCAGCCGCGCACCAAAAACCCATCGCGACCCGCAGGCACCATCGGGTCCATTTGGGCCAAAACGGCCAAGGCCACGGCCCCAATAATCATCTGGAACACCATTAACATGGCCAACATGGCAATCGGGCTTTCATCCTGACAATAATCACGGGTCACAATTGCGGCCAAGGCATAGAACACACCGCCAAACACCGGCATGATCACCGTCCATTCCAACGCCAGGGGCGATACATCCAGAACCAACATCGTACCGACAAACCCAATGATCACCGCCAAATAGCGCGTAGGCCCCACCGATACGCCGCGAAACAATGCGGTGATCACCACCACGAAAATGGGGGCCGTTAATAAACCGGCCAAGGCCTGCGAAATGGGCAAAAAGGCAAGTGCGCCAAAATAAAACACCATCGCGGTGGCCAACAACGCACTGCGCACGAAAACGGCCATCCATTTTTTGGGCAACATCTGGCCAAACCCGAACATCACAGCCCCCCACAACATCGGCAATGCTAGGGCCGCGCGCAGGATCTGGAATTGCCACAATCCAATGTCGCGCGCGATGACGGCGATGAAATTGTCGATCGTTCCGATAATCGCCATGGCCCCAATCATCGACAGGGCGGCAGCGCGTGGATTATTTTGGATGTTTGCGTCGCTCATGGCTTTTCTTTTCTGGATTTCACAGATTAAATCTGTTCTTAAAACGACACATACCGATGAAAGTAGGAGGACACCATGGGTTGGATGCGCGATGAAACAGGCTTGGACAAAAATGCGGCAAATTTTGTCCCATTGACGCCGCTATCCCATTTGGTTCGGGCGCGTGATGTGTTTCCTGATCGCTTGGCCGTGGTCTATGGCGATCACCGCGCGACATATGCGCAATATTATGCACGCTGTTCCCAGCTGGCCGATGCGCTGCAACGCGCAGGCGTGGGGTCAGGTGACGTTGTTGCGACCTTGATCCCGAACATTCCCGCACAGGCCGAGGCGCATTTTGGCGTTCCCGCCTGTGGTGCCGTTTTGAACACAATCAATACACGGCTGGACGTGGATACCGTGTCCTATATCTTTGACCATGGCGAGGCCAAGGTTGTCCTTGCAGACAGCCAATTCATCGGGCTGGTGCAGCAAGCGATCGACGCTATGTCGGGCGCAAAACCCTTGGTGATCGAGGTTGTCGACACCGCCGCAGGGTTTGAACCGTCGGGCCAGTTCCAAACATACGAAGATTTCATCGCCCAAGGCCGCGCCGATTTTGAATGGCATATGCCCCAAGACGAATGGGAAAGTCTGGCGCTGAATTACACATCCGGCACCACGGGCCGCCCCAAGGGTGTCGTATACCACCACCGCGGCGCATATTTGATGACCATGGGCACATCGGTCAGCTGGCAAATGCCGCTGTTTCCTGCCTATATGGCGATCGTTCCGCTGTTTCATTGTAACAACTGGAACCACACTTGGATGTTGCCGATGTTGGGCGGCACCTGGGTCGGATGCCGCGATATTACCGCACAGGCAATCTATGATGGGATCGCGGACCATGGCGTTGGATATTTTGGTGGGGCGCCGATTGTGTTAAACATGATCGTCAACGCCAAAGACAGCGAACGGCGCAGCTTTGATCATACGGTTCAGGTCTTTACCGCAGGGGCACCGCCCGCGCCTGCAACGCTGGCAAAAATTGAACAACTGGGATTCAACGTCAAACAGGTCTATGGCCTGACCGAAACCTATGGCCATGTCACGGAATGTCTGTGGGATGATGACAAATGGGGCACACTGACCGGCGACGATCGCGCAGCGATCAAGGCACGCCAGGGCGTGGCGATGCCCATGATGGATCACATCACCGTCATGGACGCTGACATGCAACCCGTTCCCATGGATGGCACCACCCAAGGCGAAATCATGATCCGCGGCAACAGCGTGATGAAGGGATATTTGAAAAACCCAACCGCCACAGCCGACGCCTTTGCAGGCGGTTATTTCCACTCTGGCGATATCGCGGTGCAACACCCCGACACCTATATCCAGATCCAAGACCGTGCCAAGGATATCATCATTTCGGGTGGCGAAAACATCAGTTCCGTCGAAGTCGAAGGGACGCTGATGGCGCACCCTGCCGTATCCCTATGCGCCGTTGTGGCCAAGCCTGATGAAAAATGGGGCGAAGTGCCCTGTGCATTCGTCGAATTGAAAGAGGGTGAAACCGTATCCGAGGCCGATTTAATTGCCTTTGCGCGGACAAAACTGGCAGGGTTCAAAACGCCCAAGGCGGTTGTGTTCCAAGAATTGCCCAAAACATCGACCGGTAAAATCCAGAAATTCGAACTTAGGAAACAATTTGCCTAAGGCGCGCAAGTGATTGTGCCCCGCGACATGCCTGTGCTATCTGTAGTAATATAAAGATGTACAGGCATGACAGCATTAACCCAATATCAACGGATCGAAGCCGCCGCATTGTGGCGTGAACATGGTGCCGAACAGCGGCGCGATGTCATTGTGTCATTGGGTGATAGCACCTTGATCATTTCGGATTTGAACGAACGCCCGCTAAGCCATTGGGCGCTAAGCGCAATCAAACGTGACAACCCGGGCAAAACCCCCGCAATCTATCGCCCCGACAATGACAGCCGCGAAACCCTAGAGCTGGCCGCGAACGAAGATACCATGGTTGAGGCCATCGAAACCCTATGTCGCGTGATTGATCGCCGCCGCCCAAAACGGGGCCGCATGCGCTGGGCCAGCCTGATTGGGGTCAGCTTTGCCGTGTTGATGTTGATTTTGATCTGGGTTCCTGTGGCAATCCGCGACTATGCGGTGCGGGTGATCCCGATGGTCAGCCAAATCGAATTGGGTGAACGCCTGTCGCTTTATCTGCGACCCTATACAGGGCAGCCCTGTTCCGCCCCTATCGCAAATCTGGCACTTCAAAAACTGCGTGACCGAATTTTGGGGCCTGATGCACAATTGGAAATTCTGCGACAGGGATTGCGCGATGTGTTGGTGTTGCCGGGCAATATTTATCTAGCCAGCAGCCATCTGGTCGAAGATCATGAAGATCCGGATGTTTTGGCCGGCTACCTCTTGGCGGCCAAAACTGCACGTGCGCCGGAATTTACACTGCGCGACAGCCTGCGCGAAACTGGGACGCTGGCGACCTTTGGTATATTAACCACAGGTCAAATGGCCGATAGGGCCATACAAAATTATGCCGATACCTTGATCAAATCGGCCCCAGTCCCCGTTGATATGGATCAATTGATTGCGGCCTTTAGCGCTGCGAACCTGCGCATGGCGCCCTATGCCTATGCCCGCGATATAACTGGGGAACAAACCCTGCCCCTGTTAGAGGCAGAGGCCATTCGCACCGACACCCCCCGCGTGTCCCTGACGGATCGCGATTGGGTCAGTTTGCAGGGCATTTGCGGCGGCTAGATCCTAGGCCGTCCCAAACATCCGATCACCCGCATCACCCAAACCCGGCATAATATAGCCAAGTTCATTCAATTTTTCATCAATCGCGGCGGTGACGATTGGCACATCAGGATGGGCAGTGCGCATACGTTCGATCCCCTCGGGGGCCGCCAAAAGGCATAGGAACAAAATTTCCTTGGCGCCTTGGTCTTTGACTAAATCAATGGCGGCCACTGATGAATTTCCAGTCGCTAGCATCGGGTCAACAACAATGGTAAAGCGTTGATCCATATTCTGCGGCAGTTTGCAGTAATATTGCACAGGCTGTAGTGTTTCTTCGTCGCGGTAAAGGCCCACAAACCCCACACGCGCCGCAGGGACCAGATCCAGCACACCATCCAGCAAACCGTTGCCCGCCCGCAAAATTGAAATCAGTGCCGGTTTTTTCCCGTCCAAAATCGGGGCCTGCATCGATACCAACGGGGTTTCAATGTCACAGGTCCCCAAGGCCAGATCACGCGTTGCCTCATAGGCCAAAAATTGACTGATTTCGCGCAACAACTGACGAAACTGTGCCGTTGGCGTGTTTTTATCACGCATGATGGTGAGTTTGTGTTGCACCAATGGGTGATCAACAACCGTTACCCCGTTATCCATAATATCGTCCTATCCTTTGTTTGTGGTCGTCTCTTGTGATTGCGCAAAGCACGATTTCACAAAGTCGGACACATCCGAAAATTTCATACGGCCCAGATCCGCATGCCCCATGCCCGCCACCAAAACAGGCACCTGTTCACGCGTGTGGTCGGTCCCCACCCAAGTGGGGTCGTTCCCATGATCGGCGGTAAAAATCATGCGATCATCGGGGCGCAATTTCGGCAAAATATCACCGATGCCCCGATCAAACCATTCCAACGCCCGCGCATAGCCCGCAACATCGCGACGATGCCCATACAAACTGTCAAATTCCACAAAATTGGCAAAGACAAAGCTGTTTTCAGGCACGGTTTCAACATGTTGATCCAGCGCCACCATCAGATCCGCATCGCCCCCCTTGACGCAGTGATCAATGCCCTGCATCGAAAATATATCACCGATTTTACCGATACCATAGACCCCGATGCCCAGGGATTGCAGAGTTTGCGTTAACACCGGCTTCGGCGGCAGCATCGCATAATCGCGGCGATTGCTGGTACGGGTCCAGCCCGTCTGCGCAGAACCAACAAAGGGACGTGCAATAACGCGCCCGATTTTACGATCATGCAGCATGGGGGCCAACGCGGCACATAAATCATAAAGGCGCTGCAATCCAAAATGCGTTTCATGTGCGGCGATCTGGAACACACTGTCCGCCGAGGTATAGCAAATCGGCCAACCCGTTTCGATATGCTGGGCCCCTAAATCATCCAGCACTGCCGTGCCAGAGGCATGGCAATTGCCCAATATTCCATCGCATTGCGCCGCATCACAAACGGTGCGCACCACATCTGCATCAAAGGCGGGCACAGTGTTGGGAAAATACCCCCAATCCCAGGTGACGGGCAGGCCTGCCAATTCCCAATGGCCCGATGGCGTATCCTTGCCCTTAGAGGTTTCATAGGCACAGCCCCAAGCACATTGTGCCTGATTTGGATCCAAATTCGGCGCAACCTGTCCCCCCGACCGTGCAACAGCCGCCCCCAAACCCAATCGGTTCAGGTTTGGCACATGCAATGGCCCCCGACGCCCATCATCGCAGGCCCCTTGGGCACACTGTTGGGCGATATGCAGCACGGTATTGGCCCCCGTATCTGGAACATCGCCATTGTAATACTGGTCGGCATCCGGGGCGCCCCCGATACCAACAGAGTCCATAACAATTAAAAATACACGTGCCATTTAATCAATCCTTGCCAGCACCAATGCCCCATCGTGTGGCTTGGCATCATGGGAAATATCAACCGCGGCCTGAATTTTGGCCACCGCGGCCTGCGCCTGATCCATACGGGCCGCATGCACGCATGCCAAGGGCTGACCAAGGGTCACGTCGGTTCCGATCCGTTGAATTTGATCCAATCCAACGGCCGGATCAATTTTATCCGCCTCAACTCGACGACCGCCGCCCAGATCGATCACAACCTCGCCCAAGGCTTGGGCATTCCATCCCTGTATCACGCCTGCGGCAGGGCTGGGCACCTGTTGGATCACCGGGGCCTCGGGCAAATAGCGGGACCAGTTTTCCACCAACTGCGTTGGCCCCCCCATCAAACGGATCATATGACCAAATCTGTCTGCCGCCTGCCCGCTGTCCAGAATTTGCGCCAATTTCCGGCGCGCCGCATCCGGTGACACGCCGGTATGATGCACCAACAATTCTTGGCCCAAATCCAGCGACAGGTCCCGCAGTGCGCCGTGATCCAGACCGGTCAAAACACGCAGGCTGGCGTCAATTTCCAACGCGTTTCCCGCAGCAGGCGCAATGGGTTCATCCATTGCGGTGATCAACGCTGTTGTCGGGCATCCTGCCAGATTTGCCACACGCACCAAGGATCGCGCCAACTGTTCTGCGGCGTCCGTTGTTTTCATGAATGCGCCCGTGCCGCATTTGACATCCAGCACCAAACCGCCCAGCCCCGCCGACAGTTTTTTCGACAAAATTGACGCTGTGATCAATTCAACACTGTCCACCGTACCCGTGACATCGCGCACCGCATAAAGGCGTCGATCCGCAGGGGCCAAATCGGCCGAGGCACTGGCGATGACACACCCCACCTGCCCCACAATGTCATGCATCCGCGATTGATCCAGCGCGGTTTGAACCCCGGGAATGGCATCCAGTTTATCCAGCGTCCCGCCCGTATGCCCCAAACCGCGGCCCGAAATCATAGGCACATAAACGCCCGCAGCCGCCAACATCGGCGCCAGCACCAGCGAAACGCAATCGCCCACGCCGCCCGTGGAATGTTTATCCAGCACAGGACCATCCACAGCCCAGCGTAACACGCGTCCGCTGTCGCGCATGGCCAATGTCAGATCAGCACAGCCCTGTTCAGACAATCCACGCAAACAGACCGCCATGGCAAAGGCGCCTGCCTGCGCATCACTGATAGACCCGTCCGCCAGTCCGCATGCAAATTGTCCGATATCATGCGATGATGGATCCTGACCCTGGCGCAAGGACCAGATAAATTGGGCTGCGTTAAACTCAGCCAAGGTCCATATGTCCCTTGCCAAAGGCGCCTGGCAATAAATCGGCCACTGTCACGGTTTTTTCTTGACCGCCCGTTGTGGCCATCGTGACCTGAACCGAACCTTGGGCAAATTCTGCCAGTTTTTGTCGGCATCCCCCGCAGGGTGGTACCGGATCGGGGCTGTCGGCAATAACGTAGACCTGGGCGATTTCCGTCTGCCCTGCGGCCACCATGGCCGCAATTGCGCCCGCTTCGGCGCAGGTCCCTTCGGGATAGGCGACGTTTTCGACGTTCACCCCGCAAAATATGTCACCCGACGGCGTTCGAATTGCGGCCCCAACCTGAAACCCAGAATAGGGGGCATAGGCATTTTTACGAATGTTTTTTGCAGCTTGGGCCAGCGTCATTTTAAAATCCTTATGTTTTTATGGTCTAAGTTTATGACCGTTGATCCAGCGAGGCAACGACAAGTTGGCCATTTACACCAAGTGTTTCAAAAAAATCGAAACAAATTCCCCTTTCCTGATGTCGCGCAATAGTTTAATATTAAACTATTAGTTCATGAGGATACGATGACCGATACGCCAGCTGACGCCGCCCGCCTTGCCGCCCTGCATTACCACGAATTCCCCAAGCCCGGAAAATTGGAAATTCGCGCCAGCAAACCAATGGCAAATGGCCGTGACCTGGCCCGGGCCTATTCCCCCGGCGTGGCCGAGGCTTCGATCGAAATCAAAAACAACCCCGACAATGCCAGCCGCTATACAGCGCGGGGCAATTTGGTGGCGGTTGTATCGAACGGCTCGGCCGTTTTAGGGCTGGGCAATATTGGTGCGCTTGCCTCAAAACCCGTGATGGAGGGTAAGGCTGTTTTATTCAAGAAATTCGCCAATATCGATTGTTTCGACATCGAAGTGAATGAGAGTGACCCAGAGAAATTGGCCGATATTGTCTGCGCCCTAGAACCCACCTTTGGCGCGATTAACCTAGAAGATATCAAGGCGCCAGATTGCTTTATCGTCGAAAAAATCTGCCGCGAGCGGATGAATATCCCCGTCTTTCACGATGACCAACACGGAACAGCGATTGTTGTCGGTGCCGCCGCAACCAATGCGTTGATCGTCGCGGGAAAAAATATTGCCGACATTAAAATCGTATCAACAGGCGGCGGGGCCGCGGGCATTGCCTGTTTGAACATGTTGATGAAACTGGGGGCCAAGCGGGAAAACATTTGGCTGTGCGACATCCAAGGGCTGGTCTATCAGGGCCGAACCGAGGATATGACCGACCAAAAGGCGGCCTTTGCCCAAGGGGATCAGCCCCGGACACTGGCAGATGTGATCGAGGGCGCCGATATGTTTTTGGGTCTGTCCGGACCCAATGTGCTGACCCCGGATATGGTGTCGAAAATGACCCGCAAGCCGATCATTTTTGCGCTGGCCAACCCCAACCCAGAAATCATGCCCGATGCGGCCCGCGCGGTGGCCCCTGATGCCATCATGGCCACTGGGCGCAGCGATTTCCCCAATCAGGTCAACAATGTGCTGTGTTTTCCGTTCATTTTCCGCGGCGCATTGGACGTTGGGGCCACAGAAATCAACGACGACATGAAGGTTGCCTGCATCAAAGGCATTGCCGAGCTGGCCCGCACCACAACCAGTGCCGAGGCCGCCGCCGCCTATCGCGGCGAAGCTATGACATTTGGCGCAGATTATTTGATCCCCAAACCCTTTGACCCGCGGCTATCGGCGGTTGTGTCCAGTGCCGTGGCCAAGGCGGCCATGGAAACAGGTGTAGCCACCCGTCCGATCGACGATTTGCAGGCCTATCGCGAAAAACTGAACCAAAACGTGTTCAAATCGGCCCTGCTGATGCGCCCCGTGTTTGAAGCCGCCCGCAAACACGCCCGCAAAATCGTCTTTGCCGAAGGCGAGGACGAACGCGTGTTGCGTGCAGCCCAAGCAATCCTTGAGGAAACGCGCGAAAACCCGATCCTGATTGGCCGCCCCGAGGTGATCGAACAGCGCTGCGAACGCTTTGGCCTGACAATACGGCCTGATCGCGACTTTGCCGTGGTTAACCCTGAAAATGACCCGCGCTATCGCGATTATTGGGGCACATATCACGATTTGATGTGCCGGCGCGGCGTGACCCCGGATTTGGCCAAGGCCATCATGCGCACAAACACGACCGCGATCGGTGCCGTGATGGTGCACCGCCAAGAGGCCGACAGCCTGATTTGTGGCACCTTTGGGGAATATCGCTGGCATTTGAACTATATCGAGCAGGTCTTGGGCACCCAGGCCTTGTCCCCCCATGGTGCATTGTCTCTGATGATCCTAGAGGATGGGCCGTTGTTCATTGGGGATACGCATGTGCGGGCCGAACCAACGCCCGAACATATCGCACAGACCGTCATCGGGGCCGCGCGCCATGTGCGTCGCTTTGGCCTGGCACCCAAAATCGCGCTGTGTGCGCAGTCGCAATTCGGATCCACAGCCTGCGCGACAGGTCAGCGGTTGCGCGATGCCTTGGCCATACTGGACCGCCAGAACCTTGATTTCGAATACGAAGGCGAAATGAACATCGATGCCGCATTGGACCCAGAATTGCGCGCGCGCGTCATGCCCAGCAACCGTTTAGAGGGTGTCGCGAACGTGTTGATTTTCGCCCATGCCGATGCGGCATCTGGTGTGCGCAACATCCTGAAAATGCGGGCCGGTGGATTAGAGGTTGGGCCAATTCTGATGGGCATGGGCAATCGCGCCCATATTGTCACCCCGTCCATCACCGCGCGGGGGTTGTTGAATATGGCGGCGATTGCGGGATCGCCTGTTGCACAATACGGCTGATCAATCACGCCGATTGATCATTCCCTCAAGGGTATCGGCATAGGCACGGCGGTCTGCCTGGGTCATTGAACCAATATGCTGGACCAATGCGCCGCGTGCGCGATCCAGGCGCTGTTGTGAAAATTGCGCCTGGTCCGATAAAACACGCCGCAGTGCGTCCTGGTCCAATGTTGGGGCGCGCAGTATTTCAATCACCGCGATATAGCCCTGTTGAAAAATTTCGCGATTGTGTTTGTGATCACGGGCACCCCCATCACGTCCCCCCTGACGCATTTCGCGCCCCAAGGCACGGCGGCTGTCATGCGACAGGGCCCGCACATAGAGTGACGCAGGCCCCACAGGCGACGGGCGATCGAAATGCGCCCCAAACCGTGTGACCACGCCAATGGCGGTGCCAATCACAACCAAGTTAATCCCCAGTGATATAATCAGTGCCCAGCGCATCACGCGGCGTTTGGTATTGGATGTCTGTGTCATATCAGCCCTCAAGGTAACTTAGGTCATATCCCAAAAACGGGTCTACAAATTCGGCGCTGGCCTGAAATTGATCGAACGACAGCCCCCAAATGCTGTTTCCTGTCAGACCAATCCACACCCCCACAATACCGGCCGTGGCCAAACCCGTCACTGTGGGCCAACCACCAATTTCTGCAAAAATTTGTTTCCACCAAGGTCGGCTGGCACCCGCGACCGTGTCAGCACCGGTTGGGGTTATCACACTGGACGGCGGCGTTGGGATCTGATCCATCACGCGCTGCATAAAATCCGCATCCACTTTGGGCACCCCACCGCGTGCGGATTGGAAATAGGCGTCCAACGTGGCATCGAAATCGCTCGGATCAGGGGAATTCGGGTCAGAGTGTTTCATCTTGATATCCTAATGCAGAAAGGTGATCGTTCAAGAGGGCGGCCAATTTTCGACGGCCCCGGGCCTGTAAACTTTCGACGGCATCGACCGTCAGGTCCATGATATCGGCAATTTCATCGTTTGATCGTTCGTCAAGGTGACGCAGACGAATGGCCTGCGCCTGCCGCTGGGGCAACTGTTTCAACGCATCATACAATGCGGCGGCGCGTGTTGTGTTTTGCATCCGGGCGGCAGCGCTGGGGCTGGGATCAACCGGATCCAACGCCACCTGCCCCATATCGGTCGTCCGACCACGCCGGCGCAGACGATCGATACACAGGTTTTCAACAACGCGGTACAGCCATGTTGTCACCTTGGCCCGATCTTGTTTCCAATCCGGCGCGACACGCCATAACCGGACAAAGGCCTCTTGCGCCACATCCTCGGCATCTGCGCGGCTGTTCAATCGGTGATAGGCCTGCGCAAAAACCCGTGGCATCAACCGCGCCACCAACACTTGGGCCGCCTGTTGCGATCCGTTGGCAAACAGCACCAACAGGGCATCATCAGGGGCGGTGTGCAAATCTGGGGGATAGGTTCGCGTCATGATCCGGTGTTACACCATTGCGGTTACAGTGAACAGCGATCAATCGTTGTCATGGCCATGATCGGACTTGCGCCACTTATGTTTGCCGCGTTTTTCCATACGCGCCAATTCATCCGCAGACAGGGTCCCATCACCATTGCGATCCATGCGGTCAAACATTTTGTCCCCACGTTTGGCCATACGATTGTTCAATTCGTCAAAACTTAGTTTGCCATCGCCGTTTTCATCCAGCTTGGATATCATGCGGGCGCCATTTCGCTTGATCCGTTCTTGCATCCGCTTGGACATATCCGCGGCCAATTCGGTGCTGTCTAAAAATCCGTCCTGGTTTGTGTCCGATTGGGAAAACTGGGTTTTTGCGAATTGTTCCAATTCCTCTTTGGTCAATTGACCATCGCCATTCATATCGGCCTGTTCAAAATTGATCATAGGACGCGGTGGATGGCCCATTTTACGACCATGATCGCCACCCGATTGCCCCGCTGCGGCAACCCAGCCGGCCGACAGCAACAAAGAAACTGCAACTATTGCACCAATACGACGTTCGTTCATTGAAACCTCCTGATTTGGGTATTTTCGAACTGTGATGCCTGTGATACGCACCACGCCCGATATTCCGTCGCACATAAGCGCGTTTTTTTGCGACACCCCGCCGCAATGACAGCGCCCCCAAAATACCGCAGACTGACCCTCTGTTGCCGGAACAAGGATTCGCACATGTCTGCACATGATCACGTCGATCGCCCCACCTATCCTGCCATGTGGCGCGGATGGTGCCGCAAATGCCCAAACTGTGGCAAAGGTCCGTTGCTGAGCGGATATCTGACGGTGCATAAAACCTGTGCTGTGTGTCGGCAGGAATTGTTTCATCACCGTGCCGACGATGGCCCCGCATATCTGACGATTTTGATCGTTGGCCACATTATGGCGCCTGCGCTGCTTTATGTGTTTCAGAAATGGCGGCCAGAACCCTTGATGTTATTTACAATCTTTGCCATTGGTTGTGTTGGACTATCACTCTATCTTTTGCCCCGTCTTAAGGGGGCAATTGTGGGGTTCCAATGGGCGCGTCATATGCATGGGTTTGACTAGGTCAGCGCGCGCCACAACAGGGCTGGTTTGATGGATAAAACGGCAATACGCAACGCGGCAACCATTATCGTATTACGGCGCGATGCCGATCAGACCCGTGTTCTGATGGGACAACGCGGGGCGCAAGCGGCCTTTATGCCCAATAAATTTGTGTTTCCCGGTGGGGCTGTGGATGCCCAGGACCATCACATCAATTTGGCCCATCCCATTGCCGACCCCTGCGCCACCCGCCTGACATTTGAAAGCGATCCAGCCCTAGCCCGCGCCCTAACCGTGGCCGCCATTCGCGAATTATGGGAGGAAACGGGTTTGATTTTGGGCGCGCAGGGTGCGTGGTCTGATGCGCCACAGGCGGATTGGGTCGACTTTGCCCAGCGAGGCTATGTGCCCGATGCGCGCGCGTTGAAATTTGTGTTCCGCGCCATCACGCCACCCGGTCGCCCGCGCCGATTTGATGCGCGGTTTTTTATGATCGATGCGGCTGATTTGGCCAGTGATTTGGACGATTTTTCCCAGGCCTCAGACGAATTATCCCATCTGACATGGATCCCCCTGTCCGAGGTGCGAAATTTCGACCTGCCCTTTATCACCGAAGTTGTTCTGGCCGAGGTGGCCCGCCATGGCGACCCGTCACAGCCCCCCGCAACAGTGCCGTTTTACAAAAACGATGACGAAGAGAACCTGTTTTTGCAATTACACGGACGTCCGATGCCCGACTGATCTTTGCGCCACCCGTTAATCGCGGCGCAGGTCTGGGTCGGGGCGCAGGGGATGCGGCACGGGATCCTTTGCACGCAGCAGGTGACGCGCGAAAATATGGCCATAGTTTTTGTAATAATAGCCAAAGTTTTTCGTCAGATAGCTATCGCGCCCCCGATCAAACATCCGGGGTAATTCATACCACGCGACCTTGGGATGGGCATGATGAACGGCATGAAAGTTGTTGTTCAGAAACAACAGCGCCAGCGGCCCGCGATCCTCGATCACAACGGTGCGGCCACGGGGTTTATCATGGGCTTGGTGTTCCAAAAACGTGCGAATTTTCAAAATGCCCATCGCCGCATAGGATGATGCAACCCAATACCACATCGGAACCTGCGCCCAATGGATCAGGACATATCCCACCATCCCGACGGCGGGAACATGCATCGCCCAGCTGACCCAAATGCGTCTGTTTCCTTGGATGGCCAGTTTCAAATCCGACCCGTAAAACACAATCAGGGACACCATCGGCCCAACAATGATACGCCCCAACAGCGTGTTGTTGATGCGCAATATAAACTGAACCAGCGTCGGCAACCCCGCCCAACGCGCTGGATCCAAATAATTGCTTTCGGGATCATCATAGGGGTCGGTCAGATACTCGTCGTAATGATGGGCCAAATGCGTATCCTTGAACCGCAGATAGGGGATAAACAATCCCAGAGCAGGGAAAATCAAGGCTTCATTCAACCATTGATTGCGCAAGGGATGTCCGTGCAATACTTCGTGCGACAGCGACGAATGCAGCGTTGCACAGATGACCATAACCACCCATGCAAATACGGGCACCGCCGGATAAAGCCCAAAAGATGCGCCAAAAAAACCACCATAGGCCACAGCGATCAAGACCAAGGTCGGCCATTCAATGGATGAATTCTGTCTGTTTTGCATATTGCCCCCTTGGATACAGGGTTACGCAGTGAATGCGATGTGCACAATTCATCAGATTATTAACAATTCAAAACATATGTGATATAAATAACCACATGAATACAAAATTAGACAAACGACATCGCGCCAGCCAATTTCGCGAACGGCTGCGCCAGGCGATCGAGGATCGCAATATCACCCAATCCGCGCTGGCACGGGATATTGGGGTGGAACGATCCACCGTGTCCCAAGTGCTTTCAGACCGTGGCGCACGATTGCCCAATGCCCAGTTTGTCGGCGAATGCGCCAGTGCGCTGGGCGTTTCAGCCGATTGGCTACTGGGTCTGTCTGATCGGCCCGAACGTGCTGCGGATTTGTTAGCGGCATCAATGGAATTAACCCATGCGCCGCGGGCCATGGTGGACGAACAGATTTTCGAATGGCACCAGCAGGCTGCAGGATATAAAATTCGCCACGTTCCCGCCGCCCTGCCCGATATGTTCAAATCCGACGCCTTGCTGGAATGGGAATACGCCCCCCATTTGGGACGCACCACACAACAGGCCATCGGGGCATCGCGCGATCGGTTGGATTGGATGCGCCATTCAAAATCGGATTATGAAATCGCCTTTCCCCTGCATGAAATACAATCCTTAGCCCGGGGTCAGGGGTATTATGCGGGGTTGTCGGCCGACATGCGACGGGACCAATTGGACCGGTTTCGCGATTTTGCAACGGTGTTTTACCCGCGTACGCGGATCTATGTTTTTGACGCCAGGATGTTGTTTTCTGCCCCGATCACCATTTTTGGGCCTTTGTTGGCGGTGGTCTATCTGGGGCAGAATTATTTGGTGTTTCGCGATGCTGATCGGATCGCCAGCTTTACCGACCATTTCGACAGTCTGATCCGTCAGGCGCAGATCACCAGCCGCGAATTACCTGACCTGCTGGATGACCTGCGCAACGACATTCGCGATTAATATGGCATTGGATGCGCTTTGTGCGTTGTGGCGATATCGTCCAAACAGTCCTGTGTCAGGGTAACATCCACCGATTTCAGGATATGGTCTAGCTGGTCGAATGTGGTTGCCCCAAAAATCGCCGAGGCCATAAAGGGCCGCGTCCGACACCACGCCAGCGCCATGTGCACAGGATCAACCCCATGTTTTTGCCCCACATCCAGATAGGCCTGAACCGCAGGCAACACACGGTCTGTCATGCGCCCGCCCAGATCCCCATTGATCGACATGCGTGATCCATTTGGCACGGCACCTTGTTGATATTTCCCCGTCAACAATCCCGCCGCCAAGGGGGAAAAGGCGATCAATCCTACATCTTCGTTCACGGATAATTCGGCCATATCGGTATCATACAGCCGACACAGCAGCGAATATTCGTTTTGCATGGTCACGACGCGGGGCAGTCCGTGATCTTCGGACAGGCGGAGCCATTGCGCGGTGCCCCATGCGCTCTCATTCGATAGGCCAAAGTGGCGAATGTTGCCTTTGTCAACATGGGTTTGCAGCGTGTTCAGGCAGTCCAACATATTGTCAACGGTTTCCTGACGGTTTTGCGATGACGGGTCATAGTGCCAATTTTTGCGGAACATATAGGATCCGCGATTGGGCCAATGGAATTGGTAAATATCGATATAATCCGTTTTCAACCGGCGCAGGTTGCCTTCGATCGTGTCGGAAATCGTTTTTGATGAAATCGGCGCGCCATCACGGGCATGTGCGAATCCTTGGCCGGAATGTTTTGTGGCCAGGATATAGTCGCCGCGCCGCGCGGGATTTTTTTCGATCCATGCCCCGATGTATTCTTCGGTCCGGCCAGTGGTTTCACGCGAAATGGGGTTAACCGGATACATTTCGGCGGTATCGATGAAATTAATACCTGCATCCAGGGCCCGTTCAATTTGACGATGGGCATCATTGATATCCGTTTGCGTACCATAGGTCATGGTGCCCAGACATAATTCTGACACGCTTAGACCGGTTCGCCCGAGGGGGTTCATTTTCATGTGACATCTCCTGCTTGGTTGCGGGTACGGTACAGATCGGCACCCGCGTGTCAAATTGAAAATGGCAAAAAACATTGAGAACAAAGCAAGAACATGTTATATGTGAATCATGACCTATGCAGCGTTAAAACCATCTACATACCGCGAACCCACGGGGATCACGATTTTTGATCGAACCGCGTTGGCACTGGGCCGTGTGCATGAATGTTCAGGCGCAGGCCAGCACAGCTTTGCGTTTATGGTGGCCCGATGCACCCAAGGCCCCATTATTTGGGCCAGTCCACGCAGCATGCCCTTGGCGTTAAACCCCGATGGATTTCACCGCTATATCAACCCAAACCGTTTGATTATTGCCCGCTATGCCCGCACCATAGACGGCCTGACCCTGATCGAGGACAGCCTGCGATCGGCCGCCGCGCCCGTGGTGATTGGCCAGTTCAACGATTTCCCCACATTAACGCAAATTCGCAGATTACATTTGGCCAGCACAGCCGACCCCACAGGCCGCGCGCCTGTGACCCTGTTGCTGACCCCATCGCAGGGCGGATGCCCCGGTGTGGAAACGCGATGGCATATGACACCCAATGGGCAGACGGGCCTGGGCAATTTATGTTGGACACTGCATCGCACCCGCGCACGCATGATGCCCCCCGCATCATGGAATATCATCTGGAAAGGGGCACACATACAGGCCACCCCCCAACAAAACCGCATCGCATCATGAAATTGTGAAATAATGTTCAGTTACGACGCTTTGGTCGCTAAGGGCAAAACATCGCCCCATTCTGCGGTTAAGGTTTTGGTATGCGATTACTGATATCTTTTACGGCCCTGTTTTTATCTGTCACACTCTTGCAAATTTCCAGCGGGGGTGTGGGGCCGTTAGATGCGCTGTCAGGGTTGGCATTGGGGTTTGATACCAAACAAATCGGTATGCTGGGATCTGCGCATTTTATCGGGTTCTTTATCGGCTGTTGGATCGCCCCGCGATTGATGGGCAGTGTGGGTCATTCGCGCGCCTTTGCCGCCTTTATCGCGATGGGAACGATTGGATTATTGGCCCATATGCTGGTGATTGACCCCACGGCCTGGGCATTGATGCGGGTGGCGATGGGGCTGTGCGTTGCGGGTTGTTACACCGTGGTCGAGGCATGGTTACAGTCCAAAGTCACCAATGAAACCCGCGGACAGGCAATGGCAACCTATCGCATTGTCGATATGGGCGCATCGCTGACCGCCCAGCTGTTCATCAGCATTCTAGAACCTGCAAGCTATGTATCCTATAACTTGCTTGCATTATTATGCTGTGCCGCACTATTGCCGCTAACGCTGACACGGGTCACCCAACCCATCACGCCCAGCGCACCGAAATTGCGCCCCATGTTGGCAATACAAAAATCCCCGCTGGCCACGGCGGCAGTGGTTGTGGCGGCATTGTCCGCGGCATCGTTTCGCATGGTCGGTCCGCTTTATGGTCAAGGGGTTGGATTGACCACCGATGCGATCGCCTATTTCCTGGCAGCCTTTGTGGTTGGGGGGGCATTGGCACAATATCCAACGGGATGGTTGGCCGATAAATTTGATCGACGCTGGGTGTTGATATGGCTGTCGGCGGCCGCGATCGGCAGCTGTGCGATCACCATATTTTGGCCCGCGCATGATACGACGACAATATTTGTGCTGGCCGCGATATTCGGGTTTACCACATTCCCGATCTATTCGGTTGCCGCCGCCCACGCGCACGATTTCGCCACGACCGAGGAACGCGTTGAATTATCCGCCGCACTGATGTTTTTCTATGCCATCGGGGCGATTGCGGCACCCTATACCGCGTCCGTGCTGATTGAAACCTTTGGCCCGCCCGCGATGTTTATCTTGATTGCGGCAGGTCATGTCGCGCTGGTCATTTTCGGGATCATCCGTATGCGGGCCGGCCGCGCGCCCTTGGCCAAAACCCCCTATGTCTATGCACCGCGCACATCCTTTACCATTGGGCGTTTGATGGCCCGCGCGCGCGACCGTCGCAGCAAGCCGCACTAACCCTTTCCCCCATCAGATTTCTGGTGTAGGGAAAGGCAAACGCAAGCAATAGGTATCACATGGCACGTCATCTGATTACATCAGCGATCCCCTATATCAATGGGATCAAACACTTGGGCAACCTTGTGGGCAGCCAGCTGCCAGCGGATTTATTCGCCCGCTATCAGCGCGCCCGCGGCAATGAGGTGATGTTTTTGTGTTCCACCGACGAACACGGCACCCCCGCAGAAATCGCAGCCGCCAAGGCCGGCAAACCTGTTGCGGAATATTGTGCCGAAATGCATGCTGTTCAGGCCGAAATCGCCGATGGGTTTCGCCTGTCGTTTGATCATTTTGGCCGATCCTCTAGCCCTGAAAACCACGCCCTGACCCAACATTTTGCCGGCCGCTTGGCCGACCAAGGTCTGATCCGCGAGGTGTCGGAAACACAGATGTATTCCAACGCAGACGGCCGTTTCCTGCCCGATCGTTACATCGAAGGGACCTGCCCCAACTGCGGCTTTGACAGTGCGCGGGGCGACCAATGTGATAACTGCACCAAGCAATTGGACCCTGTTGATCTGATCAACCCCTATTCCACCATTTCCGGATCGTCTGATTTGGAAATGCGCGAAACCAAGCACCTGTACCTATGTCAATCGCAGATGAAAGATCAGCTAGAGGCATGGATCGACAGCAAAACCGATTGGCCCATTTTAACGACCTCGATTGCCAAGAAATGGTTAAACGACGGTGACGGATTGCAAGACCGCGGCATCACGCGCGATCTGAATTGGGGCATCCCCGTCAAGAAAGGCGACGCCGATTGGCCCGGGATGGAGGGCAAGGTGTTCTATGTCTGGTTCGACGCGCCCATCGAATATATCGCCTGCGCCCAAGAATGGGTCAACGCCGGCAAGGGCGACAATTGGGAACGCTGGTGGCGCACAGACAAGGGGGCCGATGACGTCACCTATACCCAGTTCATGGGCAAAGATAACGTGCCGTTTCACACATTGTCATTCCCCTCCACGATCCTGGGATCGGGCGAGCCGTGGAAATTGGTCGATTACATCAAATCGTTTAATTACCTGAACTATGACGGCGGCCAATTCAGTACATCACGCGGGCGCGGTGTGTTCATGGATCAGGCCTTGGAGATTTTGCCGGCTGATTACTGGCGCTGGTGGCTGCTCAGCCACGCGCCAGAGAGTTCGGACGCCGAATTTACATGGGAAAATTTCCAAGCCTCGGTCAATAAAGATTTGGCAGATGTTTTAGGCAACTTTGTCAGCCGCATTACCAAATTCTGTCGGTCAAAATTTGGCGAAGTCGTCCCCGAAGGTGGCACTTGGGGGAATGCGGAACAGGCGGTTATTGACGAAATGACCACCCGCATTCGCGCCTATGAAACCCACATGCAGGCCATCGAGGTCCGCAAAGCGGCCAGTGAACTGCGGGCCATTTGGGTGATTGGCAACGAATATCTGCAATCTGCCGCGCCATGGTCGACATTCAAGGAAAACCCAGAACAGGCCGCCGCACAGGTTCGTTTGGCATTGAACCTGATCCGCATCTATGCGGTGCTGTCGGGTCCGTTTATTCCCGATGCCAAGGCGACATTATTGGCGGCCATGCACTGCGATGATGACAGCTGGCCCGATGATGTCACGGCTGCGCTAAACATGCTGCCTGTTGGACATACCTTTAGCGTGCCGGATGTATTATTCCGTAAAATCACCGATGATGAACGCGAAGAATGGCAAACGCGCTTTGCGGGTACACGCGACTGATCCCTGTTTCACAGGTCAACACAACAGGTAAAAGGGGGCATTGCGCCCCCTTTTTCATGCAAAATCCACGAATTTCTGGAATGGCATTTCACGCAATCGTTGCCCCGTCAGGGCAAAAATTGCATTGGCCAAGGCCGGTGCCGCTGGCGGCACAGGGGGTTCCCCGATCCCGCGCACGCGTGCACCCAATTCCAGACCAAGCACCGAAATCTGCGGGGTTTGATATAACCGCAGGCTTTCAAAACTGTCGAAATTGTTTTGATCCATGGCGCCATCGGTATAGGTGGTTTCGCCCATGATCGCATGGCCTAGCCCCCACAAAACACCCCCCTGAACCAAGTTTTCGAAATTCACAGGATCCAACACTTTGCCCACGTCAGCGGCGACAAAGACGGCATCCAGTTTAATGCCCTGATCCGTTTGACTGATTTGCACAACCTCGGCCACGG
Source organism: uncultured Paracoccaceae bacterium (assembly GCA_913060475.1). Classification (GTDB taxonomy): domain Bacteria; phylum Pseudomonadota; class Alphaproteobacteria; order Rhodobacterales; family Rhodobacteraceae; genus CAJXSD01. The sequence continues at coordinate 127,480 of CAJXSD010000001.1, read as the reverse complement.
GCACACCAAAGGACATGCAAAACGCAAAACCCTGCGCACGGTTTGGCCCCAAATCGGCACCCCAGTTCGCCATTTCTGCCGCCGCTTGGATCACCTGTCGGCTGTCGTCATGATCGCACAGACGCAAACGTTCCGCCACGGGATCAACCCCCGCCGCATGGCACAGCTCATCGAAAAAGCTTTCGTGGAAAAATGCGTTTTGCGATGCCCCAACGGATCGCCACGAACTGATCGGTGTGGCCAAATCGGGTTTGTATCCGCGCACGCGGTAGTTTTCGATCGCAAAGGGTTGTTCCCATGCCCCTGCCACGATCTGGGCATCGGGTCCGGCCGCGGGAAACCCTTGGCGGCCCAACTGTGACCCCATGACCGATGGGCTAGAAATTTGCAAATCAACGGTTTTAATCCCGCCGTCTGAAATTTGCCCCTGGGCGCGGGCCATGGCCAGCGGGCGGGGATAATCGTGTGTGACGTCCTCTTCGCGGGTATAGGTCAATTTGATGGGGCGCCCGCGATGCGCCACGGCAATTTCCGCCGCTTGGCGCACAACGTCATCCTCAAGCCGGTGGCCAAAACTGCCGCCCATCATCAGAACATGCACATGCACTTGGTCCGGTTCAACGCCTGCGATTTTGGCGACATTGTTTTGGACAAATCGGGGGATTTGGGTCCCGGTCCAAACATCAACGCGGCCATCACCCACCAGGACGGTGGCGTTTACCGGCTCTAGCGGGGCATGCACCAGATAGGGGGCGCGATAGGTCGCCTGCAGTGCATCGCCCGTGGCCAAGGCCGCATCGCAATCGCCCAAATCACGGTTGGTGGAATCGCGCTTTTCCTCGACAAAGGCGGCCTCAATCGCGGTCCAATGCCCGTCCATCGTGGCGGGCAACGGCGATTGGCCCCACTGACATTCGACCGCATCCACTGCTTGAAAGGCGCGCCATGTGTTATCGGCGACAACGGCCACGCCCCCCGTCACGGGCAGCACATCAATCACCCCACGCATGGTGCGCGCGGCCGCGTCATCAAACCCATCCAATGCGCCGCCCAAATGCGGGTTAATTTTTACGGCCGCATGCAATATGCCGTCCAGTTCCACGTCAATGCCATAGGTCTGCGTTCCCGTCGATTTCGCAACCGTGTCAATCCGCTGCATCGGCTTGCCCAAGATACGCCATTGGGACGGATCACGCAGTTCGACGGATGTGACCAGATCCGTTTGCGCCGCCTGTGCCGCCAAGGTGGTATAGGGGTATTCCGTTCCGTCAGGGGTGATCACCATGCCATCCTGGGTGCGCAATCGGGTCATGTGGATGCCCGTTTGATCATGAACCACACGTTTTAATGTTTCGCGTGCCACGGCACCCGCCATCCGCAATTTTTCATATCCATCCGGAACGGTTGTGGATCCGCCGGTAATTTGCATGCCAATGAATTTCATCACAGCGTCCGCAACACCGCGGGCGGTTTCGGCCACCATACCATCATCGGTGGGCAAAAATGGCACAGCCTCGTGCGATAGGGCGGTGTTGTAATAGGCGGGGTGCGGCACGCCCGGATCCACACGGATCTGGTCAAGGCGCACGTCCAGCTCTTCGGCCAGTAATGCCGCCTGAACCGAATAGGCCCCCTGCCCCTTGTCCGCGCGGGGCGTGATCAGCGTGATCCCTGTTTCGTCAATTTTGACATAGGGCGTCAGTGCGGCCTGATCTGGCCCCAAATCATTCAACAAAGGGTTATGCGGATCGCGTTTATACATATAGTAGCCAAAGGCCACGCCCCCGACCACTGCGGCCGAGCCAATCAAAAATGTTCTGCGGGCAATTTTTCCAATGCGTGACATGGTCTATCCCTCTTGCAGTGTTTTGGCGGCGGTTTTGATCGCGGCACGAATACGGGGATAGGTACCGCAGCGGCACAGATTACCCGACATATAATCATCGATATCCGTATCGGTCGGATCAGGGATCGCCGCCAATAAATCGGCCGCCTGCATGATTTGGCCTGACTGACAATATCCGCATTGCGCAACCTGATGTTCCACCCATGCGGCCTGCACAGCATGCAATGCATCTGGCTGGCCCAATCCGTTGATTGTCGTCACAGGGCCATCCACATCGCCCACGGCCGTTTGGCACGACCGCACGGCCACCCCGTCGATATGCACCGTACAGGCCCCACAGGCCGCGATACCACAGCCGTATTTCACACCCTTGATATCCAATTCATCGCGCAACACCCACAACAGGGGCATTTCGGGTTCGACATCAACATCGAACGCGCGGCCATCAACCGTTAATTTCATGCTTGCATCCATCCTACATTTTGATCTGCACGGTAACAGTTAACCATCCAGATCAGGGGTTACAATGTGTTGGTGATAAATTCGCGCAGATCCTGGAAAAGGTCACAATTCAGTCCGGATACAGATCGGACGCAGGAATTAACAAAAATGTGATTTCCCAAAGGATCCAAATTGGATTTTATTTAGTGTTGCAATTTTCATAGCCAAGGCTATGTTTTGTAGTATTAGGTTTATCAGGCCCGCAATGCACATCACAGACGACATAAAATTTGCACCCAATACAACGCAGCCGTTCCAGAATGGGAAACGGATGTTGATCGCTGGCATTCTGATGGCGCTGGCGCTGGTGCCCAATACATTGGGTCAGGTCACGCGTGACATGATGATGGATGCCTATTTTCAGGTGTCCGTCTTTGTGGCCGCGACCTTGTTGTTATTCTATGGCAGCGAACGCGTGTTCAAAATTGACATCGCGCAGGTGATGCAATCGGCCCGCTGGGGACAAGTGCCTATGGCCGCCCTGTTTGGGGCCACACCGGGGTGCGGCGGGGCGGTGATTGTTGTGGCGGCCTATTCGTCGGGTCATGTCAGCTTTGGTTCTGTGGTGGCGGCGTTGACTGCGACTATGGGGGATGCTGCGTTTTTGTTGATCGCAACGCGCCCGGATGCGGCCATGGTTGTTTTGCCCCTGTCCTTTGCGATTGGGATCATGACCGGGTGGATCGTGGATGCCATGCGGTTCCAGCCTGCGGCGCAATCCAATGGTACAGGCCTGAAAATTCCCGCAATCGGAATGCTGCGCAAACGTGACATGGCGTTTTTGACGCTGGCCACGCCAGGGTTTGGCATTGGGGTTCTGCAATTGGTGCAATCACCACTGTATGATGCGATCCCGCATGGGGCATTAATGGCCATCGGGTTAACCGGAACAGCGGTCGGATTGGCGATTTGGGCATTGTCCCCGATAATGGCGATGACAAATGCCACAGACGCCCCCGTCACCCGTATGGCCGAAGAAACGAGTTTCATTTCCCTTTGGGTCATCGGCGCATATTTGGCCTATGAATATTTGGTCGCCTTTGCCGGGCTGGATTTGCAAGGTCTGTTTCAATCTGCGGCCCCCTATCTGCCCATAATTGCGATTTTGATCGGCTTTATCCCGGGCTGTGGCCCACAGGTTTTGGTAACAACATTATACCTCAACGGGCTGGTGCCCTTTGCCGCATTGCTGGGCAATGCCATTTCGAATGACGGCGATGCCCTGTTCCCCGCGATTGCCCTAAACCCTAGGGCCGCCTTGGCGGCAACCGTGGTATCCGCAGTGCCGGCAATTATTGTAGCCTATGCGCTGCATTTTATGGCCCCATATTTCATGAATTAATGCAGCATAAATAAATAAACTTAGTTTATTTATTGACAAAGCTGATATTGTTACCCATGGTCGCGGCACATCGGAACAGGGAAAATATCATGCGCCTATATCTGGATACGGCTGATACATCGCAGTGGGATGGTTTATTGCCCACGGGCCTGTTTTATGGCGTCACCACCAACCCGCTGCTGGCGCAGCGCGCGGGGCTGACCTATGGCGCGATTGATTGGGGCGATCTGGCGGCGCGTGCGGCGGATTTGGGCGCGCGGGAATTGCATGGGCAGATCACGGGCGATCGGAATCATGCGCTGCGGTTTGCAGATACCCTATATAATGCCGGGCAACGCGCTGGTATTGCAACTGTCGTAAAAATACCGCTAACCCCAGTTGGGATTGGGATTGCCAGCCACCTGAAATCACAGGGCGGCAAAATTTTAATGACGGCCTGTTATAGCGCAAAACAATACGTGGCGGCAGCAGCTATAGGATCAGACTATATTGCACCCTATTTTGGTCGCATGCTGGACCAGGGCATCGACGCCCACCGCGTTATGGCACAAATGGCCCGCATGATGGGCCAAGGCGACTGTCGCCCGTTGGTTGCATCACTGCGTACATGCGACCAAATCGTGGAATTGGCACAGATGGGATTTGATTGTTTCACCCTGTCGCCTGATCTGGCCCGTGACCTGATGCAGGACGATCACACAGACACATCAGCACAAGATTTTGAAAGGGCAGCACAATGATTGTTGTAGGCGGCGAAAACCTGATTGATTACGTCCAAAGTGGAACGGACAACGGCCTGCCCGTTTATACCGCAATCCCCGGGGGGTCATGTTACAATTGCGCATTGGCCGCCGCCCGACAGGGGCAGCCGGTGGCCTATGCCACGCCCATATCCAATGACACCTTGGGCGATTTATTGGCCAATCGGTTGCTGACAGATGGGGTCACATTAACCCAGCCCCGCGAAACGGCCCCGACATCATTGGCGGTCGTGTCTGTTGTGGCCTCTATCCCCAGTTATCAGTTTTATCGCCAAGGCACAGCCGAACGATTGATCAGTTTAGACAGCATCCGCAACAGTGTGCCCGACCACGCCAAAATTTTCCACATCGGATCATTGGCCTTGATCGAGGGTGCGGATGCCCAAGCCTGGGAAGACTACTTCATGCAGTGCCGTGATCGCGGTATTCTGACATCACTGGACCCAAATGCCCGCCCCATCGTCGTGCAAGACCGCACACCCTATGTTGATCGCCTGATGCGCATGATCAAGACGGCTGATATCCTGAAACTCAGCGACGAGGATTTGGAATACCTGTTGCCGGATACGGATATGGACACCGCCTTTGCCAAAATTTGCGACAGCGCGTCCGCCGGCATCATCGTGCTGACCCGCGGCAGTCAAGGCGCACGGGTGTTTCACAATGAAACCCTGTTTGACGTACCTAGCGCCACGGCAAACCCCTTGGTCGATACGGTCGGCGCAGGGGATACATTCATGGGTACCTTGCTGGCCGAAATAAATCAACTGACGGTCAGTACCGCCCGCGATTTGCGCGCCCTGCCCCATGACACGGTTGCCGCGATCGTCGCCAAGGCAGCCAACGCGGCGGCCAAAAATTGCGAACACGCAGGGTGCAACCCACCCTATCAGCGCGATCTATCGTAAATTGAAACCTGCGATTGGCCCCTGTGCGATCCGCAATCGGGGCCAATCAGACTATCACAGTGCCTTGGCCTGTTCGCGCAAAACAAATTTCTGAATTTTCCCGGTCGAGGTGCGCGGAATGTCCTGAAACACATAAGTTTTGGGCACTTTGTACCCTGCCAGTTTTTCACGACACCACTGGTTTAAGTCCGTTTCGCTGACGGTGCTGCCCGCAACCCGTTCGACAAAGGCGCAGGGCGTTTCGCCCCATTTATCATCGGGACGCGCCACGACAGCGACAACCTGAACCTCGGGGTGTTGATAGAGGACATCTTCGACCTCGATCGAGGATATATTTTCACCACCCGAAATAATGACATCCTTGGACCGATCCTTTAGCTGGATATAGCCATCGGGATGGCGCACCCCCAGATCCCCTGAATGAAACCAACCGCCCTGAAATGCGGCCTGCGTTGCGGTGGGATTGCGAAAATATCCCTTCATCACGACATTGCCGCGAAACATAACTTCGCCCATGGTTTGGCCATCGCGGGGCACCGGCTGCATGGTATCGGGATCCAACACATCCAACTGTTCCAATGGCAGATACCGCACGCCTTGGCGCGATTTCAACGCGGCCTGCTGTGCGGCGGGCAAATCAGACCATTCCGTATGCCAATCATTTACCACAGCGGGGCCATAGGTTTCGGTCAGACCATATAGGTGTGTCACATCAAACCCGGCCTGTTTCATATCGGCCAGAACCTTTTCCGGTGGTGGGGCTGCAGCGGTGAAAAATTGGACCGTGTGATCCAATGCGCGTTTTTCATCAGCATCGCAGGTCAACAACAGCGACATGACAATCGGCGCGCCACAGAGATGCGTCACACCATGATCTGCCAGCGCATTCCAAATGGGCGCTGCGCGGACCTGACGCAAACACACATGCGTGCCGATAATGGCAGATAGGGTCCATGGGAAACACCACCCGTTGCAATGAAACATGGGCAGCGTCCACAGGTACACCGCATGTTTTTGCATCAATGTTGTCAACGCATTGCCCTGCGCCAACAGATAGGCACCGCGATGATGCGACACCACCCCCTTGGGGTCACCGGTGGTGCCAGAGGTGTAATTGATTGAAATCGCATCCCATTCATCCAGGGGCATCAACCACGCAAAATCTGCATCCCCTGCGGCCACAAAATCATCATAATCCTGCGCATTGGGATGCAATGGCACAGGTGTTTCAAATTCTGGGTCCGTCACCTGAATAATGGTGGGCGTGACCTGACACAGATCCAACGCCTGTTCCAACAGTGGCAGGAATTCACCGTCCACGATGATGACCTTGGACATGGCGTGATCCAACTGGAACGCGATAATCGCGGGATCCAGCCGGGTATTGATCGAATGCAGCACCGCCCCGGACATCGGCACACCATAATGCGATTCCAGCATCGCGGGCGTATTGGGCAACAGCGCAGACACCGTATCGCCCCGACCGATCCCCAAACCCGCCAAGGAACTGGCCAACCGGATCGAGCGTTCATAGAATTCGCCATAGGTGCGCCGCACAGACCCATGCACGATCGCCACATAATCGGGAAAGACCGTTGCGGCCCGTTCCAAAAATGTCAGCGGTGTCAGCGGCTGATAATTTGCCGCATTCCGATCCAGATCCTGATTATAGAGGTTATGCGCCATTGGTATCGCTTTCTACTGATCCTGCCACTGGGCAGGGCGTTTTTCGATAAAGGCATTGATGCCCTCTTCTGCGTCGCGGGCCAACATATTTTCAACCATGACATTTGAGGCATAATCATAGGCGTCAGACAGCGACATGTTGCGCTGCGCATAATAGGCCGCTTTGCCCGTTTTTAAGGTCATTGACGATTTGGACGCGATTTTTTCGGCCATTTCCATCACCTCGGCCGCCAGATCATCCAAGGGCACGGCGCGATTGATCAAACCAATTTCCGCGGCGCGCTGCGCGGGCACCATGTCCCCCGTCAGCAACATTTCCATGGCGTGCTTATCATGCACGTTGCGTGACACGGCGACCATCGGCGTGGAACAGAACAACCCGATATGCACACCCGGCGTGCTGAATTTCGCGCTGTCCGCAGCAATCGCCAAATCACAGCTGGCAACCAATTGGCACCCTGCAGCCGTGGCAATGCCTGTGACCTGCGCGATGACGGGTTTTGGGCAATTCACGATACCCTGCATCACACCGGAACATTTCGCCATGATTTTTGCGAAATAGTCACGCCCGCGATCCGCATTGGCACGCCCTGCGGTCATTTCCTTTAGGTCGTGGCCTGCGCAAAATGCCGGACCATTGGCGGCCAGGACGATTACACGCACCGCAGGATCGGCCCCCGCCTGCGAAAATTCATCGCGCAGGCGATCCAACATTGCCTCGGATAATGCATTGCGGCGACGTTCATCATTTAACGTCAGACGCAAAACACCCTGTTCGGACAATTCCCGCAGGACCAATGCTTCGTTTCCCATGGTGTGCCTTTCTAGCGGACGTTGACAGTGACACTGTCGGACAATGAATTCGCGATAAAACAGTACCGATGCGCGCGGTGCTGCATATCGTTTAGGTCGGCATCCGACACCGAAAACCCCGTATCAAAACGCACAACAGGGTTCAGATCGATTTGCGTCACCGCCATTTGGCCCTTGGGATTTTTGCCCAAATGCGCCTCGGCATAGTCGTGATAACTGGCCACGGGCCACCCCGCCTTGGCGCAGAGCGCCAAAAACGTCATCATATGACAGCTGGACAGCGCCGCGGCCAATGCCTGTTCGGGGTTTGTGTTTTCGGGTGCGCCGCCCCAATCCGGGGCAGCATCGACATAAAGTTCGCTTTGTGCATTGTAGGTCACCCTATGCTCGGCGGAATATCCGCCGGGCACAAAGTCAGGGGTATTGCGGTGCCAATGCACCTCAACTGCTAAATCAGACATCTTGATCCTCAGGGTTAGGCAGGCCGATCAGGCGGCTGCGATTTTCTTTTTCGGATCATAGAATGGGCGTTCGACCACGGTGGCATTTACCTTGCCCGCATGTGTCGCAACCTCAAGCTGGGTCCCCAATGCCGCCACATCTGTGGACACCATGGCCAATGCGATGTTTTGTTTCAAACGGGGGGAATAAACGGCAGAGGTCACCTTGCCCACCAGTTCGTCATTCAGGGAAATGTCCCAAAACCGTGTGTTTGGACCAGAAAGTGGATCGCAATCAATGATCAAACCAACCTGCTGACGCTTGACGCCTTCGGCTTTGATTTTGGTCAGGGCAGCTTTGCCAATGAAATCAGCCTCCATCTCAAGGTCGACCAACCGATCAAAACCCAGTTCATAGGGGTTGGTGTGAATGTCGGCATCTGCGTGATACGACAGCATGCCCCCTTCGATACGGCGGATAGAGGATGTGTGCCCCGGTTTCAGACCGAATTCCATGCCAGCCGCCATGATTTTTTCCCACAATGCGTCCCCGCGGGATCCATCGCGCAGATAGATTTCATACCCCAGTTCGCTGGACCAGCCTGTGCGCGAAACGATCACGGGAATGCCGTCCAAATCATATTCACGCAGCCAGTAATATTTCAGCGTTTCAATGTCATCGCCGAACAATTTTTGCATAATCAGGCCAGATTTCGGACCCTGCAACTGCAATGGTGACACATCGGGTTCGCCGATCTGCACATCCAACCCTGAATGCACGGCCACGCCCTGCGCCCACAACAAAATGTCGCTGTCCGCCAAGGAAATCCAGAAATGGTTTTCGGCCAAACGCAACAAAATCGGGTCGTTCAAAATGCCGCCGTCTGCATTTGTGATCAAAACATATTTACACTGCCCAACGGCCATTTTTGACAGGTTGCGGGGGGTCAGCATCTGGACGAATTTCGCCGCGTCCGGACCGGTAATTTCGACCTGACGTTCCACGGCCACGTCACACAAGATCGCATCATTCACAAGGTTCCAAAAATTCTGTTCGGGGTCCCCGAAATCACGCGGAATATACATGTGGTTATAAACAGAAAACGCCTTGGCGCCCCAGCGAACGGTTGCCTCAAAGTAAGGCGATTTGCGAATTTGTGTCCCGAAACCAAAATCATCAGCTTGTGTCATGTCCGTGTCTCCTGAAAAAGGGATGTGTTCAAATCAACATCCAATTGACGCAATAGATAGGACCAAAAATAAAAAAGTGTGGTCCAAAAATTTTGCAATCCAAGACCGTTTCGATCTTTTTTTCAAATACGATTAGTCCAAATGGTCCGAACCGAATTTCGCGCCCACACTAGACGCCGCGTTCGACCAATGCAGATAAATCGGGCTGTTGGGATTTAATGCGCCGCGTCACGATATAGGTCAGATAGCGGTCGATCCCGATTTCTGCCTCTAACAGGGTATCCATGACGTCTTGGAACATCGACAAGGATGGCGTGACAAATTTCAATACATAATCCATGCCGCCCCCCGTTGCGGCACATTCGACCACCTCGCGCGTGGCAAGGATACGGGATTCGAACCGTTCAAAATCGGATTTGCGGTGTTGTATCAGGGATACGGTGACAATCACTTCGGAAAAATCACAGATTTTGTTTAACGCCAGTTGTGCGTGAAACCCCACGATATACCCCGCCGCCTTGAGCCGTTCCAATCGCGCCCAACAGGGGGTTGGGGATAAATTCACAATTTCTGCCAATCGTGTTTTGCTAAGTCGTCCATGCGCTTGGACCGCACTAAGAATACGCAAATCGGTGGCATCCAAATGCTTATGTTTCATGTCATCCTCGCGCTGACCCCTTGGGTAGAGGTTCGTTAGTGTAAACAAAACATAGCGCGCAAGTGCAAATGCGACAGGGCATCGATTAATTTTCGACACCAAGCGTACAAATGATAGCTATAGCCACAGAGTGTCGTTTCAGATTTTTATGGGATGGTGCCCTCGGCCGGACTTGAACCGGCACGGCCATACAGCCGAGAGATTTTAAGTCTCTTGTGTCTACCATTCCACCACGAGGGCACGACCGCGAACATAAACAGTTTGCCGCGGTTGTAAAGATGCGAACTAACCAAATTCTGCAGTAACATCCTCTTTAATCGCTTGCATTGCGACGAATGTAGATGTGGACGACAGATGCGGCAAAGTCGAAATTTTTTCTGCTAAAACAGTCCGATAATCGCGCATGTTGCGGGTGCGTACCTTCATCAAATAATCAAAATTACCTGCAATCAGATGCACTTCTTCGATTTCGGGGATTTTCGACACTGCTTTGTTAAAGGCAGACAGCGCATCTTCGCGCGTGTCGCTTAGGCGCACCTCAAGAAAGGCGACATGATCCATACCCAAACGAATGGGATCAATCATGGCGCGATAGCCCAAAATGAACCCTTCGGCCTCAAGACGTTTCAATCGCGCCTGCGTTGGTGATTTGGACAGGCCAATCGTTTTTGCCAGATCTGTCACGCTCATACGGCCGTCTTGGCCCAACGCGGACAAAATAGCGCGATCAAAACGATCCAGATCTGAAAACTCATTTAACCCGATATTACCCATTATTTCAGCCATATTACCTTTATAAATAAAAACTTCAGGAGAAATACCACGAATCTTTCGCTTATACTAGTACAAAATACAAGGACACGACCATGCCCCGCGATTCTCTTTATACCCCGAATACCACTGTGGAAAACGGCACCTATCGCCCCCAACAAGACGTTATTGACCAATTGATCGAATTGGCCGCGCTGACCAATCAGGATCGGCGCGACATCGTGGCACAGGCCACCGATATTGTCGAAAAAATTCGTGCCAGCGCCCATCCTGGCTTGATGGAGGTGTTTTTGGCAGAATATGGCCTATCCACCCAAGAGGGCATCGCCCTGATGTGTTTGGCCGAAGCGCTGTTGCGCGTGCCAGATGCCGATACAATCGACGCATTGATCGAGGATAAAATCGCCCCCTCGGACTGGGGCAAACACATTGGACATTCGACATCACCTTTGGTGAACGCCTCGACTTGGGCCTTGATGCTGACGGGCAAGGTATTAAAGGACGAAAAACCGGGCGTGGTGACACATCTGCGCAATGCGGTGAAACGTTTGGGCGAACCTGTCATCCGCACCGCCGTTGCCCGCGCGATGAAGGAAATGGGCCGTCAATTCGTATTGGGCGAAACCATTAGCAGCGCCATGAAACGGGCAAAATCGCACGAAGATCACGGATACACCTATTCCTATGATATGTTAGGCGAAGCGGCGCGTACCGATGCGGATGCCACGCGTTACCATTTGGCCTATAGCCGCGCGATCACGGCCATTTCAGATGCCTGCATTCATGACGATATTCGCGCCAACCCAGGTATTTCGGTCAAACTGTCTGCGCTGCATCCCCGTTATGAAATTGCAAAACGCGACCGCGTGATGACCGAATTGGTGCCACGCCTGCGGTCGCTCGCATTGCTGGCCAAATCAGCCGGCATGGGGTTGAACATCGACGCGGAAGAGGCCGACCGCCTAGCCATTTCCATGGAAATCATAGACGCGGTTTTGTCTGAACCTGCATTGGCAGGTTGGGACGGGTTTGGCGTTGTGGTCCAGGCCTATGGCAAACGCGCCAACGCGGTTCTGGATCAGCTGTATCAAATGGCCCAAACCTATGATCGCAAAATTATGGTCCGCTTGGTCAAAGGTGCCTATTGGGACACAGAAATCAAACGGTCCCATGTCGAAGGTATGTCGGATTTCCCCGTCTTTAACGGCAAAGCCGCAACGGACGTGTCCTATATCGCGAATGCCCGTAAATTATTGGCGATGACCGACCGGATTTATCCCCAATTCGCGACCCACAATGCCCATACTGTTGCCGCGATTTTACACATGGCACAGGACCGCGACCGTTTTGAATTCCAACGGTTGCACGGGATGGGCGAAACCCTGCACGATCTGGTAAAGCAGGAAAATAACACCCGATGCCGCATCTATGCCCCCGTCGGCGCACATCGCGATTTGTTGGCCTATCTGGTGCGGCGTTTGCTGGAAAATGGGGCAAACAGCAGCTTTGTGAACCAAATTGTTGATACGAATGTGCCCGCGCATGTTGTGGCCGCCGATCCGCTCGACATGGTTCACAAACCCGTGGCTTTGGCGCGCGGAACCGAATTATTTGCGCCCGAACGCCCAAATTCCAAGGGGTTCGACCTGCATGATATCCCCACCCTGACCCAGATTGAGGCAGGGCGCACAGCCTATCGCACCGCACAATGGGTGGCCCGCCCGATGGTGGCCGGTCAGGTGACACGAGGCGCGGGTCAAACGGTGACAAACCCTGCCGATCAGGGCGATGTGATCGGCACCGTGCATTGGTCCACCCTGACCGATGTGGCCACGGCCCTGGACCACGCGACCCCCTGGACCGCAACCCCCGATGAAAAACGCGCCATTCTGAACAAAGTGGCCGACCTATACGAAGAAAACTTTGCGGAAATTTTTGCCCTGCTGGCGCGCGAGGCCGGCAAAACACAACCTGACGCCGTCGCGGAATTGCGCGAAGGGGTTGATTTCCTGCGCTATTACGCGGCGCAAACCAACAACGATCCAGCGGTGGGAACATTCTGCTGCATTTCGCCATGGAATTTCCCCTTGGCCATTTTTACGGGCCAAATCGCGGCCGCTTTGGCCGCCGGAAATGCGGTGATTGCGAAACCAGCAGAACAAACCCCATTAATTGCCACACGTTTGGTCGAATTGATCCACCAAGCGGGCGTGCCCGTGGATGCGTTACAATTGGTGTTGGGCGCGGGTGACATTGGGGCCGCGCTGACGCGGTCTGACAAAATCGATGGCGTGGCCTTTACCGGATCGACGGAAACCGCGCAAATTATTTGCAAATCCATGGCACAACACATGGATCCCGGCGCGCCGCTAATTGCGGAAACGGGTGGATTGAATGCCATGATCGTTGACAGCACGGCCCTGCCCGAACAGGCCATCACCGCAATCATTGAAAGCGCCTATCAATCTGCCGGCCAACGGTGTTCAGCATTGCGATGCCTGTACGTCCAGGACGATATCGCTGCTGAATTCACAAAAATGCTGACCGGCGCGATGAAGGAATTGTCCCTGGGCAACCCATGGCACATCAGCACCGACATAGGCCCCGTCATAGATGCCGAGGCACAGCGTGATATTTTATCCTATATCGACGCGGCACGGGCCGAGGGCCGTGTTTTATACGAACTGCAGACCCCGAACATGGGGCATTTTGTGGCACCCACATTGATCAAAGTTGATGGAATCCAAGACCTTGGGCGCGAAATCTTTGGGCCTGTGTTGCATATTGCGACGTTTAAGTCGGACCAATTGGATCAGGTGATTGACGCCATCAATGCAACCGGCTTTGGTCTGACGTTTGGATTGCAAACACGCATCGATGATCGCGTGCAATATGTCAGCGAACGTATTCATGCCGGAAACATTTACGTCAATCGAAACCAAATCGGGGCCATTGTCGGCAGCCAACCGTTCGGAGGAGAGGGCCTGTCAGGGACCGGTCCCAAGGCGGGTGGGCCACTGTACCTTGATCGGTTCCGCAGCCGTCCTGCCCCACGCTTTGATGATCAATGGCCCAACCCGTTCAGCTTGCAGCAGCTCACTGCCGCACTGGCGCAGGTGGAAAGTACGGCCGCGGTTTTGCAACGCAGCACCCTGCCCGGCCCAACGGGTGAAAGCAACCAGCTATCGCAGCGCCCACGCAAACCAATACTCTGTGCAGGCCCCGGACGCGATGCCGCACAGGCACAGGCAGATGCTGTTATCAAATTGGGGGGATATGCGATTATCGTCGATGGCATCCTATCACCCGATGATCTGGCCCAGGCGCCCGATTTTGGCGGTGTCATCTGGTGGGGGGATGTCGAACAGGGACGTGCCATGGCCATTGGATTGTCGAACCGCAGTGGGGAAATTATACCGCTGATCACCGGACACCCCGATACAGGGCATGCTGTGATCGAACGCCATGTCTGCATTGACACCACCGCCGCAGGCGGCAACGCGGCCTTATTGGCGGGCAGCGCTTGACCGATTGATCAACACAGGTCACACTGCATGGATGGTGGCGGCGCAGTGTGACACATCCAGAAAACCCTATGTCACATGGCTGCTGGGCGCGGCCATGGTGGAGGTCTATGGCTGGATTGTTCTGGCCGCGCAAAGCGACCCATTTTCAGTGATGGAAATTTATGATGCCTATGCGCTCTATCCAAACCGGTTGGATTGGATGGGGCGTGCCATGACCAGCCTATCCGCGCTGTTCATACATACCACATGGTCGCATTTGGGGATCAATTTGATTGTGTTCCTAATCACAGCCCCCAGTCTGGAACGTTGCGTTGGATCCTTGGTATTTACCGTGATCTATGCGGGCTGTGACATGGTCGGGAATATCGCTGAAATTACGTTGGACCCGATCATTGATGTGCCTGTTGTGGGCGCATCAACGGCAATTGCGGGAATTACGGGGGCGGTTGTTGTTTTGTTGGCCCGCCCCAAAACCCCGCGAACGCTGACGGAAAACCGTGCCTTTGTTGTTGCAGTGGCGACCTGTTTATGGATTGTTATTCCGATACCCGAATGGGCCGAATTTGCCAGAACGCAGACCGACATTGCACAGATTGGACACAGATCAGGGATGATCGCAGGCATGGTTGCCGCGACCCTGTTGCGATACAGATTTGGCTGATATTTATCGGCGGAAAAACTTCGAAAATTGTTCGAATTGTTCGTCGCCCGCCAGCAATATATCATTGCTTTCTAACGGGTTTGTATCCGGATATATCCCCTCGACGATCGCGCCTGCCTCTTTGGCGATGACGATCCCAGCGGCGATATCCCATGGTTTGACACTGCGTTCCCAGCATCCGTCATAGCGGCCCGCCGCGACATAGGCGATGTCCAGCGACAGTGCGCCGAACCGACGTACACCTGCACAGGCCGGCATCAATTCCGCCAAGTCGCGCAGTGTTTCGGGCAAACCCGGGCTGGTTCCAAACGGAATACCTGTGGCATACAGGCTGTCTGCCACCCGTGATCGTGGGGCCACGCGAATGCGCGATTCGTTCATCCAGGCGCCCGCGCCTTTTTCGGCGAAAAACAGTTCGTCCTTGGCCGGGTCATAAATAACGCCAGCAACAATCTGACCTTTGTGTTCCAAGGCGATAGACACGGCCCAGTGGGGCAAACCATGCAGGAAATTGGTTGTACCGTCTAATGGATCAACAATCCAACGGCGCGTGGGATCTTGGCCCGCAACTTCACCCGTTTCTTCGCCCAGAAATCCATAGGTTGGACGCGCCTCTAGCAATTCGTCGCGGATGATTTTTTCAGATGCCATGTCGGCACGGGTCACAAAATCGCCCGCACCTTTGCGCGACACCAACAGGTTTTCGACCTCTCGAAAATCCTTTACCAATGATCGCCCTGCTTTACGGGCTGCTTTGATCATAATGTTTAGATTGGCGCTACCTTGCATCTGTCGTATTCCTTATTCGGTCAGACAGGGGCTATACGCCCCTTTACGGCAAAAGCCAAGCCAACTTTTCCAACTCAGACAGACATCAGCTGTTTTGTGACCCAAACGCCCACCGCCGCAGAAACACCCGTCAGAACGGCACCCCAAATCACATCTGTGACCACCATCGTCACCGTCCAGTCGCGCAATATCGCGTAATTGGTAAATTCAAAGGTACCATAGGCCAAGGCCCCCAAAATCGCGCCACTGACCAAGGCCTGCACAACGCTGCCCGACGCCAGGGCAGGAATAGATGTAAAATACAGCATACCCGCGATATACATCAAATAGAATACACCTGCGGCCCCCATGCGCGGTTCGGCCGCCATGATATGACCGATATTTTCGGTAAACATTGGGTTCAAAACTTTTTTCAACATCACAATATCCAGCGCCAAAAACGCCACTGCAGTTGAAATGTATAATACGACATATGTCATGTGAATTTCCCGTTGTTTTCTATCAATACGCATCAAATCGCAAACTGGATCACTAAAGAAGGTTTGATTTTAACCAGACTTAGCACAATACTGCCAAAACGGGAGGACAGAAAAATGAAACACACACTACTTGGGGCGATTGCCCTGCTGATGACTGCGGGTCACGCTATGGCCGATAAGGTTCACATCGCATTTCATGTCGATGAAAATGATCCAGCGGTGATGAACATGACGCTGAACAATGCGCAAAACGTACAAAATTATTATGCAGCCCAAGGGGACGAAGCGGTCATTGAAATCGTGGCCTATGGGCCCGGGTTGAACATGTTTGTGGCCGGCAAATCCCCAGTGGCGGATCGCATTTCAACAATGTCACTGGAAATCGACAACATCACATTTTCGGCCTGCGGCAACACGCATCGCAAAATGTCGCAAAAGGCAGGCACAGATGTGGCCCTACTGGCCGAGGCGCAGATTGTACCATCCGGCGTCGTGCAGCTGGTGACATTGCAGCAGCAGGGATATGCCTATATCCGACCCTGATCACTGGATTGGTTTTGTAAATGCCGCACCAATCCTGTGATGGCATTTTCCAACATCTCAAGCGTGCCATCAAAGTCACGCGTGTAATACGGGTCTGGCACATCCTTGCCCTGATAAGGTCCGGTCGCGAAATCGCCCATAAACATAATTTTATGGGCGAATGCCGCAGGACATGACCCATGCAGGCTGGCCAGATTATCGCGATCCATTGCAACAATGATATCGAAATCGCGAAAATCATCCTGCGTGACCTGACGCGCCCGCAAATCAGACATATCAATACCACGCCAGCGGGCTGCGCGTTGCATCGGGCCATAGGGTGGTTCGCCCACATGCCAGGCCCCTGTTCCTGCGCTGTCGATCTGGCAATGCTGACCATATGGATGCACCATCAACATGGCATGCGCGCTGGGGGATCGGCAAATATTGCCAAGACATACAAACAATATTTTGGCCACTGCGCCCATCCCCCTAGGGTTTTTAGTTGTGGGAATGCATCATTTTATCTTGGCGTTCCAGATCAACGGGCACTTGGACATTGATTTCGCCGGCCTGTTCAAACACCAAGGTCAGATTGATCATATCACCCTGCGACCAGGCGTTTTTTAACCCCATAAACATCACATGTTTTCCCCCGCGTTTCAGGGCAATCATGGATCCCGCAGGGATTTCAAACCCTTCGGGAACATGGGTCATTTTCATAACGCCATCACCTTGGTCAATATGCGTGTGCAATTCTATTTTGACGGCTGCATCGGATTTTGCATCAATCAGCCGATCCGCTGATGGGCCAGTGTTTTCCAGCATCATAAATGCGGCGCCTGCCTTGGCCATGGACCCTGCAGAACGGGCATAGGCATCTTGGACAACGATGTCGGCCAATGCGATGGATGGGATTGCGATAACGCCCGCAACTGCAGCGCTGATAAGTGTCGTCAGTTTCATTGTTTTTTCCTTTGATTAACGTGTTTTTTGTTGAAATCAAAGGAAACGCGGCGGCCCCCGTGCCGCAGGTGCAACGCTGTGACGGGATACGGCCCGTGTCGATGAATGCAGAAATTGGATGGGCTGTAATGGGTGAACGGGGCTGTCCAACCGCATCGTGTCGGCCCCGATTGCGGCGATTGACACGATACATTCGGGACAAATCGGCGCGGCATCCAACGGAACGCCCTGCGCATCGACCACAACAGATGTGGGCCCGTGCCCCGTACATAAAACGATAATCCCCGCTGCATCACGTTGCAGCGTTTTGGCCATTGCGATGGACTGCCCACCCCAAACAACCAAAGCGCATGCAAGCAAAATTTTAATGCAGCGAAGCAACACCACGTTTCGAAATCCATTAGTTAAAAAAACCCTGACCATATCGGCCAGGGTTTTTCAATGCGTCAAATTATCAAATGACTTACGCTGTGGCTGTCTGTGCCTTTGCGATGTCTTTTTTGATTTTCAATGCGTTGTCAGACAGATCGGCGTCTTTCGCTTTCGCAAGAAACGCATCCAGACCACCACGGTGATCGACAGAACGCAGAGCAGCAGCTGAAATGCGCAGTTTGAAACCACGACCCAGTGTTTCAGATTGTAATGTTACGTCGTTCAGGTTTGGCAAAAAACGACGCCGTGTTTTGTTGTTGGCGTGGCTGACATTGTTGCCAGTCATTGGGCCTTTTCCGGTCAGTTCGCAGCGGCGAGACATGTCAGGTACCTCGTTTAAGTGTTGCAGCAACGCGGATGCGCCGCCAATATAAAAAGGCGCCGCAGTGGGCCGCGCCAAAATTCTGTTTCGCGCTTGTATGTCCTAGGGGGCAAATCGTCAAGCACTTGGATCGCAGAATCTGACCAAAAATTCAGTTTCGCATGGATTGCAGCCAAATTGGGCCAATTTTGCACGCGCCACCATGCGATTTACGCGCCCCTGCCCCGAATCATTGGGGAATTTCAATATGGATCATATCCAGCAAATCTTGGGCCGCACGCTCGGGGCGCAGATCGCCCTGCGCCACCGCCTGCGACAGTGATTCCATCTGCGCCTGGATTTTGGGGTGCGCCAAAGCGGCCAACAATCCCTGACGGACATCTTCGCCAAACCAAAACCGCGACTGATCGGAACGCCTGCGATCATAGTGGCCATGATCACGCCGCCACTGCATCAATTCACAAATTTTTTCCCATGCCGCATCAATTCCGGTATTTTCCGTGGCCGATACGGTCATCGCACAGGGAAACCCTTGGGGGTCTTGGGGGCGTTTTCGCAACAAACGCAAGGCCCCCGAATAATCGGCACAGGTGCGCATCGCGGTTGCACGCAAATCACCATCCGCTTTGTTGACCAAAATCATATCGGCCATTTCCATGATCCCACGTTTGACGCCCTGCAATTCATCCCCCCCTGCCGGGGCCAACAGCAGCAAAAACAGATCCGAGATTTCGGACACAATGGTTTCCGACTGCCCCACGCCCACCGTTTCGATCAATACCACATCAAACCCTGCCGCTTCGCACAGGGCCACCGCTTCTCGGGTGCGGCGCGATACACCGCCCAAATGCGATTGACTGGGTGATGGCCGAATAAAGGCATTGGGATCACGCGACAAACGATCCATGCGCGTTTTATCCCCCAAGATCGACCCACCCGACCGCGCAGAACTGGGATCAACCGCCAAAACGGCCACGCGTTTGCCAAGGGCTGTCAAAAAACAGCCAAATGTTTCAATAAAGGTTGATTTTCCAACACCCGGCGTTCCAGACAAACCAATGCGCAACGCCTGACGATTGGCCGTACCCACCGCCTCGATCAGGGCCAAGGCACGGGCACGATGATCACTGCGTGCACTTTCGACCAATGTGATTGCACGGGCCAATGCGCGTCGGTCGCCTTGTATAACTTTGGTGGCTAATTCGGCATCTGTCATCATATTTCGGCAGCTTTCCGCAGATTGTATTTCAGGTCATTGACCTTTGATCGGGTTTCTTGCCTTGTTTGGGTACGCTATTGCGACACAAAATGAAAGACGGGGTGCAAAATGTCACAGGTTTCCATAATCCGCGCGATATACGTCGCCGGCACCATGCTGTGCGCCACGACCCAAGCCATGGCCGAAACAAAACAATACGCGTTTAACATAAATTTATTGGGAATTAAGGCCGGTGAACTGCGCTATAGCGTCCGGCACGAAGGCAACAATTATTCCGCCGCCGGAAAAATATTCCCCACAGGATTGGCCGCACAATTTGTAAACTTTGCCTTTGATGTGTCGGTATCAGGGCGGATCACAAAAAACGGTTACGCCCCTATAAGATATAGCGAAAAGTCCGACAATGGCCGCCGCCAAGAGGAAAAATATCTAACCTATACCAACGGAATCGCGCGGGTCAAATCACCCAAATTGCCCAAACCCTATTGGGCCGACCCCAAAGATCAAAAAGGCACCGTTGATCCAATGACGGCGATCATGTGGACGCTAAGCGACAAAACCCAAGACGACCTATGCCGCCAAGACATTCCCATTTTTGATGGCGCGCGGCGGGTTCAAATCACCCTATCCAACCGCCAAGACCGCGATGGATCTGCGACCTGTGATGGCGTCTATCGGCGAATTGACGGGTTTTCGAAATCCGAACTGGAACAGGGCACCACGTTCCCGTTTACGATCAGCTATGAAAAAATTGGTGATTTTTACCAAACAAAACGCTTTGATGTGCAATCTGTGCGTGGACGTGTGTCAGTAACTCGGCAATAAAGGCCGCGTGACGCAAGATTTACCCATACGCGCCGTGATCGGCGATTTGATTGCTGCGCTAGCGCGCTGCAACCGTGCCGTTTTATGCGCCCCCCCGGGCGCCGGCAAAACAACATCCGTTCCCCTGGCCATTTTGGAGCAGTTGCAGCCGCGCGGCAAAATCATCATGCTGGAACCGCGCCGGTTGGCCGCGCGCGCGGCGGCCGAACGCATGGCAGAAACGCTGGGCGAACAGTTGGGCGATACGGTCGGATACCGGATCCGCGGGGACGCCAAAACATCGGCGCAGACCAAAATAGAGGTCGTCACCGAAGGCATCCTAACCCGCATGATCCAAAATGATCCCGAATTGCCCGGGATCGACACCATCATTTTCGATGAATTTCACGAACGATCCCTGAATGCTGATTTGGGGCTGGCCTTGGCACTGGAAATTGCCGATGCCCTGCGCGATGATCTGCGCATTTTGGTGATGTCGGCCACTTTGGACGCAGATCCAATCGCCGCCCTGCTGGGGGATGCGCCGGTCATCATATCCCAAGGCCGAACTTTCCCCGTGACCCCCCAGTGGCTGCCACGCCCGCTGGATCGCAGCCTGTCGTTTGAACAGGCGATGACCGATCTGATCCTATCTGCAATGGGGGCCGAATCGGGGGGCGTTTTGGCGTTTTGCCCTGGCGAGGCGGAAATCAATCGGATCATGACCCGACTGGCCCCTCAGGTCGGGCCAGATGTGAAAATATATCCCCTCTTTGGCGCGATGGATTTTGCCCTGCAACGTCAGGCAATCCAGCCCATGCAATCAGGGCGCAAAGTTGTCTTGGCCACATCCATTGCCGAAACGTCCCTAACGATCCAAGATATTTCCATTGTGGTCGATGGCGGATTGGCGCGGCGTGCAAAATTTGACCCTGCTACAGGCATGTCGCGTTTAATCACCGAAAAAGTATCGCGCGCAGAGGCAACCCAGCGGATGGGCCGTGCCGGCCGTGTGCGCGCCGGCCACTGCTTCAAACTGTGGTCCAAAGCCGAAGAAGGCACCCTGCCCGCCTTTGCGCCCCCCGAAATTGAAACATCGGATTTAACGGGCTTGGCGCTGGAGTTGGCGCAATGGGGCAGCCCGCCCGAGGCGATGGCGTTTCTAACCCAACCTAACCCCGCCCTAATGGCCGAGGCGCAACAGGTTTTGCGCATGTTGGGGGCCCTGTCGCCCTTGGGCAAAATGACGGATCACGGCAAACGCCTGGCCCGCGCGCCCGTCCATCCCCGTTTGGGTCACATGTTGGCTATGGGCGGCGCAGTGGCAGCACCTTTGGCGGCATTGCTGTCAGATCGCGACATTTTGAACCGCGGGGCACCTGCCGATATCGCCTTGCGTATCAGCGCATTAAAGGATGCCAAATCCTTTGAGGCAAATCACCCCTATACGCCAAATCGCCCGGCCCTGACCCGTGTCAGAGCAGAGGCCAAGCGGTTGGCTAAACTGTTCAACACAGACAGCCCATATTCCGCCGAACAGCTGTTTGCACTGGCCTTTCCCGACCGCATCGGTCAACGCCGCAAAGGCGATGCCCCCCGCTATGTCCTAAGCAATGGCAAAGGTGTGACATTGACCGACGGCGATCCCTTGGGACAGGCCCCCTATATCGTTTGTGTGGAAACCGACGGGCGTCCACGTGATGCAACCGTGCGACAAGCGATCCAAATTCACGCGGGCGACCTGCGTGACCTGTTTGGCGACCAAATCACATGGGATCAATCCTGCGACTGGTCCAAACGGGAAAAACGGGTTGTTGCGCGCAAACAGGAACGGTTGGGGGCCTTGGTTTTAACCGACCAAAAATGGAGTGACGCCCCAAAGGACGATATCAAACGCGCCATGCTGGATGGGATACGCGACCTTGGGTTTCAGTGGCCCAGACCGGCCCAGCGGTTTTTGGCGCGCGTCGCCTTGGCGGGCGATCAACTGCCCGATTTTTCTGCCCCCCATTTGATGAACACGCTTGAGGATTGGTTGCTGCCCTATCTTGATGGGGTCACGACAGCGGCACAATGGCAGGCGTTTGACCCATTGCCGGCGCTGCGCGCGCGGCTGGATTGGGGGCAGATGACCCTGCTGGATACCCAGGTGCCTGCGGCCTTTACCACGCCATTAGGCCGTCAGATCCCGATTGATTACGACACGGAACATCCCACCATTTCATTACGATTGCAGGAAATGTTTGGACAAAAAACCCATCCGATGGTTGGCACGACACCGCTGCGCATCACCCTGTTATCCCCCGCCCAGCGCCCGGTGCAAACCACGATGGATTTGCCGGGATTTTGGAAAACCAGTTACCAAGATGTGCGCAAGGACATGCGCGGCCAATATCCCAAACACCCCTGGCCCGAGGATCCGACCATTGCAGACCCCACATTGCGCACGAAAAAACGGTCTTGAGCCGCACAAACTAGCGAATATCGCCAGCAACCTTTAGGACGATTTTGCCAATGTGGGCACTGCTTTCCATGCGGGCATGGGCGTGGGCGGCATCGGACAAATCAAATTCGCTGTCCATGACGGGGGCCACGCGACCCCGCGCCAACAGGGGCCAGACATGCTGTTCCAAATCCTGGGCAATGCGGGCCTTGGCCAAATCGGATTGGGGGCGCAGGGTGGATCCCGTGATCGTCAATCGGCGCATCATCATGGGGGCAAAGTTGATCTCGGCCTTGGGGCCTTGCAAAAACGCGATTTGCACCAACCGCCCATCGGGGGCCAATGATTTCAGATTACGACGAATGTAATCGCCCCCCACCATATCCAAAATAACATCGGCACCACCGGCTTGGGTCAGGACATCTTCAAACGCATCGGTCCGGTAATTGATCGCAACATCTGCCCCCAAATCGCGGCAGGCCTGACATTTTTCATCGGATCCCGCGGTTACATAGACACGCGCACCAAAGGCATGGGCCAGCTGAATGGCCGTTGTCCCAATACCTGACGATCCGCCATGCACCAAAAACCGTTCCCCTGCCTGTAATTGGCCCCGCTGGAACACATTGGACCAAACGGTGAAAAACGTCTCGGGCAGGCAGGCCGCCTGTTTCATGTCCAACCCCTCAGGGATGGGCAAACAATGCGCCGCAGGCGTTGCAACATATTCGGCATATCCCCCACCGGGCAACAATGCACAGACGCGGTCCCCAACGGCCCAGCGCGACACACCATCCCCAAGGGCGACGATCACGCCCGATGCCTCAAGCCCGGGCAGATCACTGGCGCCCGCGGGTGGATCGTATAGGCCCGCCCGTTGCAACGCGTCGGGACGATTCACACCGGCATAGGCCACATGGATCACAACCTCGCCCGCACGCGGCTGTGGGATGGGGCGAATGGTGGACTGCAAAACATCAGGGCCGCCGGGTTTTGTAATTTCGACGACATTCATTTGATCGGACATTATGTATCCTTGGATCGGGCCCATATTCCTGGGCGATTAACGGATTGGGTGCGCGGAGCTTGGATTTTCTCCAAAATCCAATTCGGGCCGGACATCAGGCGCGACAGTGTTTTGTTGTCGCGCACCTGCGCTTTGAATTTTTCGAACTGCATGACATCGGCGATACGACGATCCAGATAATCCCAAGTGTCCTGATCCTCTGGGCTGGTGTCGCCCAACCAATATAAAACCGTACTGCCATAGACCGCCGACAGGGTTGCGCGTTTGGTGTACCAATTATAATCGGTTGATGTATCACCCAGCGCGGACCAAATCACGTCGCAGGTGCCCCAAATCAGCCCCGTTCCGATGGTCGCGTTTTGTGGCAGGGCAAACAGGGATGTCGCACGGCGCACGGCCTCTTTGTCTTGGGCAATTTCAATACGCTTGCGCACGGCCCAAGTGATTTTGTCCCGGAACTTTAGATCAGATAGATCCGCATCCCCTATTGCGGCGATCAACGCATCATCGCCCATTTTATGCGCCCAGACGGCCAAATCCAGCCCACCGCGCGGTAAATATAACCGCGCCATATCGGGATCGATATCGCAGTCCTGGCAGGCGGCGCGCAGGGTCTCATCGCTCCAGCCGTCAAAGGCGACATGTATCATAGCGGCATCAACCAAACGGTTTTTCAGGTCTTGGGCTGTGTTTTCCATAATCGGTCCTTTCGCAAGCATACCCTAGACAATAATAGAACGGTTTGCTATAGGGCAAACTCCTGCTATCTAATGCAACTCTAATCTAGAAAGGTGGTGACAACCACATGCAGGTAAGCGTTCGCGACAATAACGTCGATCAGGCTCTTCGGGCCCTGAAAAAGAAGCTGCAGCGTGAAGGTGTGTTTCGCGAAATGAAGCTAAAGCAACATTTCGAAAAACCGTCGATCAAAAAAGCACGCGAAAAAGCTGAAGCGATCCGCCGCGCCCGTAAATTGGCGCGCAAGAAAGCACAGCGTGAAGGTATGCTATAAGCAATACCAATTTGTATAAGAAACCCCCTGAGATCATTTTCAGGGGGTTTTTTTATTGTCAGGCATCAGAAGCGGGCGCACAGCGTATTACATTTTTGTTAATTTAACCAACTAATATAGCTGAATTTTTCAAAAAATGCCTAATTTTTATGCAACATTAAATTCCAAAGAATGTTAAAAATTTGCAACATAATAAATATCATATTGATATTTCTCGTTTTTTATGAAACTTTTGTTCAACAAGACAAATAAAGAGTCAAATAAGACTTACATCGCATCGCAATCTCGATTGACAGATGCTAAAACAGGAGCTCCAGAATTAACATTTTTGTTAACACCTATTATAAATGACGACCTACGCTGCATTATATTCAATCTGCTATCGAACCAGCATGATGTTGGACATGGAAACATGCTTCATTGCAAGACATTCAAACCAACAAAACTGGACAATCCTAGAAGGTCACGGGGTTTTAAATTCACCCAATATTTTTTCATTAACCCCGCACCCAAGCACATTGGATCGCACATTTCATGAATATCAATCGCCCTGCGAATTACGCTTTCTTGCGCCATTCAATACGCGTATCACATTCGAATATCTGGCCTATCAAGGGGCTGATATCGTCCTGTTTTGTGGATCACGTCAGCACCAATCCAAAATGACCAGCCCAGAAATCAAGTTTTTCCAATCACAATACCGCCTGGCGACGCAGGTCTTGGCCGATATTCGGCCCTGGCCAACATCGCTAGGCACGCGCCGACACTAGCGAATTAATAAATTTTGGGCACGTATAATTCGTCTGGCAAAACACGACGTTCATAATCTGGGTTAAACACCCGTTCTGGCAAATCTACTTTCTCATAGGGGACCTCTTGATAGGGGATCTGACTCAGGATGTGTTCGATACAGTTCAATCGTTCGCGTTTTTTGTCGTTACCTTCGACGATATACCATGGCGCCTCGGGGATATTGGTGCGGGCGAACATATCCTCTTTGGCTTTGGTATAATCTTCCCATCTGATGCGACTTTGTAAATCCATGGGGGATAATTTCCACTGTTTCATTGGGTCATGGATGCGCATCAAAAACCGCAGCTGTTGTTCTTCATCTGTGATGGAAAACCAATATTTTAGCAAAATAATGCCAGACCGAACCAACATCCGTTCAAATTCGGGCACGTCACGGAAAAACTGTTCCACTTCGTCATCGCTGGCAAAGCCCATGACCCGTTCGACGCCCGCGCGATTATACCACGATCGGTCAAACAAAACGATTTCACCACCCGCCGGCAGATGCGGGACATAGCGCTGGAAATACCACTGGGTTTTTTCACGTTCCGTTGGCGCAGGCAGGGCAACAACACGCGCCACACGGGGATTCAGGCGCTGGGTGATGCGTTTGATCACCCCCCCTTTGCCGGCGCTGTCCCGCCCTTCGCACAGAATCAACACTTTGGCGCCCGTCACCTCAACCCAGTGCTGCAGCTTGATCAATTCCGACTGCAAGCGCAGCAAATTCGTGTAATATGTTCGGCGATCCAACATATTCGGATGCTTGTCTTTATATAACGCGCGCAATTCTTCGCTGAGCACGGGTTCATTGAATTCACTTTCGAACAGATCATCCAGTGTTTCCTCTAACTCGGCCTCTATCCAGCTTAAATCTTGCTTTTTCCGGTCGCTCATCGCGGTGCTTTCCTAAACTGTGTCAAATATGTTGCCTGATACTCAATCAAACTATTGTAACGATTCTATTATCATATGCGCCGCCTTTTCGGCGATCATAATGGTTGGGGAATTGGTATTCCCACTGACGATTGCCGGCATCACACTGGCATCAACCACCCGCAACCCGTCAACGCCCCGTAAAAGTAACATTTCATCCAACGGTGCCCTGGGATCGGCCCCCATGCGGACCGTGCAAGTGGGGTGGAATATCGTGGTACCAATATCACCTGCTGCTTGTATTAAATCATTGCGCGTCTGAATTTCAACACCTGGCTTGACTTCGCTTGGGCTGTATTTTGCCATCGCAGGTTGCGTCATGATCGTTCGCGCCAGTGTAATCGCATCGGCGGCCACCTGACGGTCGTTTTCTGTCGACAGATAATTGGGAATGATTTTTGGTTTCGCCCAAGGATCCCCAGACGACAATGCAACGCGCCCCCGACTGGTGGGACGCAAATTACAGACTGATGCCGTAATCGCAGGATAGTCATGCAATGGCTGGCCGAATGCCTCAAGAGACAGGGGCTGAACATGGAATTCCAAGTCCGGGGTTTCCAGATCGGGCCGCGATTTGGCAAAGGCCCCCAACTGGCTGGGCGCCATTGACATAGGACCGGACCGTTTCAGAGCATATTCCAAGGCAATCCGCGCCTTGCCCAGCCATGAATTGGCCATAGTGTTCAACGTTTTCGCCCCCTGCAGCGCCCAGGAACAGCGCAGTTGCAAATGGTCCTGCAAATGTTCGCCCACATCCGGAATGTCGCGCACCACATCAATGCCGTGCTCCGACAGCTCGGCCGCGGGTCCCAGCCCCGACAATTTCAGGATCTGCGGGGATCCGATGGCGCCGGCACTCAGGATAACTTGGGCGCGGGCGGTGATCTGATGGGTCTGTTGGCCGCGGCGATATTCCACCCCAACCGCCCGATTGTCACGAATCAGGATTTTGCTGACATGGGCATGGGTGATCACCTTTAACCGGCCGGCATGACGCGCCGTTCGCAAAAATGCCTTGGCCGTGTTGATCCGCCAGCCCGACCGCTGGTTGACCTTGAAATAACCCACACCTTCGTTCGTGCCCGAATTGAAATCAGTGGTGGCAGGAATGCCAGTTTGTTGTGCGGCCTGTGACCAGTCATCCAACACATCCCAGCGCAGCCGTTGGTTTTCCACCCGCCATTCGCCCCCTGCCCCATGCAGATCAGACGCACCATCGACGTAATCTTGGGATTTTTTGAAATAGGGCAACACATCGTCCCAACCCCATCCGGTCAGCCCCATTTGCCGCCACCCGTCATAATCGGCCGCCTGTCCGCGCAGATACAACATCCCGTTGATCGAACTGCATCCGCCTAACACCTTGCCCCGCGGATATAGCAAAGACCGCCCATTCAAACCCGCATCCGGTTCGGTGCGAAACTGCCAATCCGTGCGGGGATTGTCGATGCAATACAGATAGCCCATCGGAATATGGACCCAATGGTAATTGTCGCTGCCGCCGGCCTCAAGAATTGCGACGCTATAGCCTGCGTCATTCAGACGTTTGGCCAAAACGCATCCCGCGCTGCCGGCCCCGATAATAACAATGTCAAATTCCATAAACGCCCCCTACAATGGCAGTGCGGTGGTTTTAAACACCGTGCGCAATGCAAAGGATGACTGCATCTGCGCCACCCCCGGCAATCGTGTCAAATACTGGCGATGGATGCGCGCAAAATCGTCTGTGTTTTCGGCCACCACCTTTAGGATATAATCCGCTGTTCCCGCCATCAGATGACATTCCAACACATCCGGAATACGCGCCACGGCCTTTTCAAAGGCTTCAAGAACTTCGTCCGCCTGCGCAGACAGGGTAATTTCGACAAAAATGGTGGCGGGCACATTTACCTTGCGCGGATCCAACAAGGCGACGTAATCTTTGATCCACCCTTCCTCCTCTAGGCGTTGGACCCGTCTGTGGCAGGCTGATGCCGATAAATTTACACGTTCGGCCAAATCGGCGTTGGAAATTCTGCCCTGCTTTTGCAGAACATTTAAGATTCGGCGATCTGTATCGTCAATTTTGGTATTTGCCATTTATCTTTCAAATTTTTTCAGTTTTGCGCATGTTTATTGCAATAATACTGTCATATACAGGATAAATTATCAAACTAATTTCAAAAATTTGGGCAGATACTGATCCCATATGATCCAAGGAGGATACGATGATCGTAGGATGCCCCAAAGAAATCAAGCCACAGGAATTCCGTGTGGGTTTGACCCCCGCCGCCGTACATGAATTGGCCAGCCATGGCCATGACGTATTAATCGAAACCGCTGCCGGTATGGGCGCGGGATTTTCCGATGACGATTACGTCGCCGCGGGTGCTACCATAATTGCCACCGCAGCCGAAGTCTTTGAGCGCGCCGATATGATCGTCAAGGTCAAGGAACCCCAAGCGATCGAACGCAAAATGCTGCGCTCTGGTCAACTGTTGTTTACATATCTGCACTTGGCCCCCGATCCCGATCAAACCCATGATTTGTTGGCCAGCGGCTGCACCGCCATTGCCTATGAAACCGTAACCGACCGGAACGGCGGCCTGCCCCTGCTGGCCCCGATGTCCGAGGTGGCCGGCCGCTTGGCCCCCCAAGTTGGCGCATGGACCCTGCAGAAAGCAAACGGCGGACGCGGCGTATTGTTGGGCGGCGTTGCAGGCGTGTCCCCTGCCAAGGTTTTGGTCATTGGCGGCGGCGTTGTCGGCACCCAAGCGGCCAAAGTGGCTGCGGGCATGGGCGCAGATGTCACCGTGCTGGATCGGTCATTGCCACGGTTGCGGTATTTGGATGACGTCTTTGGCGGTGTATTCAAAACAGGCTATGCCTCGGCCGCAGCAACCGCAGAATTGGCGGCACAGGCCGACATGATTGTGGGCGCGGTTTTGATCCCGGGTGCCGCGGCCCCCAAATTGATCACCCGCGCACAATTGTCTGATCTGAAACCCGGCGCGGCCCTGGTCGACGTGGCCATTGACCAAGGTGGCTGTTTCGAAACATCCCGCGCCACAACGCACCAAGACCCGATTTATGAGGTGGACGGCATTATGCATTACTGCGTGGCGAACATGCCAGGCGCAGTTGCACGCACGTCAACCCTGGCATTGGGAAATGCGACATTGCCGTTTGTGGTGGCATTGGCAAACAAAGGATGGCAACAGGCCTGCGCCGACGACCCCCATTTGTTGAACGGCCTGAACATCCATGCAGGTCAGCTGACCAACCACGCGGTGGGCGTGGCATTAAACCTGCCAGTCGTATCGCCCGACCTGACCCTAAAGGCCGTTGCATAACAAAAAAAACGCCCCTGCAAATTTGCGGGGGCGTTTTTTCATCACGATAGGTGATTATTTTTTCAACGCATCGCGAATTTCCAGCAAGACATCCAATTCGCTTGGACCGGCTGGTGCTGGCTCTTCTGCGGTGGCCTCTTCTTGTTTTTGGGTCGCCTCTTTCACTTTGTTGACATAACGCACCAACATAAACACGACGAATGCGATGATCAGGAAATTGATCACAGCCATGAAAAACGCACCATAGGCAAACACGGCGGCACCGGCATCGCGGGCCTCGGTCAATGACGCGTAATTGCCATCGCCACTAAGAACGATAAACAGGTTGGTAAAATCAATACCGCCCAGGAACAGGCCGATAAAGGGATTGATCAAATCCCCCACCATTGATTTCACAATCGCAGTAAAGGCCGCACCAATAATGATCCCCACGGCCATATCCATAACATTGCCCTTGGCAATGAAGTCCTTAAATTCTTTCAGCATTCCCTTACCCTTTTTGCTACAAAATGCCGCATCTTTATAGCGATCTATTGCGGCATCCCAAGGGCAAAACATGGCAAAACCACCACTTTTTTAGGGCAATGTGCTTTCTAGGACATAGCGCAGGATATCAACCACCTGTTGTGGGGTTTCGACCACCGCCAATGCGGCGGCATCAACCTCTTTCAGGGCGTGTTGATGATCGGGGCCGTGCATGACAATCAATGATTTGCCCAAGGCCGAGGCATAGCCCGCATCAAAGGCCGCGTTCCATTGTTTGTATTTGTCACCAAAGCGCACGACAACCACATCCGATGCCTCAATCAACATGCGGGTGCGAATTGCGTTCACTTTGGCCCCTTTGTGGTCGTGCCAAAATTTGTTCGGCTCGGCCCCCAAAATCGCAACACCGCAATCATCGCTGGCATCGTGATCGGTGACAGGCGCAGAAAACTGAACATCCAATCCAGCGGCCCCTGCGACGATGACATCGCGCCAATCCGTGTGAATTTCGCCAGATAAATAAACCTTCATTCTGGTTTCCTTTCGTTGCTGATTGCTGCGCGCAGGTTATGCGCGTAATTCGCCGCCTGACGCCTTGGTCACCTTTTCTATGATCTTGGCTGAAATCGCATCCAGGTCTTTGTCGGTGAATGTCGCATCCTTGGGCTGCAATTTCACCGCAAAGGCGATGGATTTTTTACCCGCACCCAGTGACCCGCCGATAAATTCGTCAAAGACACGCACATCCACAACATGCACCTTATCCGCACCCAGCGCCGCATTGACCAGCGTCAAGGCATCGACATCCGCATCCACAACAAAGGCAAAGTCGCGATCCACCGCCTGAAGATCATTCATATCCAATGCAGGACGCGTGGCCGATGTTTTGCGCGGCATCGGAATGTCCTGCGGATGAATGCTAAAGGCAACGGCTGGACCCTTGACATCCAATTCCGCCAGAACCTTGGGATGCACTTCGCCGAATGTGGCCAAAACCTTTTTTGGGCCTAAACAAATCCGGCCATGGCGGCCAGGATGCCACCATGTATCGCCATCGCGCAGGATCTGCACCTTGGCCGGTGCGCCCAGCGCCGATAAAATGGCCTCGACGTCGGCCTTGGCATCAAACAGATCCACGGGACGCGATGCGCCATGCACATCTTTGGGCGCGGTGCGGCCAACCAGCAGGCCAGCAATCTGCAGGTTCTGTTCATCCGGTTCGCCGCCGTGGAACACGGGCCCCACCTCAAACAGGGCCATGTCGGCAAATCCGCGCGCCTGATTGCGGGCGGCGGCCTGCAACAGGCCTGCCAGCAAATCGGGGCGCATGTGGCTCATCTCTGATGAAATCGGATTGGCCAACATTGTGGCATCAGATCCCCCACCAAACAGAGCCGCGGATTTTTGATCAATAAAGGTATAACTGACACATTCATTATACCCCAATGCGGCTGCCGTACGCCGTGCAATTTGTTCGCGTTTTTGCATCGGGCTAAGGATTTGTTTGGGAACACCTGCCACGGCACGTGGCATTGGTTTGCCCTGCAGTTTGGTCAAGGATGCAATGCGTGCGACCTCTTCGACCAAATCCGCTTCGCCCAGAACATCGGGACGCCATGACGGAACATGCGCCATGTCACCATCCAGCACAAAGCCAAGATCCGTCAATGTTTTACGCTGGACATCCGCTGGAATTTCCATCCCAACCAACGACTGCACACGGTCTGTGTCCAGTTTATAGGCGCGGGCATGATCGGGCAATTCCCCTGCGACAACAACCTCAGACGCCTCGCCTCCGCACAGATCGATGATCATCTGCGTTGCAGCCTCGATCCCTGTTGGTGTCCACGCAGGGTCAATCCCACGTTCAAACCGATAGCGCGCATCAGAATTGATTTTCAACGCACGACCCGTATAGGCGGTTCGAATGGGGTCAAAAAACGCAGCCTCAAGGAACACGTTCACCGTATCATCGGTACAGCCCGAATGTTCGCCCCCCATGATGCCGGCCAGGCTTTCGACGCCATTTGCATCGGAAATTGCGGTCATCCCCTCTTGCAGGACATATTCCTTTTCATCCAGCGCAAGGAACGTTTCGCCCCCCTTGGCGCGGTGCACGCGCAATGCGCCACCGGCAACCTTGTCTGCATCAAACACGTGCAGCGGGCGGTTGTTATCATAAGTGAAAAAGTTGGTGATATCGACAAGCGCCGAAATCGGACGCAACCCAATGGCCCGCAAACGATCCTGCAACCACGCCGGGCTTGGCCCGTTTTTCACGCCACGGATCACACGGCCATAGAACACAGGCGCTTGGTCCAATGTATCCGCGTCAATTGTCACGCTAATTGGGCAGGGAAATGTTCCTGCGATGGGTTCAACCGGTTTCGTTTTCAACGTCCCCAAACCACGGGCCGCCAAATCGCGGGCAATACCGTGCACGCCCAGCGCATCAGGGCGGTTAGGTGTGATCGCGATTTCGATCACGGGATCGACCTTGGCAGGATCGTTCTGCGCCAACCAATCGACGAACAATTGCCCCACCTCGCCCGACGGCAATTCGATGATGCCGTTGTGTTCGTCGGACAATTCCAATTCACGTTCCGATGCCATCATCCCATGGCTTTCGACACCGCGAATATTGCCAATGCTTAGCGTGACATCAATGCCTGGCACATAATCGCCGGGTTTACACAGAACCACAGTGATCCCTGCCCGCGCATTGGGCGCACCACAAACGATTTGTTTGTCGCCCTCGTCAGTTTCCACGGTGCAGACACGCAACCGATCCGCATCCGGATGTTGTTCGGCATGTTTCACCTTGGCCAGCGTAAAGGTTTTCAACCCCTCTGCAGGGTTTTCGATGCCCTCAACCTCAAGCCCCAGATCGCTAAGCGCGAATTCGATTTCGTCCAATGTAGCCGTTGTTTCAAGGTGTTCTTTCAGCCAAGAGAGAGTGAATTTCATCGTTTCATTTCCATTTTCTACATGTGCTGGCGGTTAATCGCGTAGATCGCGCACCAATTCAAAGGTTTCACAAATAAGGTCCATCTGCGGATCAAATCCGCCATTACGTTCGAAAAAGGCCTGATGATCTGCCCGCCATCCGGCCAAATCATCATTTTCACCCTCTTTTTGGGCAAAATCCCATGTCACTTGGTCAAAGCGTTTCGTTTCAACCGCAACCGTACGGATCAAGGCAATGGGTTTACCCGACCAATCGGTCGCGATATCGTGGCGACCAACCCTAGGCAGGGCTTCGCCAGTTTGTCCAAAATCGCGCAATGCCCCACAGGTCGCCGTTTTGGCCCCCGACAGCACAAGATCATTTAATTTGTTGCATAGCGCGGGCCCGTCACCAAAGGTAAATGTTTCTGCATCAGGGTGTTCTGCGCGGATTTTGCGGATCGACACCTTATTTTTCACATGTGTTAGCCAATTGGACAATTCAATTGTTCTTACGTCGTGGTGCAGCGCGGCGGTGGTTGTGCCCAGACGGGCTGCGGCGACAGGGTCAGTTTCGCAACAATCCAGATCCGCAATCAATTTGGCCTGCGAACCAAAAATGCCGTCTTTGTTACGGATAAAATCCGCAATCTGGGTGGGGCGCAATTCGGGGTGATATTGCGTTCCCCAATAATCAACACCGTCTTTGTCATAGACGAAAGCCTGGATCGGGCTATGGTCATTTCCCGCCAACAGGGTCGCACCCGCGGGTAGGGTCTGTACCTCATCACGGTGAATGCACGGCACGGCAAAGGTATCACTGCGCCCCGCGAACATGGGATGCGCCTGCCCTTGGGCGGTCAAATGCGTGTCCCGTGCCACGCCCACCTCTAGCCCCTTGGGCGATGCGCCAACGGTGCCCCCCAAAACGGTTGCGGCCAGTTGCATCCCGTTGCAGCTGCCCCAAGTCGGAATGTTGTGACCAAAAACCAAATCCATCGCATCGCGTTGTGCTTTGGCCTCGGGCGCGTCTGTGGACCAGGCCACACCTGATCCGGTAAAAATGACGCCATCCACGCACGCCAATTGATCCGCCGTCACTTGGGACACATAGGGCTGCGCCACCGCTGTCATTGCGCCAAGATGCGCGAAGACATCTTGAAACGCTGCCGCAGCAGGTGCAAAATCGGGCGTATTCCCTTCGATGATCAATAATTTGGTCATTTCAGCCAATCATCACCGGCTAAGACCACCGTGCAGCGTCGGCACGTCCAGCGCGGCAAACCCGTAATGACGCAACCAACGCAGGTCCGAGTTAAAGAAGGCCCGAAGATCAGGGATGCCGTATTTCAACATCGCAATCCGGTCGATCCCCATGCCAAAGGCAAACCCTTGCCATTCATTGGGGTCAATTCCGCCCGCTTGCAACACCTTGGGGTGGACCATACCTGATCCTAGAATTTCCAACCAATCGTCGCCCTCGCCCACTTTCAATTGGCCACCGGCCCATGAACAGCGAATGTCCACCTCGGCGCTGGGTTCCGTGAACGGGAAATGCGACGCGCGGAACCGCAGTTCCACGTTATCCACCTCAAAGTAGGCTTTGACGAACTCTTCCAGTACCCATTTCAGGTTGGCCATTGAGATATCTTTATCGATCGCCAAACCTTCGACCTGGTGGAACATGGGCGTATGGGTTTGATCGAAATCCGCGCGATATACGCCACCAGGGCAGATCACGCGCACAGGCGCGCCCGTTTTTTCCATTGTGCGGATTTGAACGGGGCTGGTGTGGGTGCGCAGAACATGCGGCGGGCGATTGTCGCCCTCGGCCCGGTGCATATAGAATGTGTCCATTTCCGCGCGCGCCGGGTGATGACCCGGAATGTTCAGCGCGTCAAAATTATACCAATCACTGTCAATGCGCGGACCCTCGGCCACACCGAACCCCATATCTGCAAAAATGGCGGTGACCTCTTCTGTCACTTGGGAAATGGGGTGAATGCTGCCCTGACGGGCGGGCCGGCTGGGCAGCGTGACGTCCAACCATTCGGTGCGCAAACGTTCATCCAAGGCCGCATCGGCCAAAGCCGCACGTTTGGCCGCGAGCGCACTGTTGATCTCATCCTTTAACGCATTTAGCGCGGGGCCCGCGACCTGACGTTCCTCGGGCGACATTTTGCCCAATTCACGCATTTTCAAGCTGACTTCGCCCTTTTTTCCGACTGCGGCCAGGCGCACCTCTTCTAACGTGCTTTCATCCACCGCATTGGCAATCGCCTGAATATATTTATCACGCAGATCGTTCATCATCAGCCTCCAAATAACTTTGCTCCCTGCTACCACATTTGTATCTATGTGCAAGCCGCTTGGTCATCGCAAAGCGGGGACCAAGCTGATCGAGCGTGCGCCTTTGGCGCACTCATTTTTATAACAGCCCCTTAAGGCCAAAGAAAAACGCTGCAAACCCGACAAGGCCCGCAGCGTTTCAAATTGGAAATCCAGTTAAGGATTTTACGCTAGTGCGGCCTTTGCCTGATCGACAATCGCACCAAACGCTGCTGGTTCATGAACGGCCAGATCCGCCAGAACTTTGCGGTCAACTTCGATACCCGCTTTGGCCAGACCGTTGATGAAACGGCTGTATGTCAAAGCTTCGTCATGGGCGCGCACGGCTGCGTTGATACGCTGGATCCACAGGCTGCGGAAATTACGCTTGCGATTATGACGGTCGCGTGTTGCGTATTGGTTTGCCTTATCAACGGCCTGAGCCGCAACTTTGAAGGTATTTTTACGACGACCGTAGTAGCCTTTGGCTTGGTCGATGATTTTTTTGTGACGACGGTGAGTTACTACACCACCTTTAACGCGTGACATCTCTCAAATCCTCCTTAGCGGGCGTATGGCATCATGCCCTTGATGATTTTTTCATCAGGGGTGGACATAACAGTTGTGCCGCGTGCGTTGCGGATGAATTTGGTTGTCCGCTTGATCATTCCGTGACGTTTACCAGCTTGGCCCGTTTTGATGCGGCCGCTTGCTGTAACTTTGAACCGCTTTTTGCAGCTCGATTTTGTCTTCATCTTAGGCATTTTCATCTCCTTAAACTTATGAGGTCTGGATAAACGCGACTCGGCATGCCCTTCGCCGGCCGCGCAATGAGATTGGCGTATACGTCTATGTCACTTGATTGGCAAGAGGTTTTTCGTTGGAAATGGCCGTCAAATGACGGCCATGCCTGCGGCGCGAGTATTTTTGCAAAAATGAAAGCGCTATTCAGGGTCCATCGCATAGATCATGCGTTCATTACAGGGGGCAACGCGCAAAATATTCGTGGTGCCCGGGATGTTGAAGGGGACCCCAGCTGTGATAACAATTTGATCGTCTTGGGTCACATAGCCTTCGGCCAGAGCCGCGCGGACGGCGCTGACGACCGCCTCTTTGAAGCGGGTTTTGGAATTGGACAAAACACAATTAGTACCCCATGTCAGCGCCAATCGCCGCGCGGTGCGCATTTCCGAGGTCATGGCGATAATCGGGACACAGGGGCGTTCGCGCGCGGTTAGCAGCGCCGTTGTTCCCGATTGGGTATAGCAGCAGATCGTTTTGATATTCGTTGTTTCTGCGATTTCACGGGCGGCAGCGACGATCCCATCCGCGATGGATTGGCGGTTCGCCTTGCGTGATGCATCAAGGATTTCGCGGTATGTTTGATCGCTTTCAACCTCGACGGCGACGTTGTTCATCGTTTGGACCGCTTGGATCGGGAATTGGCCAGCCGCTGATTCTGCCGATAGCATAATGGCATCCGCGCCTTCGTAAATTGCGGTTGCGACATCAGACACCTCGGCCCGAGTTGGCATTGGGCTTTCGATCATGGATTCGAGCATTTGGGTGGCAACGATGACCGGTTTGGCCGCCGCGCGGCATTTGCGCACCAGGCGTTTTTGAATGGGCGGTACGTTTTGCACGGGCAGTTCAACACCTAGGTCGCCGCGGGCCACCATGATACCATCGGACACGTTCAGGATATCATCAAAGCGTTCCACCGCGGATGGTTTTTCGATTTTGGACAGGACAGCGGCACGGCCTGCGGCCAATTCGCGTGCCTCGAGCAGGTCCTCGGGGCGCTGGACAAAGGAAAGCGCCAGCCAATCGACACCCAATGCGCAGACAAATTCCAGATCTTGCTTATCTTTTTCCGAGAGGGCCGCAAGAGGCAGGATAACGTCGGGAACGTTGACGCCTTTGCGATTTGAAATTGTACCGCCGTTGATCACCATACAGTCGGCAAAATCGGGCCCGCACTTTGTCACCTGCAATTTAATTTTGCCATCGTTGACAAGCAAATGCGCGCCAGATTTCAAAGCGGCGAAAATTTCAGGATGGGGCAGCTGAACGCGGGTGGCGTCGCCCGGCACATCGGACAGGTCCAGACGGAAAGAGGCGCCATTCTCTAATTCTTCTGATCCATTTGCGAATTCGCCCACCCGCAATTTTGGCCCTTGCAGGTCTGCGAGGATCGCAATCGGGCTGTTCAGTTCTTTTTCGACCATACGGATATATTTGTGACGCTGCTCGATTTCGGCATGGCTGCCGTGGCTCATATTCAGGCGAAACACATCGGCGCCCGCTTCGTGCAGGGCCTTGATGGTTTGGTAATCGCTTGATGCCGGGCCCAAGGTTGCAACAATTTTCACATTACGGTGGCGTCTCATCTATCTTCCTTTGACGTCGGTTGTGCCACATCAGGCGGATCCAGATGTTAGCGTTAACATTTCCTGCGTTATGCATCATTCGCCAGCGAATTGCAACCAATGTGGTTGGCAGTCGGTCTTTGATCCATATATTATCGGAATGTAACAAAATTCGCACCACATGCGACAATAATTATTGGCGCACAACACAAGGATCGCACCATGGACACACAAACCCGCATAGAACTAGAGGCCGCGGCCTTTCGCGCGCTGCGCGACCATTTGATGGTGAAACGCACGGATGTACAAAATATCGATATGATGAATTTGGCAGGATTTTGCCGCAATTGTCTGTCCCGTTGGTACCAAGAGGCCGCGAACGAACGCGGTATCGAAATGGACAAAACGCAAGCGCGGGAAATTTTTTATGGGATGAGCATGGATGAATGGAAAGCAAAGTATCAAACCGACGCCACATCCACACAACAAGACGCGTTCAAAAAGTCCTTTGCCGAGAATGTGGGCGACCAAGGCTGAACCTGTCACGCAAAAACGCGACCGCGGTTTTGCAGCAAAGGGGCAGGCTCGATGCCTGCCTCTTTGCTTTTTCAGACTATTTGCGTGAATGGAACAGATGGATCTGACGTGTTTGATTAATCACAGGGTTCGGCATCCTGGCCTCGCCATCCGCTGCCTGATCAATCACCCGCAGCCCCAACCAAACCGAGAGCGTGCCAAAAATCACTCCCCCGACATAGGGGCCCGCCAGAACGCCAACAGGCCCAAACCAAATCGCGCCAAGATAGACAAACGGAATGGTACCCAGCGTGTGACGCGCCCAATTCAACCAAGTCGAATAATACGGGTGCCCAAGGTTATTAAAACTTGCGTTTCCAACGAACAACAAACCGTTAAAGAAAAATAACAAGGCAAGCGGACCAGAAAAGGCAAAGAGCAAAGCGCGGCCATCCCCGGTGGCGTTGAACAGATCGGCAATCACCCCTCGCAGCCCAAACAGTGCGATTGAAACAACGCCCACACATATCCCCACAAACAAAATGGCATCCCAAAATG
Source organism: uncultured Paracoccaceae bacterium (assembly GCA_913060475.1). Lineage (GTDB taxonomy): Bacteria > Pseudomonadota > Alphaproteobacteria > Rhodobacterales > Rhodobacteraceae > CAJXSD01. The sequence goes on along the minus strand of CAJXSD010000001.1, from coordinate 88,097 downwards.
TTTTGCGCACACGGCCATAATTGCGTGCCCCGAAATTCTGTCCAATGATTGGCCCAACAGCACCAGACAATGCAAAGACCACGGCAAAGGCCAAGGGCGTTAGGCGTCCAACGATTGCCATCCCCGAAACGGCCGCCTCTCCAAACTGGGCCATGCTGCGCGTGACAAAGGCCTGTCCAATCGGGGTGGCCAACTGCGTTAGGATCGCGGGAATGGCCAAAACCATGATCGGGCTTGCGTCGCGCAGGACGCCTGGGATCTTCGGCTGCGCCAAACCTTGGTGTTTTTTATGCAAAACCCACAGGGCAAACCCCGCCATCGTAAAACGGGAAAAAACAGAGGCCACCGCCGCCCCGCTTAATCCCATATCCAGAACAAAAATGAAAAACGGATCTAGGGCCGCGTTGACCGCGCCACTGACAATTGTGGTCATCATCGATGACCGCGCATTTCCATGTGCCCGCAAGGCCGCGCCCCCGATAATGCCCGCAACCAACACAGGCAAGGTTGGGATTATAATCTGCAAATACTGCACCGCCGGCGTTTGGGTGTCGCCACTGGCCCCCACCAATGCCACCAAGGTGCCAAGGTTCATCCAGATCACGGCTGCAAAGACCGCCGCAATCACAACACCCAGCACCAATGTATGGGTCGCGCGTTCACGTGCCAAAATCGTATCATCGGCGCCCAGGGCTCGTGCCACCAGCGCACCTGCCGCAATCGCAAAGCCGATGCCGAAGGATGTTGTGAAAAATAAAATCGCCCCTGCATAGCCGATTGCCGCCGCCAAGGCCGCATCGCCCAACATCGATATGAATATCATATCGACAAAATCGACGGCAAACATCGCCATTAATCCGATGGCCGCCGTAAAGGACATGACCGCCACATGTTTCATGGGCGATCCTGATAAAAATTTTGCGTTTGTTTCTGACACCGCGGCCTGATCCCTTGTGTGGTGGGACTGGCCCACCGTTTATGAACGGGCTTTGATCACCTGCAGCAATGGCAAAACATCAGACATATCAGGGCCACGTTCCTGCCCTGTTAACGCTTTGCGTAATGGCATAAACAGCCCCTTACCCTTGCGTCCTGTTGCCTCTTTCACCGCTGCAGTCCACGCACCCCATGTGTCCTTAGTAAAGGGCCCCGCGGGCAATAGTTCAAGGGCTGTTGCAACAAATTCGCGATCTTCGTCTGCAATAACAGGCTCGGCCCCTTGGGAAAACAGCGACCACCAATCCCCTAGATCGTTCAGCGTTGTGATGTTTTCACGGGTCACGGTCCAGAATTGATCGGCCAAATCGTCAGGCACGCCCGCGGCACGCACGGCACCCGCCACTTGGTCTAACGACAGCCCCGACAGGTAACGCGCAGTCAATGGGAACAGATCATTTACATCGAATTTTGTCGGCGCTGATCCGAATTGTGACAATTCAAACCCATCTGCAATTTCATCCAAAGACATGCGCAGTTCGACAGGTTGGCTGGACCCCAAACGCGCCATCAGGCTTAACACCGCCTCGGGCGCCACGCCTTGGGCGCGCAAATCGCGCAGTGACAATGTGCCCAACCGTTTGGACAGGCCTTCGCCCTGCGGACCCGTCAACAGCGAATGGTGCGCAAACGTCGGAACCGTGCCACCCAGCGCCTGGATCATTTGGATTTGGGTGGCCGTGTTTGTGACGTGATCTGATCCACGCACAACATGGGTAATCCCCATCTCCACATCATCGACGACCGACGCCAATGTATACAGAAACTGGCCATCCGCACGGATCAATACCGGATCAGACACCGAGGCCGCATCAATCGAAATATCACCCAAGATCGCATCGGGCCAGGTGATGCGCTCCAAATCCAGCTTGAACCGCCAATGGCCTGCGCCGCGTTCGGCGCGCAATGCCTCTTTTTGTGCGTCATCCAAATCCAGCGCAGCACGATCATAGACGGGCGGTTTGCCCATATTTAACTGCTTTTTCCGCTTAAGATCCAATTCCGTGGGGGTTTCGAAACATTCATAAAACCGCCCCATTTGGCGCAGTGTATCGGCGGCTGCATGATACCGATCCAACCGATCGGATTGACGTTCCATCCGATCCCATGTCAGGCCCAACCATTCCAGATCTTGTTGAATGGCATCCACATAGTCCTGCTTTGACCGTTCGGGATCCGTGTCATCGATCCGCAGAATAAATGTCCCGCCAGATTTCTTGGCGATCAGATAATTCATCAGTGCCGCGCGCAGGTTGCCAATGTGCAAATATCCTGTGGGGGATGGGGCAAAACGGGTGGTTGTCATATCAATACTCCTGTTGCGGGGTGTGTTTCACAACATCGACCATTTGTCCAGAGGATGCAGCCCCCCGACCCCATGCGCAAAATTCAAATTCACAAATAATTTTATTTGAAAGTGATCAATTCGCCGCTATCCTACGCACAAGACATTTCAATACGATAAAAGACAGGAGAGTCCCCGTGCAATCACCATTTTATATGCGCCGCAGAACGTTTCTCACCGGCAGCGCCGCCGCCATCAGCGGCAGCGCCCTATCCGCCGCTGCCCCGATTATGGGGCCATCCTTTACCCTGCATCGCCGATTTACACTGGGATCGATGGACATCACGACATTGCTGTCAGCCACAACAACCGTTGAAACGGATCCGCAAACCATTTTTGGCCTGAACGCGTCCAAGGACGACTTTGCGCAGGCCTGCATGGATGCCAACATTCCAACCGACAAATTCCAGATGTTCTATACCCCAACTGTGGTCAACACCGGAACGGAATTGGTGCTGTTTGACACAGGCACAACCCCCCAAGGGACGGTCGCCGCATTGGAACAGGCCGGATACAGTGCCGACCAGATTGACAAAGTTGTGCTGACCCATTTCCACGGGGATCACATCGGCGGCCTGCACACAGATATGGGGCGCACATTCGAAAACGCGTCCTATTACTGCGGCGCGCTGGAATACGAAGACTGGGATTTTTCTGGCGACGAAGGGTTCGAGGCCAAAGTGCGCCCCCTAGAAGACGAATTGGAAATGCTAGACGATGGCCAAGACATCGCAACCGGTATCACAGCCATGGCCGCACATGGCCACACGGTCGGCCACATGGGATACATGATCGAAAGCCAAGGCAAAAACCTGTTTTTGGGCGGTGATTTTGCAAACCATTACATTTGGTCCGTCGCCCACCCCGATTGGGAAGTCCGCTTTGACCGCGATCGCCCAATGGCCGCCCAAACACGCCGCCGCATTTTTGATATGTTGGCCACCGAAAAAATGCCCTTTATCGGCTATCATATGCCATGGCCCGGCTTGGGGTATATCGAACGCAATGGTGACACTTTCAGATATGCCCCTGCCAGTTATCAACACATGCTATAACCGCACCGGTTTTTCAAACAAGCGCCCAAATTTTTGGGCGCTTGTTCGTTCTGCCACTTGACCAAATACAGACATGGGGCCAGTGTCAGCGCAACGAATTTTTTACTGGGTAAACTCATGTCAAATCCAATTTGTGTCATCGGCGCAGGTATCGTCGGTGTTTCAACCGCCTTGTGGCTGCAACGACAGGGCCAACGCGTCATTTTGATTGACCGTGACACGCCCGGTCAGGCGGCATCCTATGGCAATGCCGGTTTGATCGCACAATGGGCATCCGTTCCCGTCAATACGCCCGGTATTTGGCGGGACCTGCCATCGATGTTGTTCAATCCCAAATCCGCCCTGTTTATCCGTTGGAAATATTTGCCTAAAATGATCCCGTGGCTGACGCAATTCATGATGAATGCGACCGATACCAAGGCCCGCGCCGTCACGAAATCACTGCATGGGCTCCTCTATGATGCGGTGGATCAACATAAAAACCTGGCGCGCGGGACGCCCGTCGAAAAATGGATCGCAGACAGCAAATTCAGCTATATCTACAAAACCCGCGCAGACTATGAGGCCAGCAGCTACAGCTGGAACCTAAAGAGGGAACTGGGTTTCGAACCCCAATTGTTCCAAGGTCACGAAGTCCAGGAACAAGAACCAAACCTAGGCCAAGGCATTGGCTTTATGGCGCAATTGTCAGGCCATGGGCATATCCTGAACCCCGGGGAATATGTCCGCAACCTCGCGCTTGTCTTTGAACAACAGGGCGGCACATTCATCCAAACCACGGTCACCGATTTCACCAAATCAAACGGCACGGTGACCGCGGTCTTGACCGAACAAGGTCCCATTGAATGTTCCAATGTGGTGGTCACCTCTGGCATCTGGTCAAAATCGCTGATGCAGCGTTTGGGCCTGAACATCCCACTGGAAACCGAACGTGGTTATCACATCATGTTCAAAAATGCATCCGGTAAACCCAGCCACCCGCTGATGGCGGCGGGCAAATTCGCCATCACCCCCATGGGCGACGATTTACGCTGTGCCGGAACGGTCGAACTGGGCGGGCTAGATCTGCCTCGCAGCAGCGCACCGCTGGACATCATTCGGGACTTCATCAAAATTGCGCTCCCCAATCTTGAGGCGCAAGACACAACAGAATGGATGGGATTTCGCCCCTCTACCCCCGACAGTATGCCATTGATCGGGAACATCACCGGCACAAACATCTACACAGGCTTTGGACACCAACACATGGGCCTGACCGCCGGTCCGAAAACCGGTCAGATTCTGGCGCAAATGATGACAAATCACCCAATCAACGCAGATTACAGTGCCTTTGATCCAAATCGCTACACCTAATCATAGGTCCGCTTATCCTCGATCACCAATCCGTCGCGCGGCAAACCGCCGGGCGCAATCAATTGTACGTCGCCCTTTAACTTTAACGCCGACGTAATAGCCACATGGAACACTGTGGCATCCGTCGCCTCAGTTTCAATCTGCACGGTCATATGATCCATTTCACCCTGACGCGTCGCAATCACCCGAGCCCGCAAAATCGCATCATGCGCATCCACCAGGGCCGCAACCTGTTCAGGCCGCACGAACATTCCCTTGATCTTGGTCGTTTGATCGGCACGCCCCATCCAACCCTTGATCCGACGGTTGGTGCGCCCGCAGGGGGAAACGCCAGGCATAATTGCCGATAAATCCCCCGTGGCAAACCGAATTAAGGGGTAATCAGGGTTCAGTGACGTCACAATAACTTCGCCAACCTCACCGTCGGGCACAGGGCGCCCCGTACCGGGTGTCACGATCTCGACCAAAACACCTTCGTCGACGATCATACCTTCTTGTGCGGCACTCTCATAGGCAACATTGCCCAAATCCGCTGTGGCATAGTTTTGCAAACACAAAATCCCGCGGTCTTTGTATTCCTGCCTGAGAGACGGAAACAACGCCCCGCCCCCAACGGCCGCCTTGGTGATCCCCAACGATACACCCAATTCCTCGGCGTTATCCAAAATCACCTTCAGATAATCAGGCGTCCCGGCATAGGCCGTGGTTCCAATATCGGCCGCTGCTCGCACCTGTAATTCGGTCTGTCCGACACCCGCAGGAACAACCGCCGCGCCAACCGCGCGCGCACCGTTTTCAAAAATCATCCCGGCAGGCGTCAAATGATACCCGAAACAGTTTTGTACAATATCCCCGCGACCAATACCAACCGCGTGCAAAAACCGTCCAATACGCCACCAATCATGCGTGGTCCCCCCGGGTTCATAGATCGGGCCGGGCGACTGGAAGATATGGCTATAAGCATGCGTGTCATGTGCGCCAAACCCACCCAAAGGGTTACCTGACGCCTGCTTTTCACTCAACTCGGACTTGCGCAAAACAGGCAACGTGGCCAATTCCGCATAGGACCCCACCGCCTCCGCATCAACATCTGCCAAGGCCGTCGCATAGCCGGCCAACCTCTGGGCATTTGCAATCTGTTTGGGCAATTCACGCGCCAAATCCGCTGCCCTTTGGTCTGCACTGCGGTGTTCCAGATCGTCGTAAAAACTCATCTTCAAGTCTTTCATTTTTGCATAAATACTCATCGCCGAAGGCGTTCGGCCTTGGCCGAATAATTACGACAGCCACCGCTTGCGACGACGATAACTGCGCACATCACGAAATGATTTGCGCCCCTGATCCGACATCCCCAGATAGAACTCTTTCACATCGGGATTTTCGCGTAACTCTTGCGCGGGGCCGTCCATCACCACGCGTCCCGATTCCAGAATATAGCCATAATGCGCATAGCGTAGGGCCACGTTCGTATTCTGCTCAGCCAACAGGAATGTGACGCCTTCATTTTCATTGACGGACTTTACGATTTCAAAAATCTGCTCCACCAACTGCGGTGCCAACCCCATCGAAGGCTCGTCCAGCAAAATCGTTTCAGGCCGTGACATCAGCGCACGCCCAATGGCGCACATCTGCTGTTCTCCACCAGATGTATAGCCCGCCTGCGATTTACGCCGCTCTTTCAGCCGTGGGAAATAATCATAAACCATTTGTAAATCAGCATCGATCGCGCCTTTGCCATCGGTGCGGGTATAGGACCCGGTCAACAGGTTTTCCTCGACGGTCAGGTGCTCAAAACAATGACGCCCCTCCATCACCTGAATAACCCCTCGGCGCACCATATCGGCGGGGTCCATATTGTCGATGCGATCGCTGTTATATTTGATCGATCCCTTGGTCACCTCGCCGCGTTCAGACTGCAGCAGGTTTGAAATCGCCTTCAGGGTCGTTGTCTTGCCAGCACCATTGCCGCCCAATAGTGCGGTAATTTTGCCTTTGGGCACTTTCAGGGACACACCCTTTAACACCAAAATGACGTGATTATAAATCACTTCAATGTTGTTCACTTCCAAAAGTGTTTCTGTCGTTTCGTGTCCTGTGTCCAGCATGATGTCTCTTTCAATTTGGCAAATGGGAAAATGGCCCCCACAGTCCTGCAGGGGCCAAGGATCTTAGTTACAGCCGGGTGTAATGCCGTTTTCGGCTGCAAAGGCTGCGGAATCCTCTTCGATCAATGGGTTCAAAATGTCTTGGTCAGACTGTTCAAAACCGGTGATCAAACCCCATGATTTCGCGGATGCGTCCCACTGTGCCACGGCAACCATGCCGTCGCCACCATGGTTTTGGCAGCTAACATTAAAGCTGGGGCCAAATCCTGGCAGGCCAAGGGACGCCATTTTCGCTTCGGTGATTTCCAGCGCTTCCATACCGTCACGCATTTGTGCGGGTGTGATTGCGCTGACACCATGGATCCCTTGGGCTGTTTTTGCAGCCTCGGCCGCCAACATCGCCGCGTAAAGACCACGGTTATACAGCGCTGTACCGATCTGATCGCCCGCGCCTGCGGCTTTGCCGCTGTCGACAACGTATTTCTGGATATCATCGAACACCGGGAAATCGTCGCCCACGTTGTGGAATGTCAACGCCTTGTACCCATTGGCACCGTCACCTGCGGGCAGAACGTCATTTTCAGACCCTGACCACCAGATCCCGATAAAGTTTTCCATGTTGAAACGGATGTTGACCGCCTCTTGGATCGCAACCTGGTTCATCACGCCCCAGCCCCACATCAGGACATAGTCAGGACGGTCACGACGAATTTGCAACCACTGCGATTTTTGTTCCTGGCCGGGGTGATCGACTGGCAACAAGGACAGCTCGAACCCATGCTTTTTCGCAGCCTCTTCCAAGGTGCGGATCGGTTCTTTACCATAGGCCGAGTTGTGATAGACCAGCGCGATTTTCTTGCCTGCTAGGCTGCCGCCGTTTTCACCCAACAGGTATTTGACAGCAACCGATGCCCCATCCCAGTAGTTGGCAGGATAGTTAAAGATGTTGCGGAACACTTCGCCGTTTTTCGCGGATGTGCGGCCATAGCCCATGGAATGCACAGGGATGCCGTCTGCGGTTGCTTTGGGGATCAGCTGGTATGTGATGCCTGTTGACAACGGTTGGTACACCAATGCGCCTTCGCCTTTGGTGGATTCATAGCATTCCACACCTTTTTCGGTGTTATAGCCAGTTTCACATTCCACCAGATTGATTTTTTCGCCACCGATGCCGCCATCGCGTTCATTCAGCAGGGTAAAATAATCCTGATAGCCATCCGCAAAGGGAATACCGTTCGCGGCATAGGGGCCGGTGCGATAGCTTAGCGCTGAAAATGTCAGATCCGCAAAGGCCGGTGCCGCGGCGACCATCCCTGCAACTGCAGCTGTGATTAATGTTTTTTTCATCGGTAAAAATCCTCCCATTTTGGTTGTCCGATGGTTCACAATTTGCCGGGGTGTTCCCCGATCAATCTCTTGGGCCAAGCCTTAGTAAGGGAATGGCCAAAGTCTTAGTTTTTCCTTGGCCACGCGCCAAAGCTGCGCCAGCCCATGGGGTTCGGCAATCAAAAACGTGATGATCAGCCCCCCCACAATCATAAATTCCAGATGCGCGGCCAAATCCGTGGGCCATCCCAATGTCCCGACCAGCACATTTTTCAAAAACACGGGCAACAGAACCAGGAATGCCGCGCCCGCAAAGCTGCCGAAAATGGATCCCAACCCGCCAATGATGATCATGAACAAGACAAGGAATGATTTATTGATACCAAAGGCCTCGCCAACCTCGACCGCGCCAAGATAGACGGCGAAAAATAACGCACCCGCAATCCCCACGAAAAACGAACTGACACCAAAGGCCGTTAGTTTTGCCGTCAGCGGGTTCACACCGATGATTTCAGCTGCAATGTCCATATCGCGAATGGCCATCCATCTGCGCCCAACGGCACCGCGTGTCAGGTTGCGTGCAATCAATGCAGACAGGGTCACAAAGACCAGACAGACCAGATAGGGCGCCCAGGCTTCGGTATTGGCGCCGGTCACGGGTATGCCTGCAACTGTACGTTCGGGTGCGGAAATCTGGCCCGAGGCAGAATAGTTGTAAAACCATGGTACGCGGTTGAACAACCATACCAGGAAAAACTGGGCAGCCAACGTCGCCACCGCAAGATAGAACCCTTTGATCCGCAAAGACGGCAGACCAAACAGCATTCCAACGATCGCCGTGATGCCGCCCGCCAAAACGACGTGGATCAGGATCGATACTTCGGGAAAGGCGGTCATCAGTTTATAGACCGCATAGGCCCCCACCGCCATAAAACCACCCGTGCCCAGAGATACCTGACCCGTGTAGCCCACCAAAATATTCAACCCGATCGCCGCAATAGAATAAATCAGAAACGGCAGGAAAATGGCGTTGACCCAGTAATCGTTGATCATGAACGGGATCACGGCAAAGGCCACGAACAACACCGCATAATAGCGATAGCGATCGAATTTGATCGGGAAGGTTTGGTTATCTTCTTGATAGGATGTTTTGAAATCCCCAGCTTCGCGATAAAACATTAAGAACACTCCCGACATAGTTTTAGATAGCTGGTCATCCCAGCCAATAGTCCACCAAAGGCCAAGATGGCGGCCGTGATGATCTGTGTTTCATGCAGACCCTGCGTAACGACGGCGATCACACCAAAGGTCCAAAAAGCAAGCCATCCAATCACACAAGACAGGGCATAGGATTTCATTGTTATACCCTTTCGATGATTTTTTCGCCAAACAGGCCCTGCGGACGGAACACGAGGAAAATCAACGCCAAAACATAGGCAAACCAGTTTTCCGTCGCGCCGCCGATCATTGGGCCGATCAGGAATTCAAACATTTTTTCGCCGACACCGATGATCAAACCGCCCACAATCGCACCGGGAATGGATGTAAATCCACCCAGCATCAGAACAGGCAATGCCTTAAGCGCAATCAGCGACAGCGAAAATTGAACGCCAGATTTTGTACCCCACATGATACCCGCGACCAGGGCCACAAACCCCGCAACGGACCAAACCATGACCCAGATGAAATTCAGGTTGATCCCGACCGACAGGGCCGCCTGGTGGTCATCGGCCACAGCGCGCATCGCGCGGCCCTGTTTTGTGTATTGTGAAAAAATCACCAGCACACCAACCAACAGCGCGGCGATGATCGTGGCGACGATATCTAGGTTGTCGATAAAAAACCCATAGCCAAAGATGCCATATGTGGCCTCGTCAATGGCGATGTTGATGCCTTGAGGCAAACCGACATCCAGTTTCTTGATGTCCGATCCCCACATGATATCACCCAAACCTTCCATGAAATACGCCAAACCAATGGTCGCCATGAACAGGATAATCGGCTCTTGCCCCACAAGGTGCCGAAAAATGACTTTCTGAACGATCCACGCCAGAATGACCATGACACCCATGGACAAAATGATGCCGATAAAGGCAGGCACATGCCATCCAAAATGATGAATGTCGGTGCCCAGCGCCGCATTGATCAGGTGCGAAAACGGCACTTGCCCGTCCATAATGCCCACCAATGTCAGCGCCGCAAACAACGCCATGACCCCTTGGGCATAGTTGAAAATGCCAGAAGCTTTGTAAATCAAAACAAACCCCAAGGCGACCAAGGCATATAACACGCCTGCCATCAAACCGTTCAGGAACACTTCCATCGAGAAAATTAAGGTATCTGACATGGCTTATTTCTCCTTAAGAAATGTTTTTTCGATGCGGCGGGGTGGGTGGGTGGGCGACGGATCGAAAAAACATGATGCGACACAGTTAATCATGGGACACCCCCAGATAGGCATCAATCACATCCTGGTTATTGCGCACCTCATCCGGTGTACCGTCCCCGATTTTTTTACCGTAATCCATCACGACAACACGGTCAGACAGATCCATAACAACCCCCATATCGTGTTCAATCAGCGCAATGGTGGTTCCAAACTCATCATTTACCGACAGGATAAACCGGCTCATGTCCTCTTTTTCTTCGACATTCATGCCGGCCATGGGTTCATCCAACAACAACAACTTTGGCTCAGACGCTAGGGCACGCGCCAGTTCAACCCGTTTTTTCAAACCATAAGGCAGTCGCGCAACCGGCGTTTTGCGAATGTGCTGGATTTCCAGAAAATCGATCACCTTTTCACAGATTTCACGGTTTTCAACCTCTTCGCGCTCAGCCGCGCCGCGCCACAATGCCTGTTGAAGCAGGCCCGTTTTCATATTGTTCAACCGCCCCGTCATGACGTTATCCAAAACACTCATCCCCTCAAACAGGGCAATGTTTTGAAACGTGCGCGCGATCCCCTGTTGCGCCACCTGATAGGGTTTCATCGGTGGACGCTTGGATCCGCGGAACCAGACTTCGCCCTCTTGGGGTACATAAAATCCGGAAATCACGTTCAACATCGACGATTTACCGGCCCCGTTTGGTCCAATAATCGCGCGAATTTCACCTTCGCGAATATCGAAACTGATGTTTTTGATGGCCTCAACCCCACCAAAGCGGAGAGTAATGTTGCGCATATCCATGACCACGCCGCCAATTTTGCGGCCATCAGCGGTCATATATCCCTCTGTTTGATCTAACATGATGTCCCCCTATTGCGCCGCGATCTGGGCTGCGCGTGGAAAAACCTCGGCGTCCAGAATATTCAACGTGGCCGAAATTTTACCCTTGCGACCATCTTCATAGGTCACCTCGGTTTCGGTATAAATGCTGGCCGACCCGTCATAGAGGGCATTGACCAAATCCTCGAACTTTTCGCCAATAATTTTGCGACGCACCTTGCGGGTCCGGGTCAATTCGCCGTCATCCGCATCCAATTCTTTGTGCAGCACCAAGAACCGGTGGATTTGACACCCCGATAACATTTCATCCTGCGCGACCGATGCGTTCACTTCGTTCACATGCAAACGGATCTGCTCTAGCACGCGGGGATGACCCGCCAATTCCTGATAACTGGAATAGGCGATGTTGTTCCGCTCGGCCCAGTTGCCCACCGCAGACATATCAATGTTGATAAAGGCCACGCAGGTGTCGCGCCCTGCACCAAAGACCACGGCCTCAAGGATGCTGGGATAAAACTTTAACTTGTTTTCAACAAACTTGGGCGCGAACATGCCGCCATCAGACATCTTGGCCACATCTTTGGCACGGTCGATAATGCGCAAGTGGCCTGTGTCTGTTTCGAAAAATCCCGCGTCCCCCGTTGCAACCCAACCTTCTGGGTCTTTGGTGTCTGCGGTGCTTTCGGGGTTTCTATAATATTCAACAAATGTGCCGGGACTGCGATAGTACACTTCACCACTGTCGCCGATGCGCACCTCTACTCCGGGGCTGGGCACACCAACGGTATCACTGCGCACCTGACCATCGGGTTGTTGCGTGATAAACACGGACGCCTCGGTCTGACCATAGAGCTGTTTCAAATTGATCCCCAAGGACCGATAGAAATCGAAAATTTCAGGGCCAATCGCCTCGCCGGCGGTGTATCCCACGCGCACATTGGTAAACCCAAGTGTGTTTTTCAGCGGCCCATAAATGCACAATTCCCCCAAAGCATATTTCAGCCGGTCCATCATGCCAACAGAATGCCCATCCAAAATGGCCGGACCCACTTTGCGCGCATGGGCCATGAATGTGTCAAACAGCCATTTTTTGAATTTTCCAGCATCCTCCATCCGGATCATGACATTGGTCAACTGGGTTTCAAACACGCGCGGCGGGGCAAAGAAATAACTGGGCCCAATTTCGCGCAAATCGGTGGACATGGTGTCCTGACTTTCCGGGCAGTTCACGCAAAACCCCGTCCAATACGCCTGACCAATCGAAAAAATGAAATCCCCAACCCAGGCCATGGGCAGATAGGCCAACACATTTTCGCCCGAGGTCAGTTTATCAAAATCGGACGATGCACGCGCCGTTTCGATGATGTTCCGGTTTGACAAAACAACGCCCTTAGGTTTGCCCGTTGTACCCGATGTATACAGCATCACGCAGGTGCTGTCGTAATCCAGTTTGCCTTCGCGCTGTTGTAAAATGGGCAGGGTGGCGTCGCGTTTTGCATGCCCCGCATCCAAAATCGCATCATAAGAATGCAAATGCGTATGGTCATATTTGCGCAACCCGCGCGGGTCCAGATAGACCATATGTTTCAATTCACTTAGCTGGTCTTGGACCTCAAGGACTTTGTCCACCTGTTCTTGGGATTCGGCAATGACATAGCGCGCGCCACAGTGCTGCAACACATATGACATTTCGTCGGCAACCGCGTCCTGGTACAGGGGAACCGGCACACCGCCCGCCATCTGCACCGCCACCATCGACAAATACAAACTGGGGCGGTTACGGCCAATGATGGCCACAAAGTCACCGGTATCCAAACCCAAATCAATCAGGCCCAGCGCCAAACTTTCGGCCTGTTGACAGGCCTGCGTCCAGGTCCATGTTTGCCAAATGCCAAATTCTTTTTCGCGATAGGCGGGGGCCTGTGCCATTGTTTTCGCGTTCCGACGCAACAATGCAGGCACCGAACGCAGTCCGCTGTCACCATTCACTGGCTGGGTCAACGATGTATCCTCCCATTTGGTCACGCTTGATGCGCGATATTTTCCGTTACGTTCGGTCGCAATCTTTGCGGCATGATTTCACAATCCTAACGAATTGTAACAGCGTTTTATTTTGCTTTGTCTTGGGCATTTGCGATGATAGCACTGCCCCAAAGGACAGGAAAAATGGATCGACGTACCAAAGAGTCTATGACACAAGCGGGATTGAACCTGATCCAGCAGGCCTTGACCATCTATGATCAGGACCTGCGGTTGGTGTTGTCCAATCGTCGGTTTCAGGACATGTTTGATCTGCCCAATACCCTGACCACGGCCGGGGCCAGTTTTGCCGATACCATCCGACATTTGGCCACCTTGGGGGAATACGGCCCACTGGACGATATCGATGCCTTTGTCACAGAACGCGTGCAAATGGCACGGGATTTTGAACCCCACTATATGGAACGCACCCGCGCAAATGGTCAGGTCATCAGCGTCGAAGGCGCGCCCCTGCCCCAAGGCGGATGGGTGACCGTCTATACAGACATTACCCAAGTCAAACGCCAAGAAGGCATGTTGCGCGCGCGATCCGAGGAATTGTCGGGCCAGCTGTCTGCCTATTCCGCTGAATTGGGGGAAACCAACAGAAAACTGGAATCCACAATCGCCGCGCTAGAACAGGCCAAACGCGAACTGACCGAGATCGAAGCACGCACCCGCCTGACCACAGAAATGATGCCGGCCCATATTGCCCATGTCGGACCCGATCGGCGTTATACCTATTCCAACCGCAGGCTCAGTTCGATCATGCCGGAACGGCCCTCGGACATCTTGGGCCGCCACATCGCCGAGGCCTTGGGCGCACAGGCCTATGCCGCGATTGAACAGAATTTGAACATGGCCTTGCAGGGACAGGCCAGCGTATTTGAATTTACCGACACGCTCAGTTCACGACGCATTCGCGCGGCCTTTACCCCCGATCGCAATGCCAAAGATACCGGCATCAACGGGGTTTACATTCTGTCCATGGACGTGACCGAAGAAACCCAGGCCCGCACCGCATTGCAACAACAAAGCCGGCGCGAATTGGCGTCGCAACTGACCAGCGGCTTGGCCCATGATTTTTCAAATCTGCTGACCATTATTTTGGGCGCACAAAGCCGCCTGAACCAGCTGGATTTACCACCTCAGGCCAAAACCCTGATCCAGGCCACCCATGACGCCGCCCGCCGTGGGGGGGATTTGTTAAACACCATTGCTGGCATGACCGGTACCCGCGCGCCCCTGCCCAAGGCCACGCGGCTGGGTGATTTGATTGACAATTTGACCACCATGGCAAAATCGACCCTGCCGGATCAAATCCAGCTAAAGGTTACAAACAGCACCGATGACCGGTTGTGGTTTCTGGATCCGGGGATGGTTCAGGATGCACTGTTGAACCTGATTCTAAACGCCCGCGATGCCTGTGGGGACACCGGGATGATCACCCTAATTGTGGATGTGGTCAAGGAAACCTGGATCGAATTTACCGTCTGTGATACGGGCCCCGGGTTCACACAAACGGCGCTGGAACAGGCCTTTGAACCGTTCTACACCACCAAGGGGGCCCAGGGAACAGGGCTGGGCCTGACCATGGTCTATGATATTGCCAAAATGTCGGGCGGTGATTTATTGCTGCGCAATGGATACCGCGGGGCGCGTGTCATCCTGCGGTTGCCTGCCCGCCGCGCCATGACCCAATCGGCCCCCGGTTTGGCATTACTGATCGATGATCAACCTGACCTGCGCGACACCATGCGGGCCATGTTGACATCACTGGGCTATAGCGTTGTCGAGGCGGCATCCGCAGACGAAGCACAGGCCCTGTTAACTGGCCTGCCCGAAGTCACCCTGATCCTTAGCGATTTGCAATTAGAGGGGGATAAAACCGGTGTTGCCTTTGTCGAGGGATTGCCCGACAATCACCCGTTGGTTATCTTTATGACATCTCTGCCCGCCCATCATGAATTGGCCCAAGCCGCACAACGGCATGCCCCCGTTTTGACAAAACCATTCACGCAGGCACAATTGGGACAGCTATTGCAAGGAACTGACACAGCATGACGACGCCCCTGGTCACAATTTTGGACGACGAACCGACGATCCGTTCCATTTTGGCAGCAGCGCTAGAGGATGCGGGGTTTCGCACCATGGGGTTTTCCCGCGCGACCGAGTTTGAGGCGTTTTTACAAACCACCACCCCGGACGTCTGTTTGGTGGATCTGGGGCTGCCCGATCGCGACGGGTTGTCGTTGGTCCATCGGTTGGCCCTAGAACAGGGGGCGGTTGTCATTATCATTTCCGGCCGCGCACAGGTTCAGGACCGTGTGACGGGATTGGAATTGGGCGCAGATGATTACATCATCAAACCCTTTGAACCGGCCGAGGTGGTCGCCCGCATTCGCGCCCGCATGCGCAAGGAACGCACCAAAACCACCACGGGCGACACCGCCAGTTTCGAAGGGTGGACCGCCTATTTTGACCGCTATACATTGGTGGATGCCCAAGGCGGCGAAACGCCTTTCAGCCATGCCGAAGGCGAAGTGCTGCGCCTGTTTTTAGAAAGCCCCAAGCGGTTGATCAGCCGCGCATTCATGCAAGAGCGTTTGGGCGGCGGTGCAGGCGAAAGCTTTGATCGCGCGATGGATGTGCGCATTTCCCGCCTGCGCACAAAACTGAAAGAGGACCCCAAGGATCCCAAACTGATCAAAACCATCTATGGCGCGGGCTATATTTTTCTGGGCGATGTGGTCTGGGACCGCTAAAAACGACTATGGCTCAGGACCACAGGGCACGCCGACAATCCACCCCTCGGCCTGAATTCGAGGGTCTGAAATGTGATCGGCGCCATGTAACCCCTGCCATTGATCACGCGTTATATGCTGAACATAGTTTGCAGTGCGCCAGACCTGACAGGCATCCTTGATCTGAAAAATAGCATCGCCATTGCGGTGCTGTAATTGGGCATCACTGGGCTGCGTAAACAGGCTGGGATAAATTTCTGCAATCACCACCGCAGGACCCCGCGATGGAATATCCCCGTCAAAGGGCCAAAAATGCAGAGCAGCCCCATAACGGTCAATCAATTGCGCCAGATAGGACATGCCCAAAATGGCCTGTGACCCAACGGATCCGGTGGTAAACAATTTCCAGCTGGATTGCGCCGTTTTGGATGCAATTTCTGTTGCACGGAATTCAGCAAACCCATGATCACGCCGCGCCGATCCTTTGTGCGGCAGATGATCAAACTGCATCTGGGCGGGGCATCCCCAAAATGGCCCAACCCCGGACAGGCGCGCATTTATCTGATTGGCGACGTCAAACCGATTATTGCGGTTATCTGCATCATCGCGCACATGCTGGTTGAAATAATGCCAGATTGATTTGGCATCCGCCTGCCCCGTCACCGCAGGGACAAACCCCATTGGATAGCCAAATGAAAAATCAAAGCCCAGAAAAAATAATTCCCCCCGTGACAGGGCCGCGTCAATTGCGGTGATAAGGGCGGCAAAACAGGCATGGCGCGTGCGGAAATATTGGGGGTGTTTTATGCCACTTTGGCTAAACCCGCAGGCATAAATCGCATCGGCAACAGGTGTTTTGGGCGATGCGGTGGACCGCGCAGACCAGTCTATGACAAGCCCTGCATCAAACATTCAGGCCTAGATCGTCCAATATAAAATCGGCAATCGCCTTGGTATCATTCAAATCAAAAACTGGGCGATCCACCGCCACATCACAATTCGCCGCCACTGCACGAATTGTGGGGTCATCGCGGGCAATCAAAGGCTGCGCCGTTTCATGGCGGTGTGCCTCGATCTTGGGGTGACTATCGCGTTTGTATCCTTCGACCAAGACCAAATCAACGGGGCCAAGACGCGCCAATAGGTCCGATAATGGCGGTTCACCATCGCGGTTTTCATGCATAATCGCATAGCGTGCGGCAGTGGCCAAAATGACCTCGGACGCGCCGGCGTTGCGGTGGCGGTGGCTGTCTTTGCCGGGTTGATCAATGTCAACCGAATGGTGCGCATGTTTGACCGATGACACCCGCAGCCCCCGGGCCACAAATTCGGCAATCAACCGTTCCATCAATCCGGTTTTGCCGGAATTTTTCCAACCCGTAACGCCATAGACCTGCATGATCAGTCCGCCAATTTTGTCACCGCCACGGCATAGTCCTGCGGCGTGTTGATATTAAAAAACGGGTCCCAATGACCTACAGGCCAATCCACAGGGACCGCCCCCTGTGACTGGGCCCAAGCCCACAATCGCCGTTCTCCCGACATCAGATAGGTTTCAAGATCAGAAATCAAGGACACCGACCAGATCCCACAGGCGGGATGCACACGGTCCCCTGACTGCGCCACCGCGATCGGTGCGCCGACCTGCACCATCTGGGATACAAAATCATCGGGGAAAAACGGCGTGTCCACGGCGACCGTTATCACACGATCTGCACCCAACTGCCGAGCAAAAGTCATCGCCCCATGAATACCCGCCAACGGCCCCAAGGACCCAGATAAGATATCTGGAAAACATGAAAACGGACCATTCAAGACCGCATCCGCGCTGCCATTATAACTGATCGCAACCGGATCGCATGTCTGTGACAATCGCATCGCCACATACTGGGCTAGCGGGACGCCGTTTGCGTCCAACGTTGCCTTATGTGGTCCTTGCATCCGGCGCGACCCACCGCCCGCCAAGACAACTGCGCAAGGGGACTTCATCGTTCGTTACCCCTGAAACGCCCGTTCAGCGGCGCGTTTGTCGGCGCTGTCAGTTTCGCGCACAATTGATGTGACAACATTGGGCAGGGTTGCAACCTGATCCATCAAGGTGCGGGGGAACATCGTTGTGTCGATGGTTTCAAAACCAGGAAGCTGCGCCAAAAGTTTTGACGTACTGTTCGCACAAAACGCAGATGGGACCGGGCCATTTTCCAGCGCCAATTGCAGCGCCTGTTCCGCGACCTCGGCCGTCACGGGTATTTTCTGGATCACGACATGATGGGTAATGCGCGAATGGGCACGCACATAGAAATCAACCATCCGTGGCGTCATGCCAAACAAAACGTCATCGCGTTCAATCAGCAATTCGTGCTGGACTGTGCCTGCGGGGTCAAAAATGACGCGCTGAGACCCGTTGATCAACAGGGCCGAATGCGCGCCTTCGCCGCTGCGATTGTTGACCATGGTCAACAGTGCAATTTCGGGCGGGCCGTCATGCACATATTCAGCCGAGCGAGGTCTTGCAGGTGACGCATTCGGAACAGGGGCAGAGCAGGCAGCCAAAAGGGCAACCAGCCCAAGACATATCCACCGCATATCTGCCCCTAATACTTAGCTGTTAAAGATCGCTAAAAACACCAAAACCGCGATGCTTGCGATTGCGACGCGCACGGACCAAGAAATGAATCCGTCAAATGTTTTTTCCTGAACCGAGGTATCCATTGAACCGTGTTTATGATCTGCCATTGCCATAACCCTTCTAATGCTAGCTACGGCTGATTACCGTAAATTTTCCGGCCTGTCACCCTATGAAATTTAGGATTTTACTGTCAAATTGCCACATAGCGATAGGCATCGTCATCATCAACAAACCGCCGTGCGCGACCCGTTTGATGCAAATGGTTCAAATGCGCCACCGCCTCAACCAGGGCCAGACCATATTCACCGGCGCCGATTTTCCTATGATATAAACAGCTGAACACCTGTGTCGCGGATTTTGGTTCGGTCAAATCAGCCCAGAGCCGGTCCAAAGCGTGATGATGATTGTCCACCAATTGCGTCATACGATGTGGCAAGCCACGAAATGGCAATTTATGGCCCGACAAAACCAAATGCGTATCACGCGCCAAGGGGGCCAATCGGGTACATGATTCGATCCAATCGCCCACAGGGTCAGCATCTGGTTCGGTTGCATAGACGCCCAGATTGGGACTGATCGACGAAATGATCTGATCACCCGCAATTACAATTTGCTGATCCTGCGACCACAGGGTTGCATGTTCGGGCGCGTGGCCGTGACCAATATGAACATCCCACGCACGCCCCGCCAGATGCAGGCAATCGCCCTGTTTGATCCGTCGATACCCCAAGGGCATGTGATGAACGGCATCGACAAAATTAAACGGTTTGCCCGCCACGCGTTCGGCCAAAATGTCGGGATCCATGCCCGCACGTTTCCAAAACAGGATGGTTTCCGCAGGGGGGAAGTCCTGGGCATCCAGATACAGCATCCGCGCCATCAGCCAAGCCGTTCGGGTCATCATCAGTTCGGCCCCAAAGTCCTGTTGGAACCAGCCTGCCAAACCCACATGGTCGGGGTGGTGATGGGTGACCAAAACCCGTTTGACCGGTAAATGTGACAATGGCCCCGCCAACAGGTCCTGCCAGATTGCCCGCGTTTTTTTGCTGGACACACCCGTGTCAATCAATGTCCAGCCATCATCATCGGCCAAGGCATAACAATTCACATGATCCAAGGCCATCGGCAACGGCATACGGATCCAATAAATATCAGCGGCCACCTGAACCACGGCCCCCGTGGCGGGTGGGTCAGGGTATGGATACGACAGCACCATCGGCCTATGATCTCCGGCCGCCATCAGGCAACCAAATCATCATCGGTCAATGCATATAGGTCATCTGCCCCCTGACAGGCCGCTGCAATCAGGCCTGTGTGTTCAGGCAACAGGGATTTGATGTAAAACCGTGCCAATGCAGTGCGGGCGCCCTGCCCTGCATCACATAGGCTGGCGCGCAGGTGGTAATATCCGCCCAAAACCCGCGCATAGGCCCGCAAGAACGGGGCGGCCCCAGCAAAGCGGTCGTTCAAATTCCCCTGCTCAACCATCCATTCTGTCGCCTCGCGTAGGGTTTCAATCGCCTGCCAAACCGGCTCGGCCAATTCGGACCCTTGGGCGCGGGCAGCCTCGATCGTGCCTTGCATTTCATCCAGCAGGGCAAAGGCCGCGTCGCCGCCGTCCATCAATTTGCGCCCGACCAGATCCATGGCCTGAATACCGTTTGTGCCTTCGTATATGGCGGTGACGCGCACATCGCGCAGATATTGGGCGGCGCCTGTCTCTTCGATAAAGCCCATGCCGCCATGCACCTGCACGCCCATCGATGCCACATCAATACCGGTATCCGTGCCAAATGCCTTGGTGATTGGGGTTAAAAACGCGGCCCGCGCGGCCCATTCGGGGGCCCCGGTTGCGGTTTGCATATCAATTGCCATCGCATTGGCCAAGGCAATGGCGCGGGCTGCGAAAATGTCGGCCTTCATCGTCATCAGCATGCGGCGCACGTCCGCGTGATCCATGATCGTGCCGCCACCGTTGGCAATGGGGCTGCGCCCCTGAACGCGCCCTTGGGCATAGGCCACGGCATGCTGAAATGCGCCCTCTGCCGCACCGATGCCCTGCCCACCGACACCCAGACGGGCGTTGTTCATCATGGTAAACATCGCACGCATCCCATCATGGGGTTCGCCAATCAACCACCCCGTTGCACCATCATATTGCATAACGGCCGTCGGGCTGCCGTGCAGGCCCATTTTATGTTCCAGCGACACAACCTTTAACGTATTTGCCACGCCCGGATTACCCTGTTCGTCGGGAATAAATTTGGGCACCAAAAACAACGAAATCCCCTTGGTTCCCGGGACACCGTCAGGCAAACGGGCCAATACCAAATGGCACACATTGCCGGAAAAATCGTTATCGCCCCATGAAATATAGATTTTCTGCCCGGAAATCGCATAGGTGCCATCGCCATTCGGTTCCGCCTTAGATCGCAATGCGCCCACGTCGGAACCAGCCTGCGGTTCGGTCAGGTTCATTGTGCCACACCATTCCCCCGTAATCAGTTTGGGCAGGTATAGATCCTTGATCGCGTCGGATGCGTGGTGTTCCAATGCCTCGATCTGGCCCTGGGTCATCAATGGGTTTAGCTGCAATGACAAACAGGCAGACGCCATCATTTCATTGACCGCCGTGGTCACCGTCAGGGGCAATCCCATTCCGCCATAATCGACCGAAGCCGATGTCGACACCCATCCCCCATCCGCAATCGCGCGATACCCTTCGGCAAAACCGGGCGAGGTGCGCACAACGCCATTTTCCAAAACTGCGCCCTGAACATCGCCATTGCGCTGCAAAGGGGCCATGACATCTTCGCACATTCTGCCCGCTTCGGTCAGGATGGCATCGACCGTGTCAGGGCCGGCATCCTCAAAGCGCGGTTGCGCACAAATCTGTTGGTAATCCAAAACATGGTTCAGCAAAAACGAATAATCTGAAACTGGCGCACGGTATGGCATGATGTTCCCCTTGTGGCTGACGCCCCGTCACGGGGGCTTGGATTGCCCTAAATCATAGGGTATGGGAAACTGGAACAGCAACTGGAACGCAACGTCATTAATCTGTGAAATGTCCACCAAACGCCTGACAGATACGCCCTCCGATATTAGAACCGCTGCCGCGATCTTGGCAGACGGTGGGTTGGTGGCGTTCCCGACAGAAACGGTTTTCGGACTGGGCGCGGATGCCCATAACCCGCAGTCTGTGGCAGACATCTATGCCGCCAAGGGACGGCCCAGTTTCAACCCGTTGATCGTACATGTGGCAGATATTGCAATGGCCCAGCGCTATGTTCACTGGACAAATACCGCGCAGCAGGTGGCCCAGGCATTCTGGCCCGGCCCGCTGACATTGGTGCTGCCCCTGCGCGACGATGCCGATCTGGCCCCTGCGGTCACCGCCGGATTGCCGACCGTGGCCATCCGCGTCCCGCGCCACCCCATTGCGCAGGCTGTATTGCGCGACTTTGGCCGTGGGATAGCCGCCCCGTCCGCCAACCCGTCAGGAAAAATCAGTCCGACACAGGCGGGTCATGTGATCCAGGGGTTGGACGGTAAAATCGACGCAGTGATCGCCACCAGCCAATGCGACGAAGGGTTGGAATCCACCATTTTGTCGTTGGTTGGCACCCCTACAATTTTGCGCCCTGGCACGATAACCGCGGCCCAATTGTCCCGCGTCTTGGGCACCCCGCCCGATCAGCGCAGTGTCACCGCAGATCACGACCAGCATGCCGACATTCAGGCGCCTGGGCAATTGCTGTCGCATTATGCCCCCAATGGGTCCGTGCGACTAAACGCCGAAATCTGGCGGGATGGTGAAAAGCGTCTGGGATTTGGCGCGGTTGCATGTGACCTGAACCTATCGCCCACATCCGATCTGAGAGAGGCGGCGGCGAATTTGTTCACCATGCTGCACCAAATCGATGCATTAGAGGGCGATAAAATTGCGGTGTCCCCCATCCCGAACACCGGCCTGGGCCTGGCGATTAATGATCGTTTGATGCGCGCAGCCGCGCCCAAGACCTGATATCGACCCTATGCATGGCCCGCTGTGGTCGACAACAAACGCGGATCAATGCCAGATTGTTTCAACGCCGATTCCCATTTGTCACCGTGATCTGCCGAAAATATCAATGCGGGATCGGCATCAACAATCAACCAGTCATTCCGGGCAATTTCAGATTCCAGCTGACCATCTGCCCAACCCGCAAACCCCATCGCCACGATGGCATCGCGCGGGCCCCGTCCCTGCGCCAAATCTGAAATCACATTTTTCGTAGCACTCAGCGCCAAGCCATGCGGCAAGGCTTTGCAATCATGCGCTTGGCCATAATCATCGCTATGCAAAACAAATCCACGTTGTTTTTCAACAGGCCCGCCAAACACCAACGGAATGTTTTGGGGGCCATGGACATCCACATCCAGATGCGAACACAGACGCGAAAAACTCTGGTCTATTAGGGGTTTATTCACGATTAATCCCATCGCACCTTCGTCGGAATGGTCAATCAGATAGACCAAGGAACGTCCGAACTGTTCATCCCGCATGGCGGGCATAGCAACCAAAAACTTGCCCCCGAAGAAGGACCCAGCCTGTGCCGTGTGAAAGATATCTGCCATGCCATTTCTCCCCCAGTATTTCAAAAGTATCGCTTATTTGTGACTTGGCAAGGTGTAATTTTTGCCCCACTAATCAGCTATGATGTTGAAACAGATCTTTGCCATAACCTTGGGGGCCACCATCGTGGGGTCGGGCATGATGCATGCTGCGGGGCTGGAATCAGCACGGTTGATCGCGGGCTGGCAAAACGCGGATGGGACCCATATTGCGGGTTTGGACCTGGATTTATCCCAAGGCTGGAAAACCTATTGGCGCAGCCCAGGGGATGCCGGTTTCCCACCCGAATTTGATTTCAGCAGCAGCAAAAACATTAAATCGGTGGAAATTATTTGGCCCGCGCCAGATCAGTTTGGATCCAAGGGATTTGAAACACTGGGGTATCGCGGTGGGGCTACGTTGCCCATAAAAATCACCCCCATCGACAAGGCGTCACCCATCACAT
This sequence comes from uncultured Paracoccaceae bacterium, assembly GCA_913060475.1. GTDB lineage: Bacteria > Pseudomonadota > Alphaproteobacteria > Rhodobacterales > Rhodobacteraceae > CAJXSD01. Next base: position 64,232 of record CAJXSD010000001.1, on the reverse strand, counting down.
TTGCCCTAAACGCAAATATTGGCATCTGCGAAGATATCTGTGTGCCGGTGTCGGTGTCTCTGACCCAAACGGTGCAACCCGGACATAACCAGCGGCCCCCTGAAATATTGGCAGCACTTGCGCAGGCCCCCTTTGCCATGGCGGAATTGGGGCATCCTGCAATCACCTGCGATTTCGCCCCTGATGCAGATCGGATGAATATCACCATCAGCGCGACGCTGCCGCGTCTGGGGGACTGGGAACGCAGTGTCGTTGAATATATGGACCATGACCTATGGGCGCAAAATGGGGCCACAACCCGCGATGGTGACACATTGACCGGTCAGGCGCAGTTGATCCCAATGACAGGGGCAATGGCCGCAATTGACCGGTCCCGCATTCGCATTTCCGTTCTGGGGCCGAATACGGTTATCGAACAAATCGGCTGTCACAGCCGCTAGGTTCGCCGCTGTCGCACCCATGTCACGGCCTGAGCTGCATGGGTGGCGATTGTCAGAACAATCACAATTACAACCGCGCCCAACAAAAACAGCGCCAGCGCAGATCCAGCACCAGACGACAACCCAAACGTGTCCGTATAATTTTGGATAATTGCAGGCAGTTCATCGGTGACGATCACAGCGCCCAATGTGGCTGCCAACCACGCAAAAATTAGCGCAACCGCCGCCATGAACATCCGTTTAACACGCATATGTTTTGCCCCCAAGGAATGGCGCAAAGCCACAAAATAGCGTTTCACATCGCTTTGGATCACGATCAGTGACGGCACAACGATCAGCACCAAAATCATGCCAAAGCCCAACCCATAGACCAAAGTCACAACTGTGGGCTTTAAGAACTGTGCTTGGGACGATTGTTCATAGAGCAGCGGACCCAATCCAAAAACGGTGGTCAGTGTCGTCAACATCACAGGCCGCAGACGATCTGCGGTGGCGTCAATGACCGACGGGATCAATCCACGATCCTTGGCGTATTCGTCGATGGTGGTGATCAAAACGATGGAATCATTGATAATAATCCCCGTCATCCCCAACAGGCCCACGACCGTAAACATCGACATCGGAATGTCCCAAACATAATGGCCCCAGATGGCCCCGACCAATCCAAATGGAATAACGGTCATCACCACAATGGGCCGTGTCCAGCTGGCAAAAACCCACGTCAGCGTCAGATAAATCCCCAACAGAACCAAAATCAGCCCTGTTTTTGCATCCGACAAAAATGCGCCCTCTTGTTCGCTTAGCCCTGACATACGCCACTCCACCTGACGGGTTGACGCGATTTCAGGTAAAATCTCTTCTTCTAAGGCGCGCATAACCTCGTTTGCGGCATCTGGATCATCTTCGGAAATGTCGCCTGTGACCGAAATCAGGCGAATGCCGTTTTCACGGCGCACCGTCGAAAACCCCGATTTGCGTTCAACACTGACGATATCGGCCAAAGGCACATAGGCACCGCTGGGCGCCCGCAACTGCATGCGATCCAGAAAATCGGATGTAACCTCGCCATCAGGCAATTCCACACGGATTTCCGCACTGCGCACACCCATGGGGAATGATGCGGCCTCAATCCCGTTTAGACGGTTTCGCAACACTTGGCCCAACCCATCAATGGTGAACCCCAGGGCCTGTCCCTGCGCGGTCAGCTCTAGGACCAATTCTTCTTTGTCATAGGCCAAATCATCTTCGACCGCCGAGACAATGGGAAACTGTGCAACGGCGGTTTTCAAATCCTCAGCTGCGCGTTTCAACGTATCAGACGATGCGCCATAAAATTGCACATCCAGCGCATCGCCACCGGGACCCGATCCCCAACGGCGGAACGAAAAACTCTCTAACAGGGGGTGGTTTTGCACCTCGGCCTGCATGTCGCCTAAGAATTTATAACTGGAATAGGGGCGTTCGTCGGCCTCGATCAATTCGATGGAAATGCCACCTAGCAAGTCGGCAGATTTCGTATCGGCCCCTGCCAAACCGCGCCCCGCATTTCCGCCAACCTCGGTCAGGACATAGGTCACGGGATTGCGCCCATATTCGGTTTCATAGCGCGCACCAACGGTGTCGACCGCACGCTGCAATTCATTGGCCATTGCGACAGAATCGTCGCGTGTGGCCGTGTTCAGCATGGCAAAATTGCCGGTGATCGACGCCTGTTCCGGCGATGAAAAAAACCGCCAGTTCACCGTCCCGCTGATCACCAAAACAGCCTGAGAGGCCAGCAAAACAACCGCCCCCGCAAACATGGCATAGCGGGCCTGAACAATCCAACCAATGACATGCTTGAAAATGCGGTCACGGAACCATTCAAACCCAATGTTTACATAATAACTGGGCCGATCATACCATTTGACAGTCGTTCCATCGGAAATTGAATGGGCCATGTGATTGGGCAGGATCAAGAAACATTCAACCAAAGACGCGCAGAGCACCAAAATCACGGTATAGGGAATATCCGCAATCATATCGCCAAATCGGCCACCAATCGCGGTTAATCCCAAAAATGCGATCACCGTTGTAATGGTGGCGGCCAGAACCGGCATGGCCATCCGCTGCGCAGCCGTTTCTGCCGCAACAATCGGGGGCAGGCCCAACCGCGCACGTTGATCGGCATGTTCGCCCACCACAATGGCATCATCCACCACAATGCCCAGCGTTAATATCAACGCGAATAACGAAATCATGTTAAAGGTGATGCCCATCACATACATCAATGCGATTGCCGTCAACATTGCCGTGGGAATACCGGCCGCCACCCAAAATGCGGTGCGCGCATTCAGGAATAAAAACAGCAATCCCAGCACCAGCACCAAACCAGATGCCCCGTTTTGCAGCAATATATTCAAGCGTCCCGAAATATATTCGGCCCGGGTCCGGATCAATTCGACTGTGGTGCCTTGGGGCAGGGTCAGTTCCAGTTTCTGCGCCACATCCTCGACCACGTGCTGAATGGCAATGGCGTCGCCTTTTTGGGAACGATCCACACGGATCGACACGGCTGGATTGCCACGCACGAAATAACTGCGCCCGCGGTCCATCCCTAAATCCTGAACCATAGCAATATCGGATATTGTCAGCGTCGATCCATCGGGGCTAGACCCCAATACAATCTGTTCGATGTCCTTGGCGGTGCGTTTTTCAACACCGGTTCGCACACGCGTATTGGCCCCTGTCACGTCCCCTGCGGGATCTGCATCGACCTCTTGTGCGATGGCATTTGCGATATCGCGCATGGTGATATCATACTGGATCAGATTGACGGTTGGCACCTCGACCAAAACCTGGGGTGCGGCCAGTCCCTGGATTGTGGTGCGCGTGACACCTTGGTCAAACAAACGCATCACAAATTCGTCGGCAAATTGGCCCAACTGCTGAATATCCAACGGACCAGAAATGACAACATCTGTCACGCGGTCACTCCAGGACGATTGAACAATCGTTGGATCATCCGCATCCTGGGGCAGGCTGGAAATCGTGTCCAATGCGCTTTCGACATCCGCTTTGGCACGGGACATGTCCCAATCGGGTTCAAATTCCAGCCGAATGCGCGCGCTGCCTTCGCGCGATGTGCTGCTGGCTTCGGTCACGCCCTCGACGGCCAATAATGCGGGTTCCAGCGTTTGCACAATTGCGCTGTCGACATCTTCGGCGCCCGCACCTTGCCAGGTTACACCGATGGAAATGGAATCCGATACAATGTCGGGGAAAAACTGTGCCCGCATACGCGGTGTCGCCATGAGGCCAGAAACCAATAACACAAGTAACAGTAAATTCGCTGCCGTGCGGTGTCGGGCAAAGTAGGAAAACAAACCGCCTGCAGATTTGGGAAGATCACGTGCCATGGGTCTCTCACATCCTGCTTTCTATGCGTTCAACAACATCTGTTGGAACTTTTTCCTGATTAAGCTGGGTTAATATGCGTGTCTTGGCATCCTGCGGCATGCGCGTGTTTCCTTCGACAAAGGCGATCAGTTTCGCGCGACGCTCTGGTGTCAGGGTGATCTCTGCGGGTTGGTCAGGGACCTCAAGGCCATCACCGCGCAGTGGTTTGACCTTGATCCCTTTGCCCAGCAGCGGGGTTTGTTGCATCACAACGTCCCGACCGGCCAAATCGCGTGACCGCACAATCACATCATTGCCCTGACGGCGCAGCAATGTGACCGCGACGGGGTCTAGCCGGTTGTCATCATCCACGGCCAAAACCGTTTGATCGGGTGACAATGCAGTCGCAGGCAAACGGACCGCATAATTTATGTCGGGTTCTTGAACCGACACCGTCACAAAATCACCTGGTTTTAGACCAATGGGGTTTTCGATGCGTGCAAATAACAAACGCCCTGTCTGCCCCTGCGCAACCGATCCGCTGTCACGGCTTAGGACCGCGTTCGACACCAAACTGCGCCCGGTCGAGGATAATGTAATTTCGACGGGCAGAGCCAATAACTGCCCCTGCGGATCCAGCAGGCGGCTGTATTGCTGGGTTGATACACGGAATGCAACCTCTAGCGCAGTGGGGTCGATCAACTGACCAATGCGTTCATTTACGCTAACCAATCCGCCCTGCACCAAGCTCACCCCCGACAGGGTGCCGGAAAACTGCGCGGTCAAAACCGTATCATTCACGCGGCGTTCGGCATCCTGTGTGGCCAGTTCGGCCCGCGCCAAACGGGTTTGGGCCTGTGCCTGACGCGCCTGTGCCTGATCGACGGCGCTGCGGCGGGACAACACCGATTGCTGCGCGGCCGACACCGCCAATTCAGCCGTCTCAACGGCCGCTGCGGTTCCGACACCGCGTTTTTGCAAATCCAGCTGACGGGTCAGAGCCGTTTCACGCAAACCGGCCTGCGCCAGCGCCGCATCCAATTCATCGGCCGCCAAACGAATGGCGCGGTCTGCCTCGGATATTTCGGCCTGCGCATCCATCAAATCGGCACGCGCACGCGCCAGTGCAGATTGTGCGTCCGCATCATCCAACTGCACCAGCACTTGGCCCGCTTGCACTTGGCCCCCTTCGATAAAATCGGGATCCAGAAACACAACCTGCCCCGCAGCCGCCATACGCAAATCTAATGTGCGGCGGCTCTGCACCTCGCCAAAAACATCCAGCGTTGGCGATAACACCCCCGGTTCGGCCCGCATGACATTCACGGTAAAGGTCCGTTCGCGCGCCTGAGGCGCACGGGTTTCCTGATTCATACGGTCGGAAATGGCCGTTTTGACCATTTGCGCGGAATAGGCCAACAATCCCAACGTTACAGAAAACAGGAACAGGCCGATTAGGCTTTTTCTAATGAATCGCATTTAGCGACCTTTCTAAATATTTCGCACAAATTTACCCTTGGGAATTTAGGCGAATTTCGCCGATTGCCAAGGGGGTCAGACAATTACACGCAGGGGCCGGTTATTTCCGTCGCAGATGTTCATCCAGTCGCGGCAAAATCTGAACAAAATTACAGGGGCGATGCCGGTAATCCAGTTGTTTGACCAAAATTTCATCCCACGCATCCTTGCACGCGCCGGTCGATCCTGGCAGGGCAAACAGATATGTCCCCCCTGCAACGCCGCCTGTGGCGCGTGATTGGATGGCAGACGTGCCAATTTTTTGCATACTGATGATCGTAAAAACGGTGCCAAAGGCATCGATTTCTTTTTCATAAACATCGCGGTGCGCCTCGACCGTGACATCGCGGCCCGTCAGCCCCGTGCCGCCCGTGCTGATGACCACATCCACCGCAGGATCGGCAATCCAGTCGCGCAAAATGGCGGCAATATCGGCCCGATCATCGGTTACAATTTTGCGATCGGCCAAAATGTGGCCCGCCGCCTGCACTCGATCCACCAATGTCTGACCCGATGTATCCTGATCCAGGGTCCGTGTATCAGACACCGTCAACACGGCGATGCGCACAGGGATAAAGGGTTTGGCATCATCAATCTGTGTCATCACATCCCCAATTTCTGTTTCAGCGCCAATAAATCGGCCCAGGCATCACGTTTTGCAATCGGATTTCGCAACAAATACGCAGGGTGTAACATCGGCAAGACATCACAGCCCTGCGCCTGCATCCATGTGCCCCGCAATTTGGTGATCCCGCGCTGGCCAAGCAATGCCTGTGCGCTGACATTTCCCATCGCAATGATCACCGCAGGACGTACCAATGCAATGTGGCGCTGGACAAAGGGCATCATCATATCAATTTCCACCGCCGATGGGTCGCGATTTTGCGGGGGACGCCAAGGCACAACATTTGTAATGTAAATGCCGTTCTGCGGCACATCAGCGGACCGCGACAGCCCGATTGCTGCAAACATTTTATCCAACATCTGCCCCGCACGCCCGACAAAGGGACGGCCTTGCATATCTTCGTCGCGGCCGGGGGCCTCGCCAATGATCATGACGCGGGATTGGGGGTTTCCATCGGCAAAAACCAAAGATCGCGCACCAGGTTTCAGGGGGCAGTGTTCAAACTGGGCCAGCGCTGCACGCAAATCATCTAGTGTCTGGGCCTGTTGGGCCAATGATTTGGCAATGCCCACCGCATCGGGTTCGGCGGCCATTACGGGGCCGGCAGGCTGGGCCGCGGCGGATTTGGGGGCGATTTTGGCTGAGGTGTCGGCCAAGTCATAACGATTGATCGGCGCATCGCAAATCGCCTCGGTTGCACCAAGGTCGATGTGCCAGTCCAGTGCTGCGCGCGCAGCGTGCCAATCATCATACGATTCCATACCACTACAATAGCTTGCCCACCCACCAAGGGAAAGCAACAATACCCTTGTGCCATGCGCGCTGTGCGATTAAACCCCTTACAAATCAGCGAGGTCACATATGAGCTTTACGCAAAGACATCTTTTGGGGATTGAACCCCTGCGCCCTGATGCCATTACCGAAATTCTGGATGTGGCAGAAAACTATGTCGCATTAAACCGCCAACTCACGAAACATTCCAACGCCTTGGCGGGTTTGACGCAAATCAATATGTTTTTCGAAAATTCCACCCGCACACAGGCCAGTTTCGAACTGGCTGGCAAACGGTTGGGCGCAGATGTGATGAATATGGCCATGCAGGCCAGTTCCATCAAAAAGGGTGAAACCCTGATTGACACCGCGCTGACCCTAAACGCAATGCACCCCGATTTGCTGGTGGTGCGCCACCCCCATTCGGGCGCTGTCGATCTGCTGGCACAGAAAGTGAACTGCGCCGTGTTAAACGCGGGCGATGGCAAACATGAACACCCCACGCAGGCGCTGTTGGATGCGCTGACCATTCGTCGGGCCAAGGGTCGGTTGCATCGTCTAAACATCGCGATTTGCGGCGACATTGCACACAGCCGCGTGGCGCGATCCAACCTGATTTTGCTGGGCAAAATGGAAAACCGTGTGCGGTTGGTGGGGCCGCCCACGCTGATGCCATCCCAGATTTCCGAACTGGGGGTCGAGGTCTATCACGACATGCGCCAAGGGTTGCAGGATGTCGATGTGGTGATGATGCTGCGGTTACAACGCGAACGGATGGATGGTGGGTTTATCCCATCAGAACGCGAATATTATCACCGCTATGGTCTGGATGCTGAAAAGCTGTCTTATGCCAAACCCGATGCGATTGTTATGCATCCCGGTCCGATGAACCGCGGTGTCGAAATTGACGGCGATATTGCCGATGACATCAACCGATCCGTGATCCAAGAACAAGTGGAAATGGGTGTAGCGGTTCGTATGGCCGCCATGGATCTACTGGCCCGCAATATGCGAAACGCGCAGTCAGGGGCACAGTTAGGGGGACAGGCATGAGCACGATCAAATTTACCAACGCCCATGTGATCGACCCCGTGGCCGGGACAGTTTCGCAACGGGATCTGTATGTCGCGGATGGGCATATCGTCGACACGGTGGCCAATCCTGACGAAATCGTAGATTGCGGGGGCAAATATCTGGCCCCTGGGATCGTGGATATCGGCGTCAAGGTCGCAGAACCCGGCGAACGTCACAAAGAAAGCTATAAATCCGCAGGCGCAGCCGCCGCTGCCGGTGGTGTGACAACGATTGTCACGCGCCCCGACACAAATCCCCCCATTGATACGCCCGAGGCGCTGGAATTCATCCGTCGCCGCGCGGCCGATGCGGTTGGTGTCAACGTGTTGCACATGGCCGCCCTGACCAAGGGCCGCTTGGGTCAGGAAATGACCGAAATCGGGTTTTTGCAGGATGCGGGTGCTGTTGCCTTTACCGATGGGGATAATGTGATAAGCAACACCAAAATCCTGTCGCGCGCGTTGACCTATGCAAAATCATTAGATGCGTTGTGCATGCTGCATCCACAAGAACCAATTTTATCGGCTGGTGCGGCCGTGACATCGGGCAAATTTGCATCCCTGCGCGGCTTGCCAGCCGTGTCACCCATGGCCGAACGGATGGGCATTGATCGAGACATCGCCATGATCGAAATGACAGGGGCCAAGGTGCATTTTGACCAAATCACCACCGCCCGCGCCCTGCCCGCATTGGAACGGGCCAAGGCCAATGGTTTGGACGTGACCGCGGGTACGTCCATTCATCACCTGACATTAAATGAATTTGATTTCGCCGATTACCGCAGTTTTTTCAAAGTAAAACCACCCCTGCGATCCGAAGACGACCGCTTGGCCACCATCCAAGCAGTGGCCAGCGGACTGATCGACATTATTTCATCAATGCACACCCCCCAAGACGAAGAAAGCAAACGCCTGCCCTTTGAAGAGGCGGCAGCGGGCGCAGTCGCCTTGGAAACATTGCTGCCCGCCGCATTGCGGTTGGTCCATGGTAATTATTTGGATCTGCCCGCATTGTTCCGCGCGCTGTCGCTGAACCCTGCCACGCGTATGGGGCTGCCCTGTGGGCGCGTTGATCTGGGCGCACCTGCGGATTTGATTGTGTTTGATGCAGATATACCATTCGTGCTGGATCGCAAATCCCTGCGTTCGAAATCGAAAAACACCCCCTTTGATGGCCAACGGATGCAGGGTAAAGTCCTGTCGACATATGTTGCCGGTCGAAAGGTATTTGCACAATGACCCTGTTTCCCGAAATCGTAACGCACCCGATGGCATTGGGTCTGTGGGCCGTGTTTGGATATCTGCTGGGATCGGTGCCGTTTGGGTTGGTTATGGCGCGTCTGTTCGGGTTGGGCAATCTGCGAGACATCGGGTCCGGCAATATCGGGGCCACCAATGTGTTGCGCACAGGCAATAAACTGGCCGCCTTTCTGACCCTGATCTTGGACAGTGGCAAGGGCGCAATTGCCGTTTTTGTTGCGCGCAGTATGGCTGCAGAAGATGCCGTTCAACTGGCCGCATTGGCCGCGTTTTTGGGGCATTGTTTCCCCATCTATATCGGGTTCAACGGGGGCAAAGGCGTTGCCACATTTTTGGGCGTTTTGCTGGCCATTTCGTTTCCCGTCGGGTTGGCCGCCTGTGGCACATGGTTGGTCACCGCGCTGATCACACGCATTTCGTCACTGTCTGCTCTGGTTGCGGCTGCGACATCGGCCCTGTGGTCCTATGGTCTGGGTCTGTCGCAGATTGCGGGGCTGTGCCTTGGGTTGGCCGTATTAATTTTTTATCGCCACCATGCCAATATCGCGCGCATTTTCGCCGGAACGGAACCCCGCATCGGCAAGAAATAGGGGTCACAGCCCATTCCAAAACTGGTGTACTAAGGTGGCACAGTCGGCCGCATGCGTGATCGGCACCATATGGCCCGCACCCTCTACCACGATCTGATCACACCGCGGGATCCGACGGGCCAAGGCCGTATGGATCGGATCCATCATGTAATGCGATTGATCCCCGCGTACCAACATAACCGGCATAGGCAACTGATCCAAACCACCGCTGGATAACATCCCATGCGGATCGCCATGCAGCGCCGCCCCACCTGCCGCAATCAAATGAATGCGCCGCGTAATGGCCGATTGATGTGGCGCAGGCAAATGATCCCAGTCCGGCCCATCACCCCAACGCTGCATAAAATGACGCGCGGCAGCGGCCAAATCGCCGCACTGCAACAGCGCTGCAAATTCGTTATATTCGCCATCATATCTGGGGCGCAGTTCGGGGAAATCGGTTAACCCCGCATAAAAATAAACCGGTTCAAACAAAACCACGGATCGGACATACCGCGGATATGCTAGGGCCAACCGCAGGGCAACCGTCGCACCAAAGGAATGCCCCACCAAATCCAGCGGCCGATCCAGATAGGTGGCCGCAACATCCACGCAGGCATCTTGGTAATCTTGGGTACCGGTCCAATCCTGGCTTTGGCCATGACCGGGCAAATCAAAGGCAAGGGCCGAAAATTCTGCGCCCATCTGCCCCGCCAAGGGCGCCCAAGACCGCGCATTGGACAGCGAACAATGCACCATCAGAGCAGTTGCATCACCGGACCCGAATTGAATGTCGTTTATCGAATATCCTGCCCGCATGCTGTGCCCTGCCCCGATTATGTGTAACGATGGTTGCGCGACAGATAACACAGCCCACCCAAATGTCACGCAGCGCAAAATAAAACGCCGCGTTATAGGATACACCCTTGGGTGGAAAAAACCGGATCATTTTGACGGAAATGCCACGCAAATCAGGCTTTTGGCCGCAGGGGGGCTGCCAATGCTTTGCCTGTGGCGTGGGCCGTGCTAAGCGAGGGGCATTCATGATTCTGTCACAATCACCTGGGGAAAGACCGAACAATGCCTGCCACCGAACCAAAGCTGATTTCTGGTAATGCCAACCTAACACTGGCCAAAGGAATTTCGCGCCGCATGTCGCTGCATCGCGGCCTAAGTGTATCACTGGTTGATGCGCGTATCGAACGTTTCAACGACCAAGAAATCTTTGTCGAAGTATACGACAACGTGCGTGGCGAGGATATGTTTATCATCCAATCCACATCAAACCCTGCCAACGACAACCTAATGGAATTGTTGATTATGACAGATGCGCTGCGTCGGTCATCTGCGGGACGCATTACGGCTGTTATCCCCTATTTCGGGTATGCCCGCCAGGATCGCCGCGCCAAGGCGCGCACACCGATTTCCGCCAAATTGGTCGCCAACATGCTGGTCGAGGCGGGCGTTGAACGGATCCTGACCATGGACCTGCACGCGGCCCAGATCCAGGGTTTTTTCGATATTCCGGTTGATAACCTGTATGCCTCGCCCATCTTTGCGTTGGACATCAAAAAACAGTTTGATGGTCGGATGCAGGACATCATGGTGGTGTCCCCTGATGTGGGTGGCGTGGCGCGCGCGCGTGAATTGGCCAAACGCATTAACGCGCCCCTCTCTATCGTTGACAAACGTCGTGAAAAACCGGGCGAAGTGGCCGAAATGACCGTCATCGGGGATGTCAAAGACAAAATCTGTATCATCGTTGACGACATGTGCGACACCGCTGGCACATTGTGCAAAGCGGCAGAAGTTTTAATGGACAACGGCGCATCCGAAGTGCACGCCTATATCACCCATGGTGTCATGTCAGGTCCCGCCGTTGAACGTGTGTCAAAATCTGTGATGAAAAATCTGGTCCTGACCGACACGATTGAGGCAACCGAGGCCGTCCGCAATACACCCAATATCCGCATTTTGCCCACGGCCCCGATGTTCGCACAGTCGATTTTGAACATTTGGAACGGCACATCCGTATCGTCCCTGTTTGAATTAGAAACGCTAGAGCCGATTTACGACGGCCAAATCTAATACACTCAATCCGTCAGGGCCCAGTGATCTGGGTCCTGACTGACGGCCAGCCAATCGTCATCTTGGGGTAATTCACCAATCGCCTGCCACGACATTTTGACCTGTGCCAAACGCGTATCCGACCAGGTTTTGAACACCAGTGTAAAACCCGCGCAGGTTACATCCGTCGCGTCATAGGACATGCGAAGGAAATGGTCGGAATGGGAATCCAGCATAGCAATTTGGACCGTAACCGCAGGGGGCCGCGCAAAGGGTTCGCTGAACATAATGCGTTTTGCAACCTCGCGGTCGCCTGTGCGCGACCACATTGGCCCATCCGTATCATAGTCGGAAAACAGATGCACCGATCCCTGATCGACACCAACAAAGGCTGATTTTAGTTTGCGCATGTTCGTTCCTGACACCAATCACCGTGATAGGGGCACAGTAATCTGCTTTATTGCCAACGTTCAAGCGTGTCTTTCAGATCCTTGATCTTGACGGGTTTGGACAGGTAATCGTCCATCCCTGCTGCATAGCATCGTTCTGCTTCGCCGATTTGGGCGTTCGCGGTAATGGCAATGATTGGGGTGCGCTCGGATCTGTTCTTGACTTCGAATTCGCGGATTTTTTCGGCCAATCCAAAACCATCTAGCCGTGGCATATGACAATCACATAGCAAAATATCGAATTCGCCAGTTGACCAATGTGTAAACGCTTCGACACCGTCATCAGTAATCACAGGATCATACCCCAAGTGGCGCAGCTGTTTTTCGATTACGATTTTGTTTATTTCATTATCTTCGGCCACCAAAACGCGGGTGGATTTTATCTGATCCATCGGCACCTGTTCAATGGTGTCGGCGGCTGGATCATCCGGCAACATATCGCCAAACCCGCCCAAATCAGACAGCGTGCGCCAGAATTCGGTGGGCAACAATGGTTTCCACTGGACCACGCGATGGTTGCTAGATTGTCCCGCGCTTAAATCCGTGCGATGGGCGCTGAATGTGATCATGCGTTGATTGGGGAACTCTTCGTATATTTGGCGGGCAAACTCTTTCATAACTGATGAATTTTCGCCGGCCAGTCCGATCAACAAAATGCTGTTTTCCGGCGCGTTGGGCAACAATGCCGTTAATTCCGTATTTTCTGAAATGGGCACATATTCGGCCCCCGTATGGGACACATAATGTTGCAAAGTTTCCGCCGTCCGCGGACGCATGACAAAGGCATAAACTGTCAACCCCGTCAGATCTGGCGCGTTTGTAATGCCCTTGGGGTCATTTAGCGGCAAATCGATGCTAAACTTTGCCCCCTTGCCGATATCAGACACCAGAGAAATTTCGCCCCGCATGCTTTCGACCAATTGGCGCACAATTGTCAAACCCAGACCCGTCCCGCCAAAACGCGCCTGTTCCTGCCCTGTGGTTTGCATAAAGGGCTGGAAAATACCGTCCTGCTGGTCGGGCGCAATGCCGATCCCGTCGTCAGTCACAATAATCTGGAACCGGTCATCAAGATGTTTTTTCACCTCGATCAATACATTCCCGCGCGCACGCGGATCATCGGGTGACGAAAATTTGATACCGTTCGACACCAGATTCAACAGAATTTGGCGCAACCGCCCGCTGTCGCAATTGATCCATTGCGGCAAATTCGGATCAAATCGAAACGATAACAAAACCCGGCGATTATCGGCAAAGGTGACCATGCTTTCGACCACGCTCTCCAACAATGACACCATTTCGGTTGGACGTTCGGTCAGCGTTAATTGACCGGCCTCAATCTTGGAGGTATCCAAAATATCATCTATAATCCGCAACAGGGCATACGAACTTTCACGCATTGTTTTTAACATGCGTTTTTGTTCCTTGGTCAGATCGCTGTTGTCCATGATGTCGATCATGCCCACGACCCCGTTCATCGGCGTGCGGATTTCGTGGCTCATATTCGCCAAAAACCGCGATTTGGCCTGCAGCGCGGAACGGGCATCCAGCGACGCGCGATACACACGAATGGCATAATCATTTGCAATCATGCCAAAATACCCCAATTGCACCATAATAACGGTCAGGGTCGTAATGGACACAGGCACCAAAACATAGGCTTCGGCCTCGGCCGGACCGATGACAACGGTGCCAAAATAATCGGCCCCAAGGGACCATTGAACAATCCAGTAAACCAAATTGCTAAGAACAAAAAACGCCAGATATTTGCGTTCAAAATTGATCGAAAACACCAAAAACGGTGCACCAATCATGCCCGCAAACATAAAATCAACGCGCCCCGCTTCGTCGATGATAAAACACCCGATCATCACCGAAATTTGGGCCGATAAAATCCATAAAAACCGCGCTAAAACATCAAATCGGGTATTGATCAAAAACAGCGCCTGCACCGACCCCAAAACCGAAATCAGCGCGGCCAGAACCATAGCCCAAGATCCCAGTGCGATGCCCAAGCCAGACCAGAGCAGGCCCAGAAATATAACAAACCACGATGTCGACGACACCGTTTGTACGCGCCGCTGGTGCGCGATTTCTTCGACGCCACGCAGCGCCGCAGAATAAGAGTCCGTCTGACGATCCAAAACAAAACACCAAATAAAGTATGATTGCCATATACAGTTGTCACGACAATATCCACTTTCCTCTTGGGACAAAAGGAAAATTGATATTTTTTATTTTCTATGAATCTGTTTACCCCTGTGCCATGCTGATTTAAAACCGCGCTGACAAACAGGATGATAGAATGACCAAACCTGCACTTGATATTTATTTGGCGGCCCCGCGTGGTTTTTGTGCCGGTGTTGACCGTGCCATCAAAATTGTTGAATTGGCGTTGGAGAAATGGGGCGCACCTGTTTATGTGCGTCATGAAATTGTGCACAACAAATTTGTGGTCGACGGCCTGCGTGATCTCGGTGCCATTTTTGTCGAGGAACTGTCAGAATGCCCCGATGATCGGCCCGTTATTTTTTCCGCGCATGGTGTGCCCAAATCCGTACCAGCCGAGGCACAGGCCAAGAATATGGTATACGTCGATGCCACCTGCCCCTTGGTCAGCAAAGTCCACATCGAGGCCGAACGCCACCACGAAAACGGGCTGCAAATCATTATGATCGGACACAAGGGCCATCCTGAAACCATCGGCACAATGGGCCAGCTGCCCCAAGGCGAGGTGATTTTGGTCGAAGACGTCGCAGATGTTGCCCGCATTGATGTCCGCGATCCTGCAAAACTGGCCTTTGTCACACAAACAACCCTGTCCATCGACGACACGGCGGAAACGGTGGCCGCATTACAACACCGGTTCCCCGCCATTGTCGGCCCCCACAAAGAAGACATCTGTTACGCAACCACCAACCGCCAATTGGCGGTAAAAGAGGTGGCGCCCAAGGTCGACGCCCTGTTGGTCGTAGGTGCGCCTAATTCGTCCAATTCCAAACGATTGGTCGAGGTTGCCGCCAAAGCCGGCTGTCAATATTCGCAATTGGTCCAACGCGCCGACGAATTGGATTGGCGCGCGCTGGATGGTATTCGTTCCATCGGCATAACCGCCGGCGCATCCGCGCCCGAGGTTTTGGTAAACGAAGTAATCGACGCATTTCGCGACAAATACGATGTGACGGTGCAGCAGGTAGAGACCGCCCAAGAAAACGTGAACTTCAAAGTTCCACGCATCCTGCGCGAGGTATCATGACATCCATTCCCCGATCCGCATTACTCTTGGGACTGGCCGGGTTGATCCCCTTTGTTTGGGGGGCTGTGACGCTCTATCATGATGGTATGGCCGATTTGACCGCGTCCCTGCTTGGGCCACGCTTTGTCGGGCCTTATATCCAGCTGTTTTACGGTACGGTGATTTTGTCATTCATGTCCGGAGTCTTGTGGGGGTTTGCCACCAAAACAACTGGGGCGGCGGCCGCGGCGGGCTATGCCTTGTCCGTCATCCCTGCCCTGTGGGCATTTTTCATGACAGGCGGCGGTCCGGTTGGCACGGGGGTAAATCTGATCACCGGTTTTTTGGGATTGTTGATCTTGGATTATTATTTCTTTAGGGCTGGCCTGACACCACGGTGGTGGATGAAACTGCGGATCCTGCTGACCAGCGGCGTGGTGGCCTGCCTGATCCCAGTGGTGGTCTAATATGCCCGAACTATTTGCATATACAGATGGGGCCTGTTCGGGAAATCCCGGTCCAGGGGGTTGGGGCGTGTTGTTACAGGCCAAACAGGCCGACCAGGTTATCAAAGAACGCAAATTATGTGGGGGCGAAGCGGACACCACAAACAACCGCATGGAATTACTGGCCGCCATCACAGCGCTGGAAACCCTAGAACGGCCCAGCAAGATCACCATCGTCACCGACAGCGCCTATGTCAAAAACGGGGTCACAGGCTGGATTTACGGGTGGAAACGCAATGGATGGAAAACATCCAATAAAAAACCTGTGAAAAATATCGAATTGTGGCAACGCCTGGATTGCGCACAAGAACGCCACACCGTGA
The DNA here is from genome assembly GCA_913060475.1 of uncultured Paracoccaceae bacterium. Lineage (GTDB taxonomy): Bacteria > Pseudomonadota > Alphaproteobacteria > Rhodobacterales > Rhodobacteraceae > CAJXSD01. The sequence continues at coordinate 48,018 of CAJXSD010000001.1, read as the reverse complement.
CATGGCAATGGGTCAAAGGACACGCAGGCCACCCCGAAAACGAACAGGCTGATGAATTGGCGCGCCAAGGTATGGCACCGTTCAAAAAATCAGACTAGCGCAGCGAAAAATCAGCGGCCATGCCGGCACCCTGATCCGCGGTAAAGCGCAGTTTTTCGCCCACCTGATCAACCGCCTGACAGTTATAGGATAATTCACGCGTTCCCCAAAACATGGTGCGACAGAAATATCCGTCATTCCATGACCATTCCCCCGTGACGGTGCGGCCCGCACCTTTGCCATTGATTTTGCCATCGGGCGAGACCTGCAACGACACAAACGGCCGTGCCAGTGTCTTATTCCCAACAATCGTCAAAAACGTATTTTTGTCTGTAATGCGCTGTGCCTCGGCACTGGCGGGTCCTGCCATGCACATGCACAAAATGATCCAAGCAATCCTGCCCATTTTGAACACCTTGTTTTCCCTATGCCATTCCTACGCACAGGATCACAAAATGGATCAATTTTGGACAGCCGCTATAGCCCCAAGACGTCCAGCATGGAATATTCCCCAGCGGGTTTGCCAATGGCCCATAACGCGGCCTTGACCGCGCCACGCGCAAAAATACCGCGATCCGTGGCCACATGACGCAAAATCACGCGTTCGCCTGCGGCGGCAAACATAACATCATGTTCCCCCACAATATCGCCACCGCGCACGGCCACCAAACCAATATCGCCGCGCTTGCGCGCACCGGTGATCCCATCACGCCCGCTGTCGCGCACATCCGCCAAGGATACGCCGCGACCTTGGGCGGCAGCATCTGCAAACATCAACGCCGTACCGGATGGTGCGTCCACTTTCTGATTGTGGTGATATTCGATTACCTCGATGTCGAAATCTTCGTCCAGGGCGGCGGCCACCTTGCGGGTCAGCTGCGTCAGCAGGTTCACGCCAAGGGACATATTGCCCGCACGCACAATCGCCGTGTGCTGGGCCGACCCGGCAATCGCGGCCAATTCCGCGTCGGTCATTCCGGTTGTACCTATGATATGTGCCGTGCCCGATTGCGCCGCCATTGCCGCGTGTGCCACGGTCGCGGCAGGCATGGTAAAATCAATCACCGCATCTGCCGCTGCAATTGTTGATTGCGCATTATCAGACACGATTAACCCATTGCTTTGACCGCCCAGACAGTCCCCCAAATCGCGCCCCACCCAGTCCGAGCCTGCGCGATCAGCCACCGCCACCAATGTCGCCGCATCGCTGTTTTGGACAGTTTGGATCAACATCTGCCCCATTCGACCAGATGCACCCAAAATCGCGATTGTCGGGGTATGTGCCATTGTAACGCTCCTATTTCGTGTTGGTTGTGGTTTTAACCAAGCCTAGCCATCTTGGCAAAGGGCAAAGAACAGCGTAGAGAGATTTTATGGCAAAAAACAAATTTCACGATGGGCCTGGGCCCTCTCAGCGACAACTTAGGGTCGGCGAACTGGTCCGCCGGTCCTTGTCTGATATTTTGGCACGCGGTGATATCCATGATCCCGACTTGGCGCGGATGTCGATCACCGTGGGCGAAGTCACCGTTTCGCCCGATCTGAAAATCGCAACGGCCTATGTGTGCCCCTTGGGCGGTCAGGGCAGCGGCGAAGTCACGGCATTGCTGGCCCGCAACAAAGCCGAGCTGCGGCACCAAATCGGCAAAACGCTGGCATTGAAATTCACACCGGATTTGCGGTTCCGACTGGATGAAACATTCGACCGCATGGATGAAACGCGCCGCCTGTTTGCCCAAGATACCGTTCAGCGTGACCTAGACACAGAATGATCCGCCTCTGGGCAATATTGATTTTGCTGGCCACACCCGTTCTGGGCGCCGATTGTCACGATGTGACGTATCAAGACACATCCTACACCGTGTGTCAGGCGCAGCAGGGGCGCGATGATCTGCGTTTGTTTTATCTGGATAGACACGGCCAACCCTATGGCCAGTTTTTCAACCTGCTGTCTGATTTGGATGATCGGGGGCAAACACTGGCCTTTGGGATGAATGCGGGCATGTATCACCGCGATTTATCCCCTGTGGGGCATTACACCGAAAATGGCACATCGCATCAATCCGTCATTACATCCGCAGGCCCCGGTAATTTCGGGATGTTGCCGAATGGTGTATTTTGTATAACAGAAAATGGTTGGGACATTTTCGAAACGCTGCAGTTTCAATCCACGTCACCACCATGCCAATTTGCCACGCAGTCCGGCCCAATGCTGGTCATTGATGGTAAATTACATCCCCGTTTCATTCCCGACAGCACATCGCGGTACATCCGCAACGGGGTTGGGGTGTCGGGCGATCGGGCCTATTTCGTGATTTCAAACCAGCCCGTCAATTTCTACGACTTTGCCACATTTTTCCGCGATCATCTGGAAACAGATTGGGCATTGTATTTTGACGGGAATATATCACGGCTGTATGTGGCAGAACCGTTTCGCCATGATCTCGGACGATCTTTCGGCCCGATGGTGGGCGTGGTGGTCAACAAACGCTGACCACCGCAGTGTCGATTAGTTGACCGTATCAGCCGCCAGTGCGCGTGTGTTTGGCGTGGCAATATCGATGCGACGCGGCTTTACCGATTCTGGCAGTTCGCGCACCAAATCAATATGCAACATGCCGTCGATGTGGCTGGCGCTTGTGACACGCACGTGATCCGCCAATTGGAATTTCCGCTCAAAGGCACGGGTCGCGATGCCCCGATGCAGATAGGATTTGTTCTGATCCTCTTTGGATTTTTGTCCCGAGACGATCAATGCGTTTTCACGTACCTCAACGGTTAGGTCCTGATCAGAAAACCCCGCCACAGCGACCGAAATACGATACGCATCATCCGCCGTTTTTTCGATGTTATAGGGGGGATAGGAATTTTGGGCCGCGGGGTCATTCGAGAGAACCCGATCCATCATATCCGCAATCTGATCAAAACCAACAGAGGCGCGGTAAAGGGGTGTAAAATCAAAATGTCTCATGTCGTCATCCTTTCAAAGCGATAACAGGGGCCTGCCCGTACTGGCGCAAGCGATTTCAATACCATGGGCCCGCCCGGCGGCACCCATGCTAATTATCTAGGGATCGGTTTATTCCGTTTCAAGGGGGGCAACACGCCCGAATTTCGCACCAATATCGCGCCGTTTCTGGGTGGGCGATGAAAATTCACTGGTCGGAGCCATCAGAGGCAAAATTGCAGGGACAATGTCGTCCAATGATGTCCCCAGGGACACCAAGGTGCCATTCATATCCGCCATAGCCGAAACAATCGACACGACCTGCGGCTGCCCATTTGAATAAATAATTACGGGCGACCCCGAAGCGCCGTAATCGACCGAACAGGTCATCACCAACACGCCCGAATGACGTGACCGGACCAGACATGTGTCCTGCAGACTGGGGGCATCCACACGCCCACGCGCATAAGAAATAAGCCCGACCATTTGCCCCGCGTCAGGCAGTGCCGCCATCCCCACAGGCGCAATGTTCGAATTACGAATGGGCACATCCAATCGCAACAACGCCACGTCATTTTTGATGCGCTCGACGTTGGTTTTCAGAGTCATTCGGTAATCGGGGTGGGCCTGTGCCGCCCTGATCCGCCGATAGGATTCCGCGCGCCCGTTGCGCCAACCGGCCTGGAATTCATATCCTGCGATATCATATTTGCGCCCTGTCTCGGGATCATAGATACAATGCGCTGCCGTTAAAATCAGATCATCCGCGATCAATGTTGCCGTGCAAAACCCGGCGCCATAGTCAATAATTAACCGCCCCACCGATGCCCAGTCACGGCCGGTTTCCAGTGTTTGCAAACTGCGCAGATTGGACGTCTGCGCCAGGGCGACACCGCCCCAAAGCACAAAACACATTATCGACATTAAGCGAAGCACACACCCCTCCACCCTGTACCAGGCTACCTTGGTCCACTGTCACACTTTCGCGGGGCGCACGTCAACGCAAAATTGGCACGCTATCCTTGGGTGCGGTATAATCCGGGGACAGGCTGGCAGGTTTGGGGCCCCCTGTCGCCCAATCTAGCAATTCGACCGTATGCACAATCGGAATATCTGTGCCCGATCCAATCTGCATCATGCATCCAATGTTGCCGGCCGCAACGACATCAGGCTGAATGGCCTGCAATGTCTGCACTTTGCGGGTTTTTAATTGCACTGAAATTTCGGGTTGCAACAGGTTATAGGTGCCCGCCGATCCACAACACAGATGGGGGTCACGTGGCTCAGCCACACCAAACCCGGCGCGCCGCAGCAATGTTTTTGGATGATCCTTGATCTGCTGGCCGTGTTGCAAGGAACAGGCCGCATGATAGGCAACCGTCAGGCCCTGCCCCGAACATTCGGGGAAATCCAGATCGATCAAAACCTCGGACACGTCTTTGGCCAGCGCGGACACCGTTTTGGCGTCTTGTTCCAGCGGGGTGCCGCGGAACATGTGGCCATAATCCTTGACCGTTGTGCCGCAGCCGCTGGTATTGATCACAATGGCATCTAGGCCTTGGTCGCGGACTTCGGCCATCCATGCGCGAATATTGGCAGCCGCCGAGGCGTGCGATTGATCGGTTTTGCCCATATGATGTGTCAGCGCGCCGCAACATCCCTGCCCCTGCGGGATCACAATTTCACAGCCCAACCGCTGCAACAGGCGCAGCGTGGCATCGTTGATATCCGTGTTTAACGCCCGCTGCGCACATCCCGTCATCAAGGCGACGCGCTTGCGTTTTGCACCCTTGGGCTGGAATGTTTGCGGATCGTCATTGCGGCTGACTGGGGGGATGCGTTTGGGGGCCATGGCGATCATGGCCCGCAACCGCGCGTCCGGCAAAAACCGCGCAAAGGGACGCGCCAGTTTTGCCCCCAACAATGCCAGTCGGAACCGATAGGGATAGGGGATGACCCGCGCAAGAACCCAACGCAGCGCACGATCAGACCATGGCCGATCATAGTGTTCATCGATATAGGCGCGGGCATGATCAATCAGATGCATATAATGCACCCCCGATGGGCATGTGGACATACAGGCCAAGCATGACAAACACCGATCAATATGTTTGACGGTCCGCTCATCAGGAATGCGGTTGTTTTCCAACATATCCTTGATCAGATAAATACGCCCGCGGGGGCTGTCCAATTCGTCGCCCAACACCTGATAGGTGGGACAGGTCGCCGTACAAAACCCACAATGCACGCAGGCCCGCAGGATTTCGTTGGATCGTTCAAAATCCGGGTCGGTCAGTTGTTCGGGCTTGAAAAAGGTTTGCATATCACGCCGCCTTGCTGTGCGTTGGGAACAAATGATGGGGATCGAATTTTTCGCGAATGCCCTGCATGATTGCTGCCACACCCGCTGAATGTGGGTGCAACAGGCTATGTCCCTGACCAAAACAGGTTGCGTGGCCCGCAATCTGCGACAGGGACGCGCGCAGATCGAAATCACTGGGTAAGACGGCCCAGATCAATCCACCCGACCAATCCATGACATAGGGGGCCCCATGTAATGCCTCAACCACTGCGGGGCCGTCTGTGGGTTTCACCGACACGCGCCACAGCGTACCAGATTGCCCAACCAGTGGACCCAATCGGCGCAAGGCCTGCCACATAGCACGCGACGCAAGATCCGATAAAATATCCACATCACCAAACGGTGCCAAAACTTGGCGCAACTCGGCCGAGCGATAGGAAACAGACTTTTCAAACCCTTCAATCCGGACCAAAGCCACCCCCTGCGCCGGATCATAGGATACGCCAGTCACATCGTAGGGCGTAGACATGACACGCGTCATCAACGCCACAGCGGCGACAGGATCGGTGACCGCAACGGATAGTGTTGCCTCGGTTTCGGAAATGGGCAGCACCTTGAACGATACCTCGGTCAGGGCGGCCAATTGCCCCCAACTGCCCGCCAGTAATTTCACCAGATCATAGCCAGTTACGTTTTTCATCACGCGGCCACCGTTTTTTATGATGGTCCCTGCCCCGTCGACGCAGCGCACCCCCAACAAAAAATCACGCGCGGCACCGGCCTGAATGCGGCGTGATCCGCTGGCGTTGGATGCAAAAACACCGCCAATCGTGCTGGCACCTGTTTTGCCCAGAACGTCATTCATCACCACAGGTTCAAATGCCAACCGCTGGTTTTCTTGCGCCAATGTTTGTTCGATATCGGCCAGGGGCGTGCCCGCGCGCGCCACCATGGTCAGGGCACCCGGTTCGTAATCAACAATGCCCGTCAGTTTTTCCATCGACAATGTGTCACCTGCGGGTTGGTGCAGGGTCCGACTGCCGCCCCCTTGGATCGTCACGCTGCCCTTGGCTGCGCCCAGATATTGCGCCACATCCTGTTCCGATGTTGGGAAATGGATCATATCACATCCCCCCATCGCGCCGTGATGCTGATGCATCCAGCGGAAAGACCTTGGCCGGGTTTAACAACCACGCCGGATCAAACACATCCTTAATGTTCATCTGCGCAATCAGATCATCGCGGGTGAATTGGTGATCCATCAAGTCACGTTTTTCGATCCCCACACCATGTTCGCCGGTCAAACAACCGCCCACCTCAACGCAAAGCTTGAGGATTTCCGCGCCGAATGCTTCGCATTTTTCCAATTCACCCGGTTCATTGGCATTATACAAAATCAGCGGATGCATGTTTCCGTCACCAGCATGAAACACGTTTCCGACACCCAGACCGAATTCGCGGCTCATCTCGCCTATGCGTTTTAGCACATAGGGCAATTTCGACACAGGGATTGTACCATCAAGGCACATGTAATCATTGATCTGCCCCATCGCGCCAAAGGCAGATTTGCGGCCCAGCCAAATGCGTGCCGCCTCTTGCAGGTCATTGGCGCGGCGCATTTCGACGGGATTATGGGTTGCTGCAATCGCCAATATTTTTTCCAACTGCTCTTCGATTTCGATTGGGCTGCCTTCGACTTCGATGATTAGCAATGCCTCACAATCGGGGTAGCCTGCCTTGGCGAAATCTTCGGTCGCGCGGATACAGGGGCGATCCATGAATTCGATGGCCACGGGCAACACGCCCGCGCGGATAATATCTGACACGCATGCGCCCGCCACCTCGTTACTGTCAAAACCCAACAGAACGGGCAGCGCCCCCTCGGGTTTGTGGATGATGCGCAATGTGGCCTCGGTCACGATGCCCAACTGCCCCTCGGATCCGCAAATCACACCCAGCAGGTCCAGATCGGGGGCATCCAGATGCGCACCACCGATGTCCAGAATGTCGCCCTGCATTGTAACAATGCGAACGCCCAGCAAATTGTTCGACGTCACGCCATATTTCAGACAATGCGCGCCGCCGGAATTCATCGCGATGTTCCCCGCAATGGCACAGGCCAACTGGCTGGATGGGTCGGGGGCATAGAAAAAACCGTCCGCTTCGACTGCGCCTGTCACGCTTAGGTTTGTGCGGCCCGTTTGGACGCGGATCACGCGGTTATCATAGTCGGTGTCCAAAACGTCATTCATCCGTGACACGCCCAAAATAATGCTGTCAGACGTGGGCATGGCCCCCCCTGCCAATGATGTGCCCGACCCGCGCGGCACCACCGGAATGTTCAGATCGTGACAAATTTTCAGGGTTTGCGCCACCTGTTCGGTTGTATAGGGCAACACCACCGCCATAGGCGGACAGCGATAGGCCGACAGCGCATCGCATTCATAGGCCCGCGTTTCCATAGGGTCATCTATGACGCAATCCGCGGGCAAAATTGCACGCAACCGCAGGACAAGTTCTGATTTACGATCCAGACGATGCTGGCTGGGGACTGGCATTTCCATGGCACACCTCGCTATTGGTAAATAAATATAACCAATTTTGGGAATTGGCAAGCCTTACATTCGGGTCTACACCTGTCCTATGACTTGGATCGACAGACTTTCATTATTTTCCACCTATGATTTCATCGCGCTCGGCTGTTTGATGCTAGCGTGGTCTTTCACGGGATATATCATTGAAAACGCGCCAAAACATCGCCCGTCAACCACACAAATCATGGTGAGATATCGCCGCGACTGGATGGTGTTCATGGCTGAACGGGACAACCGCATTTTTGACAGCCAGATCATGAACGGCCTACGCCAAGGAACATCATTCTTTGCATCAGCCACGATGATTTCGATCGGTGGATTGGTCGCCATGTTGGGAAATGCAGATCGTTTTGCAGGTATTGCCAATGAATTAACACTAGCCAAGGACCCGCATCTGGTCTGGGAAATTAAACTGTTCGTGGTGCTGTTTTTCGTGACAAACGCGTTTTTGAAATTCGTATGGTCGCACCGATTGTTTGGATATTGCGCCATTATCATCGCAGCGGTACCCAACGATCAATCTGATCCATTGGCCGATCATCGCGCATATCAGGCCGGCGAAATCAACATCACGGCAGCGCGCAGCTATAACCGTGGGCTGCGATCGGTCTATTTCGCTATCTGTGCGCTATCGTGGTTGGCCGGCGACTGGGCGTTAATCTTGGGCACAATCATTACGGTCGCGGTGCTTTGGCGGCGCGAATTTTTATCAGCTTCGCGCACCGTATTGCTGAAGCAGCCACGCTAGCATGCCAAGATAGACCAGCGAACTAGGCGGTGCGCCCTTCGCGCAGCCAGGCAGCTATGGTTAAGCCAACGACACACAGTAACATGATCCAAATTGGCAAAATGGGTTTTGTGCTGACATCCAAGACGGATGTGGCCTGATTGCGGACAACACCCATCCAACCATTACCGAATGCGGGCCGGTCGGGATCAATATCGCGCAACAGGGGAACCCCCGATTGCGCCCAGACCACACCACCCCCCGTTTGCCCGGTCAGTGCCGCAATACGCGCATTGGTTGCCAGCGGCGTTTGAAATTCGATGGGTGATACCGCGCCTTTGGCAAATACAATCGCTTGGGTGGTGTCGCGCAATTCATATATGCCGTTTTCTGGCGCAGCAATTTGCGCCTGAAACACGCCCGGACTGGTTGCGCGCGCCACAATTTCGGTGGTCGACCCCGATGGTGCCGTCAAGGTCAGTGGCGGCACCTGATCTGCCAAACTGCGGCGCGTGATCAAAATATCAGGCCCTTGCTGAACGGCGCTCAGGGCCTCTTCCTCAAGGTCGGGTTCCTGCATCAACCAATGCGCGACACGGCGCAATAATTCCTGCTGCGGCCCGCCCTGTTCAAACTGACGATACCACAGCCATACCTGATCCGATGCGATCAAGGCAACGCGCCCTTGATCCACACGGTCCAGCACCAGCAGGGGTTTATCCTGTGCCCCCGTCATCACAGTTTGACCACGGGTGACATTCAAATCGACCTGCCGAAACCACCGGCCCCAGTCGGGGTCATCGGGCAAATTTTGTGTCACGGGGTGGCGCGTGCCCAAATCAGATACCTGCGGCACATAAGAATCGGTGATAATCCGCGATGTCGACACAGCTGGCAAAATATCCCCCAGGGGCGAACGTGAAATCGAATTGGCCGAGGCAAAGTCTGGCCCGGCCGACACCAGAACCGCCCCACCGTTGCGCACGTAATCAACGATATTTTGCAAATAGGCCGATGGCAAAATGCCCCGCCGTTTATAGCGATCAAATATGATCAAATCAAAGTCATCAATTTTTTCCAAAAACAATTCACGCGTCGGAAAGGCAATTAGTGATAATTCCGAAACGGGCACATCATCCTGTTTGCCGGGGGGGCGTAGAATGGTGAAATGAACCAAATCAACTGAACTGTCTGATTTCAACAAATTGCGCCAGACCCGCGCACCAGGATGCGGCATGCCCGACACCAACAACACACGCAGACGGTCGCGAATAACATTGACCTGTGCAATCGCGCGATTGTTCTGTTCGGTAATTTCGCCGGCCAGGGTTGGAACCTGTAATTCAAACACGGTTTTGCCTGCATGGGGCGGGTCCAGTTGTAATGTTACATCTTGGCCAATGGGCACGTTAAATTCCACTGGCTCTGACGCCCCAACGCGGGCCGTTAGGGTGACCCGTGTCTGATTAACGGGCATTGCACCGTCGTCTTGGACCGCGAGCGTGATTTCCATTTTTTCGCCCAAAATGGCATAAACAGGGGCCTGCTTAATTACAATTTGGCGATCAAAATCTGCGGGATCGCCCGTCATGATGTGATGCACAGGCACATCTAGACCCAAGGGATCCGTGTCGTGGATTTGCCCATCCGAGATCACAAAAATCGATGACAATTGCTGGGGTGGGATGTCTGCGCGCACTCGATTTATGGCCTGCGCGATGCGGGTGCCAGTGTTATCAGGCCCATCGCCCACATCAATCTGACGCAGCTGCACCCCCTGTCGTGTCCCCAAACGCGCCCCCAACGCATCCAAGGCCTGTTGGGTCTGGTCAACCCGATTGCCCAGTGCATTCGATAAGGACCGATCCACAACAACCACGACAATATCATCCAAATCGGCGGTTTTTGTGTCGCGGATCATGGGTTGTGCCAAAATCCCCATCACTGCCGCATAGGCCAAGGCCCGCACCCACCACCCCGATAGCCCACGCCAAAACGCCAAACCAATGGACAAAACGCCGATCACCGCCAGTGCCGCCAATACACCCATGGGAACCAGCGGGGCAAATATCACGTCAAACATCGTCATTGCCCCAACCGATCCAACAAGGCGGGTACATGGACCTGATCCGATTTATAATTCCCAGTCAGCACATGCATTACCAAATTCACACCAAACCGCAGCGCGATTTCGCGTTGGCGATCCCCTGCACGACCCCGCCCGATCGGAACCAAGGGTTCGCCGCGACTGTCCATCGCCCAAGCAGCGGCCCAATCATTTGACCCTATGAACACGGGGCTGACGCCGTCATTTAACGGCCGAAATGGCAAACCATCCACTGTCTGGGTATCTGTCGGGGCCTCGGCCCACAATTGCCCCGACCGATAACGCCCGGGAAAATCCTGCAACAAATAAAAGGCACGCGTCAGCACATGATCAGATGCAACAGGTTCCAATGGTGGAATATCCAAATCCTGCAGCAGCCGCATCAATTTCGGGTTTTGTGCAGAATTTCCGCGCCGCAATTCGGCATCCATCGTATCGAACAAAATCACCCCGCCAGAGCGCAAAAATTCATTCAACACCTCAACCGCGCGTGCCGATGGGGCCGGTTGGCTGTCGATGATGGGCCAATAGATCAGCGGATAAAACGCCAATGTATCGCGTTCGACATCCAAACTAACGGGGGCCGAAGGTTCAACAGATGTCCGGAAAAACAACGTGTCGCTTAATCCCACCATCGCTGCATGGGCCAAGGCATCAATCCGCGCGTCCCCTGTTTTGATATGGGCCAATGCGATTTCATCTGGCGCCGTCTGCGTGTCTGCGCGTGCCGGATCAGGCATCACCCCTAGCGCAATGACCATGGCTGCGACTGTTGCAAAAACCTGCCGACCCGATACCAGCAAACTGGCGAATACATCGACACAGAGTAACACCAAGGCAGCGATCAACAAAAATGGCCCGAATTCCACGGACATCACGGGTTGTGCATCGGTGATCACGGTCACGTCGGATGGCCACACAACCGGGTCAAGAGCAGGATAGACATCGCCCAAATTCCGCGTCATGACCGATGTCTGCGATTGATATATCCCTAACGGTGCATCTGGGGTAATTCCAGATTGATCGAGCATATCTTGGGTCAAAATTGTTTTATATTCAGGATCTTGCAACAGACCACGGGCATCCAGCGCCTGTAAAACGGTCCATTCTGTATCAGGGTTTTGCGCCATCGCCGCCCCCGCCGTCGTGGGCCGAACAAGGCGTTGCAGCATTTCAACAAACAATCCCGTCAGCGGCAGGTTCGACCATTGCGGCGTGGCCGTGACATGAAACAGGCTGATCCGCCCCAACCCTAGCTGGGACTGCGTGACCAAGGGCGTGCCATCCTGTAATCGCGCCAAAACTTTGTCCGATAAATCAGGGGATGGTTCGGCTAACACTTGGGCCTGAATGGATACATCAGCGGGTATATCCAGCTGATAAAACGGCGATGCGGGGTCAAATTCGGCCAGTGACTTTGGTGTTTGCCAGCTCATCGTGCCGCCCAAATTGCGCCCCCCCTGCCGCAATTGCACCGGCAACAATGGATCAGCGGCAAATTGCGAGGATACAGTTGCCATCGCAGGCCCCGCAAAGCGTAACAAATGCCCCCCCTGCGCGACCCAGTCCTGAATATCGTCAGCCTGTGGCAAGCCTGCGGTATCTGCCGCAATGATCACATCGGGTTGTACCAGCATCAACTGATCCACGGGCCCCCGCACGATATCGGCATAGGGCGCAACCGCCTGTTCGACATAGTTTAGCGGATCCAATACATCCAATTGTTCATTTTGCGCGGCATCAACGACGATGCCCACTTGGGGGCGGCGCAACTGATCGGCGATGACATAATGTGCCCCGACATAGGGATGTTGCACAATCCGGAACCGCGTGATCCGCCCCTGCAATTCGCGCGGAATGTCCAATGCGACCCGTCCAGTGGGGGGAATGGGATTTGTGGCAATTGTGATCGGCTGACCACCGGGATCGACACCCTCGACCCGCAAATCCAACGCCGACAGGTCTGCCCCCTGTGCGGCGATCATCACCGTCAAAATCGTGTCTGATTGATCAACATCAAGGATCACGGGAAACCCTGCATCACGTTGATAAATGCGTAACGCGCCGCGCGACTGAAATGCCTGGATCAGATCGGCCCGCGCGCCGTTGTAATCCAAACCATCTGCCGCCCAGAACACATCAAATGTACCTGGTGTATCGCGCAGGATATCCAAACTGCCCTGCCAATCCGGATCCCACGCCGCAGCCTGCCAATCGCGTAAATTCTGCGCCGCTTGTGCCGCAGGTTGCCAAAGGACAGGCGCAGGTGCTGCGGCATTCAAAATTGCGATCCGTTTGTCTGCAAAATCCGGCGCAGAAATCAAGTCTGCCATTTGCGCCTGGATCAGTTGGGGCGCGTTTGCCTGCGCCCACCCGCCGTCGATAAATACCAATATACGGTCTTGGCCGCGCTGTGGTCCATCCGGTGCCCAACGCGGCTGGGCCAGACCGATGATGATCAATGCCACAATCAAACTGCGCAATACGATCAGCCAAAGGGGGGTTTTGTTTTTATCAACCTCTTGGTCCTGCAACCCCAACAACAGGGGCACCGCGGCAAAGACACGGGTTTTGGGGCGCGGTGGCAGGGCACGCAAAATGACCCACAAAACGGGCAGGCCGATTAAGGCCAACAAAACATAAGGATAAACAAAGACTATCGGTCCAAGGGCCATTATACACCCTGCCCCTGCGACAACAGATGATGCAACCGCGTCACAGCGGTTAACATCGATTGATCCGTTACAACACGTTCAACCCGCCACCCTGCTGCGGCCGCCATCTGATCCAGCTGATCAAACCGGTCTGCCAGCCGCTGCAAATACCGGTCCCGCAGATCATGCGCCCCTTGTGTTTCATGGCGCAGCATCCCGCCAGGATCGGCAAAGACGACCGGCCCACGAAAGGCAAAGCCAACCTCGTCCCGGTTCAACACCTGTACCAAAATACCGCGGACTTGGCGATCGTGGGCCGTTTCCAGCGCCCTATGGGTCGATCCCAGATCCCCCAGAAAATCGGAAAAAATGGCGGCCTTGGATTTGGCAACCAACCTATGGCCCTGGTCCAGCCCGTCGGATTGTTGTGAAAGCGCCGTCATCAGGCGTGCAATTTGGCCGTGCCCATGCCCCACAGGCACGCGATGATCCAGACTGCCCACACGTTCCCCCGCCCGAACAGCCGCCCCAGCCAAGGCAGTCGCCAACACAGCCGACACCATCCATTTGCTGGGGTTGCCCTGATCGTGCATATTTGCACTGGCATCCACTGACAGGGCCAGCGATTGCGCCGTTTTCCATTCATAGGTACGCACATACAGCTGATCTGCCCGCGCCGACCGCCGCCAGTCAACGGATTTTTGTGTATCCACCCCAGTGGTAAAGGGGCGAAATTGCCAAAAATCATCACCAACGCCCGGGCGGCGGCGACCATGTTCACCGGCCGCAACGGTTTGCGACAATTGTTCAGCCTGCAACAACAACGCCGCCAGACCTGCATCCAGCTGGGCCGCATCCGTTGCAAGGCGGGCCAAATGTGTCATGCGGCTTGGCCCTGTGCATCTAAATCGGCCACGATTTGGGCGATGACATCGGCCATATTAACACCCGCAGCCTGCGCGGAAAATTTCAATGACATGCGGTGGGACAAAACGGCAGGGGCCAGATCACCCACATCGCGCATCGTGGGTGCAGATGCCCCACGGATCACGGCATGGGCGCGCATCGCCAGAACAAAGGCCTGTGACGCCCTTGGCCCAGGACCCCAGGCCAGATACTGGTTGGCCAAGGGATGCGCATCAGGCGTATCAGGCCGACAGGCCCGCACCAACCGCAAAACAAATTCCATCAATCCCTGCCCAACGGGCACCTGCGCCAGTATCCGCTGTGCGGCAACAATATCTTGCGCAGAAAATACCGCATCGGGCATCGCATCTGACACCCCCGTGGTCGCCAAAACAATATCGCGTTCGGTATCCAAATCAGGATATCCCACATCGATACGCAACAAAAACCGGTCTAACTGTGCCTCTGGCAGGGGGTATGTGCCCTCTTGTTCCAGGGGGTTTTGCGTGGCCAGCACCAAAAACGGCGCGCCCAGATCACGGGTTTGTCCGGCTGTGGTGACCTGTTTTTCCTGCATCGCCTGTAACAGGGCCGATTGGGTGCGCGGGCTGGCGCGGTTGATTTCATCGGCCATCAGCAATTCGCAAAAAATTGGCCCCGGAATAAACCGAAATGATCGTGCGGTGTCTGGGCCCTCTAACACTTCGGATCCCAAAATATCGCTGGGCATCAGATCGGGCGTAAATTGGATGCGCGACGTGTTTAACCCCAAAACATGCCCCAAGGTGGACACCAGCCGCGTTTTACCCAACCCCGGAACACCGATCAAAACCGCGTGTCCCCCTGCAAAAACCGCCGTCAACGCCTGATCAACAACGCGGGTTTGCCCGATAAATCTGGTATTAATCGCCGATTTTGCCGCAGACAGGCGTGCAGACAAATCATCGATGGATTGGATCAGATTTTCAGGATCAGACATTTTGCACTCCGATAAGTTTGATCTATATATTAGGTGTAATGCAATTGAGCGAAATGGCAAAAACTATGTGTGGCAAAATTTCACCGAAACCAACCGCAGAAAATCTGGCAACCGCTGCCCGCGCGGCCCAAAAAACCAAAGGTTTGCCGCCCGTACATCTGTGGAACCCCCCATTTTGCGGGGATTTGGATATGCGTATTGCCCGCGATGGGACTTGGTTTTATCTGGGAACGCCAATTGGCCGGTTTGAATTGGTCAAACTGTTTTCGTCAATTCTGCGCAAAGATGGTGACAAATATTTTCTGGTCACCCCCGTCGAAAAGGTGGGCATCACCGTCGATGACGCCCCCTTTGTCGCGATTGATTTTACCGTCAAGGATGCAGGCCCTGACCAAGAGATTTGTTTTGAAACCCATGTCGGCGACATAACAACCGCCAATTCCGAAAACCCCATCCGCGTCGTGCGCGACCCTGAAACGGATGAACCGGCCCCCTATGTTCATGTCCGCGCAGGCCTAGAGGCCCTGATTGACCGCAAAAGTTTTTATCGACTGATTGAAATTGGCACCCATGACATGCACCAAGGGGTGTCTTGGTTCGGGTTACGTTCAGCCGGCCAGTTTTTCCCAATCCTGCCCTCGGCTGAACTAGAGGTTTAGGCAACCGCACATTGCAAAAAACTCAGATGGCGGGATTTACATTCTGAAATTTGAATATTAATCTATCCCCATAGATAGATAGGAGCCCATCATGATTCCCGCCCGCTTTGCCCCGATTGTTTTTGGTTTTATGGTCTCGGGCATGATGTCACTGATTGTATCAGGCATCGCAACGCTGCGCGCCATTGGATGGGATGCGGGATTTGGCGCGTCATGGATGAATGCCTGGGTCATCAGTTGGGCAATCGCATTTCCAACGATTATCACCGTATCCCCCATTGTGCGCCGGTTCGTCACCGCAATCACGAAGTAACCCGATTAAATGGCCCGCGGTAATCCGCGCCGCACTAATGCGCGACGGCCCAGTTGTCGCCCTGCCCCGCCTCAACGATCAGGGGGACATCCAAATGCACCACAGGGTCGGCCGCGTTTTCCATCACATCTTTGGCCCGTGTGATCAGCGTATCGACCGCATCTGCATCGACCTCAAACAGTAATTCATCGTGGACCTGCAACAACATCGTTGCGGGTAAATCCGCGATGGCGGCGGGCATGCGCACCATGGCACGGCGAATGATGTCTGCGGCGGTCCCTTGTATCGGGGCGTTAATTGCCGCACGTTTGGCAAAACCTGCGGTTGGCCCCTTGGCATTAATTTCGGGGGTATGGATGGTGCGGCCAAACAGGGTTTTTACGCAAAGATGGTCCTTGGCATAGGCGACGGTGGCGTCCATATAATCCTTGATCCCCGGGAAACGTTCGAAATATCGATCGATAAAGGCCTGCGCCTCGGCCCGTGGAATACGCAGGTTGCGGGCCAACCCGAACCCAGAAATGCCGTATATCACGCCAAAGTTAATCGCCTTGGCCTGACGCCGAATATCGGATGTCATCTGATCTAGGGGCACATCGAACATTTCCGATGCGGTCATGGCGTGGATGTCATGCCCATCCCGAAAGGCCTGTTTCAAACTGTCGATCCCCGCCACATGGGCCAAAATGCGCAGTTCGATTTGACTGTAATCCAGACTGACCAAAACTTTGCCCGCGGGCGCGATAAAGGCCTCGCGGATGCGGCGACCGTCCTCTGATCGGACGGGGATATTTTGCAGGTTTGGATCGGTCGATGCCAATCGGCCCGTATTAGCCCCCGCAATGGAATAGGATGTGTGCACCCGGCCCGTGGTCGGATTGATGTGATCTTGCAACGCGTCCGTATAGGTGGATTTCAGCTTAGACAGCTGACGCCAATCCAGCACGCGCGCGGGCAAAACATGTTGGGTCGCCAAATCCTCAAGGATATCGGCACCGGTGGCATAGGCGCCTGTTTTACCTTTCTTGCCGCCCTCATATCCCAATTTGTCGAACATGATTTCACCCAGCTGTTTGGGGGATCCGACGTTGAACGACTGCCCTGCCAATTCGTGAATTTCCGCCTCAAGCGCGGCCATTTTTTGCGCAAATGCGTTGGACATACGGCTAAGTGTATCGCGATCAACCAAAACGCCTGCGCGTTCCATATTGGCCAAAACCGGTACCAGACTGCGCTCCATGGTTTCATACACGGTGGTCACGCGGGCCTGATGCAATTGGGGTTTGAACAATTGCCACAGGCGTAGGGTGATGTCCGCATCTTCGGCGGCGTATCGCGTGGCCTGATCGATCGGCACACGGTCAAAGGTGATGGCCGATTTCCCCGAGCCCAACAGATCCTTGATCGGGATGGGGGTGTGGTTTAGATACCGATCGCTGAGCGTATCCATGCCATGCCCATGTAACCCGCCATGCAAAGCATAAGACAACAACATCGTATCATCAAACGGCGCAATATCCTGACCCAGATTCGCAAAAATCTTGGCATCGTATTTGATGTTTTGACCGATTTTCAAAATGGCAGGGTCGGTCAGGATCGGGCCCAAACGATCAAACACCTGATCCAGACTTAGCTGCTGTTCCACCAAGGTTTCAGTGGCGAACAAATCATCCGCTGCGCCGTCTTTGTGCGCGATAGGGATATAGGCCGCAACGCCCGGCGCGGTGGCCAGTGAAATGCCCACCAATTCAGCCCGCATTTCATCCAAGGATGTGGTTTCCGTATCGACGGCAACATAGCCCAGTTCCGAAATCTGTGCGCACCATGCGTCCAGTGTTTCCACATCGCGGATGCAGACATATTGATCCGCATCAAACCCCACCGTCGTTGCCGCAATCGGTTCAGCGGCCATTTGCTGCGGGGTATCATTGATTTCAGGCGCAGCACGGTTGAATTTTTCAGCGACCTTTTTCGTGATGGTGCGAAATTCCATTTGCGCCAGAAAATCCAATAAAACCTCAGGGTCCGGGTCGCGCAAAACCAAATCATCCAGCGTGAATTCCAGCGGTGTGTTGGCATCCAATTCGACCAAACGTTTACTAAGACGGATTTGATCCGCATGATTTATCAATGTTTCGCGGCGCTTGTTCTGTTTGATTTCGCCCGCCCGTTCCAGCAGCGTTTCCAAATCACCGTATTCGTTGATCAACAATGCCGCGGTTTTCACACCAATTCCAGGCGCACCGGGCACGTTATCGACGCTGTCACCGGCCAAGGCCTGAACATCAACCACGCGTTCGGGAAAGACGCCGAATTTTTCAAACACACCATCACGATCAATCCGGCGGTTTTTCATGGCATCATACATTTCGACACCGCCGCCGACCAGCTGCATCAGATCCTTGTCAGAACTGACAATTGTCACACGCCCGCCAGCGTCGCGGGCCTGATGGGCCAAGGTGGCGATAATATCGTCAGCCTCATATCCTTGGATTTCTTCGCAAGCGATATTAAAGGCGCGGGTTGCGTCACGGGTCAGGGGGATTTGGGGGCGCAAATCCTCGGGCATGGCATCGCGGTTTGCTTTGTACTGATCATACATGTCATTGCGAAATGTGTGACTGCCCTTGTCAAAAATGACAGCCAAATGGGTGGCCGCATCGGGGCCTGTGTTGCCCTCAATGTACCGCAGCAGCATGTTACAAAACCCGCTGACCGCGCCCACGGGCAACCCATCGGATTTCCGCGTCAAAGGGGGCAATGCATGAAAGGCGCGAAAAATAAACGCCGATCCATCAATTAAATGCAGATGATGTCCTGAACCAAATGACATAATATACCCCGCTTTTCGTCGGGATCAGGTGTACACAATCGGGAAAAATTTGACCAGCGGCAATTGCGCGATACACCAGGATAAATCAGCCTAGCGGCCCAGCAGTTTTTTGGCCAACCCATTGACCGTTTCCTGCACACTTTCCAGTATATTTGAAATTTCGCCGCGCCCTGCGAACTGGCTACTTTGCAGCGTTTCGGCCAAGGTATCACCGCTGGTGGCGATATCGACCTTGTCCAAATCGGCCTGGAACACTGGAAACACGAACATAGCCAAGCCGACCAGGGTCGCAATCAGCAACACCCATTCGATACTAATTGATCCCCTGCAATCCACTAGAAAACTGCACATCAGTCTTCGAATACTAGTCAACCACGTGATCCTCATCCCTAGATCAGCACAATAGCTATATACGGCGTATTATAAAATTAGGGCATTATTGTATTTCTGAATTTATAAACCGCGTCGTGTGTATCCAACATGAGTACGGACAAGAAACTGGCACCGTCCCTAGGGTCTACACCGTTGGGCGTACTCGCATGCAGTTCCTCTGGCGTTTTTACATCGAACAATATTATCACAACGATCACCATTACAACGATACCCGCGGTTAGTATCACCCAATCCAGCGTGATTGCTCCATCTTCATCGCAGATAAACTGGCGGGCTGCGGCCCCGAACTTTTCACTCAAAACTTTCATTTACTTGTCTCTCTTCTACAAATTGCACAAACGACTGACACTATCATCCCCAATGGCACCCTGTGCGAATTTATGGCTGCCAAAACGCAACCTTAAATTCAATTGCCTTGACCAACCGGCCGTACCAGTTGCCGCCCGTCACCTCGAAATTCATGTTTCCGTCTGCGTCGGGACGGCCGACCAAAGTAATCCCATCTGTATCAATGCGAAATACCGCCATAGCCCCGACCGTCATAACCACGATACCTGCAGTCAGGATGACCCAATCAATCGTGACCGCACCGCGTTCATTGCGAACGAACCGTTTGAACACACCGCATGCTTGGTTCAGATGGTGTTTCGCGTCCGTTTCTGGAAACAGGTTGGTTTTTGTCATGTTATTCCTCGTTAAGCCAAATCGACTGGTCGATATTCAAATCCTTTTAATTACCCAAACTACTCTTAGACACATTTCACAAATTTGACTGCGCTATCACAGCACCAATACTATGGCTCAGCACATCCATTCCCAGTGGCAATATAGCTGCCGAACGATGATATTCGGGTACGCGTGCCGACAATTAACTTTGATATTGGGTTGCCCGTCAACGGCATCACGGTTTTTGTCTCGCCTGTACTGTTACACACCACCAAGGTTGCAACAGATTGCTCGTCAACCTTAAATACTGATATTGCCGCAATGGCCATTACGACGATGCCGGCGGTCAGAATGACCCAATCAATCGTTACTGCGCCGATTTCATCGGCGATAAAGCGTTTAAACATCATTCCTCTTTCAACACCGACAGCCATGGCTGTTTATGTCCCCTACACAAAGTGTGCCACGGAACCAAACGGCCCTGCGCCACAGACAAGGTGGAAAACGCAAGCCATAACATCGCGCCACCGCCCCTAATTACGCGAATGACTATTGATTCACATTTGGGCTAAAATGTGACGTGTCCATGGTAAAAGGATGTGAAGATTTTTTTGATCACTCTTGATGATGATCACGATGCACCAATTTCGCATCGCAATAGGGGCATTCGACCCAGCCCTTATCCGTGGGGATCTGCAACCAAACGCGGGGATGTCCCAAGGCACCTTCGCCGCCGTCACAGGCAACGCGATAGGTTTCCACGACACGGGTTTCAGGAGCTTGCATTGACATTGGCATTTCCTTTTGCATTTTGGTTCCAACATGTTATGCGCGATTACATCCAAGGGGGCAAGTACCGCAATGACCCAAGCAGCCATTGAAATTTCAAATTTGGTTAAAACCTATGCCCCGCAGCACAATCAGCCGGAAAAATATGCCCTAAAAGGCGTTGATCTGACAATACCACGTGGATCCATCTTTGGCCTGTTGGGGCCAAACGGTGCAGGAAAATCCACAATGATAAATATTTTGGCCGGCTTGGTGAACAAAACCAGCGGATCGATTCGCATTTGGGGCTTTGATCAGGATCAATCACCGCGCCAATCGCGCGCGGCCATCGGCGTGATGCCGCAGGAACTGAACCTTGACCCGTTTTTCACGCCACGCGGCGCGTTAGAGGTGCAGGCCGGCCTATACGGCATTCCCGCCAAAGACCGCCAAAGCGACGCCATTTTAGAA
Organism: uncultured Paracoccaceae bacterium; assembly: GCA_913060475.1. Lineage (GTDB taxonomy): Bacteria > Pseudomonadota > Alphaproteobacteria > Rhodobacterales > Rhodobacteraceae > CAJXSD01. The sequence continues at coordinate 26,660 of CAJXSD010000001.1, read as the reverse complement.
ATGGTTGGCCTGACCGACAAAGCGCATGCCTATGCCCGCACCCTGTCAGGGGGCATGCGTCGGCGGTTGTTGTTGGCCAAGGCATTGGTACATCATCCACAGATTTTAGTTTTAGATGAACCGACCGCGGGCGTTGACATCGAATTACGCCAAATGTTGTGGCAAAACGTACGCCGATTAAACCGCGAACGGGGTATGACGATCATCCTGACCACCCATTATCTGGAAGAGGCCGAGGAAATGTGTGACGAAATCGCAATTTTGTCACAAGGCCAGATCGTTACGCAGGACACAACCAAAAACCTGTTGGGAAAATTGGACGCCAAGGCGCTGATCATTCAGCCGGCACACCCCGTGTCCCAATTACCGCAATCGGATCACATCACCACAACGCAGCGCGATGATGGATCCATCGTTTTCAGCTATCGCGCACAGGACATCACGGCCGACGATGTTTTACAATTCGTCAAATCATCGGGCATCACCATCGCAGATGTGCGCACCGAACAGGCCGACCTAGAGGATGTGTTTCTATCCCTGACCAAGTCGGCCTGATCCATTATTCCGCGCGTTGCAGCATCCGCCCCAACATGCGCCCGCCCAAGATGTGCACATGCAGATGCGGGACCTCTTGGACGCCATGGGCGCCCGTATTTGAAATGGCGCGAAACCCGTTGCCAGACGGGGGCTGAAGACCCAGTTTTTCACAGACTTGACCAATGGTGCGGGTGAAATCCACAATTTCGGCATCACTGGCCGCTTGGGCGAAATGATCATAACTGACATATGGGCCCTTGGGGATGACCAGAACATGGATCGGGGCCTGCGGTGCGATATCTTCGAAAGCTAGGGAATGTTCGGTTTCCAACACGGTTTTATTTGGAATTTCGCCACGCAGGATCTTGGCGAAAATATTTGTGTCATCATAGGTATAGGCCATCTTTATCCTCTGTTTTATTCAACCACGCCAAAATCCATGCGCGTGCGTCTGTGCGCGACAGGTTATTTGGGACATCAAACACCTGCCCATTATGATCGCATTTAACCTGTCTGATAATATCGGCAAGTTCATTTTGCCGCTGGCGTGTCAATTGCCCAAATTGCGGCGCGTCATCCGATGCCCGATCATCTAGAATGCCGGCGTCAAAAATCACCCGCATCTGTCCCCGCAAATGCGCCAGTTTGGGCAATACCCCTGCATCCGCGGGATTTAAAAATAGGGCCGCGTGTTGTGCGCTTTGGCCTGCACATAGAACCGTCAGAACCAGATTTGGATTTTCCAGACGGGCCGCACGATCCATAAAGGCAAGTTGATCGCCCCACCCCGATCCTGCCGCCGTTTCAGCACCACCATCTGACCCGGCAAAGGCAAAACCATAATTCGGCAGGGTGCATTGCGCTGGCAAATCACCATCTGCCGTGACGATCACGCTCAGGTGTTGATCTGGGCGCAAGGACTGGTCAGGGTCAAAAAAACGGCCCCCAAATCGCCGGCCTGCGCGACCTGCAGTTTGAATATCCGCAATCAGATCTGGGCCATTTGTCTGCACGTCAGAGGGTATCAGATCACTGGCATAAAGGTCCCACAGTTTTTGCAGGAACGCGGGCGATTCTGCGCCGATTTTCCGTGCAAAAAATGCATCCTGCCCCACCAGAAAATCCATATGATCAGGATAAAACGAAATCGGAAACCCATAGTTTGAAAAATGCAATAATGTCGGCGGACGGTTTTCAATTTCATCAGCGGGGATCAGGCGTGGCACAAGTGTTTGAAAAAATATTTCGTCAGGGATCCACGTGGTTTTGAAAAATTGAACGATGCGCAGATTGCGCCGCGTGAATTTCAAAACACGTTGAACAGTCGACCGACGCAGGCACCACCACTGGCTGCCAATGCGCACGTTCAGCCCCGCCGGAATGTCCCGGGCCAAACCCAATTTCCGCTGCAGCGCCAAGGACAGATCGTACAACCGTTTTTGCCGGCGTTCATTAAACACATGCCGGTAAATCAACCGATCCCGCTGGATCCCTGTATTGATCCAAAATCCGTTAAAAAAGTCGTGGTTTTCGATATAGTCCCGATTATTTTCGCCCAGCGACTGTTTGATATGCACCGCTGATTTGATCGGCATACAGTCACCCGAAATCAAATAAAAATGGGTCGCCGCATCAAAACGTTGAAAGGCCGCGCGCAGGGTGACCAAGGTCGCGCGCACCAATGACCATTCGCCCCATCCACATTTCACCCGACGCGGCAAAATATGCACCCGACCATTGCCGGCAAAGGCGTGGCGAATTTTGTGGAAATCCTGCGCCGCGCCGCGCCGGTCGAAATGTACGGCAACATAATCGCCCTGCGCAGCCAAATGTCGGACCTGCGAAATGACGCGATCCGGATCGTGATGGCAGAGCAAAAGATAAGCTATTTTTGTCACAGGTTTACTTTGGCGCTATAGTGATCTGATGGTGACAACCTAAGGAACTTTGATCCAAGATTGAATAACAATTTTCATTTCATCAAACATTGCGTACAAAACACCAACAGACCTGCGGAGCACGACATAATGCGATTTCCTGGAACCTGGATGACCGAAAGCGAAAGCGTGATTTATCGCGTGGTGCCAAAATGCGCCTGTTCGACCATTGGTCAAATCCTGTATTATTCCGATCATGGACAGTTCTTTGATGGGGACATCCACGACGCCACCCAAGGATTGCACAAATGGAACCAGGGCCATAGCAAACCCATCATCGCAGCGTCGGTCCAAAGGCAATCAGCCTATACCTTTACCTGCGTGCGCAATCCCTATACCCGCATATTATCATCATTTTTCGACAAAATCTGCGGCATCCAGCGCAATGGAAAACGCTATCGCGGCAATATGGTGCCGCTGTTGATGCAACAATACGGGGTCACAGTGGGCGGATCGGACGATATCAACGACTTTGACCAAATCAGTTCGTTTCGCCGGTTTTTGTTATTCGCACGCGACACCATTCGATTTTACAAACCAATGGCCCCGGACATACATTGGTCGTCCGTGTCGGGGCATGTCTCAACCTTGATTTCAGGTGGGGGGCGGTATGACCACATTTTTTGGACCGAACGCTTTAATGACGGGATGCAACATGTGTTGGATCATATCACACCGCCGCACGCCGTGGATTTAGCCCGGGTTCCCCGATTTAACGAAAGCGAAGGCCACGGGCCAAAACGCGCCCACCCCGTTGCGGAATACTTTGACGATCTATCCATACATTTGATGCATGAAATTTATCGCAAGGATTTTGATTTATTCGGATATGACGCAAATGACCCTGCCAATAAAATGCCAGTGACTGACATTGATCTGGACAGGGTCCATGCAGAATTGCACCGCTAGGTTACACCAACCCCGCGGCGGCAAACAATTCGGCAACTGACGTTTCAGGGCGTGGTCCGATATGGCGGATCACCTCGCCCGCAGCGACGCAGCCCATTTTACAGCTGGTTTCCAAATCACGATCGGTGGCCAATCCATAAAGGAACCCAGCCGCGAATTGATCCCCTGCCCCGGTCGTGTCGATGGGTACAATTTGGTCCACCGGCACATCGACCCGCTGACCATCGCGAATGGCGCTGACACCACGGCTCGAACGGGTGCACACGACCAAGGGTGCAATGGCCGCCAATCGGTCCAATGCGGCATCCAGATCATCGGTCTGGAACAGCGATTTCACTTCGTCCTCATTTCCGATGACGAAATCCAGTTCATTTTCAATCAAATGCAAAAAATCGTCACGATGACGTTCGACGCAGAATGGGTCCGAAATTGAAATGCCCGCCTGTCCACCAGCCGCGCGACACAGACGGGCCAATTTTTGAAAGGCCTCTTTGCCCGGATCCTTGTCGAACAAATACCCCTCAAGGAACACAATATCCGCATCCTGCGCCACGGTGTCGGCCACATCATCAGGGCCCAGATCGGCAGAAATCCCCAGATAGGTATTCATCGACCGTTCCCCATCAGGCGACACGAAAATCATGGAACGCGATGTCGGCAGATCCGCCATGGGCACCGGCGGGTTCACAAAATCGGTTCCGTCATCATCCATGGCCTGCGCATAGAAACGGCCCAGATCATCATCGGCAACGCGACCAATAAATCCGGTGCGCAGGTTCAATTCCCCCAACCCCGCCAGCGTATTGGCAACGGACCCACCGGGGGCCTGCACGCGGTTTGTCATCGCGTCATACAGAAATTCACCGCGGTCCTTATCGACCAACTGCATGATGCCTTTGTCAATGGCATTTGTTTGCAAAAACGCATCATCACTGCGTGAAATCACATCAACAATTGCGTTCCCTATGCCAAGCACCTGATATTTTTTCATAACTCTTTTTCCTCATATCCGCACAGATCGCGGATCAAACATGTTGAACACATCGGCTTGCGCGCCTTGCAGTGATAGCGCCCATGTAAAATCAACCAATGATGGGCATGCAGCTGGAAATCCGCTGGAATGTGATCTTCTATCGCGCGCTCAACCGCATCTACATCTTTGCCCGGGGCAATGCCAGTGCGGTTGCCAACACGGAAAATATGCGTATCGACCGCTTGGGCAGGCTGACGCCACCACATGTTCAACACCACATTCGCCGTTTTGCGCCCAACCCCCGGCAAAGATTGCAAGGCCGCACGGGAATTTGGCACCTCTCCACCGTATTGGTCGACCAAAATCTGGCTCAGCTTGATGACGTTTTTCGCCTTGTTCCGATACAGGCCGATGGTCTTGATATGTTCGATCAGCCCCTCTTCGCCCAGATCCAGCATTTTTTGCGGCGTATCGGCAATTTTGAACAGCTCTTTCGTGGCTTTGTTCACGCCAACATCCGTGGCCTGCGCCGACAGGGCCACCGCAACCACCAAGGTATAGACATTGACATGGTCCAATTCCCCTTTGGGTTCGGGGCTGACGTCCTGAAACCGTGTAAAGATTTCACGGATGGTATGATAATCAAGCTGTTTCGACATAGGTCCGTGTTTGCCCCGAATTTCCACCTGTTACAAGCGATATAGCAAGTTTCGGGTCGAAAACACGTCACGCTTGGCATAAACTAGCACAAAATTTGGAAAAATGCAGATGACACCGGACAGATCCTATTCCTATCGCGTGATCGAACGCGCAATTCAATTGATTGACGCGGACCCACAGGGAATGGACCTGACCACATTGGCACAGGCCATGGACATGAGCCCGGCACATTTCCAGAAATTATTTTCAAAATGGGTGGGGGTGTCCCCTAAGGCCTATCAGCAATATTTGACCCTGGACCTGTCAAAACGGCTGCTGCGCAACCATCACACAACATTGGATACCGCAATGACCGCGGGTCTGTCCGGCACCGCGCGTCTGTATGATTTGTTCCTCAAGTGGGAGGCGATGACACCCGGCACCTATGCCGCGGGGGGGCTGGGTTTGAACATCATGCACGGCTGGTACGACAGCCCCTTTGGTCCGGCCCTGCTGATGGCAACCGATCGGGGCATTTGCGGTCTGGCCTTTGCCTCCGATGCGGATCAATCCGACACATGGAACGACATGGCCGCCCGCTGGCCAAAGGCACGTTTTCACGATAAAAACCAACAACTTGACGCTTGGGCCGCATCGATTTTCAATCTGCAAGGCACCGCCACGCTGTCGCTGATCGGGGCGCCCTTTCAGATCAAGGTTTGGCAGGCCTTGCTAAATATCAAATCCGGCTATGTCACCACCTATTCCGATATTGCACAGGCGATTGGCCACCCCAAGGCTGTGCGCGCCGTCGGTACGGCCGTTGGCCGCAACCCCATTGGATTATTGATCCCCTGTCATCGCGCCCTGCGCAAAGATGGCAGTTTGGGCGGCTATCACTGGGGCCTGCCCGTAAAACGCGCTATTCTTGCCCATGAAAGCGCGCGCCGCGATGCAACGCAGGGCACATAATGCGGTAAATCATCTGGCAAATTTCTGCCGTTTTGAATATTCTTATTGGTGTTTGCCCCAAGACAGTGGCTACTGCATTTCAGCGAACCATATTTGAAATGACCACAACACCCGAGGACGTTATGAGCACAAAACCCATTAAGTCAGTCACGATTATTGCATCCCTCTTTGCACTGGCCGCCTGTGGCGGGGGGCAGCAATATGACCCCAACATGGACCGCACCAACACAAAACAGGGCGCATTGATTGGCGGCCTGATTGGCGCCGTAGGGGCCTATGCCACCAGCGATGGCAGCAAATCAAACCGCCGCGGGGCCGCGATCAAGGGCGCGATCATCGGCGGCGGTCTGGGTGCAGCCATTGGGGACCAGCTGGACAAACAGGCCGCTGAATTGCGCAATGATTTGAACAATGACCAAGTGGTCATCACAAATACGGGCGATCGTCTGATCGTCACCCTGCCCCAGGATATCCTGTTCGACGTCGACAGCACCTATGTCGCCCCCGGATTGCGCAGCGATTTGGCGACACTGGCGGCAAACCTGCAAAATTATCCAAATTCTGACGTTCAGATTGTGGGTCACACAGACAACACAGGCGATGCCGCCTATAACGTCGATTTGTCGACCCGCCGTGCGGCTGCGGTGGCGGATGTTGTGCGTGCAAACGGGGTGGACCCCTATCGCATCCGGACCTATGGCGCAGGCGAAGACCAGCCCTTGGCATCCAACCTGACCCCTGAGGGGCGCGCACAAAACCGCCGTGTTGAGGTGATCATTGTGCCCCGCAACGGGTAACGCACCAGACCGTTAATCCGATCTCTCCCTTACCCCAAAGCGGCGCTTGCGGCTTTGGGGTAAAATATATGTACACTGTCGCGGGGCAGTCAGGCCTGTGAAAACACGGCCGCCAGCAAGGATTGTAACTGGTCTGCATCATTTTGATCGAATGCCGCAGGTTGATCGCTGTCGATATCGAACACACCGATCAGCGCCCCTTGGGCATCATAAAACGGGATCACCAATTCCGACCGCGTCGACGCGGCACAGGCGATATGCCCGGGAAAGGCATCGACATCATCGACCAATTGCACCTGCCCCGTGCGCGCCGCCGCCCCGCAAACACCGCGATCAAAGGTAATCTGCAAACACCCGTGCCCACCCTGATAGGGGCCAATTTTCAACAAATTGGGCGCCGTGACGCGGTAAAACCCTGTCCAATCAAACCGATCATCGCTGTGATGCACTTCGCATGCCAGTGTCGCCATCAGGGCAACCTGATCCGTTTCCCCGTCACACACCGCCAAAACGCGTTGGCGCAATTGCGCATAATCAACGGCCATGGTTATTCACGCTCTAACGCGATGGCGGTTCCTTCGCCACCGCCAATGCAAATCGCAGCGATCCCGCGTTTGACATCCAAACGTTCCATCGCATTTAGCAATGTCACGATAATACGCGCGCCAGATGCCCCGATCGGATGACCCAAGGCACAGGCCCCGCCATGAATGTTCATCTTGTCCCGGGGAATTCCCATATCCCGCATAAACGCCATTGGAACCACGGCAAAGGCTTCGTTCACCTCCCACAGGTCAACATCACCCACCTGCCAGCCCAGACGATCCAGCAGTTTTCGCGCCGCTGGGATCGGGGCGGTGGAAAACCATGCGGGATCTTGGGCGTGGCTGGCATGGCCGCGAATAACGGCCCGCACCGGCAGGCCCCGCGTCTGGGCATAATCGCCGTTTGCCAAAATCAACGCCGCCGCACCGTCCGAAATTGACGATGCATTCGCGGGCGTCACAGTCCCATTTTCGCGAAACGCAGGTTTTAATGTCGGAATTTTTTCGGGCCGTGCCTTGGCGGGTTGTTCGTCGCAGGCGACGACCCGATCCCCTTTGCGCGATGTCACGGTAAAGGGGGCGATTTCCGTGTCAAAGGCCCCCGTTTCCTGCGCCTGCAGTGCATTTGACAACGACTGCAGCGCATATTCATCCTGTTCTGCGCGGGTGAATTGATATTTTTCGGCGCAATCCTCGGCAAAGGTGCCCATCAAGCGCCCCTTGTCATAGGCATCCTCAAGCCCGTCCAGAAACATGTGGTCAACCACCTGACCATGCCCCAACCGCGCGCCACCGCGCATTTTGGGCAGCATATAGGGGGCATTCGACATACTCTCCATCCCGCCCGCGGCCACCGTATTTGCGTGGCCTAGCGCGATCTGGTCATAGGCAACCATGGCGGCCTTCATCCCGGAACCGCACATTTTATTCAATGTGGTCGCGGGCACATGATCGCCCAGACCTGCTGCAAATCCGGCCTGGCGCGCGGGGGCCTGCCCCTGACCTGCGGGCAGGACACACCCCATGATCAGTTCGTCAACATCCCCGACACCTGCCCCGGCCAGTGCGGCCGCTAAGGCTGCGCCACCCAACTGGGATGCAGCCACGCCATCAAAATCGCCCTGAAATCCGCCCATTGGCGTCCGTGCCGCCCCGGTGATGACAACTTTATTCATCAAATCCTCCTGATATTTGGGGCGAGCATACCGAATGGTAACGATTGCCGTCTAGTGTGTAATCACACCTAATTTACGAGGATTACATGGACCTAAGTTTATCAACCGAAACAAACGGACTGTCTGTGACAGTCAACGCCACCCGCATTGACGCGCAGGCCGCCCTGAAATTCAAGGATGCCATACATGATGCCCTGACCGCCAATGACGCGTCACGGATTATTTTGAATCTGACTCAAGTCGATTTCATCGACTCAAGCGGGCTGGGTGCCATTGTATCCATCAAAAAAAACATCGGCGCACAGCGCCAGATTGACCTATGCGCCCTAAACCCCGCCGTGGACAAGGTGTTTCGCCTGACACGCATGGACAGCATTTTTAAAATTCATCCCGATTTGGACAGTGCATTACGTGTTGGGTGATGATTTGATGGCGAAATCCTATCAATTTTCTTTGCTGTCCCCGTTGGACGTGCGCCGGTCGTTGGACACCATAATGACCGATGCGCCCGCTGATATTTGGGGGCGCTATGATGCAGATACCTGTGAATTGGTACTGGCCGAGGCATTGAACAATATCGTTGAACATGGCCAGGTTCCGCCCGAGGCCCCCGTATTGGTGAACTGGGCCGAACACGAGGTATTGCAAATCACCATCACAGACCGCGGGCGTCCCTGCCCACAATCGGTGATCGACGGCGCAACTTTGCCAGACCCTGACGACATGCCCGAAGGAGGGTTTGGCTGGGCCATGATCCGCATGTTGTGCCAGGATCTCACCTATCGCCACGAACGGGGGCAAAATACATTGGGGTTTTCCATTCAGCCGCGCGATTAACGGCCAAGGTGCTTGTTTTTTGCACTCAGCGGCCTAAAATTCCAAAAAACAGGATTACAGCAAATGCGTGATTTTCATTTTCCCGGCCGATCCGCCGTCTTTGCCGAAAATGGCATGTGCGCAACGTCGCATCCTTTGGCCAGTATGGTTGCGGTTGATACGTTGAAATCGGGGGGAAACGCGATGGACGCGGCCATCGCGGGCGCGTTGATGCTGACCCTATGCGAACCGCATATGTGTGGGATTGGCGGCGATTGTTTTGCACTGTTTTCACCTGCGGGGCGCGATGACATTTTGGCCCTGAATGGGTCTGGTCGGGCCCCAGCGGCCTTATCCGCGGACGGGCTGCTTGCGGCGGGACATGACACAATCCCCCTGCGTTCCGCAGCGGCGGTCACGATTCCCGGTGCGATTGATGCCTTTTGCACCTTGGCAAATGATTACGGCGTTTTGGGCATCGATCGTTTATGTGCCCCCACCATTGATTACGCCAAACGCGGCGTGCCTGTTGCCCCGCGTGTCGCCATGGACTGGGCCGCGATGTTGGGGGATTTGCATGACACGGCAATGCCATTTTATTCGGTGGCGGGTCACGCGCCCAAACTGGGTGCCCTGTTTGCAAACCCGACATTGGCAGATGTGTTGACCAAGATTGCCCAACAGGGGCGCGACGGATTTTATGCCTCTGACGTGGCCCAAGATATGGTCCAAACCCTAAACGAGCTGGGCGGTGTCCACACGGTCGAGGATTTCCAAAACAATCGCGCCGATTATACCGATCCCGTTTCGGCGCCTGTGGGGGATAAAACGCTGTTTGAACACCCACCAAATGGGCAGGGCGCAACGGCATTCTTGATTTCAAACATCTTGGCACACTTTGATCTGGCGAATATGGATCCCATGGGCGCCGACCGCGTCCATATTGAGGCCGAGGCCGCCAAATTGGCATATGATGCGCGCAATCGCATCATGGCAGACCCAGATCACACGACACGTTTGGATCGGATGTTATCCAAAAACTTGGCGGACGAATTGGCGGCATTGATTGATCCGAAAACCGCACGCACCAATATCGCGCAGCTGACCGAAGCGGCCCACAAGGACACCGTTTATATCACGGTGGTCGATCGCGATCGGATGGCGGTTTCGTTGATATTTTCCATTTTCCATGGCTTTGGATCGGGGATTGCCAGCCGCAAATATGGTATCTTGATGCAAAACCGTGGTGCCGGGTTCAACCTGACCCCTGATCATCCCAATATGGCCGCAGGGGGTAAACGCCCCATGCATACGATTATCCCCGGCATGCTGGCGAAAAACGGCAAACCCTATATGCCATTTGGTGTCATGGGCGGGCAATACCAGCCGATGGGACATATCCGCGTGCTGGGCAATATGATGACCTATGGCATGGACATACAATCCGCCATTGATGCCCCCCGATCCTTTCCCGAAGGCGGCGTGCTGAAATTAGAACGCGGATTTAGTGATGCGGTTACCCGCAATTTGGCAGCGCGCGGTCATGTGGTGGATCGCGACACCACCCCCATCGGTGGCGCGCAGGCGATCGTCATGCATGACAATGGTGTGTTAGAGGGGGCATCAGACCCCCGCAAAGATGGCTGTGCCCTAGGGTTCTAGGTACGGGGGGCCAGGTCGTCGTGCGGTTCTAGGTTCAGTTCATGTTATAGGGCATGACATAATGCCCATCATGGAAATCTGCGAACATTTCTGGTACGTCGGGATGTTCGACCGGTTCGCCTGAACGATCCTCAACCAAGTTTTGTTCGGACACATAGGCCACATAATAACTGTGTTCGTTTTCAGCCAACAAATGATAATATGGCTGCTGTTTCGATGGGCGGCTGTCCTCGGGAATCGATTCGTACCATTCCTCAGAATTGGCAAATTCTGGATCCACATCAAAAACAACACCCCGAAACGGATGTTTTTTATGTCTAACTACTTGCCCCAAGCGATATTTTGCGATTCTGCTGTGCATGTCCAACTACTCCCAGCTGGTGTGGTACAACGCGCATCAAACGTTGTCCATGGGGGTTGCATATCACAATATGAACAAAAATGATCTATTTATTTTAAACTGGTATCATTTCGATAAATGGATTTGATCACTAAATATCACCAAATTCGATACCAATTTTTATTGTCCCTTTCGCAAAGGGTATTAATTTAGTATGATAATTCAACAAACAAAAAGCGAGAGGGAAATGAGCAGAACTCTTCGCACATTATTTATTGTGCTAGTATTATCATCGTGTGGCGTGGCCAGTTTCAGCCCGCCGCGCAATTTGGACAACGCCTGTTCGATATTATCGCAACGCCCTGCGTTCCACCGTGCGTTCCAGGCGACAAAACGGAAATGGGGCGTGCCAGTCCATGTCCAAATGGCGACCATCCACCAAGAAAGCCGGTTCAAGTCCAACGCAAAAACACCCATGAAATATGCGCTGGGTGTTATCCCCTTGGGACGTGTCAGTTCGGCCTATGGCTATGCGCAGGCGTTGGATGGGACATGGGACGATTACCGGAAATCTACCGGTCGCCTCTTTGCCAAGCGTAACGACATCTATGACGCTGCGGATTTCATGGGCTGGTATATGAACAATTCCAAACGGAAATTGGGGCTGTCATTGTCGGATGCCCGCAATCAATATTTGGCCTATCACGAAGGCCAGACGGGATATTCCCGTGGCACTTATAAACGCAAACGCTGGTTGCTGGATGTATCGAACAAAGTGGCCAGACGCGCCGATATGTATCGCGGTCAATTGGAACGCTGCAACAAAACCTAAGTATCAAACGCCCCGCCTGGGGCGTTTATTTTTTCTGGCGCAAATCAATTTCGCGCAGCACATTGAACAGATAGTCGCGAATGGCAACATCGCGCTGCATATCGTTTAGCACAACGATCGTCTGTTCGCCGTTTTCATTATGAACCACCCATTGGCGCAGCTCGGGCGTGGGTCCTGTGAAAAACAAATCCATGCGACCGCGTTCTGGGTGCTGGGGATCCTGTACGGACACCTGCGTCGCCGTTCCGTCATAGGCATGCCCCACAACCATATTGGCGCGTTCCAGATCAATGTTTTTGTCCAATATCAATCCCAGCGGCGTTTTATTTAACGGATAGCTTTCCGGTTGCGGGTTCCCCTTGGGGTCAAAAATCGCCAAGGCCCCAGCCGATGCCATAACCAGGGCATTGTTGGGGGGGTCATATTCAAACCGAATTTTACCAGGGCGCTTGATCAAAATCTTGCCCGTCGACAATGTGCCATCGGGATTAATTTGGGTAAACTGCGCCTGCACGGTGGTAAGCCCGTTCAAATATTGCGACAGAACCGGCAGCGACAGTTTTTCGGCCCAACCCGCCCCCGTGGTCGCGACCAAAACCGCGCATGCGAATGTAAATTGTTTTATCATAACCTAAATATACTGTTTGAACGGGTGCATTGCATCCCCCATCAACAAAATGTGTAAACGGGGGATCCAGATTTATTGTTGTTCAGGCACCAGAATTTCGCGTTTGCCCACATGGTTGGCGGGCGAAATCAATCCCTGTTCTTCCATCTGTTCAACCAAACGGGCCGCTTTGTTATAACCAATCGCCAATTTGCGCTGGATATAGCTGGTCGATACTTTGCGATCCTTTAGCACAATCGCCACAGCCTGATCATACAGCGCGTCTTCGCCATCCGTGTTGCCACCCAGACCCAGCACCATATCGATGCTGTCGGCCTTTTCTTCATCGGGGCCCTCAACCACGCCAGATTTGTAATCGGGTGGGCCAAAGGCTTTCAGATGGTTGACGATTTCTTCGACCTCTTCGTCGGACACGAACGGACCATGGCAGCGCATAATTTTCGAACCGCCTGCCATGTATAACATATCGCCCATGCCCAACAGCTGTTCAGCGCCCATTTCCCCCAAAATCGTGCGGCTGTCGATTTTCGATGTCACTTGGAACGATATCCGCGTAGGGAAGTTCGCCTTGATCGTACCCGTAATCACATCGACCGAGGGACGCTGTGTCGCCATAATCAGGTGAATGCCCGAGGCACGCGCCATTTGCGCCAAACGTTGGATGCAGGCCTCAATCTCTTTGCCGGCGACCATCATCAGATCGGCCATTTCATCGACTATCACGACGATATAGGGCATTTTTTCGGGTTTGAATTCTTCGGTTTCAAACACGGGATCGCCCGTTTCATCGTCAAAACCGGTCTGGATTGTCCGGCTGAACATTTCGTTTTTCGCCAGCGCATCAGCCACGCGACCGTTGTATCCATCGATATTGCGAACACCCATTTTCGACATCTTGCGATAGCGTTCTTCCATTTCGCCGACCACCCATTTCAGGGCGACAACCGCCTTTTTCGGGTCGGTCACAACGGGCGACAACAAATGCGGGATGCCGTCATAGACGGACAATTCCAGCATTTTCGGGTCGATCATGATCAAACGGCATTCATCGGGTGTCAATTTATACAGCAGCGACAGGATCATCGTGTTGATGGCCACGGATTTCCCTGAACCGGTGGTCCCTGCAATCAGCAGGTGGGGCATTTTGGCCAAATTCGCCACGATGGGTTCGCCACCAATATCCTTGCCCAGCGCCAGTGGCAATTTTTGATTACCATCGCCAAAGGCACGCGCCGACAGAATTTCACGCAGCACCACCTTTTCCCGGTTTTCATTGGGCAATTCAATACCAATGACAGACCGCCCCGGCACGGTGGACACACGCGCCGACAGCGCCGACATCGACCGCGCAATGTCATCGGCCAGACCAATGACGCGGCTGGCCTTTAGGCCCGGTGCAGGTTCCAATTCATACATGGTCACCACAGGGCCAGGGCGCACTGAAACAATTTCACCTTTGACGCCATAGTCATCCAGAACCGATTCCAACAGTCGGGCATTTTCCTCTAGCGCCTCATCCGACAAATGGTGGCGCTGAATGCTGTCGGGGTTTTGCAACAATCCCAAGGGCGGCAATTCAAATTCTGACCCTGAACCGCCGTCAAAGTTCAGCTTGGGCTGTGCCTCGGCCTGTGCGCGGGTCGATTGGGGGATCGGTTTGCGCTGTGGCGGCTGGACAACTTTCTTGGGTTCAAAGTTAGGGGTTGCAATGACGGACTGCGGTTGGTCCTGCGGGTCATAGACATCGTGGTCCCAGCCCGCATCCCAATCTTTGTCCGCGTCCAAATCTGTCTCAGGTGCGGCATAGGCATCCTGCGCGAACGCATCGGCACCATCGTCTGTTAACTGCGGCTGTTCACGCCGGGTCAGTGGCGGCTCAGATGATACAACCAAGGCATCTGGCCCGCGGCCCCGCCCCTTGGTCAAGGGCAGCATTTCGGCGGGATCTGGTGCACGACGTGAACGGATCACTTGGGAAATGCGGGATTTGATGCGATCTTCACCCGGCATTGCATCGATGCTGGTGTCAGCCACATCCTCGACCAATTCGGGTTCTGGCAAGGTCACGGCAGGTTTGGAAAACACGGGCAAACGGGCAAATAATTTGCGCGGCGCGACCTGTGCATCTGCATCGTGATCGGTCTCTTCCGCTTCTGCGGCCAAGGTGCGTTTTTCGTGGATATCGCGCGCTGCAGTGACCGCCTGTGTTGCGCCCTTGCCCAAAGCGCGGGCAATCATGGCATATGTCATCACAACGCCAATGTATAAAAACCGTGCCGCTGTGCGAATTTCTTCCTTGGAACAGCCTAAAACAAAGGCGCCCAGCGCGATCGCACCCAAAGCCGAAGCAAAGGAAATTAGAATGATCGCGGCCCCTGCAGACAGGGGCAGCAACGATAACAACGATCCAACAATTGTATCGCCAAACAATCCCCCCATTCCGAAATTATGCGTCCACAGCGCATCCGGCACCAAGGACGCCGCATAAACGGACACCAGCGCCACAAATATCGGCGCAAACACCAAACGCGATGTCGCCCGATCCGCACCGGCATGCAAAAACAGCCGCGCGCCCCAGGCGATCAGCAGGGCCGGCAGGCTCCAGCTGCCAAGGCCTAGGATCAACATCAAGGGCGATGCAATCGTCGCCCCCGTCAATCCCAACCAGTTCTGGATCGGAACATCCGTTGCCGCAGCAAAGCCGGGATCCAAAGGGGAATAGCTGAAAATAATCATAGCAGCCAAAACGCCACAGGCCATCACCAACAGGCCCAACAATTCGGCCCCGCGTTTTTGCAGCGTTTCTTGCATTTTTGTATCGATCAGCGGATCGCGCCCTTTTGCCTGATGATATGCCATGACTACCTCTTATTTATACAAACAGCTTTTGATGGCTCTTAGGCCCTGTTCTGTTTCATCTTTGGGTGCGACCAGCGCCACGCGGATATAGGCGGCCCCTGGTGTACCATGTTCGGTTTCTTTGGACAGATAGCGGCCCGGCAACACCCGCACCCCCGTTTCGGTCCATAATTTCAATGCAGCCGCTTCGCCATCCGAAACGGGCAACCACAGGAAAAATCCCGCCTGCGGGCTGGTATATCCTGCGACATCAGAAAAAATCTGATCTGCGATATCAAATTTTTCGGCATATAGCGCGCGGTTTTCGACCACATGCGCTTCGTCGTTCCAGGCGGCAACGGATGCGGCCTGAATGGGGCCGGGCAGCGGTGCGCCGCTGTAGGATCGCAACTGTTTCAAATGCGCCAATGTCTGCGGTCCGCCTGCGACAAATCCAGACCGCAGTCCCGGTAAATTGGACCGTTTCGACAGCGAATGAAACACAACAACGCGTTCGGGATCGGCCCCCATATCCTGGGCCACCTGCAACGCGCCCACGGGCACGCCATTGCGATAAATTTCGCTGTAACATTCGTCTGCGAAAATCTGGAAATCATACTGTTCGGCCAAGGCGATCAACGTTTTCCAATATTCATAGCTGGCAATCGCCCCTTGGGGGTTTGATGGCGAACACAGATAGGCAATGGTGGTGCGGTTCAAAATATCAGCCGGCAAAGACGCATAATCGGGTAAATACCCTGTGTCCTTGGTCGCAGGCACAAAAACGGGTTCGGCGCCCACCGAAATGGCCGCAATCATATAAACCTGATAAAACGGATTAGGCGTCAAAACGACGGGGCGTTGCCCGTTTTTGGTTTCAGGGCACAGGGCCATTGCTGCGTTATACAACGCCTCGCGTGTGCCATTGGCCGCCATGATTTGGGTGTCTGGGTCTAGCGCCACGGAAAACCGCCGCTGAAACCATCCGGCAATCGCCGCCCGTAATTCAGGTGTGCCGTCATTCGCGGGATAGGCATTAAACTGATCCGAGCTTTGCGAGATTATATCGCTGATCCATGCGGGAAATTTATGCTTTGGCTCACCAATCGTCATATGCCGCACTGGGCCACCTGCCGGATGAACATCCAACAGTGCGCGCAGACGCGGAAACGCATAGGGCGGAAGGTTCGCAAACCGCTCAGGAAACGCCATTTATACTGCCTCAATCTTGGGGTCTTGTGCCCCTTTTATCTGGCCAAGATACCCAAGCTTTGGCCTCACGTCCAGCAAAACCGACCATATTTTGCGATATGTGTCCTGAAATCCGCAGTTTCTGCGGCGCTAGACTTGCAATGCCCGTTCGATCGCCAAACACAAACGCTGCAATCTTTTATCACTGCGCGGCGCGCCCTGCACCATCAAACCGCAACTGGGATGCCCCGTTGGCAATGTCATGGCGCAGCTGCCCATCAAATTTCCGATGCGTGTATTGCGCAGGGCCAATAGGTTTTCACCCACATAATAGGTGTCATCCGACATCAAACGCTGGGCATCGGGTGGTAAAATCGGCGCAGAGGGCAGGATTACCGCATCAAATCCCGACACACGGGCATGATACAGGTCCCGCAACTGGTCCAAATGTTGGCAGCCCACGATATAATCCGTGGCCGACACCCCTGCCCCACCGCGGAACCGTTCCAAAATTTTGTCAAACATCACATCTGGCTGCGCCTCGATCGCATCGCGCCATGTGGCATAGGCCTCGGGCGCATAAAGGACACCAGCCAGATCCATGGCCTGGGCCACCTCGGGGGCCTGAATGCGGGTGATTGTTACGCCAGCGCGTTCCAATTTTGCAACCACGTCCGTAAAGGCAGCGGCGGGTTCTGGGCGCAGGTCGTCCAAGGCGACAGTTTCCAAAATGGCCAGATGCAGCGATGCTGGATCAGGGGGCGTTAAATCGACACAACGCGCGCCTTGGATCAGGGCAAAAACCGCCGCCGCATCGGCCACGGTTTTGGTCAGCGGACCAACCGTATCAAATTTGGCGCATAGCGGCACAACACCCCGCACAGACACCAGTCCCGCCGTGGTTTTGAACCCCACCAAATCATTCCACGCGGCCGGGATCCGGACCGATCCCCCCGTATCAGATCCAATGGCCGCCGGCGCCAAGCCAAAGGCGACACTGGCCGCGGCCCCCGATGACGATCCGCCCGACACAGCCGCGTGATCGTTCACACAAGGGGGCGTTTGCGTCACGGGGTTCAAACCCAACCCCGAAAAGGCCAATTCCGACATATGGGTTTTGCCCAAACACACCGACCCGCCCAATGTGGCGTTACTTAGAACCTGCGCGTCCTCAGTGGGTATGCGCCCGCGCAGCAATGCAGATCCCGCCTCGGTCGCGCAACCGGCCGTGTCAAACAGGTCTTTCCAGCTTAGGGGCACACCGTCCAAGGGGCCCGACCGCATCCCGCGTTTGGCCCGATCGCCTGCGGCCCGTGCCTCGGCCAAGGCGCGATCAGGTGTCACACGGGCATAAATGCGGTCGCCAAAATCGTGGGCCCCAATGGCAGACAACAGATCCTGCGCCAGATCCACCGGATCACAGGCCCCCGTTTCAATTTTTTTGCCTAAATCTAGCGCGGTCAATGTTTGCATTTTTACCCCCTGACGTCACAAAATAACCCTAGCGACGAATTGCGGGCTGGACAATCCTGTTTTGGATTGCAATTCATCGTCTATGGACAAACGGTTTGATATCATAATTGTGGGCGGCGGCCTGAATGGGGCGACCTTGGCGCTGGGACTGGCGCGCCTTGGTCTGCGCAGCTTGGTCATTGATGCCCAATCGCAATCAGCACAGATGGACGGATCCTTTGACGGGCGATCCTATGCGATGGCGCTGACATCGGTCCGGTTGATGCAATCGCTTGGGCTTTGGGATGCGCTGGCGGATCAGGCCCAACCTATGCTGGACATCAAGGTGTTCGACGGCAACCTGACCAATGGCCCATCGCCATTTCATATGCATTTCGATCACACAGAAATCGAAGAAGGCCCAATGGGCCATATGGTCGAAGATCGCCACCTGCGCCCCGTATTGCACAATGCTGTAGCCGATCAGAATTTGATCACCTATCTGTCCCAAACCCGTGTTGTGTCGCAGTCCATCGACGATATGTTAGCCAGTGTGACCTGTGACAACGGTATGACATATCAGGCCCAACTGATTATTGGCGCGGATGGACGCAGCAGCCAGACCGCCCAGCGCGCGGGGATCAAACGGACAGGATGGCAATATCCGCAAACGGCATTGGTCTGCGCCATTGAACATGATTTACCACATCACGGCACCGCCTATCAGTATTTCTTGCCGCCGGGGCCCTTGGCGATTTTGCCGCTGCGGGGCAATCGGTCGTCCATCGTCTGGTCGGAAACACCCAGGCAGGCCGACACAATCCTGTCGTTATCGGACGATGATTTTCTGGACATTCTGCGCCCTAGGTTTGGATCGTTTCTGGGCGATATCCGGCTGGCGGGCAAACGGTTCAGCTATCCCTTGGGGATCAGCATGACAAAAACCTATATCAGCGACCGGCTGGCATTGGTTGGCGATGCGGCCCATGGGGTCCATCCCATCGCAGGTCAGGGGTTAAATGCGGGGCTGCGTGATATTGCAGCACTGTGCGATGTCATCGACCAGGCGCGCACCCGCGGCGAAGATTTCGCATCGATCAATGTGTTAACACGCTATCAAGAATGGCGCAGATTCGACAACCAAAGCCTTGGATTGGCGACCGATTTTTTCAACAAACTGTTTTCCAATGACAATCCCGTGCTGCGTTTGGGACGCACCGTGGGCATGGGCGTGATCAACGCCAGCCCAACCATGCGCCGCGGGTTCATCCGCGAAGCGGCGGGATTAACGGGGGAATTGCCCCGCTGGATGCAATAATGCAGTCTAGGAGTTGTGCGCGCCTTAATCCTCTAGGCGGCGGGCCTCGTCTACCAGCATGATGGGAATACCATCGCGAATTGGAAAGGCCAGTGACGCAGGGCGCGAAATCAGCTCTTGCGCATCTGCGTCGAATTCTAGGGTCGCATGGGTCAGCGGGCAGACGAGCGCCTCTAACATTTTGCGGTCAAACATCTGTGCAGAGGCGTGTTCGGTCATTGTATGGGTCCTTGTTCCTGTCCGCCGCGCAGACTGTATTCAATCAATGTAACCAAGGTTTCGCGCCGTGTCATCAGCGATGGGGCCTCTAACAGGGCTTGTTTATCCTCGGGCTCGAAATCCAGCAACATGGACAGGGAATTGATTAACAATTCATCCTCGGCCTCGCGTAGGGTTTCCCAATCGGTCGACAGGCCACGCCCCTCAAGATACCGTTCCAACAGTTTGAAAAACGCATCGCGATCAAAGGTGGTATCCTTGTCCACGGCGCGGCGGTCTTGTTCGAAACCATCCCATGTGACGTCAAATTTGCGATAGGGTTCAAAGCCGCTGTGTTCTGAGAGGATCCGAAACCGGCTGATCCCTGACAGAGTGATCATGTACCGGCCATCTTCTGTTTCGGAAAACTGGGTCAATCGGCCGGCGCACCCGATGGTATGCAACCGATCAGATCCGTTCGGCTGGATCATCCCAACCAGACGTTCTGGCGTTTTCATGACATCTTCGATCATCGCAAGATAGCGCGGTTCAAAAATATGCAGCGGCAACCGCGACCGCGGCAATAACACCGCGCGCGGCAGCGGAAATACCGCAATCGTACTAGGTAGGTCGAATGAATATCCCATATTTCGATGATAGTGCGGTTTGTGCGTTAGGCAAAGATCAAAGAGCTTAATTTTCGACGCCCATTCAACACGACGGGATCATTCGGCTTTAACGCCTCGAAAATGGTGAACAACTGCGCCTTGGCAGCCCCATCGTTCCATTCGCGATCGCGGCGGAACAGCTCCAACAACTGGTCAACGGCCTCTTGCACCTGCCCTGCGGCATGCAGCGCCTGAGCATAATCAAAGCGTGCTTGCGCATTTGCGGGATCAGCATCAACCGCATTTGCCAGATCGTTCAAGGGACCCGCATTGGCCGCCTGCCGCGCCAGTTCCAGCTGGGCATGCGCCGCCTCTAACTCGGGTGCATCCGAAATTTCGGCGGGCGCACCGTTCAAAACAGCCTCGGCCTGATCCAGATCATCCAGCGCAATCAAACAGCGCACGATGCCGCCAATGGCTGCGGCAGAATTGGGATCTTCGCCTGCGATGGCCTGAAAGGTTTGCAGCGCATCCGCAATCGCACCCTCATCCAGCATTTGTTCGGCTGCCTCGATCGCCTCGGCCAGACCGCCGTCGGCTTGGCCCCCAGCTGCGGTGATCACACGATCAACGAATGCCTTGATTTCCGATCCGGGCAACGCCCCCTGAAATCCGTCGATGGGTTGACCCTGCCAGAACGCATAGACCGTGGGAATGGATTGCACCCGCAACTGGCCCGCGATCATTTGGTTTTCGTCCACGTTGATTTTGGCCATTTTGACCGCGCCTTTGGCCTCGGTCACGGCGGCCTCTAGGGCTGGGCCCAACTGGCGACAGGGGCCGCACCAGGGCGCCCAAAAATCGACGATCACTGGTACGGTTTTACTGGCCTCGACAACCTCGGCCATGAAATTTGCCTCGCTCACATCTTGGATCAATGCGCCGGCGGGTGTTTGTCCTAGTTCCATGTTTGAAACTCCATGTTTTGTCTTTGCTCACATATGGATGTGGCAGGTTAAATTTAAAGATCAAAGGTCGCAAAAACTGGCGCATGATCGCTGGGTTGGTCCCACCCACGCGCCGCACGCAAAACGCGGCTGGAATGCGCTGCAGGCGCAATGTCTGCCGTGGCCCAGATGTGATCCAAACGCCGCCCCTTGTCGGCGGCATCCCAATCCTTGGCCCGATAGGACCACCAGCTGTACAGCAACCCTTGGGGAATATCCTGCCGCGTGACATCCACCCACTGCCCTGCATCCTGCACGGCGGTCAGGTGGTCCACCTCGATCGGGGTGTGGCTGACGATTTTCAGCATTTTTTTGTGATCCCATACATCGTCGGGACGCGGCGCGATGTTCAGGTCGCCCACCAGAATGGATTTTTGCGGGGTGTTCGCCGCAAAATGATCCCGCATTTCCGTCAGATAATCCAATTTCTGACCGAATTTTTCGTTTTTATCCCTATCCGGAATATCGCCACCAGCCGGCACATAGAAATTGTGGATGGTCACGCCATTGTCCAGCCGCCCCGCGATATGACGCGCATGCCCAAGGTTTGCGAAATCATAGGCGGCGACCTCGACAATCGGGGTTTTCGACAGAATGGCCACGCCGTTATATCCCTTTTGCCCGCGGGCCACCATGTGGGTATAGCCCAAGTTTGCAAAAACTTCGGCCGGGATTTTATCGACGGGGGATTTGCATTCTTGCAGGCACAAGACGTCCGGTGCCTCGTCCGTCATTAACCTGGCCACCAGATCCTGACGCAAGCGTACCGAGTTAATGTTCCAAGTTGCCAAAGTAAATGTCACAGGCCGCGATCCTTATGCTGGGCGAATACCCGCCCAACATAGTGATTTCAGGGCGGGGTGCAACGCCTAGCGATAGCTAACAACCTCATATTCGATATTATCGTGATCGCGGAAATAAAACCTGCGCCCCGGTTCGTAATCCCCGTGGCTATAGGGGGTGTATCCGGCTGCCGAAATTTTTTGATCAGCCTGTTCCAGATCGGGCACAATTACCCCGATGTGATTAACGCTAGACAGGCTGTGATATTTGTCGGTACCGACCACCAAATCACCCACAGGACGATAGAGCGCGATATATTGTGCATCGGTGCCTACGTGAACCGTATAGCCCCCATTTATTGCCGAACCCGACCAGCGAATATGCCACCCAAATAAATCAACCAACATCTTGACGGTGTGATCTGGGTCAGCACAGGTCACATTGACATGTTCTAATTGTGCTTCAGTCATGATTATTCCTTTCTTGATTTGGATGACCGAAGACCCTTATAATTTCTCAAGTGAACTTTAGATCAAGGTAATAAATGCAAAACATTTCGATTGGCACAATCGCACGGCGCACCGGTTTGGCGGTCTCTGCCGTCCGCTATTATGACGACATCGGATTGCTGCAATCTAACCGTAATCGCGGCGGACACCGCCGATTTGAAAAATCGCAAATTCGGCGTGCATCCTTTATTTTGGCAGCGCAAAGATTGGGATTTAGTCTAGACGAAATTAAATCCGCGATGGACGATCTGCCCCAGGCCCGCACCCCCACCCGCCAAGACTGGACACGGCTGTCACAAAAATTTCGCCATCGCATTGATGCCCAAATCCAACAATTACAAACCCTGCGCGATACGTTAGATGGCTGTATTGGCTGCGGTTGCCTGTCGCTGAGTGCATGCAAATTATACAATCCAGATGATCAAATGGGACGCGATGGTCCAGGCCCCCGCAAACTGATGCCTCCCAAATAAAAAAAGGCCCGGGATAAACCCGGGCCAGTCCAACAGGGAGGAAGCGTATCGTGACCCGGATACGCGCGGGAACTTGTTCAAATATGACTTACGTCAATACTACAGCAAAGTTTATGCCAAATGTATTAAAAAATCTTAACCACTGGCCAATTTATATCCGCCTGTGTCCGTCAGCAACAGTTTTGCCTGCGATGGATCAGGTTCGATTTTTTGGCGTAAACGGTAAATATGTGTTTCTAATGTGTGGGTTGTCACCCCTGCGTTATATCCCCAAACCTCGTGCAACAGTGTTTCACGGGCCACGATCGCATTGCCTGCACGATACAGGAATTTCAAAATGTTTGTTTCCTTTTCCGTCAATCGTATTTTCTGGCCCTTCTGATCTGTCAATAACTTGGCGCTGGGTTTGAACACATAGGGGCCCAAATCGAACACGGCATCTTCGCTTTGTTCATGTTGGCGCAGCTGTGCGCGAATCCGCGCCAACAGAACGGGAAATTTGAACGGCTTGGTCACGTAATCATTGGCCCCCGCATCCAGCCCCAAAATCGTGTCGGTATCGGTATCATGCCCTGTCAGCATAATGATCGGGCACGCAACACCCGCTGTACGCAGATCACGACACAGATCGCGACCATCGGTATCGGGCAGCCCCACATCCAAGATCACCAAATCAAAACTTGTGTCTGCCACCTGTGCGCGCGCACTGGCACCTGTTTCAGCCTCGGCCACGGTAAAATCATCGGTCATGGCCAGCTGTTCGGCCAAAGCCTCGCGCAGATCCTCTTCGTCGTCGACCAGCAAGATTTTTTTGGGTTGTGGCATGTCGTCCTCCGTTTCCAGACAGATGGGGGCAATCCTAGCAGGTTTCAAGATTTGCGAACATCCATCACAGCACTGTGTAGATTGATTGTGGTTTTGTAACAATTTACCCCTCACAAGGTGTCAAAGACCGTTTCCCTTGGGCCAGAAAGGGGGTAAAGACGTAAAAAACGGATATCAACATGCTAGAACCTACAGTATCAGAACGCATTGCGCGCGCCCTCGCTGATTTGCGAATGGGCCTGCCCGTGGTACTGACGGGGCCGCAGCCGATGCTGTTTTGTGCAACAGAAACCTTAAGCGGGGATAGATTTGCCACCTATCGCACGCTAGGACCCACACCTGTTTTGGTGGTCACCCAAAGGCGGGCAGAAACGATCAAGGTCTATGCCTTTGACGGAAATTTTGCGCGTATTTCGATCCCCTCAGATCGCAGCGTATCTTGGGTCAAGCAGGTGGCAGACCCCGCCCACGATATGTCCGCAGGTCTGCGTGGTCCGTTCCAAACCATAATGACCCCCGCATTGGGCGGCGAAGAAACGGCGTTAAATTTATTAAAACTTGCGCATCTATTGCCCGCCGCGGTGGTTGTTCCGCTATCAGATCATCAGCTGGTCCAAATGGCCGATTTAACACAGCTGGACCAATCACAGGTCAGCCCGTTGTTAAAGGCACCCTTGGCCCTGCACGATGTGGCATCGGCACGATTGCCGACCCAGACGGCACAGGTGGGGCGGTTGCATATTTTTCGGTCTGACACAGGATACGGCGAACACTATGCAATGGAAATTGGCCGCATCGATCGCGATCAACCGACGCTGGTGCGGTTGCATTCCGCCTGTTTCACGGGTGACGTGATGGGCAGTTTGAAATGCGATTGTGGCCCCCAGTTACAGGCTGCATTGACGCAGATGGGACAGGCCGGATCTGGTTTGTTGTTGTACCTCAACCAAGAGGGGCGAGGCATCGGGTTGGCCAATAAAATGCGCGCCTACACCTTGCAAGATCAGGGGTTCGACACGGTCGAGGCTAATCACCGACTGGGGTTCGAAGATGACGAACGCGATTTCCGTCTGGGCGCATCAATTTTGGCAGAAATGGGCATCAGCGACATTCGACTGCTGACCAACAACCCGCGCAAAATTGACATTATGGAACGCAACGGCATCACCGTGGTCGAACGCGTCCCGTTACAGGTTGGGCAAAATCGCGAAAACGCCCAATATTTGGCAACCAAAGCGAAAAAATCGGGCCATATGCTATGATCATCGATCCCAAGCGCGATCTTGTGGTGACCCCAATGGGCCTGCGGGTTGGGGGGCGTGTTTTGCCCTGCACGGTGGGCCGTGGGGGGATCACCCGCCACAAACGCGAAGGCGATGGCGCAACACCTGTGGGACACCACCGAATCGTGGGCATGTTATATCGCCCCGACCGCATGGCGCGCCCCCGCGATTGGGCCAAACCGATTGGCCCGCATGATCTGTGGTCCGATGACCCCAAGGATGACGATTACAACATGATGGTACGCGCGCCCTATCATGCCAGTCACGAACGGCTGCGGCGTGCGGATCCGATGTATGATTTAATTTTATTGACCGACTGGAATTGGCCCTATGCGGTCAAGGGGCGTGGATCGGCGATTTTCATCCACCAATGGCGCCGCCCCGGATACCCAACAGCGGGATGCATTGGTCTGTCACGCCAAAACCTGCGCACTGTCGCGGACTTTGTGGGCTATGGATCACGGCTGATCGTTACCGATTGTAATCACGCGCCCCGAAAATAGCGGACCCTACGCGGACATGGGTGGCGCCAAAGGCAATTGCCTTTTGATAATCGTCGGACATTCCCATGGACAGGCCTGTCAATCCGTTCCGCGCAGCAATTTTCGCCAATAATGCGAAATGCAGGCTGCTTTCTTCTTCTACGGGGGGGATGCACATCAAACCTTGGACGGGCAAGTCCATGGACCGGCACTCGGCGATGAATTGATCGGTATCCTGGGGCAAAATGCCCGCTTTCTGCGGTTCAGCACCGGTATTGACCTGAATGAACAGATCGGGACACTGGCCCAATTCCTGCGCCAATCGTGCAATGGTTTTGGCCAATTTGGGACGATCCACCGAATGGATCGCATCAAACAACCCCATCGCTTGTCGGGCCTTGTTCGATTGCAGGGGGCCAATCATATGCACGCGAACATCTGGAAAACTGGCACGCCAAGCCGGCCATTTATCTGCCGTTTCTTGCACATAATTTTCGCCAAACACGCGGTGACCCTGTTCCAAAACAGATTGCACCCGATCATTTGGCTGTACCTTGGACACCGCCAATAATGTCACCGACCCACTGTCGCGGCCTGCCTGTTGTGCGGCCTGTGCGATGCCTGATTGGATATCCGATAATGACATGGCTTTCTCCTTTTGGCGTGATGTAACACATTCCCCACAAAAGAAAAGAGCGACCCCAAGGGGCCGCTCTCGTAACTTCAGACTAATCTAAGATTAGAATGAGAAGTTGATGCCAGCTGCAACGTACTCAGAATGGTCGGTTGCTGCGTTCAAAGATACGCCGCCACCCAAGTCATAAGAAACGTTTGCTTCCCATTCTTCGTCGTTGTCTGTGCCGAAGTATACTGACATTGCACCAGCTGTGTAAGCTACAGAAGCGGACCATGAATCGTCGTCAGCAGCAGC